>DATDAV010000324.1:0-48856 GCA_036525235.1 Chryseolinea sp. | reverse complement strand
GCTCTACCGCCGCGGCACGGAGTTGGTGAATCACGCCAATTATGGAGCTGCCCGCCAGGTGTTCACCGACTTTCTCGCCCAGGCATCGCCCACCGATTCGCGTAGGAGCGA
This sequence comes from Chryseolinea sp., assembly GCA_036525235.1. GTDB lineage: Bacteria > Bacteroidota > Bacteroidia > Cytophagales > Cyclobacteriaceae > Chryseolinea. The sequence goes on along the minus strand of DATDAV010000324.1, from coordinate 48,745 downwards.
GGCCGAATACTATGTCGCCTTCAGCGCCCTCAGCCTCGGACACCGCGACGGCGAAAAACTCATCGACGACTTCATCGACCATAACCCCTCCAGTCCCAAAGCCTCGACTGCTTTTTACGACCTGGCCAATTTCTTTTATGGAGAAGGCAACTACGTAAAGGCTTCGACCTACTTCAAAAAAGTGGACTTCCCTGCACTCACCCTGGACCAACAAAGCCAGGGACATTTCAAGTGGGGCTACAGCTATTTCAACCAAAAGAAACTCGACGAAGCGCTGGAGCAATTCAACTTTGTGAAGCGCCTCAGCAACGCCTACACACCGGCTTCCAATTACTATGCGGGGTTTATTGAATACTCCAGAGGTAAATACGAAGAAGCCCTCTTCGACCTGAAGAAGGCGGAGAGCAGCCCTTCCTATGCCAACATTGTTCCCTACCTGATCGCGAACATTTACTATAAGCAAGGACGCTACGACACTGTGATCGAATATGCCAACAGCCTGAAGGGACGCACGGACCTGGGCAACGCCAACGAGATCGCCATGCTGGTAGCGGAAGCCCAATACTATAAAGGCGACTATAAAAAGGCGCTGGACTCCTATCAAAAATACCTCGACAACAATGCCAAGCCCGAGACCGGGGTCCTCTTTCGTGCCGGCTATGCCAACTATGCCGCGGGCAACACCGCCAAAGGCATCGAGTACCTGGACAAGGCCGCCGCAGCCAAAGACACGGTGAGCTACTATGCTTCTTATTACCTGGGCATACTTTATCTGAAACAAGGCAATAAGCCCTATGCCCTGAACGCCTTCAGCTACGCCCGCAAGAACCCGAAAGACGAAAAGCTCGCCGAAGAGAGCTCGTTCCAATACGCAAAAGTATCGTATGATGCCGGCAAGCCCGACCAGGCCATTGACGAGTTTGAGCGGTATCTAAAGACGTATTCGTCCAGTAACCATACCGTGGAGGTGAAGGAGTTGTTGGCGCAGGCCTATGTGAACGGGAACAATTTCAACAAAGCGATCGAATACATTGATGCATTGCCCAGCCGGAACCAATACATCAACCAGGCATACCAGAAGGCGGCTTATTTGAAAGGCTCCGAACTGTTCAATAAAGAAGAGTATGAGGAAGCGGTGACATACTTTAAAAAGTCGCTGGAGTTTCCCATCGACCCCAACTATGTGGCGTTGGCAAGCTTTTGGAGTGGGGAGGCCTTTTCCATTGGAAAGCAATACGAGGAAGCTGCCACAAATTATCTTCGCGTCGTTGGACTGGGAGGAGTGGTAGACCCCGACGTGCTGTTGAAGACCCGTTATGGATTAGGATATGCCTACTTCAACCTTCAGACGTATGACAAAGCCCTGTTTAGCTTTAAGGAATTTGTGAACAAGGGCAACAAGGCCACGATCAACTATGCCGACGGGGTGATCCGCCTCGGCGACTGCTACTACGTGAACCGTCAATACGACGACGCCCTGGCGAACTACAACAAGGCGCGCACCCTCGGCTCGACGGATAGCGACTACGTGCTGCTGCAGTCGGCCATGATCAATGGCATCCAGCGCAAGTATGCAGAGGCGCGTACCCAGTTTGGCGACCTGATCAAAAACTACCCCAAGTCGCAATACAGGGACGAAGCGGTCTTCCAGCGGGCACAATTCGAGATCGAACAAGGCAACTACCAGGCCGCCGCCGATGGCCTTTCGCAGCTGATTCGCGAAGGCTCCAACTCGCGCTTTCTTCCCTATGCTTATATGCGCAGGGGAGCATCCTATTTCAACCTGAAACAATACGATCGCACTATTTCGGACTACACGGCCGTGATCAATAAATTCCCGGGCCATCCGGCGGCACAGGAAGCGCTGTTGCCCTTGCAGGAGGTGTTGAGCATTGCCGGCCGTTCCGCAGAGTTTGAAAAGTACCTGGCTCAAGTGAAACAATCCAGCCCCGACAACAAGGGATTTGAGAACATCGAGTTTGAGACCGCGAAGAATTTTTACTTCGATCAGCAATATCAAAAGACGGTAAGCAGCTTCACCAGCTTCCTGGCCGCCTACCCGCAAAGCACAAAAATTCCAGAAGGGCGCTATTACATGGCCGAGTCCTATTACAGACTGAAAGACCTGGACAAAGCGCTGCCCATCTATCGCGAGCTGAGCAATGATGCCACGTTCACCCAAGCGAACAAGACCATTGCCCGGGTTGCCGACATTGAATTCAAGCAAGGCAAATATGATCAGGCCGTAAGCTCCTTTCACCGGGTGGAGCGGGTCGCCGCGAGCAAGAAAGATCAATACAACGCCTGGTCGGGACTGATGGAGTCGTTCTACCTGCTCGGTCAATACGATTCCGCCGACGTGTATGCCAAGACCATCCTGGAGCGAGGCAACGTGAACGCCGCCGCGCAAAACAAAGCCTCGTTGTACTTGGGTAAAACGGCCATGGCACGGGGTGATCTCGAGGGCGCGAAAGATGAGTTCCTGAATACCCTGAACTCGGCTCACGACGAATTCGGCGCCGAGGCCAAATACTCCCTGGCGCTCATCCTATACCAGCAAAAGCAATACAAGGCATCCTACGAGACGCTGGTGAGCCTGAACAACGATTTCTCTTCGTACCAGGATTGGGTAGGGAAGTCCTTCCTCTTGCTCGCCGACAATTTTGTAGCCATGGACGACTTGTTCCAGGCGAAAGCCACCTTGCAGTCGCTCATTGATAAATTCCCGCTGCAAAGCGTGAAAGACGAAGCGCGTCACCGGCTGACGCAACTGGATCAGAAAGAAGCCGAAAAACAAAAACAGCTCCAGGCCGATACCCTGGACAACAATCGTTAATCACTTTTTGCGATGAAGAGCAACACCATGCACGTAAGACATAAAAAATCACTTTGGAACATACGCCTGGGAGGCTTGTTTGTAGCAGGACTCCTCTGTCACTATAGCGTGAGCGCACAACAAGGCACCACGCCCAAAAAGGATTGGGAGAAAGAAGGGGAGATCGAAGATGTGGAGATCGAGATCGTGAACAAACGCGAGATCACCTTGCCAAAAGCCAACCGGAATTTTGAAAAGATCCCACCGCGTCCATCCGAAACCATCAAGCCGCCGATTACCTATGACTTCCGGAGCTTCAGCGTGCAGGCGCCACCTATCAATCCGCCGATCAAGCCGTTGAAGCTGAAAGTGGAGAGCCCCTCAAATGTATATGGCGGCTATGTGCGGGCAGGCTTTGGAAACTACGTTTCGCCCTTGCTGGAAGCCTACTACAACACGCGGCGCGACAAGAACAAGCTCGTCGGCGCGCACCTCTACCACAACAGCTCCGACAGGGGACCGGTGGACGGACGCAACTCGGGCAGCGGTTCCACGGGCTTGTCGGTTTTTGGAAAGTCGTTTAGCAATGCCATCGCCTTGTCGGGCAATGCCGGATTTGAAAATCGCACTACGCACTTCTACGGCTATAAGCCGGGCACAGAGGTCGATGCCGCTTCGATAAAGCAATCGTATAACCTCTTCAAACTCGGTGGTGAGCTGACCAATGCGACAAACGCCGACTTCGCCTACACGCTGGGTGCCGCGTTCAGCCACATGGCCGACAAGTACAAAGCCCGCGAAACAGAGGTAGACATCAATTTCAGATCGGCCTATAAGTTGGATGAAGACTCGCGCATCGCCATCAAGGCCGACTATTTCATGATCAGTCGCAAGGACGAGAAAGTGGAGGCAAAGCCCCGCAGCTTGTTCCAGGTCACGCCGACCTATGAGTTCAAGGTCATAGACGATCTCAAGCTCAGCGTGGGGTTTGTGGCCGCCTTTGAGAACGATTCGATCGATAAGAAGAGCACGCACATCTATCCCGACGTGAAAGCTTCCTATCCGTTGAGCCCGTCCGTGGAGGCTGTAGCTTACCTCAGCGGCGGAATGGAGAAAGTGTCGCTGCAGTCACTGAGCAACGAAAACATCTGGCTGGCACCGAACGTGCCGGTGTTCCACACCAACAAAACATTCGACTTTGGTGCAGGCCTTCGCGCCAAAGTGGGCAACAAAGTCTCCGCCCACGCCGGTCTGGCGTTCACGAACCTGAAGAACTGGTATTACTTTGTGAACACGACAACGGATGTCTCCAAGTTCACCACCGTGTATGACATCGACGGCACGAAGCGTACAAACTTCTATGCGGCCTTAAGCTATGCACAATCTGAAACGGCCAAGTTCATGGTGCGCGGAGACTATTACAGCTATTCAACGGGAAGTGTAGCCGAAGCCTGGCATCGTCCCACCTATAAGCTGACGGCCAACGCTTCCATCAACGTGTATGACAAGATTCTTTTCAATGCCGATTTGATCGCACAAGGCGGCATGAAGGCGTTGGATCCCGAAACCAGTAAAGCAGTATCCCTGAAAGGAGCGTTCGACCTGAACCTGAAGACGGAGTACTTGTTCTCGCAGAGCTTCTCGGCCTTTGTGCAGTTGAACAACATCACGTCCAGCAAGTATCCGTTGTTTCTCAACTATCCGGTGCGTGGGTTTCAGGTCATGGCAGGGATCACGTGGAGCTTTTAGGCAGGGCGAAGGAGCGAAGGTAAGGGGTTGGCAAGCGGGGCATATTTTGTAACCGTGAAATTTTCGTTTATTTTTGTATAATTACCCTGTTCCATCAACCCTTAACGCCCAGAACATGGCTAGAAGAAAAAAGACTACTGACGAACAAGTACCCGAGAATACAGATAATACCGACGATACCTTTGGCTTGCCCGAGGTAGACTACGAACCTTTGAAGCGCGACACGCCTCCCGAACCCGAAGCCGTCACTCCGGAACCCGAGCCGATCACCTCCGAACCCGAAGCGCTTCCCGAAGGTGACTTACAAGACACGCCTCCGCGCTTTGAGGAATTTGAACAACAGAAATTCAGCGACACCGAATACGAAGAAGAGCGACCTGCAGCCTGGCCAAAAGTGCTGGGTATATTGTTGCTGCTGGCTGCCATAGGAGCTGGCGCATGGTATTTTGGCTATGAACAACCCCGTGTGAAAGCTGCCGCGGAAAAGATCGCGCGCGAAAAACGGGAAGCAGATGAAGCAAGAAACAGACATGTCACCGACAGCCTGGCCAACGTAGAAGCAGAGGCTGCACGTCTCAAAGCAGAAGCTGAAAAGGCAGCGGCCACCCCGGCACCGGGATCCATCGAAACCCTGAGCGGCCGCACAGGACGTTACTATGTGGTGATCGCAAGCTCGATCGACGGCGACCTGATCATGGATTTCGCAAAGAAACTGGCCGCAAAAGGCACAGGTTCCAAGATCATCCCGCCGTTCGGTAAAACGAAATTTCATCGCCTGGCGGTAGCCGAAGCCGACACCTATGCCAACGCCCAAGGCACTGCCGACGGCATGAAGGGTGGCGACTACGGTGAAAAAGTCTGGGTTGTAAAATATTAGCAGCAGTTGCCGGAAGGTCGTCCAACACCTGCCGGCAATGATTTTTTAAACTGGCGTCTAAACGGATCCGCCCTCCGGAGCGTTATAGGCGCACGATCGGTCTGACTATGAAAGCACGAGAAGAAGAAAGCAAAAACCGGGTTATCGCCTTTTTCACGACGACAGGCATACAGGTGCTTTTGATCGTTTTGTCCTTTTTCATCATCGGATGGCGCGCTCCCGACCCGCCGTGGGAGGTGCTCGACCCGGGAGGTATCGAACTGAACTTCGGCATGGACAAACAAGGCTACGGCGATGTGCAGCCTACCGAACCCATCGGTGACAACGGAGACCAACCCGAAGAAGCGAAACAACCTCAACCCGAGGAGACCAAAGCAGCAGAAAAACAACCCGAGGTTCGCGAAGAGCCAAAACCCGCCGACACCAAAGCCGCGGATGAAAAGATCTTGGCCAGCAAAGACGAAGAAAGCCCGGTTGCCGTAAAGGAAAAGAAAGAGGAGGTCAAGGAGAAAACCAAAGAAAAGCCGGAAGAGAAAAAGCCCGAGGTGAAACCGGAGATCAAGCCCGAAGTGAAGGCAGAACCGGTTAAACCCAAAGTGGACTCAAAGGCCGTATACACACCGCCCAGCAACAGCAGCGCCCAGACCGAGGGAGACAATCCCGGTAAGAAAGAAGGCAAGCCTGGTAACAATGGCGACGATCCGGGCAAGACAGGTGACAAAGGAAATCCCCAGGGAACATTAGATTCGAAAGCCTTGTATGGCTCCCCAGGAAGCGGAGGAGGAACCGGTGGAGGAACGGGGATCGGCCTGGAGCTATCCGGATGGGCCTGGGATGAGAAGCCCAACCCCAAAACGCCCAACAACGAAACCGGACGTCTCGTGTTTGAAATCGAGGTGGACCAGGATGGCAACGTGATAAAGGTGACGCGCCTCCAGAGCACAGTGAGCGCGGAGGCTGAACGGATCTGTCGCAATGCCGTACAAGATCTTACCTTTAGCAAGACAGGCGCCAACGTACCCGACAAGTCCGTGGGCAAGGTCACGTTTGTGTTCCGGTCCAGATAGGTTACGGGTATGCAGCCCCGCTATATCGAATTTATCCACGACGTGCTGATCACCCTGCACCAAAACATACGCGAGCTCAAGGAACGCCGGGGCTTTGCCGATCCCGAAGAACTTACCCACATCGAAGCGAAACTACTGGCCTACCAGGAAGTGCTCGCCATCCTTCAATCCAGTGCCGACGAGTTTCATATTCCCCGGGAAGAATCGGGGCTTTGAAAATACTGGCGTCGCATAAAAGCAACGCTTACCTTTGTGCCCCATGCCCCAAACGTACGCGGAGACGCTTCAATATCTCTACAACAACCTGCCCATGTTCCAACGCATCGGCGCGGCAGCGTTAAAGAACGACCTGAGCAACACCTTGAAACTATGCGAGGCGTTGGGCAATCCCCAGAAGAAATTCAAAAGCATTCACATTGCCGGCACCAACGGCAAAGGCAGCACGTCGCACATGCTGGCGTCGGTCTTTCAGTCGGCTGGCTATAAAACCGGGCTGTATACTTCACCACACCTGAAAGAATTTACCGAACGCATCCGCGTGAACGGAGCGGAGATCGAAGCGTCATTTGTGGTTGATTTTGTGGAGCGGGTAAAGCCGTTGATCGCAGCGATCGAGCCGTCCTTCTTTGAGATCACGGTGGTGATGGCGTTCGATTATTTTGTGTTTTGCGGCGTAGACATTGCCATCGTGGAGGTGGGGTTAGGAGGGAGGCTGGATTCCACGAATGTGGTACGGCCCGAGTTGTCGGTCATCACCAACATCGGGTGGGACCACAAGGATATTTTGGGCGACACGTTGGAAAAGATCGCTGCCGAAAAGGCTGGCATCATCAAACCAAATGTGCCGGTGGTGATCAGTGAACGGCAACCCGGCATCGACAAGGTGTTTCTGGATCGCGCAAAAAAACAGAAGGCGACCCTTTTCTTCGCTTCGGAGGAGTATCATGTCGAACAACACATGGTAGACGGGCAAGTAACCCTTGAAGTTTTACGCGACCGTGAAGTCATATTGAACAAAATAACCCTGCCGTTGCAGGGCTTTTATCAACGCCGGAACATCGCGGGCGTGCTGAAGGCGGTAAACCTGATGCGGGGTATGGGATGGACGATCACAGGCCAACAACTCCGCCACGGACTGGAGCAGGTTGTCCAGCAAACGGGATTGAAAGGACGCTGGCAAATACTTTCCCACCATCCGCTGACGGTATGCGATACCGGACATAATGTGGATGGCATGCACGAGGTGGTGCGCCAGATCGAAGCACAGGCCTATCGAAAACTTTTTATGGTGATCGGCATGGTGAAAGACAAGGACATTCGCGATGTGCTGGCCCTTTTGCCGAAAGACGCGAACTATTACTTTTGCCAGGCTAAAATTCCCAGGGCATTGGATGCAGAATCGCTCTCCGGCATGGCACTCGCGGCAGGGCTCACCGGAAAAGTGGTGGCCGATGTGAACGAGGCCATCGGAGAAGCACGGAAACAAGCTGCGAAGGATGACATGATCTTCATTGGGGGAAGCACCTTTGTGGTGGCGGAAATAAACGATTTATGAAACGAAAGCAGGAACGGTTTAGGATCATCGAAGCGCGCGACAACGTGATCGAGCGCACCAAAGATATTTATGAGACCATCAAGGGAAACTGGCGCGCTACCTATTTTAAGAATGACAACCCCATCACCGTTGAGCTCGCTTGCGGGCGGGGTGAATATACGGTGAGCCTGGCAAAACTTTTCCCCGAGAAGAATTTCATCGGCGTCGATATCAAAGGCGAACGCATTTGGAAAGGAAGCACCCTGGCCACGGAACAAAACCTGACCAACGTGGCCTTTTTGCGTACACCCATTTTACTGCTGGAGAATTTTTTCTCGCTGGGTGAGTTGGACGAAGTGTGGATCACTTTCCCCGACCCGCGTCCGCGCAAGCGCGACATCAAGCGAAGGCTCACCAGTCCCCGTTATATGGACATCTACAAGAAACTGGTAAAACCCGGCAGCTACATCCGTTTGAAAACCGACAATACGCCGCTTTACGAATACAGCCTGGAAGAAGCCCAAAACCGCACCGACATTTCCGATCTTCAGTTTACGGACGATATGTATAACTCTGCCTTGCGCCCCGAGTGCTTCGACATAAAAACGCGCTATGAGGAACATTTTGCCGCCCTGGGCGAGAAAATAAAGTACATGCGGTTTCATTTCTGAAATCGGCCTATATTACGTAACAATTTGATAACGAATCGTCCGCCGGGATTTCATGCAACCTGTGTACTTTTGCGTAGTAAGATTTCAACATCATAGGTTTGAAGATTCCTTCGGATTCGTCTGAGGGAATCATTGTTTGCGAAAATGGGTAAGAAAAGAAAACGGGACGTTGAGCTCGTTATATTGTCCGATATCCATCTTGGCACGTACGGGTGTCATGCAGAAGACCTGCTGCGCTATCTCAAGACCATCCGCCCCAAAAAACTCATTCTTAACGGCGACATTATCGACATGTGGCAGTTTAGCAAACGCTATTGGCCCAAGTCGCACATGCAGGTGGTGAAGCACATCACCGGCTTGCTCGCCAAAAACACTAAGATCATCTACCTCACCGGCAACCACGATGAGATGTTGCGCAAGTTTGCCAATTTCCGGATCGGTTCTTTCCAGATCGACAACAAAGTGGTGCTGCGGCTGAACGGCAAACGCGCCTGGATCTTCCATGGCGACGTTTTCGACGTGACCATGCAATACTCGAAATGGCTGGCCAAACTGGGGGCCATTGGCTACGACACACTCATTGTCATCAATACCTTTGTCAACTGGATCATGGTGAAACTGGGCAGGGAAAAAATATCCCTCTCCAAACGCGTGAAAGACAGCGTGAAATCCGCCGTGAAGTTTATCAACGATTTCGAGGTGACGGCCGCCGACATTGCCATCGAGAACCAGTATGACTACGTTATTTGCGGTCATATTCACCACCCCGAAATGAAAAAAATCACCACCGAAAAAGGTGAAGTTATTTACTTAAATTCGGGTGACTGGATTGAAAATCTGACGTCCCTGGAGTACGACGCCGGCCAATGGCGCATCTATCGCTACAGCGAAGATGCCCAGGCTCAAGCCGTGAAGCTCCCCAAGCGTCTCAACGAGAACCTGGACAACGAAAAGATTTTCAAGGGACTGGTCAATGAATTCTTAAACCTGAAAAAGTGAAGATCTTATACGCCATCCAAGGCACCGGCAACGGCCACCTCGCCCGCGCCGAAGACATCATCCCAGCCCTGAAACAACACGGCGACCTCGACCTGTTTGTGAGCGGCTCGCAAGCGGATATCAAACTGTCCTACCCCGTAAAATACAAGTCGAAAGGACTGAGTTTTATTTTTGGTACCAACGGTGGGATAGATTTCGTGAAAACCTTTAAGCGAAACAGTTCAAAAGAAGTTTATAAAGAGATCAAGAAATTCCCGGTCGAGAAATATGACCTGGTCATCAATGACTTTGAGCCGGTGTCGGCCTGGGCTTGCCGCAAACGCGACATTCCATGTGTTGGTCTGAGTCATCAGTCGGCGTTGCTGTCTTCTAAGATTCCGACACCGCGAAAAATCGACCCCGTAGGGGAGTGGGTGCTTCACAACTATGCACCGGTGGAGAAATATGTTTCATTTCATTTCGATCGGTACGACAATAACATGTTTACCCCGGTTATCCGGAATGCGGTAAGGAAAAGTAAGATCGAAACGAAAGATCACTATACCGTTTATTTACCCGCGTACGACGATAAGAAACTCGTGCCGTTGCTCACGCGCATTCCGCAGGTGCGCTGGCATATTTTTTCGAAGCACGCAAAAAAGCCGTATCACGTGGGCAAGCTCTCTGTGTACCCCGTTAGCAAGGACGAATTTGCGGCAAGCATGACCTCCGCCACGGGAGTCTTGTGTGGCGCCGGCTTTGAAACACCGGCAGAGGCACTTTACCTTGGAAAGAAATTGCTGGTGGTGCCGATGAAATCTCAATTGGAGCAACATTACAATGCCGCTTCGCTCAAGCAATTGGGTGTGCCCGTACTGAAAAAAGTCAAGAAGAAAAGCCTCGAAAAGATCATCGAATGGCTCGATACGGACGCCCGGGTGACGGTAAACTACGAAGACAACACCGCCGAAGCCGTTGCGTTAGCAGTGTCGTTGGGCACCAAAAAATAGAAAACATTAAACTTTTCATAACTGCCTTGTAAAGGTGGGGTAATAAGTGTTTCCTATTTTGTCGTTCGTTAGAGATATGAGCGACAAGAAATCATTTCGGGTATTGTTGGTAGACGACGACAGGGACATTCTGGAGCTGCTGGAATACAATCTCGTAAAAGAAGGATTCAAGGTAAGGTCCATCGACGACAGCCTCCAGGCCATAGAAGTCGCGAACGAATTCCGTCCCGATCTCATCATTCTCGACATCATGATGCCGCATCCCAACGGCATAGAGATTTGCAAAGCCTTGCGCGCCCTCAAGCGTTTTGAAGATACCTACATTTTTTTCCTCACCGCAAAGTCGGAAAGCTACTACCAGGAAGCCGCCCTCGATACCGGCGGTGATGACTACATCGAGAAAGTGATCGGCCTTCGCGCGCTGACCTACAAGGTGAATACTGTATTGAAGCGCAATTTTGTGATTCGCAAGAGCATCCGCGAGTTGAAGATCGGTGACCTGGTGATCAACCGGAAGCTGAGCTCTGTGAAAATGAAGGAAGCAGAGATCACGTTGAGCCGGCCGGAATTTGAGTTGTTGTTCTTCTTCGCCCAAAATCCACGCAAAGCCATTTCCCACGAAAGCCTTCTCCGGAACATCTGGGGTTCCGAGATCTATTTATTCGATACCTCCATCGATGTCTACATCGAGAATCTGCGTCAAAAACTTGGGCTCAACCTGATCCATCGTACCTCTGATAATCGTTATCGGTTGGATATCCGGTAGGGCATCGCGCGCGATAAAAAATTAACCGCAAAGGCGCAGAGGCGCAAAGTCAATGCAAAGAAATTCTTCGTGAACCTTTGCGTCTAAACTTTGCGTCTTAGCGCCTTTGCGGTGAAAAGCTACTCCACGAATTCGATCGTATTGATCTTCGCGATGTCCTCGTTGGGTTTCTCCGGCTTCACTACCACAAAGAATACGTTGTGCATTCCAGAGACAGGTTTGTCGAACGTTGCCGTGGTTGTGCCGGGTTTGTCAAATCCACCGGTTGATTTCACCGCCGCTTTTCCAATCACCGGTCCTGCCTGCGAATCCATGCGCACTTCGATGAATCCTTCTTTGTCGGAAGCGTATTCAAAGGAGATCTGCCGGATGCCTGTAAGGTCGACGTTTTTGAGAAGCATAAAGGCCTTGTGATCGCCGGCGGTGAGATTATTGCCAAATCGTGAGAAGCCCACCTGCCCGTCGGTATAGATCGTTTTCATTTTTGCACTGCGCAGCGTCACCACATCGGCTTGAGAAACCGGTCCGATGCCGTGTGCGCCCTTGTCGGTATACACGGCTGTCAACTGGTAGATGCCACGGGGCTCGTCCTGGCGATTGTCGGTCAAGGCTACCGTGCCTTGAAGCGGCAGGTTGGATTTTTCCTTTTTCGTCCGCGAAAGCGACAAGATGTATTTCACCATTTCGTTAACATCTTTCTCATCCAATTGCGGGTGGGCCGCCATCACGTGTTCTGTTCCCCATACGCCGCCACCCCCAGCGATGATCTTCTTGGTGAGCGTGGCCACCGCATCGGGCTTATCGATGTAGCGTTGCGATACGGCTTGATAGGAAGGGCCAACCGAAACCTTATCCAGTGTGTGGCACGCCTTGCAATCGCTTCCTGCGATCAGCGAATAGCCGATGGGCACATTACCGGACGCCGTAATGCCTTCCGATTTCCCATTCGCGTCCACGTTGACCGGCTCGGGGATGTATTCGTAAGAAACATGAACAGCTTTTGGGTCGATCTTGCCATCCTCGCGGTCGGTAACTTTCACGGCATAACTAAACGGCTTCCCGGACCAGAAGAACGACCGGTTGCTGCGCGACGTGATGGCAACCTGCGGACGATCGTCGCCCGCTTTCACGAGGATCGTGTCCGTGTCGGTCAGACCGGCTTTGTCCTTGACGCGCAAAATGGCGGTGTAGACGCCCGGTGTCCTATAGGTGTACTTCGGGTTGGCCTCGGTCGAGCCGACGGTTTTGCCATCGAACAGCCATTCATAGCGGATCGCATCGTCGTCGTCAGGGTCGCTGGTGCCGGCACTGTTAAAGAGAACGCGCAAGGGTGTCGCGCCCACCGCCTCGCGTATAACGGGGAGGTTGCGCAGCTCCGAAGTGAGAAATACTTTTTTACTCAGGTCGGCCTGTGCCACAGAATCCGTGACGCGGGCGCTGGCCTGGGGTGGCCGGTTGCCGGTGTTATACTCGATTTTGACGAGCCGCGCGTCGTCGTTGTCGGCGCCATAGACCGAACCATATTCCAGCATGTACATCACGCCGTCGCTTCCAAAGGCGAGATCGATGGGTCTCCGGAAGTCGCCGTTCGCCGACATGAAAGGTTCGCTGCGCACATAGTTTTCGTCCTTGTCGAAGCGCAGGGCCAGCACCCAGTTGCGCATCCAATCGAAAACGAATAGTGTGCCGTCATAGTAGTCGGGAAATTTGTTTTTCGAGGGCGAATCTTTGTTGTAGGTATAAAACGAACCGGCCATGGCGCTGCGGCCACCCTGACCCAGCTCGGGAAACTTTTTGGAGGCGGCATAGGGATACCAGATCATGGCCGGTTGGGCCGGTGGCAACTCCTCGAGGCCTGTGTTGTTTGGGGAATTGTTTATGGGTTTTGCCGGATCGAAATGCGGACCCGCTGTTTGTTTTGCAAAATCCCAATCGGCGTAAGCATAATTGTTTCCCACAAAGTAAGGCCAGCCGAAGTTGCCGGCTTTTTTGGCCTGGTTAAATTCGTCGTAACCACGGGGACCCTGTACGCTGTCTTTACCTGCATCGGGCCCAATCTCTCCCCAATACAAAACAGACGTCTTCGGATTCACGGCAATGCGATAAGGATTGCGGCACCCCATCACATAAATCTCGGGGAGGGTCTTTTCTTTTCCTTTGGGAAACAGATTGCCCTCCGGGATGGTGTAGGTGCCATCGGGCTCGGGATGGATGCGAAGTACCTTGCCCTTTAAGTCGTTGGTATTGGAAGGTCCGCGTTGGGCATCCTGCGAATAATATTGTTTGTCCGGGCGTTCGTCCAGGGGAGGGTAGCCATTGGCGGGAAAGGGGGTTGAACTGTCGCCGGTGGACAAGTAGAGATTTCCGTCCTTGTCCCAGGCCAGCGAGCCGCCGTGGTGGGAGCCGCTGTTTTCCTGTACGGGCACTTTTAATAAGATTTTTTCCGATGCCGGGTCAAGTGTATTGTCCTCCTTCAAAACGAAGCGCGAAAGATTAAAAATGATCGGCTCTTTGTCGGTAGGAGGAGAGTAATACAGGTAGATGTAGGGTTGTTTGGGGAAACCCGGGTCCAAGGTCACGCCAATGAGGCCGGTGCCGCCCTTGATACACACGTCGAAATGATGTACAATTTTATACTCACCGGTTTTGGAATTATACAGGCTCAGGTTGGCGTTGCGCAGTTCCGTAAAGAAGATGCGGCCGTCGTTGGCCACGGCCAGTTCCATCGGTGTGTTGAGATCATTGACCAGCGTGGTTTTGACAAACCGGTTTTCTTCGGGAGTGGCCACCGAATAGGACTTGCTATAGTCCAGCATGCCGTTGCCCATGGCATATTTGATGCCGCCCAAAAGATGGCCCAGGTACAGGGGTTCGACATAGCTGGAGTCCACGTGGCCGCTGGCGGTATAGAACGCCCGGCCGCCGTCGAATTCGTGATACCAGGCGATGGGGTGGTTGGCGCCGTTGGTTCCACCTTCGTAGGTGTTTTCGTCGAGGTAGGCGAGCACTTTTATGCCGGGATAGAAGGAACGATAGTTATACCATTCGTCTTTACGTGCCCAATGGTCAGGGAGGTCCTTGGTGGAAATATGGGATTTGTCTGTCACGTTGATGGTGGCCGCGCGAATGTTGGAATTGTGCGGATGGCTCGAAAAAAATGCGCCCATCAATTTTCCATACCAGGGCCATTCATACTCGGTGTCGGCCGCGGAGTGAATGCCAACGTAGCCGCCACCCGCCTGGATGTAGCGTTCGAAGGCCGCCTGCTGTTCGGCATTCAGCACGTTGCGCGTGGTGTTGTTGAACACCACGGCATGATAGTGTTTCAGACTGTCGTCGATAAAGTATGCGGCATTCTTGGTGGTGTCGACGGCAAAACTATTTTCTTTCCCCAGCTTCAGGATAGCCGCATCGGCAAAGGGGATGGACGAATGTTTCCAGCCTTTTGTTTTGGAAAACACCAGCACCCGGGGCGGCGTGGGTTTCCCGCCGTCGCGGCAGGCGTTGAGCAGTAGTGAGAGGGAGACGAGAACGAGGAACGGGGCCAGCCGTCCCAGGGATTTTAGTAAGAACATGGTGGTTTGGTTATAGTGATGATAAAGTAGCGAAAAAACAAACATTGCCCAGGGGATACTTTGCTGCTGGAGGGAGCAGCTTTTAAAAGGAAATTATGCCGGAGGGAAATGCGAGACAGGCATTTTTTTTCAGGGCATGATGGCTTAGCTCTCCGTTAGCTTTAAGACAATCCGAAGCCTTCGAATAATTTTTTTACCAGGGTAAAGTGCGCCCGCTGGGAAGCTTTTTGGCAAAACGGAATGACCGTGTGGAGCGTCAGATCCAGCGGCGCTCCACGATTTGAATAAGGATTGGGTAGCGCTGGAATCTTTCAGGCCGCTTGACACTGAAATTATCCGTTGCTGGAAGGCTCGGCAAGGATGCAAATTGGACTAGATTTTTGTTTGACAAATTCGGCCCGGATGTTACATGCGCCATGTAATGTTTTAGTTGTGCAACGGGATAAACTGTATAAATGGCTAGTTTTGGGTTGTTACTTAATGCAGGTGTGGCTTATTAAAAAGGACAGGGCGATCCGCGGTGTGTGAAATTTAAATTCATAACAATGAAAAAGCATACCCTCGACATTCCCCTGCCATAGTTATAATCCTTATCTTTGTAAACAATAACGTCTATAGAAGTTTTTTATGGTTACTTTATCAAAACAAGGGAGGGTTACGCCTCGCGCTATTTTTTCAGCTATTTTTTGCCTCATCGGCTCGTTATCTTTTGCGCAAACCACATATTATGCACGTCAGAATGGCAACTGGACAACGGCCTCCACCTGGTCTACCGTTTCTTGTTCCGGTGCAGCGGCGACAACTACACCGGGTGCGACCTCCAATGTGGTGATCTGTCCGGGGCGTACGGTGACATGGTCTTCCAATAACAACACGACCGTAGCCAATGTGACCATCCAAGCCACGGCCGTTTTAGCCAAAAGTGGCAGCGGCCATATCTACATGAATTCGTTGCAGTTGGACGGCGTCGTGAACGGCAACGGCTCGGGCGACTTGAGAATGGGAAATACGGCAGGATCGACGCTGAGTGGAACTGGGAATTTCAGTGTGAACAATGGCAACAGCGATATTCGCCTGCAATCCAACGTAACCATTCTTGCGGGTACCGACCTCAAATTTGACGACGATGGCACCTTCCGCATCAATGGAAAAACCGCAACCAATAACGGTAAAATCTCCATTATCACCCCTTCGAACTTTAGCGGCAATGGCACATTTTTAAATAATACAACCACTTCATATTTGCTATACAGCCGGGCCGCCAATTTTAGCGGGACCACCCTCAATGCTGCCAATACGGGTAACACGGTTGAATTCAAACCCACCTCAGGCTCCCGAACGATGGGTGGCGGGGGAAGTTTTTACCATCTGATCATCAACGGGGCCACCTCCAATCTCAGCGCCAATACAACCATTCGGGGCAACCTTACCATTAACGCCGGTGCTACCCTGAACGCCAACGGAAGGGATATCAGCATTGCCGGCAATTGGACCGATAACGGCTCGTTTACCGAGGGCAACAGAACGGTGACCTTCAACGGCAGCCTAAATAACCAAACCGTTACAGCGGAAACATTCTACAACCTTACCATCAACAATACATTCGGCGGCGGTAAGGTCACTGCGACCGGGAACATTCTCATCACCGCCAACCGTACGTTGACGATGACCAACGGCATTTTCGACATGCAGGCCTTCACTCTCAGTCAAACCAGCGGCTCGGCCAATCTGACGGCGAGCGGGGGGGATTTGCGCATGGCAAAGGCGGGAGTGACCTTGCCTGAACTTACCGGGACCTACACGATCACAGGGGGAACCATCACCTTCAGCGGATCCGGTGCCCAGACGGCGAGAGCCCTCAATACGGGCAACAGCTCTTACTATCACATCGCTTTCAACGGGGGAGGTACGACCACGCTTGCGGGGGACATAAGGGTTCGTGGCAACTGGACAAACACGGGCAACACGGTGACGGGCAACGTGACCACGACTTTTGGTGGTACCGGAACGCAGACGATCACCAATACCGCAGGACAGAGTTTTTACAGAGTCAATGTAAACACCACAGGGCCATTAACCCTTGCCGCGTCTACCAACGCCACCGTTACGAATACCCTCACCATGACCACAGGGAACGTCAATCTGAATGGACAAACGCTAAGACTGGGTAACGGCGCTGGCGCCACCCTGGTGCATACCCTTGCGACAGCCACCTGTTACGGAGGTGTGTTTCAGCGGTATTTCCCTTCTGGAACCGCCATTAGTCCCACGGCAGCGCCCCTCTACGGTTTGTTCCCGATAGGGAGCTCAACGAACTACCGCCCGGTTCAAATAACCTCCACGGCCAATGCAACGACGGGTGGATATGTCGGCTTCCAGCACAACGATGCACTAACGGCTACCGACGTTAACTATGTAGACAATGAAGGCACAACCATCCAGCGTATAACCGACATGAACTCCACCGGAACCGTCACTGGACTTGTGGGTGGAACCTACACCATGAGCATGACGATGAACAGCCTCTCCAGTCAAGGGGTGATCGGTGATTTGAGGATGGAAATACAGGATACACCCCCTAACGGCGTGGGAACAACGGTTGCGTCCACAGGAAGTCCTGCTTCGCCCACCGTCGGCCGGTCAGGCCTGACACCTGTCACTCTCGCTCACATTTTCGTGGTGGGTACTAGAAACGCCAGCACCACGCCCATGGTGGCCTCGTATTATTCAAGGAAAACCGGCAACTGGTCGGACAATACAGCAGGAAATGCAACGTGGTCTCTCACCAATGGCGGTCCCAGCTGCGATTGCGTGCCGGTCGCTGCGTCAATCGTATATGTTACACCGGGTACAAACGTGCGGGTCACTTCCGCGGCGAAAGCAGATTTTCTGTTTGTTCAAAACAATGGCGTTCTCTCGGAGGTAGGCGGATCCCTTACGGTCGCCTACGACCTTACGACAATAGGCACGGGAAGATTTGCTCCAACAACCGGTGGCACGTGGACCATAAGCCGGGACCTGACGCTTTCCAGCGGTAGCGTGTCTACTTCGGAGCTGCCGATCGTCGTTGCCGGCGACCTGGAGATTGCCGCCGGGGGCTCGCTGACTATGAATAACACGGTTTCGGTAGCTGGCGATGTCATTACGATTGACGGGACCTTAGCCATGGGCAACAAGAATGTGACCCTTAGTGGCGCCAACGCCTCAATATCGGGATCTACTGGTGCCGCTAGCATCACCGGAACCGGCACGATCAGCCTGACCACGTCGAAGAATATAGTTTCGGGGAGCGACCTTTCAATCCAACTGAATATGGCCCTCTCGGCCAACACAACCATTACCAACTTCGGTACGGTTACACATGCTGGAAACTTAACGGGTACTGATGCTACGTCCATATGGGTGAACGACGCCAATTCTGTTTATAACGCGGCGGGTACGGTATTGACTACAGGCGTTCTCAATACCGACGCGGTGCCGAATACGATGAACTATAATGGAAGCGGTGCCCAAACGGTCAAAGTGCCCAGCACGACGTATTACAATCTTGCGATATCCAATGCGGGTACCAAGCCACTGGCCGGAAGCATCACGGTCGATAACTCACTCACTATTCAAGATGCTGCCATTCTGAATGCGAGTACGTTCACGCTTGATGGCGGCGGCGATTTGAACATGACGGGAACGTCACAACTCCTTATCGGCAAAACCACTACCGGTACCTATCCCGAAATGACCGGCGGCTATAACCTTGACGGCGGCACGATAACCTTCAACCAGGCCGGTACAGGAACGTACAGCGCGCTTGCCGTAGATTATTACAACCTTTCGCTAACCGGAAGCAGTTCGGCTACTTTTGATTTTCCGTCGGGGGGTAACGTCGTAAACAACTTGAGTGTGGCCCTTAGTGGAACCTCCAAGATGACTGTAGCGGCTGATCTTGTTGTGGGCAACACGTTTACCTTCAACAGCCCCAGCTCAACCACGTCAACCCTGGATGCTAACGTGACTGTGGGATCGTTCACGATGGCCGGTGGCAAACTGTCAACAACAGGAACCTTCGTGTTCGAAATAAATGACGGTGACTGGACGTATAACACCGGCGCGACGTTCACGGAAGCGACCACTACCAGCGTGCTCTTCTCCAGTGTTAACGATCAAAACATTATGGGAACCCAGGCCACGACGTTAACAAACCTGGAGCTTAACAACTCGGGCCCTACGGGGGTAACTCTGGCAAGAGGCCTTACCGTGAGCGGTGTATTGACGCTTACAGGAGGCAACCTTGTCACCTCCAGCACAAATATGCTGGTGATGCCTGTCGGCTCTTCCGTTGCCACGCCTTCCAACGACAGCTATGTTGAGGGGCCGATGCAAAAGGTTGGTAGTACTGATTTTACGTTCCCGGTAGGTAAAGACGGCGAATACCGCCCCATTGCCATCACGGGCATAACCACGGTCAACCCTACCTTCCAGGCCGAGTATTTCCACAGCAACCCCGACGCCAGCTATAGTCTCGCCAGCAAGGACGCTACCCTGATCCGCATGCAAACCAGCGAATACTGGATTCTTGCCCCCACAATAGTTGGTCCTCAAGCCTTTGTTTGGCTTAGCTGGGATGACTTTTCAGGGGTAGTTAATGACCTGACCAGTATCAAAGTGGCCCGTTGGAACGGCACTACCTGGAAAGACCATGGAAACGGCGGAACCACCGGCAACGTAACACCGGCTACCGGCACGGTGAGAAGCTTGGCTATTGTGACAGCATTTAGCCCCTTCACATTGGGCTCCGGAAATGGCAACAACCCCTTGCCCGTAGAGCTGCTCAGCTTCACAGCCAAACTCGATGGCACACAGGTGCTGTTGGATTGGAACACAGCTTCCGAACTAGACAACGACTACTTCACCATCGACAAAACCAAAGACACACGTAAATTTGCCGAGGTAGCTCGCGTCAAAGGTGCGGGCACAACCAACCTGCCTTCGGTATATTCCACGATCGACAAAACGCCTTACACGGGCGTGTCTTACTATCGCCTGCGTCAAACCGATTTTGAAGGCCGCGTGACCGATATGGGCATGTTGGCTGTTAACAACTCCGGTGGCACGGAAACGCAGGCGTTGATCGTCTTCCCGAATCCGGCACAAAGTGTGCCCCTCAACGTCAATCTCCGTGGTTATGGTTCCGGCGAGCAGATCGCACTCGATCTGAGAGATGCCAAAGGACAAACCATGTTGTCCAAGGCATTGGAGACAGAGAACACAGGCGAGTTGATCTATGCCGTGGACACCACATCCCTGTCACCTGGCGTGTATGTCCTGACGGTTCGTGGAAGCCTCGGCCCCATCAGCGTTAAAGTCGTTATACAATAGCATTGCTACTTCCCATTTTGAAAGGCAGGACCTCCGTCCTGCCTTTTTTTATTATGTGATGCGTCTAAAAGTGGTTGAAAAAACGAGCGAAAATGAAAAAAGATTGGGTGGTGGATTTTTGAATAGTATTTTGATAGCCAGGTTCTTGACGCCGTGGAGATTGAATCTGCAGATGAAGCTTGAACTACATCTTAGCGATTATGCAGGAAAAAAAATTTGCATAACCCTTCCGGAATAAATTTCCTTTGTACCATAGCTTCACCGTTATGGTTACGAAAAAGAACATCAAAACCGTAGTCTCCAGCATTTTTTCGGGATACTCTTTTCGAAAGAGGGTGACGGCCGAACCGGGCGGTGACCTGTGGGTCATTCAAATGAAAGATCTTTCGAATCGCTACACGGCCATCAAGGCCGACTCCCTTACGACGGTGCTTTCCCGGAAGATCAATCCCAATTCTTTTCTTCAGACGGGCGACATTCTTTTCATTGCGAAAGGTGCGCATAACTATGCTATTGTGTTTGAGCTGGCCTTGCCAAAAGCGATCGCCTCTTCGGCATTTTTTGTGCTGCGACCCGATCCGGGAAAAATTGTGCCGGGGTATCTGGCCTGGTATCTCAACCAATCTGTCGTCCAGCGATTTTTGTTGAACAATGCCTCTGGATCGTATATGCCTAACGTTGCGAAGACAACCTTGGAGCGTGTTACCGTGATCATACCTTCGGAAGATATTCAGCGCAAAATCGTCAGCATTGATAAATTGGTGAAAAAGGAAGACCTTCTGTTGAAGAAAATTATGCAGAAGAAGCAACGCATCGTTACCCAGACGCTTATGAAAATCGTTGAAACAAAATAAAGAAAGGCAATGGAAGAAATGGTTCAGGAACGTATCAACAGGTTGGTGATCCTTGCCGGGAAATCATTTTTCGGTCATTCCGGTTCGCGTGAGCAGCTTCACCAGGTGATGGCCGTGCTGCTGTTAAAGCACGCCAGCGATATTTGGAATAAGACACACCGGATGCTTCGTGATAGATTTGGCGACGACGACACAGCGATCGATCAACGGATGAAGCGCCTCCGGTTTCCGTTGTTGCGGGAGAATTCCATCGAGCACTTGTTCGATAACCGAAATCATCCGGGATTTGTAGCAAGGATTGACAACGCATTTTCCGGCATGGTGGGTGGGAGCCGTGGCCTGTTGGACGAGGTTTTCAAGGGGATCGTTTTTCATGCAGAAACCTCGGGACAGCGAAACCGGAAACTGAAAACGCTGATCGCAGACATTGCCAGTCCAATGCTCGACCTGAGCGATGATGTCCACCTTGGGGAAGCCGTTTCCAGTCTTCTGGAAAGTTTTTTTAATGGTTTGACTACCGTTGGTGAGCGCTATACGCAACCTAAGGTTTCGACGTTGCTGGCCAGACTATTGGATCCGCAGGAAGGCATGCGGATTTGTGATCCTTTTTTGGGCACGGGGTCGACATTGATTGAAGTTGCCCAACACGTGCGCAGCCTGAATAGAATGCCGTCGAGGAACGTTTTGCTTTATGGCCAGGACAATAGCCGGGAGGCGTGGACCACGGCGAAGCTTAATTTTCTGCTTCACCATTTGGATGACGTGCAGATAGGAGTGGGCGACATTTTTAGTAACCCCCTTCACCTTGAGCGTGGCGGGTTGATGCGGTTTGATATCGTTGTTGGGGCACCGCCAGTGGATACTGAGGGGCTGTCGGCCGATGAGGCAAGACGTGATCCATACCAGCGGTTTTTGAGGGGTTGTCCACCGAAGGGAAGAGGAGATTTTGGGTACATTCTGCACGCCGTCGAGGCGCTTGGGCCCCAGGGAAGAGCCGGGCTGGTTGTTCCTCAAGGGGTGCTGTTCAGAGGTCAGCGGGAGGGTGTCATCCGGCGATCGTTGGTGGAAGAGAATCTTATCGATGCCGTTATTGCCTTGCCGCAGAGTCTGGTCTATGGCACGGGCATTCCTGCCGCTATCATAATTTTCAACAAAGCGCGTAAAACGAAGAGCGTCGTGTTCATAGACGCCAGCCATGAAAAAGCCACTGGCAGGAAGCCAATGGAATGGAGCGACGAGGCTATTGACCGGATCGTTTCCACCTATCGCAAGCGGGAGAGTGTTGCAAAATATTCCTATGTGTCGTCGCAGGCTCAGATCCGGAATAATCAATTCAATTTAAGCGTTTCCCGATATATCGGTAGCGGTAGAGGAGGCGAGTTGTCAAAGACCATTATTTTGAATGAAGACGACATTCTGAAATTGGAGTCGGAATTGTGGCAAGTTAGAAACGATATTAGAATGGAGTTGCGCGACCTGCTCGGCAGCGATGGTGACGACATCATTTCAATGGTGAATGAACCACGGCCGCCATACGTTTCCGAAATAGGTTTGGTGGTGATATTGGTGAACGGGCAACCTGGGATTCTGATGGTGGATGCAGCGCTCTTCTTTGGCAAAAAGAATGATGAACGGACGCGAGTGCCTCATAAGGTCTGCTACCTGAGGAAAAGAAATAAGGATAGGCAGCCGTTTAAAAAGACTGCAAGCTCCAAAAGACCGGCAGAGATTTTAACTGTATTGAAAAAAGATCATTTAGATTGACCCCTATGCCCACTACGCCAGAGCATACCCACACTTCAGTGATATTGCCGAAGTCTTCGCAATTGACGACGGAGGTTGTAGAGCAATTGGATCAGCTGTTAAAATTCTCATCGGCCGATGAGTACAGAAATACACTTTTAGAGGTGTATCACCTGTACATCATGCACGAGCATGGCCATCTTCCGGTTCACTTTGATAGCATGGCCAACCATATGTATGCACTGACTGAGTTTTTCAGGATGGTGGAATCGGAAATGCGAAAAACACCCGATCATTAGCCTGCCGGTAGGGATCGTTGTCTTAGGCCGATCACTTTATAAATCTTGTAAAAAACTCCATCGCTTCCGGATTCTTTAACGCGCCGGCGTTCACCACCTCCTTCACGTCTTTCCCCATCAAGATTTTCTTCACCGGGGTCTCTGTTTTTTTGCCGCTTAGCGTATAGGGAATATCGGGCACGGCAATGATCTCGTCGGGCACGTGCCGGGGGCTGTAGTCGTTGCGCAGGGTGCTGTTGATCTTTGTTTTAATGGCTTCGTTCAGAGCCGTGCCATCTTGCATCACCACGAACAGGGGCATCCAAAATTGCCCGCCTTCTTTTTCCAGGCAAATGATCAGGCTGTCTTTTACTTCTTTCACTTTGTCTACCGCCCGGTAGATCTCACTCGTTCCAATGCGCACGCCGCCGCGGTTGAGGGTGGCATCCGACCGGCCATAGATCACCACGCCTTGGCGCGCTGTGATCCGTGCCCAATCACCGTGCCGCCACACGCCGGGGAAAGTTTCGAAATAGCTTTCCGTGTAGCGCTTGAAGGCCGGGTCGTTCCAAAAACAGATCGGCATCGAAGGCATCGCTTGGGCGATCACCATTTCGCCAACTTCATCTTTTATCGCTGCTCCGTTCTCGTCAAAAGTTTCCAGGGCGCATCCCAGGGCCCTGCACTGAATTTCTCCGGCATAGACGGGCCATATCGGGTTGCCTCCAACAAAGGCGCTGCACACATCCGTGCCCCCGCTCATGGACACCAGCCAGATCTCTGGTTTCACTTCCTTGTATACCCACGCAAATCCTTCCGGTGGCAACGTGCTTCCCGTAGAGCTGATCGAACGCAGCTGCGAGAGATCAAAATCACGGGCAGGGGCAATGCCGGCTTTCATGTTGGCCAATAGATAACCCGCGCTTGTGCCAAAATGATGAATGCCGACCTCTGCAGAAAACTGCCACAACGCGTTCAGATCAGGGAACGCCGGACTGCCGTCATAGAGCACCATCACGCCGCCGGCCAGCAGGCTTCCGTGAATGTAGTTCCACATCATCCAGCCGGTGGTGGTATACCAGAAGCAGCGCTCGCCGGCGTGGAAGTCGTTGTGAAAGGTGCCGTACTTCAATTGCTCCAGCAGGATGCCTCCCTGCGAGTGCACAATGGCCTTTGGCAAACCGGTGGTACCCGAAGAATAAAGCACCCACAACGGGTGGCCAAAGGGCACCCGCTGGAAGATGAGTGGCAATGCCGTGTTGCGCGTCACCTCTTCCCAATGCACGATCGCCACCTTGGGATGGATGAACGCCGTGTTATTTTCCGCCAGCACGATCACGGTCTCCACCGTGGGTAGTGCCAGCAGCAATTCTTGTATGGTCGTGGTCTTGTCAAACACTTTGCCACCATAGCGATAGTGGTCCACGGCAATCAGCACCTTGGGTTCGATCTGTGCAAAGCGGTCGATTACGGCCGGCGTACCAAAGTCGGGCGAGCAACTGGACCATGTCGCACCCAGACCGCTCGCAGCCAGAAAAGCAGCCGACGCTTCCGGGATGCACGGCATGTAGGCCGCCACACGGTCGCCCGCCTTCACCCCACGACTGGTCAGGTAATGTTGTATTGCCGCCACCTGTCCCTTCAATTCTTCCCACGACACTTCCCGTACATCGCCCGTTTCGCCCTTGAACACAATGGCCGGCTGCTTTGTGGTGGACTTGCGAAAAACGTGCTCTGCATAGTTCAGGCGCGTGCCTTCAAACCACTGGGTGTGGGGCATAGGCTTGCCGTTGGTCACGGCCGTGTAGGAGCCGTCGTGCAGAATGTCGAAGTATTGCCACACGTGTTCCCAGAACTGGTCGGGCTCTGTCGTCGACCATTCCCACAGTTGGCTGTAGTTGTTCACCTGCATATGCTTCTTGCTTCCCAGCCAGCGCATGAAGGCCGTCAGGTTGGCTTGGTCAATAACCGTTTGGGAGGGTGTCCAGAGTGGGGTCGGGGTCTTCATGCTAACCTAATATCTTCATTGCCGCAATCTTATCTAAGTGGAGCTGTGCTTTTAAGGCTTCCAGATCGCTGAATTTGATGTCGCCACGGATCAGCTTGTGAAAGTGGACGGTGAGCGATTCGCCGTAGATGTCCTGCGCGAAGTCGAAAATATTCACCTCGATGTTCCGCTTCACGCCGTTTACGGTCGGCCGGTTGCCGATGTACAACATACCCTTGTAGCGTTTGTTGGCATGGTCCACTGTCACGGCGTAGATGCCGTCGGCGGGGACAAGTTTGTAGGCGGTGTCCACTTCGATGTTGGCCGTGGGATAGCCCAGCAAGCGGCCCAGTTTGTCGCCCATCACCACGCGGCCGGTCAGGCTGTAGAAGTTGCCCAGGAAGTGGGTGGCCGTATCGATGTCGCCCTCTTCCAGCGCCTTCCGGATCTTGGTAGAGCTCACACCCACATGGTCGATGTCCTGGCGTGAAATCTCTTCCACCTCAAATCCATACTTGGGGCCGTCGGCCAGCAGTTGCTCGAAGCTGCCCTCGCGGTTCTTTCCAAAATGGTGGTCGTGGCCGATCACCAGCTTCCGGGTGCCGATCGTCTTCACAATAATTTGCGTAATGAACTCCTCCGACGACAGCTGCGAAAACTCTTTCGTGAACGGTATCCGCACCAGGTGATGGATCCCCTGGGCTTTCAGCAGCGCTGCCTTTTCCTCGAAGGTGTTCAACAATTTCAACGACGTATCTTCCGGGTGCAACACCAGCCGCGGATGGGGCCAGAAAGTGATCACCACCGTTTCACCACCATTCTTCTCGGCTGTCTCTCGCAGACGCGACAGTATCGTTTGGTGGCCCACATGCACGCCATCAAACGTCCCGCTGGTCACCACTGCATAGTTCAGCCGCACAAAATCATCGATACCGTGATAGATCTTCATGAGATTCCTCTTTTGGAAGGGTAAAGGTATGCATTTTTGAAAACCCCAAAACACAGCGATCATTCAGACATTGTGGCATCCGTTGGAAGATGTTAAGAGTCAAATGCATACGTAGGGCCTGCCCCGAGCGGGCCCTACGTTCCAAGTCCTCGCCCTGCGCGCTATCCGGCCCGTCGCTGTGGGCTTTCCACTGCGATCCCTGGCCCGGCGTTCCCCTCGGTGGTGGTGACCGGTGGCTGTCGGGTGTATTGCCTTGGATGTATTCTGTGCTTGGGGAGTGTGTTGTCCAGCGGTGAAAAGTGAAGTCCCCGAGGCGGGAGACTTTACTTTAGCGGGTGGTCGTCATATTCATGCGTGGGTGGGGTGGGTTACTTCAGGTTGCCACTCGCCGCCTTAGGGGTGCCCTTTGAAGAGGAGGGTCAACGAATATATTTATGTCGTTGATTAATTTTATTCCCATCGCTGGCAGAATGCTGGTTGAATAATATATTGAAATCAATTATGGAAACGCACTACGATCAAATGGCCCTTGTGTGGCTACTTTTCTTTTTCATCCTGGGCGTCATCTTCGCCCCTGCATTTTGTTTTCGAAAGATTGCCAAAGAAAAAGGTAAAAAGGGTTTGGTTTTCTTTGTGGTTGGATTGTTTGTCGGATGTGCTGCGCTCAAGTGCGGTAACTTGCTTGTTGCGAACTTGGCAACCCGGTCATCGTTCCAACCCTATCAGGACAAAATGTGGATGGCGTTTATACTGCCGGCAGTGGTCATCGATGTGCTGGCGATCGTGACTTTCAGTCGAACAATAAAGTGATACTTACATAGAAAAACACCCATCGCTAAGCGAGAAATTGTATTCGTTGCAATGCCATTTATATTACTCTCTTTGCTTCAAACCTGGCGACCCGGTCATCGTTCCAACCCTATCAAGAACAAAGCAATTAAATGACGGTTACATAAAAGACCTGTTGTCGCGAACGCCCTTCAAACTGTCGTGTTCCCCCTCAACGGAAAACATTTTTTTTGTCACCTTTGTTTTGTTGAAGTTAACACAACAAAGTTCAGTGGAGCAGCCACCACTAAAAAAAACGGGCGCATCCGAAAAGCCTGATGAGTAGGAAGAAAAGAATAAATAGATATCATGTCCAACAGTGTTTCGCTCCATAGAATATTAAAAGCAGAGCCGGAAAAAATATTCCGCGCATTTACACAAGCTTCGGCCATCGCATCCTGGTTGCCTCCCTACGGATTTCTTTGCACGGTCCACCAAATGAGTGCCGAGAAAGGCGGTGCATTCAGGATGTCGTTCGAAAATTTTTCAACTGGGCACAGTCACTCATTCGGCGGCACATACGTGGAAGTAAAGCCTGGCGAGTTTCTGAAGTACACCGATAAGTTCGACGATCCGAACCTGCCGGGAGAAATGATCACTTCCGTGTCGCTCCGGAAAACTATTGCCGGTACGGAGATAAAAATTGTACAAGAAGGAATTCCTGCCGTAATACCGGCAGAGATGTGCTATCTGGGCTGGCAGGAATCGCTGGAAAAACTGGCGAAGCTGGTAGAGCCGGTGATCCCGGATGCTTAGGGCAAATTCCCGCCGGTTTCGCGAATGCGGTACTCAAATCAGATTCAATCCACCTCAATGCAATTTGAATAACCCTGGCCTTTAGGCCAGGGGACAACGACAATCTTTCGCCCGGGCTTTAGCCCTGACTATGCGGATGGAATGCTCGGCACGTAAGGAATAGCGGGCGGAAGCTGTGCAGTTATGTATTTGTTTGAGAACCCCGGCCTTTAGGCGCCTAAAGGCCGGGGTTACTCGTTCGTGCCAAACGCGCTTTGACGACGAGCCGTCAACTAATATCCTTGGCAGGTTGCGCACCAGGTTTGGTTTCTTTCAAACGTGAAGTTCCGAGACGGTAGACTTCACTGTGACAGATCGCTAATCGACAACTTAAGCGTCAAAGCTGTGTCTTTTGGCGCTTGTAGGTTTTAATCCAACTCATCAAAAGTATCAAAGTCGGGATCAGAAAAATAACGGCCAGTAAACCATAGAT
The DNA here is from genome assembly GCA_036525235.1 of Chryseolinea sp. Taxonomy (GTDB): domain Bacteria; phylum Bacteroidota; class Bacteroidia; order Cytophagales; family Cyclobacteriaceae; genus Chryseolinea. Next base: position 20,463 of record DATDAV010000324.1, on the reverse strand, counting down.
ACTTCCGTAATCACTATAATTAGTTGACGTCTCTTCGTCAAAATGTCCATTCTCTTCGTAATCCCAAGTCAGTCTGCGAATCGCAATTTTTGTAAACAACAACGTGATCGCGCCAAAGAACACTGCCCCAATAATTTTAAGCCCTTGTTTCATTTTGAGTTAGCGTCGATTATGTTTGGTGTTAACAGGTAAGAAGTAATCTCCTCCCTCATGCGATAGGTAAGAAGAATAATCAAGCATTAGTTTGTATCCAACGATGGTTAGATCTTTAATAAGGATATCATACTCTTCTTGGTTAGAGAAGGCACAAGCTGGACATACGGAGTTTTCCAAAATGCCGTATGCAATAACATCCATTCCAAGCAACGCCTGATCACCTGGTCTTATTTTAATGATGTCGCCAATTTGATAGTCATACTGCCAAACCTCTCCAACTTTGAATTGGAGCTTGCCAGAATACTCACCAGAGCAATTGGTGCAGTTTATTTTTGCATTTAGTATATTATATGCTCCCATACTATAAGCTTGCAATGGGCTTTCTCTTATTCTTTTTCGGGCCGACCGATTGATACCGACGGATAATCAATGGACAACACTCAACTTGCCTTATCTAAGGCAATCGTCCCGACAAAATGTCAATCATTCAACGGGATATTGCCCAATCGCCTCAACTCCTTTGTCGGAAAACTTTAGTAGTTCTGTCGTTATTGGATAGCCTGATTGCTTATATTCATCCACGACAACTTTGCCAATCCTTTCGGAAAAGAAGTTGTAATCCTTTTCTGAAAAAATGTAGCAAAAGTCGCGCACGGGAATAACGGCGTAAAATGGAAAGCCAAACTCTTCCTTCACTTTTTCCTTCATTGCCGGAGCGAACAAGAGCGCGCCTTTCAGGGTTACATGTTCTACTTCGATAAGTCCAAGTTTGTGACTTTCGATGGTTTCAACCTCAATTTTAGTTTTGGCTAGTAGATTGTCAGCATTACTGTTGGCTTGTCTGTCTAGCTCGGTTTCTGATATCTCCCATGTTTTTAAGTCATCTGTCGTTATCCAGGTAAATTTGCCGTCACTGCTATGGACATATACTTTACTGAATTCGTCGGTTATTTTGTGGTTAATAAAATCATTGAATGCAAAGCTATTTGGAAACAACGAAATATAGATGTCGGCCTTTGCGTCTGCCCAGGTGGAGGGAATTTCAATGGAGTAGGACATCAAGGTCTGAACGAGGTCCGAAATGTGTGATTTGTCTTTATCTCTTTCATAGTTCCGGCGAACGTTGTCTAAACTGACCTTCAGCGTTACTTCTCCCTGTGAAATGTGAATAAGCCCTGTTTCGTCAATAGAGTCAATTTTCATTCCTTGCTTTTCAATTTGTATTTTGAATTCATCAAATACAAAGTCTTTTTCCGACTTGCGGCCAAATAGTCCAAATAACATGGCGAATATTATTTTAGGTTTTGTAGTGTCTCATTTTTAATGGCGCCCAACGTTAATGCGTGTGACATGCCCTTTCTTGTCGAAGGTGCCAAGTTAGAGTCATTGAATAAATTATCCAAGGGCGGATGATCTTATAAGGGCAAAGCCGGTGCAGTCGCAAAAGGTGGGAAAACGCGATCAATTTTTGGGTGACACCAGCGCTATTTAACAATCTCGACCACCCTCCGCACGTCCCGGGTGGAATCGGGCGGGGTGCTGGTATCGTAGACTACCTTGTTTTTATAGGTCACCTTGTCGCACGTGACCGAGCTGTGATTAAAGCGGACCATTTCGGTGTAGAGGGTGTCAATGTTGCTGTTGTCGCCGGCGCGCCATTGGATGAGGGTAGCGGTGGTTTCTTTATCCGTCGAGATGGCTTCGTCGCCAAAGAAACGCAGGGTGTATTCGCCGTCGGTTTGTAGGATAATAAAATGGCGGGGGGCGTCCAGGTTGGGTTCGTAGACTTCTTTGGCTGCGCCGTTTTTCAAGTAATAGAGGCGTATGTCGGCAGCCGCGTAGTGGTTGAGCGTGGCGGTGTCCAGCAGGTTGTGGCCGTCTTTGTTTTTCACGACCACATCAACAGCGGTGTCAATCTCTGTGCAGCAGTCGCCATGATCAAGAATGTGGCACGACGCCATCAGGCCGGCGCAGCTCATAAGAAGAAGTTTTACGATAGCTTTCATCGCATTAGGATTTAGACAACCAACCATTGGGGCAGCAAGTTACGTCTCTATAGATGCATTGTCCAGGCCAAAGGTTGGAATAGGAGTGTTATAAGATTGTTAACCGATCCCCGATTGTTGGGGCAGATATGCGAAAAAAAGTCACCGGGAGATCACTCACCTGCGAGGGCCGGGCGCACCACGAGTAACAGGGCAACGATCGCCGATAAGAAAGATGAACGATCCGAGTCCGGAGCTCAGACATCAGGGTGCCGACGGCTACCCTTACAGTTCGGAACTGAGTCGCCGGGGGTTCCGGACTCAACTGTTGTCAGGTTTTTAATCGGCGGGTGGGTTCAGGGCTGCGGCGGTTTTCTTTTTTGGCCAACCGGTTGGTTTCGAAGTCCAGGTATTTCAAAAAAAGCTCACCCACTTGGAGAATTTGTTGAATGCGTTAAAGATTTAGCCGCGACGGTCGCGAAAAAAAATGAACCGTCGGAGGTTGGAACTATACCGGTTTTGTTCAGAACCCAATCGTTTGGATCAGAACCCGGTGAGTTTAGTTCGGAGCCTCGATGGTTCAGTTCGGAATCCGGTGGATTGGCATTATTTCAGATCTGAACCTGACATGGTGCGCTCCGAACATCGCTGTCGCAGTTCCGACCCCTGGCATCGGAGCTTTTGCAGAGAACAGGGAGTGGCTTTGCCTGGCGCGGCGGTTGGTGCGTGCGAGGGGATGTACGAAGTAGGAGTTGGACGAAAAAATACAGGCAGCCTATCGTAGTGCGACAGCGCTGCCTGTACAGCAAATCCGCCAAGGCGGATACCGTGAGCCGAAGAGGCTACGCTTGTGGTTCTTCCGGCTGCTCCTTGGACCTGCCCTGGCCAGCAAACCGGATGGACAGATCGGAGACGATCACCTTGGCACCGGCAGCGTTGGCCTTGGAGGCCGTCTTTGCCGTGGCATAGTAGGCGCGCGCCGCCGCGAAGGCTTCGCTGCCGGCCAGCATCATGCTGTCGTCGATCTGCGTGGTCAGTTGTGACAAAGACTGATACAGACTGTTGAGCATGCGCGACGCCTTCAAGTCGCCCTCGAACTCCTCCATCTTAACGTATGGCGGCAGAAACTCGGGATTACTCCTGGCATAGTCCGCTGCCTTTTCCGTAAAAGGCAGCGAGCCGTCGCCCATTTTCGAGATCGTCTGCCGTTGCGCCGGGGTGAGGGTGACCAGCTGGTTCTCAAACAACTTCTTCAAGGTTTGAACCGCCGTTTCAGCCTCCTGCCACTGGGCATCGGTGAGCGAAATAGAAATCAGGTTTTCCATCATCATACACCTCCTTTCCATGGTTCAGTTTTTCCATGCCCACCCCCAAGCCAAAAGTCCCGCCACAATTAAAGTGGCCAAACGCCACTCATAAGTGGGTTGAGAGATGCGTTGCCAACGATATTTCGTTGGCACGACGAAATATCGTCGGATAGGTTTGTCGGGAAGGTGATGTCCACTGCAAGTTTTTTGCAGTGAGGAAAAATAGAGTCACCCCGGCAGCGGCCTCCCACTCCATTCTCCACGACCACAGCCCGCAACACTGTCTCCTGCCTCAGGGACTATGCTGCCTGACGTTGCCCAAACTAATCCGCCATCTCCTGATCGGGTAGGGGTGGTTTGGTTTTTGGGCTGTCGATCACAGCCTTAAAGAAGTTGTCCACGCAATAAAAATGTGTAGCCATTTCATCGAAGCTCAACGGAAGGTTGTCATGTTCGTGCATGACGTAGGATTGGTAGAATTCCAGCAGCGTGTTGCGCACGTCCTGGGCCGGGAAGTTGCTGAGCAGGTCGTGAAGTTGGTTGAGGGCCGGCAGGCTGAGGGGCGTATTAGACGGCAGCCGGAACGTTGTGTATTCGATCCGCGATGTGTTAGGAGTATTCATATCTCTTCTCTGGTGGTTTAGTGAAAGCCATCAATGTCGCACCACACGTGATCACCCACAAATCTGTTTTTATCCGTTTACAATCGCATAAAATTCCCCTCGAACCTAGATAAAGTCCCAAGCCATAGTCCCATTGTGTCTTGCCTTGGCTATTGACTACTGACTACTGGATTCCGAGCACTGAATTTTAACTCCTGGCTCCTGGATTCTAGCTCCTGGCTCCTGATTGCACCGACCCCGAAATAATTTATATTTGTAACCATGACAACCGACCAAACACCCAAAGCCCACCTGGGCCGCAACGTTCGCCACTTCCGATTGGAAAATAACCTCAGTCAAGAAGCGTTTGCCGATCTGCTCGGCGCGCCCTGGTCGCAGAAGAAAGTATCTCAACTCGAAAACAAAACTGACATTGATGCCGATGTGCTGGAGGAAATAGCCAGGGTGTTGAACGTCTCCGCTGAGGAGATTAAAGAGTATAGTGAGGCGTCGGTGGTGAATAATATTCAGAATAATTATGACACGGCCGCCAATAACACTGTGGGCCCCAATGGACCTTTCATGAATTGCACTTTCAATCCGTTGGATAAATTGATCGAGGCACATGAAGAGATAAAGAAATTGAATGCTGCATTGTTGAAGGAGAAGGATGAGAAGATTGAGTTGTTGAATAGGATGTTGCAGGAGAGGCGATAGACTTTGCTGCATACTAATTTTTGCGTTTGATCGAATGATAAATTTTGCCCGGACCTTTATAAGGAATCCCTAAAGGAAATATCATAACAGAACATAAATGTTGGATTGCTATTCTATTCCTGATTCGCAGGAAACGCCCGAATATCCGGACGAAGAGAACTACATCGATTCTTTTTCCTTAAGGAATTTAAATTACTTTCTGAGGTAGTTAAATTTTCTTACTTTGACGACTTTCGTATAATGAATCTTCAGGGCGGGGAGATGACTGGTGATATTAATACGATATTGTCCTCAAGAGCAATCTCGGAATATCATAAAAGAGCCTATTTGAAAATGAACGACATCCTTCAGGAATGTCTTAATAAAAAGATGGGCTTGGTATGCTTCTGTGATTAAAAATCGTCCGGTTGCCATCACATACTCGTTTTGGACTTTGGCCAACTTTGTCAACCAGGTAGAATCAGCAAGGCACGAATCAAAGTGAAATTCCAACGCAGCAAGGGAGAAAAAAGAGACGCAAAAGACCCTACGTTCAATATCAAAAAAACGCATTTATGAAAGATGTAAATATTTTGACAGTTTTACTCTCTTTGGCATCCGGAGTAATAACGGCAATCGCAAGTTATTTGCTGAACTCTAAAAAGACACGAGCTGAGGTTGATAAAATAAGAGCTGAAACCGATAAGATAATCGCCGAAACGAAAAACTTATCCATTAAAATTGATACTGCATTAGAAACGAAAAATAATGAAGTGGTCTATTATGATGGCACCAACCCTGTGCAATTTGATTTTAAAATAGAAAGGCAAAGAAATTATGATAATGTTGCGAAAAAGGAAATAGGTGAAAAAGCTGGAGGGGACTTTTCAATAATAGATAACATACTCAATATTGAAAGGACGGATAACAATGGGCGGTTTACGGTTACAATACAATCGTATACTAAAAGTTCGGTGACTTCCGACTGCATAAAAGTCGATCCTACAATTGGACAGCAAAGAAAATTTCAGGTTACATGCGAAATGAAATCTTTAAAAAGCCACAAGCACAAATTGGATTTTGTTCTACGGAATATTGACTCCTTTGAATGGATAGCAAATAAAGAATTCATTGTTCAATCATACGAATGGACAAAATTCGAAGCTTTTTTCAGGGTAACGCCAGATAGAAGTTTTAGATTGAAAATATATGATAAAAGTGTTGAAAATCCACCTAGCAGTATTCAAATTCGAAATTTGAAAATTGTTGAAAAATTCTAAAGGACTCGGAATGGATCGTAAAATAATATGAAATCGCTTCCTTGCAAGAAACGGTTGTGGGCATATCCGTCAACCTTGATTTTCACATGGATAGATATTTCAGAATTCAAAGCGAAAGGAGTGAGCGCGCAATCGATTTTGGGGTAAAGACGAACTTTTATAGCTTTCATTGAATTTTTATATGAATTAGGAGTCAATTGGTGTGTCGATAAGAATGATACGGGAGAGAAGACTATTGGCATGCTTCTGGATTCAAAAACGAAAGTGATGTACTCTTTTGAAAAGGATTTTTTTCGGATTTTATCGAATAACAAATTTTAATCTGGACCTTTATCAGCAACTCCGGAGAGAGATATCATAGCCTTTTATGAACCTGGACGACTCAATATGGCAAGAAATCGAAGGTGGTTATAGGGTGGACTATGACGTTTCGGTTCCTTTAAAACGGCTGGAGGCCACAAACGACAAAACTGAAATCGAATCTATTTTTAAGGAGCTGTGGAATGAGCTCCACCACCAGGGCGACGTCGGTCTTGCTTCCTATCTCGCCTTGCCCCAACTCGCTCGCATAGCCCGACAGAAGAATTCATTTGATTGGAACGTATTGGGTTTGTGTGCCACCATTGAACAGCAACGCCATTGGGGCAAAAATCCAAAATTGCCTGGCCAATATTTGGAATACTATAATGCAGGGATGCGTGATCTTAAAGTTTTCATCATAGCTAATTTGGACAAGGTTCTCGATAACGAAACGATAAGAGTCGTCTATTCCGCCTTGGCCACGTTCTCAGGCCAACATAGACTAGGCAAGGTGATTATCGAGATGGACGAAGGTACGATAGACGAATTCTTGGAAAACTATAGCTAGCACTAAAAGCGCCTTAATTCTTGGTTTTTTGTGCCCACCTTTGTTCCTTCCTGGTAAATTCTTCTTTGTTGGCTTGCATGAGGGAGTTTACTATCAACGATGATTTTCTATTCGCCTATTTCACAACGATGCACAAGCGGGCCGATATTTTGATTCGATTCGTTCGAAATTGTCAAAGTGGTTATAATTTTGGCGACAAAACAATGGGCCGATGGAGATTCAATAAGGCTCTATTGAACGATGAGAAGGTGTATCTGAGAATCCAACAACACAATTATTTTGAACGACAAAGCTTTTGATATTCTTATAGAATGTGAGGACTCACTTCTTTTAGAAAATGTTGATCATGAAACTTATGACTACGACGAAGAATTGGAAAGCATAACCAGTTTATTTCATGACCTGTCAGTGTCTTTCAACGAAAGAAGGATTTTGTTTACGCTAAAAATCAATAATGCTGTTTGTGCAGCGGATAATACCGAATTATCAATTCTTCTGGAAAAATTCATGAGTCTGGTCGATTTTGCGACAAGCGAAGAGATCAAGAATTATAATCTGGACTTCTTTGAGCAAGGCGCTGTATATCTGCTATCATTCGAAAAAAGTGGCAAAAATCTATATAGCTTGCAATTTACAAACAAACAAATTCCAAATTTCGAAGTAATAAATTGTCGCGAGACACTTTTAGATTTGAACTTGACCTTATTCACATTCTACCATCGGGTGGTTTTTTTAACGGCTAAAATGTGTCCTGCAATAAGCAAGCACAAGATGTACGTGGATTGGCGTTCGCGAATCGATCAAATGTTCCAGTTATCGAACATTTTTTAAGCGAGGAAGTTTAGCTGCCGGGCTTTTATTTCACCCGTTCCGTTCCATGAAAATCGTTCGGCGCCAGTTCCATGATCTTCTTAAAGGTCGCTTTGTCAACAACAGTGTAGGCATAAGCATCCCAACCCAAATAAACAAAAATGAGTTGTTTACCTATGGCGCCCAGGTCCTGATCCATGGCGTGCAGGATCGCCATAATATACTTGCCATCGCGTTGGTTCTTTTCAGTTTCGGTGGCCCTGATTTTGTCGGTTTGCGTCCAGGTGGGGGAGATGTTTAGGTTTTGGGCCATGAACTCCTCGATCTCGCGGGTGTTTTCTTCGCCACGCCAGTCTGTGAAGACCAGCTTTTTGTTTTGGTCGCCAAAGATGTAGACGATGTCGATGGGTCTGAGCTCGTCGTTTTCGAAGAAATAGTTTTCCAGGATCGATTTCTTCTCAGCGACGAATTTCTTTTTGTCGGTCACGAACAGGTTGTAGAAATCTTCGAAGGCTTGTTGGTGGTCGGGGTAAAGCAACTTGCCGGCTTGGAGCAACGCTGTGGAATTTTGTTGTTTCCCTTTCCGGGTTCTGTAGGCTTGGATGGCGGCCAGGATCAAGGTGGTTATCAGGCCGATGATGAGAGATCTCATGGTATTGATTTTTGGGGGTGCTCAAAATTTTGACGGGTTGAGACATTCGGTTTCTAGTTCACAACGCTCCAGGTCTCGGTCGTCGGGACCTATTACGGCCCGGTATGGAAATGATTTTTAACTAATATAGGATATACAGGGCTACGAGGCAATGCTTACGCTGAAAGGTTCTAGCAATATTTCTCGCAGACTCAGACCAGTCCTCGACTGTTCGAATTCATATTTAAGCCTAGTTGCCAGGGAGATAGTTGCCAAAAGCACCTTCTGCCTCAAACGATTCAATAATCCCTTGCTCTATAGGTGTGCGCTTAACGACGGGATTGTCTTTCCAGAACTCGGCTTTGTATCCGACGGACTTAACTGCCTTCAGATCGTTTGTGTTCTTCGATTTTTTTTTGAAGTGGGTATGGTTCAGCGAGGCGTCGAACGCATACAGTGTGCATAAGGACTTAGTCGATGCGGTATGCGACGTTCCTTCAACGGTATAAGTGAAGTCGAGCGCCATCTTTATGTAGGACAAAGCGAACCGGGTTGTAAGGTTTTTTTGATATGCCATTTCAGTAGTCAGAACCAGGTTTTGAAAAGGTACTGGCCTGCGGTTAAACTTTAATTCTATGCCCCGGTCGCCCAGGGCCACTTTCCCCGTCATTTTCAAGAGTTGCTTGCTGTTGCGATCAATAAACAGTCGGCCTTCAAAAGCTGGCTTTGGCAGGTTGGCATGGGGTGTACAGGTTATTTCCACCAGTTCGCCGTCTTTTTCATTGTATGTATTCGTGATTTCGAAATCATAGCGATCAAACCCCTCGCGGCTCAGTGGCAGTAGAATGTTCTTCGGCGTTTCCTGGTAGTTGCCGGAGCCGGTGGTATAGGTCGAGAAGTTTAGAAAATCCAGGCTTCCCTTTATATTCTTTTTAGCAAACCGGCCTTGCGTAATCTTCCAGGCGTCGATGCCGTTGCTGTTGACCCGCGTATCGAAGAAAGCCTCCAACACTTCGGTGGCCTTTGAATCCATGAACGACGTTTGTCGGTAGAATGCCTTACCATATTGAAAGATTTGCTTGTTTGCTACGGCGTGGTCGTAGGCCTGCTTTATAAGGCCAATGGCTTCGTTACCGTCGACGGTTACCTCGGCCAAGTAGTGAGGGACCGGCTCCAACAAGATGGTAGTCTTCGACGACGAATCATGCACCACATAAAACACCTTCCGATATGCCACATGCGACACCGCCAGTTCGGTGGGCAATGCAGAAACGGTAAGCACGAACTGTCCAAGTTCATTGCTGATGGTACCACCGTTTCCATTTACCAAGCTAACGCTGGCATAGGTCACCGGAGCATTTTGTTCGTCTAGAACGGTGCCCTCAATGGCGATCTGGCCGAAGAGGCAGGTGGGGTAGATGAATAAAAGAAAGGTGAGATATCTTTTCACGGGGTGATGGTCACTGGGTTGAATATAGGAAATGGACAGGAAGATGTTACTTCCTGTCCATTCGGAATTATTTAGAAGACCACTGAGCCTTGGCGGTGGCGGTTCCGTTTGAATTGCCTTCGGCCGAAAGTGTCCAGGTTCCGAACTCAAGGCGTTCTTCCAATTCCTCGATCTCGAAAACTCTTGCAAGCTCTATTGCCGTTGTCTTCTCTTTTTCGATTTCATTTTTCATTTTAAATCAGGTTAATTGTTTGATGTTTTTGATTCTTTAGAATGTGTAGGCTGCTTTTGCGGTAGCAGTTCCGTTCGTACTGGCCTCGGCCGACAAACTCCACGATCCAAATTCGAGTCTTTCCTCAAGCTCTTCAACGGCAAAAGCCTTTGTCAATTCGAGGTGCACGACATCCGATGCACTGATCTTACTTTCCATCTTGTTAAAATTTAAAGTTACGGAGCGATTTATGGTTTCACACAAGGAAATCTCACTCCTTACAATTCCCTTGGTGACAGCTGTTTCTTTATCAACGACCCGATTATTCTTTTTAGGGTTTTATATATCAAAATATAGAATAGTATGACGAAAAGCATTTCTTGTTTTAAATCGGCATAGTTAAGTTCCCAATGGAATGCTTTCCGCGCCAATAGGAAGAGTTGTCGTGGGAATTCTACTATCGAGATGAAATGCGTGAAAAGGATATATCCCATGTAGGCAATAGCAAAAGTGTAATTGACAACCCCATAGGAGAAGATCAGCAGCGAAGTTGTTGAACGGCGAAGTTTCGGTGGCCACTGAAAGAAAGATTTTAGCTGCAAGGTTGCACGGTTCATCAGGTTAGGAGTATTGGTAATATCGCACAGAAGCCAGTATCCATCAAATCGCACAAACGGGTTCAGTTCCAGGAGTGCTTTGAAGCTGATGATAAGCGCTGCAAAAATAAAGGTCGGATTGCCACTGTATAGATTTATCAGGCATAGCACAGCCGCATAAGCCATCTCCATAAACACACCGGCCAGATTTGTGATTATCCTGCATAACTTTGACCCCGTCCAGATTTGCGTGATGTCGGCATACACCACCGGAATAATAAAATAGAAACCAACCCCTACACCGCCGTGCTTTATTCCAAAGTTGCGACAAGCCGCAATGTGACCGAGCTCGTGCACAAATAGTGAGAACCACACGAGTATGCTGGAAAGGACGAGGGCTTGACTCGTTGTGGTTGCTTCATGGTTAAGCGAAGCGGTGGTCAATGAACAGACCACTATTGTTAAAGACACCGCCGTGATGATTGCAAAAGTGATCGGGCGGAAAGCACTCGTTATAGGCCGGGCTATTCGTCCGATAACTGTAGCCTTCAATAGCTCGATTTTTAAAGAAAGATAGACTGTCTTTTCAGTATCCCTGCTTTTACCAAACTTTTTAGCTAATCCCGCTGCTATTTCTTCAAAGACTGGTAATGATAAATGATTGTTCGTTTTTTTGTTAAACTTCTCGCATGCCTCTTCGACGTTTGATGAATCGTTTAAGATTGTTATGAGTAAGAAGGTTTTTTCACCAATAATGAAATTTCTTTTCTGGGGAGTAGAAGCTACCCACCGGGTTTTGTCAAAAGGGTATATCGAGATATCCTTCAGTATTTTCATGAACGAATGTTCTTCCATGCTAACAAGGTGCTTAGCGCTGTTACGGTGGTGAAAATGCGGTTGTGGTCGTCTACCAACGTGTTCACGCCAAATGAACTATTTCGCCATGATTTCACTTCGGCGCGACGAAGAATATGGGTTGCCGGAATCGCCAATATACGGGCCGAAGGAAAGCTGCCATCGGCTTTCTGTTGTTGTAAAAGCCATTGTATGGAAGGCGCTAAGTCATTGGTGCTTTTATTCGACGCCAGAACAGCCTGGACAGCCAAGGCAGTATAGAATGCGTTTGGCGTGTTTGTATGGTTGTCATTCCAGAAGCCCTGTGTGTGCTTGATGCTCATTAGCCAGGAAAGGGCTTTTTTACACTGCCGTGAATAACCGGGTCTTTGTTGTAAGGCTTGTATTGCCCAAGAAGTTGCGTAGACATTGCTAGTCCACCAATAGGATTCCCAGGAGCCATCGGAATGCTGACGCTCAATCAGATACTGCTCGGTCGCCATCCTTTCTTTTTTGAGGTCGGCAAAATTGCCAAGGATAAAACAAGCCGCTGCTGAGACACATGGTTGGGAGGCCGTCCAACCTGCAAGGCTTATTTCGTCGTCTAGATTCAAACGTTCACGCAGCATCGGTTCGTCGATATAAGTAGCCCAGCCGCCATCTGGCTGTCTAAATGATAACCACTGGTTTAGACATTTTTTAAGTTTCGAGGACTGAGTTTCCATTTGATGAAGGCCCAGCGTGCCCATCATAAAAGTCAATGTGTCGCCATCCAAACCAATGGTGTCGTTAAAGGATCCTTCAAGTGACGGTCTGCCTGCGATCTCTATATTATACTTGGCTAAGTTGTAATGCACGTAGGCTGTGACCCAGTAATTGCTCAGACCTGCACTTGTGAGAAAGTCTTCCCAGTGACCATCTGAGTTTAAATTTTGAAGGAGATATACTGTGGCCTTTTCAATAGACAATTCAGTTGTTGGTCGAGAGTCGTGGTTGCTTTTGTGCGCAGCGGAAGTGAACTCTTGGATAGTTTGGCCCTTGTTTTGTCAATCAAGGCATTAATTTCCGACACCTGTGCGCTGCATATGCCGAGTTCTGATTGAATATGAGCGCTGAACATTTTGAGCTCGAGCTGCTGTGCTACGGTCTGCGCCTGCTTGAAATGATGAATGGATTCATGCAAAAGAGCCTCAGCAGTTCCGGATGTGAACAAATAGCGGTATTTGAAATCGTCATTGGCGACGTGCCCCAGTGTTTGCAGGCTTGAATTGACGAGGTGAATGGCATAAGTATACTGAGACTTTGCGAGATCAGATTTAAAGTCGTCTATGTCATCCTTAAACTGGTAGGCCAGATGGATGTGTTTTAGGAGTCGCTTAAGCAACTCTACCAGTTCAATATTGGGATCTTTGCCGACGGCGTCAAGCGCATCGATTAAGTTATACGCAAGCGTTGCTGATTTTCCTTCATAGATGGTTTCGAAAAGACTTTTGTCTATCGTTTGGTCCTGCGCTGTAATTTTCTTCTCCAGCATGACGGCCTGAACGTATTGCATCTTTGAGTGATTATACTTTGGCCAGAATGGGCTCTCGGCGTCTATTAGCCATGCCAATTCTTGAAGGGATGCTTCTATAAGCCCGATGGCTTCAAACATTGTCTTTCCCGGGCTGTTGGAATCTCCGTCGGCAACGGAATCGAGGAGAAGCACACCTCTAAAATAACTGTAGTTAATAAAAGCCAGCCTTTGGAGCTCGGTTTCACCTAAGTTTGAAAATATTTTTTGGAGATCATCAACGATTGTAAAGTAAATCAAGTGCCTTTTATTCGTCACAGGATTCAACAATGACTCCCTCAAGTATGAACGGCGTGGATGTTCTAGGAATTTTTCAACGAGATATTTCATGGCACCTATATATCTTTTGCGAGTGCTAAGAAAAGCTCTTTGACGGACAAAGGATGTCCTGCTAACTCAATACGATGTATTTTTTATTCTTTTTGCAATATTCAATATGGAGGCCCTGGTGCCGTAGATGGTTGATCATTCTTCTTATGGTCCGCTCCGAGCATTCGAATTTCCTGCATAGTTGCTCTGGGGACTTCAAGGCGCCTTTGGCCAACAGGTCATGCAGATAGGCCAGTCTTTCAGTGTAGATAAGAAAATTCATATAGTGCTATCGTTGTATCCCTAAATTTTTGATAGTGAGTTTTTGTCGATCGTGCGTGAAACAATGCATCAAGTTTCGCGAGAGCGCTATAAGAGCGAAAGTTGATTTCACGGTTCACCCGTCGTTCACGATACCTCTGTCATTGTAAATCAACCATTTTCCATGCACCCAATCAACCACTAACTCCTACCTGAAAATATCGGAATTAAGAAAAAATAAATAGTGAGTTCGGTAGAGGCCTGGCTGAAATTGTTTCAAAAAACCTTGTAAACATACATGGTTATATCGTCCATTCTGGAGACGGAGTGCCTCGGTGTTACTCTAGATTCTCATCACAATATTTGAGAATTGTATCCCTAACATTTCCATAAGCTTCCCAAACCGAAACACACCAATCTCTGATCGCGGCGTCTCGTTCTGGGCCAGGTGGTGCTTTCAAAACTTCCTGGACGGTTATTTCGCCTCTTTTTTCGGGCAAGTTGATAGACGGTAGGTTCTTTTTGTTTTTAGAGAGCTGCAGGTGGGCTTGTTGAACTTGGCGGCCGGTATAGTTTTTTTCAACGGTTAAGTATAAACCAATCAAAGCATAAACAATGGCGATGGGTTTTGTATTGGCGTCTGCCGTTTGTGCGGTTTGGGCGTCTGCGATATGTTGGTGGATAAAATATAGATTGTCGGGGTGGGCGAGTGTATAGAAGGAAAGTTCGTGGTATTGTTCTGATGAGTTCATTTTATGATCACTTCCCCAAACCGTTGTAGGGCTTTGGTAGAGAAAAAGTGTAGTAGGAACCATCTCCGGGCAGATCGTCTGCAGACAAGGCCCCCTTGTTTATGAGCCTGACATTTTCCCAGACATTTTCGACGAGCTCGCCGCTTGATTTTCTTGTGTCGGCGGTGTGATAAAATGGAATGGTTTCGTGCAACATGATTTCTCTTAAGGACAGTGCCCCAGTCAGATAGTTGTTTAGTAAAGATATTTCGATTTTGAAGATCAGCCATTGATAGTATTGTTCGGTCTCATCCACCCAATAGTATAAAAAGTGGTCGCCGGCGGGGTTGACAAAGTGCGACAAGACGGGGCCGTCATACACAAGAAGATCTTCCACTTTCTTGTGGTGGGTGAGTAGCGCTGCATCAACTTTATATTCCAAGTCTTTCATCACAGAACAGCAATAATTTTAAATTCTAAACTAAGATCGCAATTTTCATATTCAAATAGATTAAAATGTCCATTTTTCTCAATGGGGAACAAAGGCCGTCATTTTTGTGAATAAGTCCCCGGCATAGATGCTTGTAACCTAGCCGTTCCTTGATCCTTGCATTGAATGCCCGCCAAGTGGTCTCGGCATTTATGGCACTCGTGAAGAAAGACAGACCAAACGAATCGCATGTTGTTTTCAGTGGAACGTTGCGTCTAGGCAGCGTGCTGGTTCTTTCATGTTTGGTTGCTTGGGTAATCCATGTTTCTTCGTGATCCAGTGTGTCGAAACAGAACGAAATGCTTCGCATTCTTTCGCGATGGCGTTTTTGGGTGGGCAGTTAATGAGTCTTAAAAGATCAATGCTAGACTGATACTTAAGTTTGTTAGACATACAACAGCATATTTTTTCAAAGAGGTGCAAGCACAAACAGGTGATAGGCCTCTTTAGACGGTTTTAGACAACTTTGATTCCATTAAACAAAGCCATTAAACAAAGATCGGGGTCTCCTGGCGGGGTCGAGGAAATCGTCACGAAAAATAAATCGTCAATCAGAATAATCAAATCCAAGTCGAGAGTTTTTTAGGGAATGCGAATTCTTTTTTGGTGGAGGCCTAGGCTGAGCGTTGTAATATGGTGATATGCCCCGGAATGGGGAGAGCAAATGAGTCGTGAAATGAGCTGTTTGAAATAGACAGCGGGGAGGAATTTAGATCGTTCGACCTGCGCGTTGTGAAGGTCATCCAGGATTTGTTGCGGAATAGAACGTTGATGGTGACTTTCCTATTCGGTCAGCCTTAGAACCCGCTTCAGGTAGTACGGTCTCAGCCCGACCAAATTCCGGGTTAATGTTCAGCGAGTCACCGAGTTTGAGGATGCAAGAAAAAAATCTCAAAAAAACGGTGAGAAACCGCCAGGTGCCCCCTCTTAAAGCTTATTCAATCAAAATCCTAGACCCACGACCCGTGAAAAAGTACGTTAACTTCTCTGTAAATGATTTCGTTACCGATGATTATTTTCAGTATTGGGTGTCACACCCTGCCGAGGAAAGCCCGCGCCTCTTTTGGGAAGGCTGGCTTCAACAGCATCCCGAAAAAAGAGAAGATGTAGAGGAAGCCCGCGCTATCCTGGAGAGCATCCGGTTCTCTAACCATACCCTGAGCCACGAAGATCTCACCCAGCTCTGGGACCGCGTACGCGACATTGACAACGACCGTGAACAGAAACGCCAACAGCCGGGTGTGTCTCGCGGATGGTATGCCGCGGCGGCTGTTACACTTATTCTTATGCTGAGCGCGTTTTTTCTGTTCCAGCAACAAAAGCCCTGGAAGGAATACCATACTGCCTACGGTGAAACAAAAACCGTGGTGCTGCCCGACAACTCACGCGTCATCCTCAACGCGAACTCAACCCTACGCATTCTCAAAGACTGGAACGATAAGGCCGACCGCGAGATCTGGCTCGAAGGCGAGGCGTTCTTCTCGGTGGTGCATACCAAAACTAACCAACCCTTTCGCGTGCGCACCGACGACGGTGTGAGCGTCGATGTGCTTGGCACCATGTTCAATGTTTATAAGCGGACGCTCAAAACCACGGTCATCCTCAAGTCGGGTCAGATCCGGCTGAACCTGCCGATGGCCGAATCGCAGGAGAAGATCTTGATGAAGCCGGGCGACATGATCGAGTTCAAGGGTAAGAAATACAAGAAAGAAGAAGTGGATCCGCAGCTCTACACGGCGTGGACGCAGAACAAGATCATCCTCAACCACACCAGCCTTGGCGAGATGGTGCGCATGCTCCGCGACAACTATGGGCTGGAAGTGAAAGTGCCCGACACCACGTTGCTGGAGCAGACCGTGTCGGGATCCATGCCGCTGGGGGATGCTGAAGACCTGTTGCTGCAAATGGCAAAGGCTTTTCAATTGAAGATCACGCGCGATGGATCCACGATTGTCATCGAGGAATAACATAGAAATGAGATCATCCGAAATAAATAACGAAAATGAAATGAGAGATACAACCTAACAAATGGTAAACGTGCAGGACCTAAAACACTAATCAGCTACAACCTAAAAACCCTAACCTATGAAAAATCGCTACTTACTGCTCGGCATGTTGCTTGTGATGCATCTGCAGGTCATGTCGCAGCAAGACCCCGTCTACGCGGCGGCCACCCGGCCCCGCGTCATGCAGCAGCGCACTGGTGACGCAAGCTCGTTAAAGCAGGCGTTGACCGAGTTGGAACGTTCCTTTGCGATATCCATCGCTTACAAGGACGAGTGGATTGAAAACAAACAGGTACGCTTTTCGGCCCACAACTTCAAGGCTGTGGAACAGGCGCTGGATAGCGTCTTGAAAGACACGGGTCTCTACTACGAAAAGGCTGGCGACGGTTTCTATGTCATCTACAAGAAGACCACCCGCGCCGCCGAGCAACCCCAAAGTTCTACGGTGCTGGTACCCGCGCTCGCGCTCAGCAAGCCGGAAGATTTTGACATCTTCCACGAACGCGACGTTGTGCGTGAAATGGCGCGCCGTGAAGCGCTGATGGCCCAGACGGTGACGGGTACCATTCGCGAAGAGGGCGGGGCGGGCTTCCCCGGGGTGAACGTGGTGGTGAAGGGAACAACAAGCGGAACCACTACCGATGCTGACGGCCACTACTCCATCGTGGTGGACAACGAAAACGCGGTGCTGGTGTTTTCATTTGTGGGTTATGCTACGCAGGAAATAAGCGTGGCGGGACGCACAGTGATCGACGTGAGCATGGCTCCCGACTTGAAGTCCCTGGATGAAGTCGTGGTCACGGCGTTGGGTATCGAGCGGTCTGCGAAGAGTTTGGGTTATTCTACTTCGAAAGTGAGCTCCGATGCGTTTGCCGTGAACCGCTCGGCCAACGTGATGAACACATTGCAAGGGAAGATCGCGGGTGTGAACGTGACCTCGTTGGGCACAGGTCCCGGTGGTTCGTCCAAGATTCGCATCCGGGGTCAGTCTTCGATTGGTGGTCAGAACTCTCCCCTGATCGTGGTCAACGGCGTGCCGATCGACAACACCAACTTTGGGACCAACCAGGGGAATACGGCCGGCGATAATTCCGTGGCCAACAAAGGCGGGGGAGCCTCCACCGACGGCGGCGATGGACTCAACAGCTTCAACCCCGATGACATCGAAAGTATGACCGTGCTGAAAGGCGCAACGGCCGCGGCCTTGTATGGGTCGCGCTCGCAGAACGGCGTGATCATGATCACCACCAAGTCGCGGAATTCCCTCAGCAAGGGCGTAGGCGTGACCTATAACATGAACTTCACCGACGAAAAAGCGCTGGACTTCACCGACTATCAATATGCCTATGGACAGGGCGAGAACGGCCTGGGTCCTGCTTCTCCGGGAGCCCTGGCCAACCCCTCGACGGGCCAATGGTCTTTCGGACCCAAGATCGAGCCGGGCATGACGCAGCTCCTGTTCAACAACGTGCAGGTTCCCTATGTTGCGCAGAAGGGTATCATCAACCAATTCTACCGCCACGGTCAGAATTTTACCAACAGCGTTTCCGTCTCTGCCAATGGCGAAAAGGGCGGGATGAATTTGTCCGTGTCCAATATGGACAGCAAGGGCATCACACCCAACAACTCCTACAAGCGCCAAACGCTGAACATGGGCTTTGGCTATGACTTGTCGTCCAAGTTAAGTTTTAAGGGAAACGTGAACTATGCCCACGAGTATAACAAGAATCCCCCGGTAGTTTCCGATCAGGACAATTCCATACCCACCTCGTTGTATGCTATGGCCAACACCATGCCGCTCGACGTGTTGAGAGACAACCGGTACAATGCGGGCGGGGGCGAGTATGTGTACTCCAGGTTTACAAACCGTACGAATCCGTACTGGGTATTGGACCAGGTGAAGCAGAACATCCGGAGAGACCGGGTCTTCGGAAACCTCTCGGCGAAGTATAATTTCACCAAGTGGCTTAGTCTGCAGGTTCGCGGCGGACAGGATTACTGGTCGCGGGATGCGGACTACATCAACCTGCCCACGGGGAAAGCCTCTATCAGTTCGGGCTCGGTACTCTCGGCCGTGCCCGGTTTCTACAACGGCCTCTACACGCAGGAGTCGCGTCGCTTCCGCGAGACCAATGTCGACTTCCTCGTCACGATCGACAAGGACTTCAAAGACTTTGGGCTGGATATCAGCTTGGGAGGAAACCAACTGCGCCGGCGTTCGGACACCAATACCGTGCAGGTGACTGACTTTGCGGTGAAGGACCTCTATACGGTTCAAAACGGTCGGGCAAAGGATCCGACCTATGATCTGGTGGAACGCGGCGTGAATTCCCTCTATGGCATGGCGGAAGTGAACTACAAACAATTCCTTTACCTGAACCTCACCACCCGCGATGACTGGTTCTCCACCTTGTCGGCGGGCAATCGGCGCAAACCCTATTCTTCAATATCGGCCAGCTATGTCTTTTCGCAAATGCTGGGTGGCGATTTGAATTGGCTGGACTTCGGGAAGATCAGGGCGGCCTTTGCGCGTGTGGGCAGCGACTCGGACGTACCGCCGTATTCACAACAGTTGATCTATACCGTCAATGCCAATCAGTTTCAAGGCCAGCCCGTGGGAACTTCCGGGACGATCGTACCCAATCTCACGTTAAGTCCCATGCAGGTGGACGAAACGGAATTAGGACTCGAGTTGAAGATGTTCGACAACCGCGTCAACCTGGATGTGGCGGTCTATAAGAAGATCACCACCGATCAAATCGTCCGGGCGCAGATCTCGGATGCCTCCGGGTTTATCAATACGTTGATCAATCATGGCAAAAGCCAAAACAAGGGGATCGAACTCATGCTGAACGTGGTGCCGGTGTCGACGGATAATTTTCATTGGGATGTTACTTTCAACGGGGCCTATAACATCACCAAGGTGGTCAGTCTCCTGACCAGCAATGATGGTGAGAATATCACGGTGGGAACGCACGTATTCAACGGCTATGTACAGCAGATCGTCGGACAAGAAATGGGTCAGATCGTCGGCTTCGGCTACCGGAGAGACGACGGGTCCATCAACGCCGATCACAAAGGCATGATTGTTTACGGAGCCAACGGCGTGGCCTTGCCCACGACCAAACTGATGCCTTTCGGCAGTGCGTTGCCAAAATGGGTTGGCGGGATCACCAACGCCTTCAACTACAAAGGCCTCACGGCTTCCTTCCTCATCGACTTCAAGCTGGGGGGCAAGGTGCTGTCGGGAACAAACTTTAACGCCTATCGCCACGGTCTTTCCAAGGAAACGCTGGTGGGCAGGGAAGGTGGCATTGATCCGGTCACAGGTGCTCAAAAGGGCGCAGTGGTCGGAGTGGGTGTGGACGTCAACAGCAACATCAACGAGAAGGCCGCCGTAGCGGAAGACTTTTATTCGGTGGTGCGGGGCTCGGGCATCGTGGAGCCCGTCATCTATGATGCAGGCTACTGGAAACTGCGCCAGATCACGGTGGGCTACGACTTTACGAAATTTCTGAAAGCGACATTTCCCATCAAAGGTATCCGGTTGAGCTTTGTGGCCAACAACGTGCTGATGATCAAGAAGTGGGTTCCCAACATCGACCCCGAGAGCTTCGGCTACAGTTCAGACAACGTGGTGGGCTTGGAGTCGCCGAGTGTGCCCACG
>DATDAV010000323.1:0-1088 GCA_036525235.1 Chryseolinea sp. | reverse complement strand
TCAGTGGCTCACGCGCGAAGATCATCCACTGACCGCTCGTGTGGCGGTGAACCGTTTTTGGCAGAATTTTTTTGGGATAGGGCTGGTGAAAACAACGGAAGATTTTGGAAACCAAGGGGAGATGCCCAGCCATCCGGAGTTGCTGGATTGGCTGGCGATAAATTTCAGAGAGAATGGGTGGAATATAAAGCGGTTGCAAAAATTGATTGTGATGTCTGCAATCTACCGGCAAGATTCACGAACATCAAAAGAAGCACGCGAAAAAGACGTAGAGAATCGCTGGTTGTCGCACGGACCCGCGAACCGGATGTCGGCGGAGATGATTCGCGACAATGCGCTGGCTGCAAGCGGTCTGATGCGGAAGGAGATCGGGGGGATGAGCATGAAGCCTTATCAGCCTGACGGCTTATGGGAGATTAACAACACACATTACGTAGGGGATACTGGCCAGGTGATTTATCGTAGAAGTATTTATGTTGTTGTAAAACGAACGGTGCCGAATCCTACGTTAGGTACCTTTGATGCTCCCAGCAGAAGCTACTGCGTCGTGCGACGACAACGGACCAATACGCCTTTGCAATCTTTGGTGACACTGAACGATCCTACGTTCGTTGAGGCTGCCTGTGTTTTGGGTGAACAGATGACCGAAGATCAGGATGGCAGACGTGCTATTGTGAATGCATACCGAAGGCTAACCGGCCGCACGCCGTCACAAAAGGAAGTTGAGTTATTGCTTGAAGTTCGACAAGCGGAATACAAGAAGTTCCAGGAGAATCCTGAAAAAGCAAAGGGATGGCTTAGCACCGGCCAGCATGTTCCGAACCCGACATTAGAACGCTCCCTGGTGGCTGCCAACGCAATTGTTGCCAGCACGATCATGAATTCCGACGCAACCCTAACGAAAAGATGAGTTTTATGCCACATTCACATGATGAAGAATTCCGCGTCAACACACCGGATGCTGAAGCCCTCAACAGGAAACTCGATCGTCGTCGCTTTCTTTTGAAAACATCGCTGGGCCTGGGAGCACTGGCAACGGGAAGCCTATTGGGAATGAAAGGCCTGTCCGGAGATAAGTCACCTTCACT
>DATDAV010000322.1:0-1004 GCA_036525235.1 Chryseolinea sp. | reverse complement strand
TGACGGCAATGTTGGTTGGCCTTCGATAGATTTCTTGCTGGAAAAATTCCTGCCCCTGATTTTTCGTCCGGCAATATCACCCTGCCATGCTCTTCCACCAGGTCGTGTCGCTGTGCGATAGCCACCTTGAACTTTTCCGCTATACGGTTTGTCACCCATCGGCTTTCGATGATAATAAGGTTTGAATGACGGTTCCGTAACACCGGGCCTCGGGCTTTCAAAGTTCTTCCTACGAAGTGGACGGCCAGCAAGGTCCTTGGTTGTAGCACGCTCGCTCCGTTTTTTTGGTCGTTTGAAGTTCGCGTATACATTAATGCTTTTGCGAGCGGTGAACGAGGAGGAAGCGGACCGTGGTGTCACCTTCTTTTTCTTAGGGGGTATCGAATTAGGCGGAGACTGTAACCCTTGCAGCATTACCAGTTCGTCTTTGTTAGAGACCGGTTTATCCTTTGCCCTTGGTTTCTTGTGGGGATTGTGGACGTATCGACCATATTGCGGATAGACATTCTTGCGGCTGCTTCCTGCTGTAGATCCAGCACGGATCTTACGACCGGCTATGTCACCGCGCCACGCTTTTTGTTTGTTGGATGGTTGGTTTCGCACAATTGGTCTGATCGGCTTTCCCGGCCGGTCCACACCCGATGCTCTACGTCGCGACGAGGAGGAGTTTGCCCGGCCCGCCACCGACTTATCACTCGAGCGCACACGCTTTGCTTTGACGACCTTTTGATTTTTGCCCGATTTACTTTTTTTGAATGGCGTCTTGAACCGACTTTCGCGGTTCTGAGGGGGACGATCACCTTTCGTGTTTTGGGCGCTTACAGGCTGACCATACGCAAGCAACAGCAGGAGGATAAATCCGAGCAATTTCCATGCTCTGGAAAAAGTGATGATATTATGGCCTCTTGCGTTCAAAAAATTTGGAATCAGAAACGGGCTAATTTAAGCAAAATTTATAATCTCCTTGAATACTAGTGGGTTCCAATAGTCTAAACGAGCGCCCT
>DATDAV010000321.1:0-1334 GCA_036525235.1 Chryseolinea sp. | reverse complement strand
TAAATGAAACATCAACAAATCGAAAAATGAAATACCTATTACGTATTCTAATGGTCGTGGCGGTAGGCCTCACGGCGGGGTGTAACAAGAAGGAAGAGCCATCTTCAAGTGCGGGCATCAAAGTCGGGATGACCGTCCAGGATCTAAGCAATCCGACATGGGCCGGCTATTGTCAGGCGATTAAAAAGGAGATCGAAGCCCATGGTGGAAGTCTGAATTTTGTTTCCTGTGAGAGCAATGCAAGCAAGCAAATCACGCAAATCGAAAACTTCGTATCAAGCGGCGTCAATGTTTTGATTGTCCATCCAGCGGACCCCGCGGGTGCCGAAGCCGCTTTAAAACAAGCCAGGAGCGCAGGAGTAAAAGTCATCGCGTGGGATGACAACCTCGAGAACGCCGATATTTGCTGGCTGATTGACAATCACAAGCTGGGTTACCTGATTGGCGAATACGCCGCAAAGTGGATCAAGGAAAAGCTTGGTGGAACAGCTGAGGTGGCAATCCTTAATTACCCGCAATTGCCGATCCTGCTTCAACGGGGAAGCGGCATTAAGGACGCCATTACGGAGCTGGCGCCAAATGCGAAAATCGTGGCAGAAACGAGCGCCATCAATCCTGCGGAAGGCATTGCCAAGATGGAAACGATTTTCCAGTCCAACCCGAATGTAAAAGTTGTTGCGTGCATCGGTGGCGGCGGCTCGGTCGGCGCCAATGAAGCGGCAAAGGCGGCGGGAAAAGTCACGGACGACTTCGGCATTTTCGCGGCGGACGCGACTCAGCCCGAACTTTCCGCCATGAAAAACCATGAGGGCGTCCGAATGAGCGTAACGATTACCGGCACTAATAAGGATATCGCGGAAAAAATATGGGGCATGGTTCAGAAACTGGCGTCGGGAGAAAAGGTGGAAACAAAAGAGGTCTATCGCGAATTGATTCCCGTAACTCCGGAGAATGTGGACCAATACTTAAACAAATAACCACTTAATAGGATGCATTCACGCGGATCGTGAGGCGCAAGTAAATATGCATGTTTTACAGTTACAGAATATCACCAAAAGATATCCGGGCGTCGTTGCGCTGAACGATGTGAGTCTCGACGTTGTAAAAGGGGAGGCGCATGCGCTGGTCGGAGAGAACGGCGCGGGCAAATCGACATTGATCAAGACATGCACGGGTGCAGTCGTGCCGGATAGCGGAAAAATAGTCGTCGGAGGCCGCGAGTTTTCATCCCTCACTCCAAAGTCTTCCGAAGAAAATGGAATCGCGGTCATTTATCAGGAATTCAACCTGGTGGGTGAGCTTTCCGTGGCGGAAAACATCTTTCTGGGAAGAGC
>DATDAV010000320.1:0-110305 GCA_036525235.1 Chryseolinea sp. | reverse complement strand
AGACGGAAAAAAAACTTAACTTTGCGGTCTTTAAAAAAATACAGGACGAGTTCCACTATTTAAAACTGACACAGTAATGGTTAAAATCAGATTGGCCCGTAGAGGCCGCAAGAAACTGGCGA
Organism: Chryseolinea sp.; assembly: GCA_036525235.1. GTDB lineage: Bacteria > Bacteroidota > Bacteroidia > Cytophagales > Cyclobacteriaceae > Chryseolinea. Next base: position 110,183 of record DATDAV010000320.1, on the reverse strand, counting down.
TGTACGATGTAGTCGTAGCCGATGCCAGAGCACCACGCGATGGTCGCTTCATTGAAAAGATCGGGACTTACAATCCCCTCACCACCCCCGCTTCCATTGACCTGAATGATGAAAAAGCATTCAAATGGTTGATGAATGGCGCTCAGCCTTCCGACACGGTGAAAGCCATGCTTTCCTACCGTGGCATTATGCTGAAGAAACACCTCCAAATCGGCGTTATCAAAGGTGCTATCACCCAAGACCAAGCCGACGCGAAACTGGCCGACTGGCTGAAGAGCAAAGAAGCTAAGATCGAAGCCAAGAAAAGCAAGGCTACCGCTACCAAGGAAGAAAGCGCTAAAGCCCGTAAGGCTGCTGAAACCAAGATCCGCGAAGCCCGCGCTGAAGCCATCCGCCAAAAGGCGAAGGTTGCCGAAGAAGCTGCCGCTGCCGCCGCTGCACAACCTGTTGCTGCCGCTGCCGAACCCGAAGCTCCGGCCGCAGAAGCTACCGAACAAGCTTAATTTTAAATTGATCATTCCAAATGCCAATGTGTTCCCACGCATTGGCATTTTTATTTCCCCACCATGGACATCGACGAATGCTTTAAGATCGGCTTCATCCTGAAACCCCACGGCCTGAAAGGCGAAGTGACGGTTTCGCTGGACGACGAAGCTCCCGAAAACCTCGCGGAGCTGAAAGCCCTCTTTGTGGAGAAGGATAACCGCCTGGTACCCTATTTTGTGCAAACCGCCTCCGTGCACCAGGCAAAAGCCCTGATAAAATTCGAGGACGTCGACACCGTGGAGGAGGCGGGCAAAATTGCCAAGCGCGCGCTCTATGTTCAAAAGTCGCTCCGCCCGAAATCGGCCCGGGGTGAATTCTACAGCGACGAGATCATTGGCTTTGAGGTTTGGGATGGCGAGGCAGGCCTTTTGGGAAAAGTCGAGGAAGTACAGCCGGGCGCCAATCCGCTCCTGGTGGTTCAGCGGGAAGCAGGGGAAGTCCTCATACCCGTAAACGGCCCCTTCATCGCGAGCATTAACAAGGGCAAAAAGCGCATCACCGTGAATCTTCCGGAAGGATTTTTGGATATTTGACCATGCACATCGACATCCTCACGTGTCTCCCCAAGCTTATTGAAAGCCCGTTTTCGGACTCGATCCTGAAGCGTGCCCAGGCCAAGGGGCTGGTCACGGTCAACATCATCGACCTGCGTCAGTACGCCACCAACAAGCACCGCACCACGGACGATTACGCGTTTGGCGGCGGGGCCGGCATGGTGATGATGATCGAACCCATCGACAATTGCCTGATCGAACTCAAGTCCCAACGAACCTACGACGACATTATTTATATGAGTCCCGACGGCCAGCGCCTGTCGCAGCCCCTGGCCAATGAACTGAGTCTGAAAAAGAACCTCATTTTACTATGTGGTCATTATAAAGGGGTGGACGAGCGGGTGCGGGAGCATTTGATCACCCGCGAGATCAGCATTGGTGACTACGTCCTTTCCGGCGGCGAACTGGCGGCGGCCGTGGTGGCCGATGCCGTGGTCCGGCTCATTCCCGGGGTGTTGTCTGACGAGACCTCGGCGCTGAGTGATTCCTTCCAGGATAACCTGATTGCTCCCCCGGTATATACACGGCCAGCAGAGTACAAAGGCTGGAAGGTTCCGGACGTACTTTTGTCGGGGCACCAGGCCCGGATTGAGGAGTGGCGGCACGACCAGGCCCTGGAGCGGACACAAAAAAGACGGCCAGAATTGCTCCAAAAGCCTTAAAATCCATTTTTTGCAAACATTCTATATCCCAGCTTCCTAAGTTTCAATTCTTTCCCTACATTTGCAGTCCATTTTCAAAACCATCGTGTTATGGCAGATCTGATTAAACTCGTAGAGCAAGAATTTGCGAAAGTCCGTGAGACACAACCCAGCTTCAAGCCTGGTGATACTGTGAACGTTCACGTAAAAATAAAAGAAGGTAACAAGGAGCGCATCCAGCAGTTCCAAGGCACGGTGATCCAACGCCGCGGCAGCAACAGCAACGGCGAGACATTCACCGTTCGCAAGATCTCCAACGGCGTAGGCGTGGAGCGTATCTTCCCCATCGTTTCGCCCTCTATCGACAAGATCGAAGTATTGAAACAAGGTAAAGTACGTCGTGCAAAACTGTACTACCTGAAAGGCAAGCAAGGCAAGGCTGCCCGCATCAAAGAGAAGATCTAATACATCCCGATATACAAAGAAGCCATTCCCAACCGGGGTGGCTTTTTTTTGTTTTAGGGGTTTTTACGGAGGAAGCTGAACACGTTTGAAATGGGCCGAAAACCCCCAAAACAGCTCAAATTAGCATCCTATTAAATAATTAATAACTTTGTCCCCTCGCATAAAAAACCAACTATGGCTAGAAACATCGCTGACCTACTCGGTAAGGACGCAGACTACCTGCTGAAACACCAAAGTAAAACCATCTCTAAGGATCAACTCCAGGTTCCCAGCCCGGATTTCGTTGATAAAGTTTTTGCTCAGTCCAACCGCAGCATCCCCGTGTTGCGCAGCTTACAAGCATTATACGGATCCGGCCGTTTGGCCAACACAGGCTTCGTTTCCATTCTTCCTATCGACCAGGGCATCGAGCACAGCGCGGGTGCATCGTTTGCTAAGAACCCCGCTTACTTCGATCCCGAAAACATCGTGAAGCTCGCCATCGAAGGCGGTTGCAACGGTGTGGCCACTACGTTTGGCGCACTGGCCATGGTGTCGAGAAAATATGCCCACAAGATCCCTTTCATCGTAAAGATCAACCATAACGAATTGCTCACCTACCCCAACAAGGCCGACCAGATCATGTTCGGATCTATTGAGGACGCCTGGAACCTGGGCGCCGTGGCTGTAGGTGCCACGATCTACTTCGGCTCTGACAATGCTACCCGCCAGATCATTGAAGTGTCTAAAGCTTTTGAGCGCGCTCACCAGCTTGGTATGGCCACTATTCTCTGGTGCTACACCCGCAACAACGCCTTCAAAAAAGACGGTGTTGACTATCACGTATCAGCCGACCTTACCGGCCAGGCCAACCACCTTGGTGTGACCATCCAGGCCGACATCATCAAGCAAAAGCTTGCTGAAACCAATGGCGGCTACAAAATGCTGAACACCGGCGGCAGCAGCTATGGTAAACTGGACGAAAGAATTTATACGGAGCTCACTTCCGATCACCCGATCGACCTGTGCCGCTACCAAGTGTTGAATTGCTACAATGGCCGCGCCGGCTTGATCAGCTCCGGTGGCGAATCCAAAGGTGCAAGCGATCTGGCCGATGCTGTGCGCACCGCCGTGATCAACAAGCGTGCCGGTGGCACCGGATTGATTTCGGGCCGCAAGGCATTCCAACGCCCCATGAAAGAAGGCGTAGAGATCCTGAACGCCATCCAGGATATTTACCTCGATAAATCGATCGATTTAGCTTAACGAAATTGTAATTTCAGCCGATGAACCTCACCCGTTCATCGGCTTTCTTTTTTACTAAATTTTTTAACTATGTCTTGGTTCAAACGCAGCGATAAAGGAATACTCACTCCCACCGAATCCAAACGCGAAGTGCCCGACGGCCTCTGGTTCAAGTCGCCCGCCGGCAAAATTGTTCACACGCGCGAGCTGAAGAACAACGCCTATGTGGTGCCCGACGAAGACTTTCACGTGCGCATTGGCTCGGAAGAATATTTCGAAGTGCTGTTTGACGAAGGCAAATACACCGAGCTGGACCCCAACATGGAGTCGGCCGACCCGTTGAAATTTAAAGACACCAAGCCCTATCCGAAGCGCATAAAAGAAAGCCAGGAGAAATCCCAGCTGAAAGACGCCGTACGCACAGCGTATGGTAAAATGAATGGCATCGACATCACCATTGCCTGCATGGACTTCAGTTTCATCGGCGGTTCGATGGGTTCGGTAGTAGGCGAGAAAATTGCCCGGGCCATGGACCACAGCCTTCAAACAAAAAAACCGATCCTGATGATCTCCCGCTCCGGCGGTGCGCGCATGATGGAAGCCGGACTTTCGCTGATGCAAATGGCCAAGACCTCGGCCAAGATCGCCTTGTTGGATGCTGCCAAAGTTCCCTATATCTCTTTGTTGACCGACCCTACTACGGGCGGTGTAACCGCATCGTATGCCATGCTGGGCGATTTCAATATTGCCGAACCGGGTGCCCTCATCGGCTTTGCCGGCCCCCGCGTTATACGTGAAACCATCGGCAAGGATTTGCCCAAGGGCTTTCAAAGCGCAGAATTTGTGTTGGAACATGGCTTTCTCGATTTCATTATCGACCGGCGCAACATGAAGAATCGCCTTTCTACTTTGCTGCGCATGCTGCAAAACTAGGCGTCCGCAGACGAACAATTTTATCCCCTTCCGCACACCTAATTTCTCCCGCACAGCGGATTTGTTTCTGCATGCGCTTATTTTCGGGTCTTAGGATGTGGCACATGGATTGACCTTGGGGGTACTTGTAAACTTCTCGCTATGATCAAGAACTACATCAAGGTCGCGCTTCGCAGCCTCATCAAACAAAAAGTATACACGCTTATCAATGTCCTGGGTCTTTCCGTGGGCATCGCGAGCTGTCTTCTCATCACTATGTTTGTGATCGAGGAGTTCTCGTATGATAAATTTTTGACGGATGCCGATCGCATCTACAAGGTCGCGCTGGAGCGGAAGTATCCCAACCATTCCACCAACTACGCCATCATTCCCCACTCGTATGCCGACGCCATCTCCCGTGATTTTGCGGAAGTGGAGGGCGTGGTGAAAGTGAGCGGACCCATCAACAATGTGTTGGTGAACTACACCGACAGCCACAATGAAGTGAAACAGTTTGAAGAGAACTTTGTGATGGCCGCCGACTCGAACTTCTTTTCTTTCTTCGGTCTGAAGCTCGTGAAAGGCGATCCCAAAACCGTGCTCACCAAGGCCACCGACATCGTGCTGACCCAGGAAACCGCCAAGCGCTATTTTGGCCAGGAAGATCCCGTGGGAAAAACGTTAAAGATCTTCAACCAGGATTTCAATGTGACGGGTATCTGTGAAAATCTGCCCGACAATTCACACTTCAAATTTGACTTCCTGTCGAAGTGGGACGACCAGTTCTTTGGCAACGGTCTGAAAGTAAATTTCATCACCTTCTCGGCGCATGTTTACCTAAAGCTCAAACCCGGCGCCAATGCCACAGCCCTGGAAGCCAAATTCCCCAAGATGGTGGATACGTATGCGGCTGCACAGATCGAACAAGACCTTGGCAAAGCATGGGCCGACTACAAGCGCGAAGGCAACGGCTATCGCTACTTCCTGCAACCCCTCACCTCCATACACCTCGACCCGACAAACCTGGAAGCGACCATGCGCCCGGGAGGAAATCGCAATTATGTATACTTCCTCATCTGCATTGCTTCCCTTATCCTGTTGATCGCCTGCATCAACTTTATGAACCTGGCCACGGCACGTTCGGCCGAGCGGGCGCGTGAAGTGGGTGTGCGCAAAACGATGGGTTCGTTGAAGGGGCAGCTCGTCTATCAGTTCCTGGTGGAGTCTGTGCTACTAAGTTTGTTTGCTACGGTGTTGGCGTTAGGGTTGGCGCAACTTGCACTGCCTTACTTTAATGCCCTGGCGGGGAAACAACTCTCGCTTCCGTTCACACCCGGTATATTGGGTGGGCTCTTGCTCATCTCGGTGGTTGTCGGTTTTATGGCGGGTAGTTATCCAGCCTTTGCGTTGTCTTCTATCAATCCTATTGTAGTGATGAAGGGTCATTTTGCCAGCAACGCCAAGGGCTCGTGGCTGCGGAACGGGCTGGTTGTTTTTCAATTCTTTATTTCCATTGTGCTCATCGTGGGCACCCTCATCGTGACCAAGCAGATGCGTTACATGGAAAACAAATCGCTGGGCTACGACAAAGAGCAGGTGCTGGTGATCGATCGCGTCTTTGCTTTGAATGATAAAGTACAAACCTTCGTCGACGAAATGAAGCGCGTTCCCGGGGTGGTAAACGCAGCAGCGTCTTTTTCGCTGCTGGGACGACAAGGTGATTTCTTCGGTGCACAATTCACACCCGAAGGCTCGTCGGAGATCCTCACCACAAAAGCCATGGGCATCGATGACGACTTCGCACAAACCATCGGCTTCGAGTTTGTGGCCGGCAAAGGTTATTCGAAGGAGACCAACGACTCGCTTTCTATTATCCTGAATGAAACCGCTGTCAAGACCATGGGCATTACTGACCCGGTGGGCAAAAAGTTGAAACAGATCCTGCGCCGTCGCGAAGGAAACGTGGAGGTGGTCTTTACGATCATTGGGGTTATCAAGGATTTCAATTTTCAATCGTTACGCGACCCGATCACGCCCTTGGCCATTCAGAGCATAGAAAGCTTTGGAGGAGGCGGGGGATATGTGATGGTACGGCTCAATCAACGCGACGCCAACAGTGTCGTGAATGCTTCGGAAGCAACATGGAAAACGCTGGCTCCGGGGCAGCCCTTTAAATATTTGTTCCTTGATCAGAATCTCATCGCGCAGTACACGGCCGAGCAACAGGCGGGCAGAGTGTTTGCTGTTTTTTCGGGGTTGGCCATCGTGATCGCTTGTGTGGGGTTGTTTGGGCTCGCCGCCTACACGGCCAACTTGCGCACGAAAGAGATCGGCGTGCGGAAAGTGATGGGGGCTTCGGTGTTTAGTGTGGTGGTGTTGTTGTCGAAGGAGTTTACAAAACTTATTTTGGTTGCCTTTTTGTTGTCGGTGCCGTTTTCGTGGTTTATTATGGACCGGTGGCTGGAGGGATTTGCGTTCCGGGTGGATATTGGTGTAGGGGTGTTTTTGTTGGCGGGGGGATTGGCTTTGCTGATATCGTGGATCACGGTGAGTTATCAGTCGATCCGGGCGGCGATTGTTAATCCTATAAAGTCTCTTCGCAGCGAATGAGGAAAGTCAGGGCTAAAGCCCTTTCAGTATAAGATGTCAGCAACCCCAGCCTTTCGGCTGGGGTTATTTTTTTGATGGTCTTCCAACACATAAATCCTTTTTGCAGTGAAGGAGGTCAGGGTTAAAGCCCGCAGAATGAAAAATCGCTCACTCTCGTGTAGTCGGAATGAAGGATAGTCCTAGCGACGCTGCGTTGCGCTGTATTCCTTTACCGTGTCGATGTAGCATTTCACTTTGTCTACTTCGGTGTCGGGGTAGAGGCCGTGGCCGAGGTTGGCGATGTGTTTGTGGGGGCCGAAGGCGTCGAGCATTTTTTTGGTTTCGCGGCGCACGTCGTCGAGGGAGCCGTAGAGGGCGCAGGGGTCGAGATTGCCTTGCAACACTTTGCTGGGAAGCAGTGCGCGCGATTCGGCGATGCCCATGTTCCAATCCAATCCCACGACGTCGCAGTTGATGGTGTTCATTTCGGCGCGGGCGAAGAAAGCTCCCTTGGCGAAGACAATTTTAGGGACGTCGTTTCCAAGGGCATCACAAATTTTTGAGATGTATTTCAGGGAGAATTCTGCGTATTGATCCGGTGATAATATTCCAGCCCATGAGTCGAAGATCTGTACGATGTCGGCACCGGCTTTGATCTGGGCCTTCAGGTAATGGATGGTGCTTTGGGCGATCATGTCCAGCAGGCGGTGTGAGAACGCGGGCTGGGTGTAGAGCATTTTTTTTGCCTGGCTAAATGTTTTGCTGCCTTTGCCTTCGATCATGTAGGAGAAGATGGTCCACGGTGCGCCCGCAAAACCAATGAGCGGCACTTTGCCTTGAAGCTCTTTTTTGGTGAGCCGGATAGCGTCCAGTACATATTGAAGCTCTTCCGCCTGCGCGATGTGCAGCGATGAGAGATCGGCTTCCGAGGTGATCCGTTTGGGAAAAACCGGGCCTTTGTTTTCCTCCATTTCATAGTTGAGACCCATAGCCTCAGGGATGACAAGGATATCGGAAAAAATGATGGCCGCGTCTACGCCGAGGATGTCGACGGGTTGTATGGTCACTTCCGTGGCCAGCTCGGGGGTTTTTACGAGGGTTTTAAAGTCTTTCGCGGTTTCCCTTACTTTTCTGTATTCCGGGAGGATGCGTCCGGCCTGGCGCATAAGCCAGACGGGGGTGCGGTCGGTGGCAAGTCCTTTGGCGGCAGAGATTAATCTATCATTCATGGGGCAGCTGTATAAGGCGGCAAATCTAGCCCACAAAGGGGAGAGTTCACCCCTAAACAATAGAATTTTGTTCAGCCAAAAACACGGTCCATTGGGACCTTAATCAGGTCTCACGCATTCAATTTATCCAACCCGGGGGCATGACGTTCGTGCGGCCAACCTGGTTCTCGCAGTTGACACATGTTTCTGCAATCGAATAAGGATTGAAAGGTCTGCGGACGAGCAGCACATCGACATTGCGATCGATATAAAAATATCGCTGCACAACACTGGTTGCCATAAAATAGCCCAGGACCTGTTCCGTCGGATCGCTAACGTTGAAAATATTGCCCTGGATGGTGGCCGGTGATTTGTCGAACACGCCTCCGGTATTGTTCAGCTGATCATAGACAGCAGACCAGAATTTGAAAGCGCCCTCGGAGATAGATTGCTGTTTCACCATGATGTAATACGGATCCTTCGAATCGTAGGGCACATCCGTGATGTGTTGTCTTCTCAAGCGTTTGCCATTGCTCAGGTAATCGGATGTCAGCGAAAAACATCCGTCGCAAAACGTGATCCTCCAACAGGGGTTGCAGCAGGGATAGGCCAGTCTTCCTCCACCGGGTAAAGCCACGATCTTGCAATAGGGCAGTGTTTCGTAATGCTGCCAGTTCCACCAATAATAGTTGCTTGTTTCCGGCGCGTCTGTGGTCTCGAGGTAGACCGAAAATTTGCCGGGCACATCCGTAGACGGCAGCGGTTTGAATTCTGCAAACAACGTGTCGATCGCCGGAACGGGTGCCATCCGTTCAGGGCGGGATTCATAGCGTGTGCCGTTTTCCAATACGATCACGACATGATAGGTCCTGCCCGGGACACCTTTTGTATCGTCTGCAGTTTTGTAGGTGCCGTAGGTGGTGGGGATCATTTCTTCTTCATAACCCGCGTCGTCCTGGAGAAACACGCGGGCATTGTTGGGATAGAGATATGATTTCTGTTTGATGTCGGAATAGGGTGGCGTGTAGTTCACGCTGATGAAATGCGGCCCCGGACCATCGGTGATCGAACCGCTCACGACCATTTGCTTTTCTATCGTCCGGCGCTCGGGTTCAAACGGAGTAACACAGTTGTTCAGCACCAGCAAGAGGATGCCGGAAGAAATGGTGATGAGTCTGGTTTTTATTTTGGAAATCTTCAGCCTCATATTCAGAACTTAAAATTGTAGGTGATCGAAGGTATGATCGTAGCGAAAATCGAAAGCTTGTAGGCATCCGACGACACGATGGCCGATTGTATGCCATTGGTCTTCGTGAAAATGGAATAAGCATTTTTGCGCGCATACACGTTGTAAAGGCTAAACACCCAACTTCCATGGAAGCGTTTGTTCGCCGCGCGCATCGGATCGATCGTCATGGAGAGATCAAGCCGGTGATAGTTCGGGATGACATCCTGGTTGCGGTCTATGAAATTGGACACCTGAAGGAAGCCCATGTAATAGCGATTGTAGGCATACGTTGTCGGGCGGCCGGAACTAAAAGTAAAATTCGCGGCATAGGTGATGCCCTTTTTATTCGGGCTATAGTTCAACACCAAATTCAAACTGTGGGGTCGATTATAATTGGCGGGATACCACTTCCCGTTGTTCACTTGCTCGTCGGGGTTTGTGGATTGGATCTGGATCATCGTTTGAGAATAGGTGTAGTTCAGCCACCCGGTGAGCCGGCCTACATTTTTCTTTAATTGAAATTCCAATCCATAGGCTTTGCCTTTTCCTTGGAGGATAACGGTTTCGGGCAGCGGCGTCAGCAACAGGTCGGCGCCACCTTTGTAGTCGCTGATGTTTTGAATATTCTTGGTGTATACCTCTACCGATGCCTCGTACTTGTTTTGAGAAAAATTTCGGAAGTAGCCCACTGAAAACTGGTCGGAGATGATGGGCTTCACATACGTGTTACTGAGTTGCCAACGATCTGTGGGTAGCGATGCCGTTGTGTTTGTGATGCGTTGCAGATATTGGCGCAAGCGGCTATAGCCAAGCTTTATGGACGATTTCGCCCCTAAACGCAAATTGAATGCGAGTCGTGGCTCCAGGCCGCCATAGCTGGCGATGCGTTCGTGTTTGTCGTATTGAATCGTGTCCGTTATATATTTTATGTCGCGCTCTTTTCCCGGTGCATAGGCGTACACCGTGGAAGGTCCCGTGTTGAAATAATAAGAATAGCGAAGGCCCGCTTGCATGGTGAGCCATCGTTGCAGGCGCACTTCGTCCGATCCAAACACGGCCATCTCCGTGCCCTGCTCGGATTGCAGTGCGGGCAGGGATAGATCCGTTTGATCCGACAAAGGAATCAGCGTACCGGGGTTGACTTTGTATTGCGACAATTCAATTCCTCCGATGGCCTGGTGAGCATTCTTTTGCCACGACAAATCGGACTTAACGGATTTATAGGTGATGTCCGATTTGAAATCGTAATCGTTCGGCACCTCGTGACTGGATATTACGGAATTATATTTGCTGTAAACCAGGGCTGATTTCAAGGACAGGTTGGAGGCAAACTTGTGTATCCATCCCAACGTGGCGGTGTTGCTTTTCCAGCGGTAGTCGGTGGCCGGTGGTATGTTTCCTGTCGAGATTGAGTCGGAGGGAAGTTTAAATACATCGGTGGAATTGTAGGCGGTTAAATAGATCCGGTCACTTCCCTTCAGGTATTCCATCCGCCCGGTGATGTCATAGAAATTGGCCTTTGTGTTCCGGAGGCTTGAACTCTTCAGCACTTTGAAAAGATAATCGGAAAATGAAAAGCGTGTACCGATAATCAGCGACAGTCGATCTTTGATGATCGGTGTCTCAAACAAAAAACGGTTGGCCACTAACCCGATTCCCCCCTGGAAACTCCTCTTCGTGGAGGGGCTTCTCACGCTGATGTCCAAAACGGAGGAGGCGCGTCCACCGAACTGGGCCGGGACGCCGCCGCGGTACAGTGAAATGTCTTTGGCCATGTCGGGGTTGAACACCGAGAACATGCCCATTAAATGTGAGGGATTGAAGATGGGCATGCCATCGAGCAATATCAGATTCTGGTCGGAGTTACCACCGCGAACGTTGATCCCCGAGGTTCCCTCTCCCACCGTGGTGACGCCGGGCAACAGCAACATACTTTTAATGATATCGACTTCCCCTATAAACGCCGGCATCTTTGACAGGGTCTTCATGGTTAACGTGCTCACGCCCATGTCCACACTGGCAACGTTGTGATCTTCGGCTTGTGCGTTCACCACCATTTCATCCAGTTGGGTGATGTCCTCCTCCATGACAACATCGAAACGTTGGGGTTGATGGACGGTGAGCTTGACGCGAACGGTCTTGTAGCCGGTGAATGAAAACTTTGTCCAATAGGTTCCCGAGGGGATGGAAATGGAATACTTTCCCAGGGAGTCGGACACGGTGCCGATATTTAATTGCTCCAGGTATACCGTTACACCGGGCATGGGTCTGTCATGCTCTGAGATGGTTCCCTTCAGTACAGGGCCTTGAGCAAAGCTGTGAAGTTGAACGGCAAGCATGAAGAACGCCAGGCAACACTTCCATGGGGAGCTATCGGTTATAAAAAACGGTATCCTCATAACATAAACAGGAAAATAATCGATGCGAAGGATTAAAAAAGGCTGCCCTTGAAGAGCAGCCTTTTTTCAATTTTTATGATAGCGAATTATTGCATTTGGATGACTGTCGCACCGGTGTTTTCACTCACGTTGCCGGTTGCGTTTACAAAATAGAAGTACACGTCAAAGTCGCCGTTTGACGTAAATTTACTACTTGCTCCCCCTGCGCCGTTGGTCACGTCGAAACTTCCGGTTTCGACAGGCACGGCTGTGCCAAAGTCAAATCCGGCATTCACAACAACACCCTTAACGGTGCGGACTGCTTGTTCAGGAGCCGGGCTTCCCGAGGGCACCGCGGCATAGAAGATCGTTCCAGAAGTTGCTCCACCGGGATTGTTGGGGCCAGTGGTGGTCGTAGCCGACCAAACGATGTTATTGCCTATGTCGTAGTCGGCGGCCAGCGCAATTACCGGCACCGGCGGCTCACCAATATCATTCAGGGTCGTGAAAGTCGTTCCAGCGAAGGCATTGCCTGCCAAATCTGCACCTCCTGTAACCTCAAAGTCCAGGGCGCCGGGAGTCACGACGGAGCCGTCGTCCGTATCCTTGTAGATATAAGTATAGGTAGCAGATCTTCCGTCTTCAGAAATGATCATCACATCTTCATCCACCGGATCCAGGAACTGACCGGTCACCGAGATCAACAAGTCGGTGCCAGGATCGAGTTCCTCTTGGAAATTAAGGGTAATGCCGACGTACTGATCACGTCCGATATTAGCGCCTGCTGCGGGATTTGCCAGGTTTTGGACCACCGGGTTGCCTACTAATTGGGGACCGATGTTATCGACCTGTATGGTTGCTGTCTTTGCGGTTTGTTGAACTAGCCCAGCCGTGGCACCCGAGCCACCATTCACAGCACCTTTTACGGTTACTGAAATGGGTCCTGTGTAGCCTGGACCAGCGGTGTAGATGGCATAGAACTTCGTTCCAGAGTCATCGTCCGGATCAGCCACCAAAGCTCCTAGCGTACCCACGTTGCCAACCAGCGCCACCGTGGGGGGCGTGCCAATTTCAGACCCATAGGTAATGTTCAGGGTATCCTTCGATGCAGCCTTCAGCGGCGTACCCACGCGCAGCGCAAATTTCGGTACCGGATAATAGTTGTTAATATCATCGAAGCAATAGACCAGCGTTTGAGCAGGATAAAAAATACCGCTTTGATACAAACCAACGTTCACCACTGACGTGGAAAACACGACCGTTCCATTTGTCAGGAGTAGATCCGATTCGATATTGATGAGATCACCGTCCTCTAAGTCATCCGGATCTCCAACGACTGGAAGAATGCTCGCCAGTGGGATGGACAAAACCCCTGTCGGGTTAGCGCCACCGGTTGACGTTAACGCCGATCCGGGGAACGTTGCGACTTTAGCACGCGTATCGGTAAGGAATTGGCCCGCATTATCAGGGTCAGGCCTTTGATAGTGTGCAAATACCTGGATCTCTTGCAGTGACGTCGGGTCTTCTGAAAGGTATTCGACATCCATCACGAAGGCTTCGTCGCCGACGATCTTATTTTTGAAGAAACTGTTCGAGCAACCGTTGTCGTTCAATGCGGCGAACGAATCTCCTCGGAGCGCCAGGATCGACCCCTTGGTTTGTTCCTTCAGGCGAAACGGGTCCAGGGAGTCATCCGCGCATGCCGCCAAACAGGCGATGCCGATGATCAGCGATAATTTATTTATAGTTGATTTCATAGTTCTGTTCGTTTATTTAAGGTCATCGGGATTTTTATCCCAGAAAACTTTCACTGATCCATCTGTTTTTTGCGTTACCGAGCCGTTCAGGTTGGCATAGACTGCGGGGTAGATGAGCGACATAGCAAACTTTCCACCGTTCAGCGCGAGCATGGGTTGAATGTTCTTCGGTGAGCTTGTTCTGCGATAGAGGTTATAGGCCTCGATACCGTTTCCAAACAGTGCGAGATAGTATTCCTTCATCACCACATCAAGCTTATCGTCGGATGCATCGAAGAGATTGCCCACCAAGATGGTGTAGTCTTGCGTAGTGGTAACCATCGATTCGGGAACGGTCTGTCCAAGGGATTCGCCCATGGCCTTTACCCGGCTAATTGACTTTTCGATACCCGTCGTCATCGCTAATTTTGCGTCCGCGGGAGTTCCAATACCCAAACGGAGAGCCGCTTCAGCCTTTATAAAGTCAGTGAAGAAAGACATGAAAATGGGTTCTATCCCTTGTCCATTTCCGCCAAGTCCCTGAACAACGGGCTGGAAGAAATCAGCACCTTTGCCGTCGCCTGCTCTGTCGTCATCGGGATTTGAATAATTGATGTTGGTATCTACCAATCCACCGGCAGGATACACACCCACTACGGTCTTCACCGTTCCATCGGGAGGCGTTCCACTGGCATCGCCATGATCACGTCCGAAGAAGCCCGGCTCAAATGTGCAGAAGGGAATTCCGGTCCCATAGTGAAGGGGCCTGGGGTTCAACACGCAAGGAACAGATTCACCGTCGATAGATAGCGCTTGGTCAATTGAACCAACCTGGCGGAAGAAATAATATCTCCAGCGGGGGTCCTCAATGCCTTTTCCATCAAAGGCTTCCTTCAGGAAATAGTTTCCAATATAACCTGTGCCGTTACCTTCTGCCGGTGTATAGAACTGGCGATACTGGGGATGGCGGGAACGGGCAGGAATATTTGCTGTTCCATATTTGTAGGTGAATTCTTCGGCATCCGTATCAATGAGATCGCCGTCTGCCAACAAGGCGGAGATCGCTGTTGTCGCTTCTGCCTTGCGGGCAGGATCGGTGGAAATGTTCATCCAGGCTTTCAGCTTTAGCGAATTGGCCAGCGTGATCCATTTGTCAACGTCACCGCCGTAATAGATGTCTCTATCCAGGCCATGTCCGCTTGCTGCCAGATCTGTTTTGGCTTCGTCCAGGAGCGCGATGGCTTCGGAATATATCTGGGCTCCGGGGTCTGCTTTCGGGTTAAATATACCGGTCGTTCCCTGCAGTGCTTCTGTCTTTGGAACATCGCCGAAGACATCCACAAGCGTGATATAGATGTAGGCCTTCAGGACCTTGGCGGTACCTGTATGCACTACAAAGTCGCCTTCTTTTGCCATCGGAAGCAATGTTTCGATGTTGATCAGCACGTCCTGGTAAGCCCGTGTCCACATCTGATCGAAATTCTGAGAGATCAGTGCTCTTTCATAGGTGGAACCGCTGATCATCGCCATCATCCGTACGACTTGGTTGACGCCTACGTTGGTTCCCGTAACACCCGAAATATCATTACCGGATACCAGGGAATAGAACGCCGCGAAATCCAATTGGATCTTATTCATCAACAGATCGACGTTGGCCTGGCTGGTTGATGCCTCATTCGGGTTGTCCAGATCTCTGTCCATGTTACAAGACATGGCGAACAGGATCAGGGTCAGAGTGAAATATTTATATATCTTTTTCATTGTTCGTCGCTTATAAAGTTATCCGAAGGTTAACACCATAACGTCTGGCCGAAGGACCTCCCAGGAAGTCGAAGCCTGCACCATTGCCCACACCGAAAGCAGTTCTGTCGAAGTCAGCTCTGGCGTATTTCGGCGCATTGATCGCGCGGAACCAGAGGTTGCTGCCCAGGAAGGAAATGTTGATTCCCCGTACGCCCAATTTACTGGTGACGGAAGCGGGCAGTGAGTAGCCCAATTTAACTTCTCTCAAGCGTATGCGCGTCGCGTCGAAAACGCCTCTGTCGTTGGCTGATCCACCGATGATGGAGTTTCCAAAGAACATACCGGAAGTGGTCACCGGAAGATCGTTAGGTGTTCCGTCCGACTGCTTCACACCGGGAAGAATGAGGGGAAGACCCGGATTGAAGGCCTCCAGATCCTTGGCTACACCGCGACCGATCATAGTGGCCGCTGTATAGGAATAGACTTGTCCACCATTCACATAATCCCACTGGAATCCAAAGTTGATGCCTTTGTAATTCATGTCACTGATCAACGATCCCAACCACTTGGGGTTCGGGTTGGCAATGACCTTAATGTCATTGGAGATCACCCAGTTGCCGTTTTCGTCAACGAGATACTCGCCTTTGTCATTTCGCTCGGTATAGTTGCCTTGGATAACGTTGAAAGGCTGTCCTTCAATCGCGAAGTTACCCAGGTTGGTAAATCCACCGATGAGGATCTCTTTCGAACCTTCGGGAAGGCTTTCCACTTTGGAAATGTTCTTGGTGTAGTTCACACGAACATCCCATTTGAAATCTCCTTTGCGGAAGGGGCTGATCGTCAAGCCAAGTTCAACACCCTTGTTGCGGATAGAGCCCGCGTTGATCAACGTGGTTTGATAACCGGTTGAGGGGTCGAGCGAGCGATTCAGGATCTGATCTTTTGCTTGTCTGTTATAATAAGAGAGGTCGACCTTTGCCAGGTTGTCCAGCAGTTGGGCTTCCAATCCGAATTCAATTTCCGTCAGCAACTCAGGCTTGAGGTTCTTGTTGGCCAGAACGGTAGGCGTTCCTTGTGTGGAAACGATGCCTTGCACATCCTGGGAAGCTTGGGCATTGATGGCCAGGTAAGGACGGGTGTTATAGGGGTCGGGGAAGTTTGCCGAAGTACCGTAGGCCGCCCTTAATTTCAGGAATTCCAATACTCCGGAAGCGAAGTCAGGGAATGCGGTTGTGGGAATGAACGATAAGCTGGCACCGGGATAGAACAAAGAGCGGTTTTCTTTTTCAAGAGTGGTCGACCAGTCGTTCCGGCCGGTCAGGTTCACATACAAGAAATCTTTGTAACCCAAACCCAAGTCGAAATAGGCACCGGTCCACGTTCTGCGCATGGTCTTGTTCAGGTTGTTACCTCTGAAGTCGCGCGATGTGGTGTTGGAGAAGTTACGGTGTTCGATCAAGCCATACACCACTTGTCCGGAGCTTTCCAAACCGGATTGGTCATTGGTATCGGTGCGGGCGTTGAAACCTACCACACCGGTCAGGTCAAGATCGGTAGCGATCTCCTTGTTCATGCTCAACATGAAGGTGTGATCCACGATCGTATTGAGGAAGTTGACAGAGCGATAGAGACCGTTTGACAAAAGTTGTGCTTCCGTAGGATAACCCACCGAACCTTTGTTCAGCCAATAGGTTTGTTTTTCAGAGTACGTATCCAAGCCCAAACGGTAGCTTGCTTTCAACCAGTTGGTGAGCTCATAGTTCAGGCTCACATTGGCAAAGAAGCGGTTTGTCTTCGAGGTTTGTTGAGAGTTGGTCAGCAACCAGCGGGGGTTGGTAACGTCGTTACCGTTGCGGTAGTACACACTGGCGTGTGTGATAGGGTTCTCGTATGGCCAGTTCATCAGGTCGATGTTGCGTGGCACATAAAACAAGTTTGCAAATACCGAAGGTCCACCAGTAGAGTTACTACCCGTACCCGCTCCAGTAGGAGGACTCTTGATCTCTGTCCGCACAAAATTGAATGTGCTGGTGATCGAGAGTTTCTTAGTAAGGTTCGCCGTTCCACCCAGCGCCAGGTTGTCGCGCTTCATGTTGTTGTTCTGAATATAACCGCTTTCATCCAAGTGGCTATAGTTCAAGTTCAGGCTGGAGTTTTCACCTTTGAAGCCCAGGTTCAACGACGTGTTCGACGATGCTCCTTTCTTGAAGAAATCCTTGACGTTGTTTGGCGCTGCTTTGGGAACATATCCGCTAGCATCGGCAAATTCCGGATGATCCGGGAAAAGTGCGCGGTGTTCGTAATATGGGTGTCTTCCCACCGCTACGTTGTTGGAAAACAAGCTTCCCCAGTTACTAAAGAATTCACCATAGTCACCATCGAAACCGTTGGCCCATTTATTTTGATACTCCGGCACGATGGCCTGGATCACAAAATAGGACTGGCTCACGCTGGCTTCAAATTTTTGTTGCTGCTTGCTGCTGGCACCCGACTTGGTCGTCACCAGGATCACACCGTTTCTTCCCAGCGAACCATACAAGGTTGTGGCGCTCAAACCTCTCAGGATGTTGATGCTGGCAATGTTGTTGGGATCGATGTCGATAAAGCGCGAAGGAGCAATGTTACCGTCGCGGAAGTCGGTGTTGGAGTCGTTGGTCGATGTGTTGATCGGAATACCGTCGACAACCCACAGGGGTTGTGTATTTCCGTTCACCGAGCTGATACCGCGGATGTTGATCTTGGAACCGGCACCGGCCATACCCGAAGAGTTCAGGATCTGGAGACCGGGAGTTCTTCCTTGCAAGGCGCGCCCTACGTCCGTTTCAGGCTTGTTGGCAAGGTCTGCCGAAGAGATGGTCGTCGACGCATACCCGAGGGCTTTGCGTTCACGCTCGATACCCTGAGCGGTAACTACGACTTCGGAAAGTTGCTTGACATCTAAGGTGAGTTGAACATCTAAGGTTGTTCTGTCGCCAATGGGCACTTCTTGTGTAAGGAGACCGATAAAGGAAAACACCAGGCTGGCGTCTCCAGAGGGGACTGTCAATTTATAGTTACCGTCGGTATCGGTAACCGTTCCATTTGTGGTTCCTTTGACCACCACGTTCACACCGGGGAGGGCCGTTCCGTCTTCAGAGGACGAGACCCTACCGGTGATCGCCCGCTCTTGCGCAAAGGAAAACAGCGCAAAAGCTAACGCGCACCACGTTAGTAGATACTTCTTCATAGGTTTAGGTTTAGGTTATTGTATAATATCCGGACCCAATTTAAGGTAGTAAACCACAAAAGGAAATACCGCAACTCGTTTTTTTTGCGGTATTTTCAATGGCAAAGGTCAAATCCGGCCCTATGTTGCGTTATTCGCATTTTGCAGATGGGCCGAAATCAATATAAAAAGGGACTGCCGTTAGCTGGCAGCCCCTTTATTATATAGAGAGTCGACGAATAGTGAATTTATAGCCCCATCGGATTTTTAACCGGAACACTTTCTGCGGACGGCGGATTGTAGGTTAATTCATTATCCGGCACATCCCAATAATCCAGGTAGCTGTAGTTGATGGTCGCATTGGTGCTTACCACACCGGCATTGTCTACTACCACAGCACCTGTTCTTCCTCCACCCGCGCTGATATCTTTGGTGACGCCCCAACGTCTGGCATCATAGAAGGAAAGACCTCTGAACGCCATGACAATTCTTCGCTCCCGGCGAAGTTCTTCTTTTGCATCATCGAACGTCAGGCCGGTTCCTGCCACCGCGGCTAATCCCGCCCCTTGCTCGGTGCGGATCTTATCGATCAGGGCCAGGCCGCCTTCAATGTCCGACGTATTTATCTTCGCTTCCGCGCTCATCAAAAGGTTCTCTTCATAGGTAGAGGCCAGGTACAATTCATACTCGCCGGTTTCGCGGCTGCTCATGATGATCGTGCCCGCGATGCCATTTCCTCCATTCAACATCTGATAGCGGGTGTTGAAGACATTCCCGCGCGATGACTCGCCTCTCCAGGGGGCAGCCAGCGCTTCAAAATTATTATCCAGTCGTTTATCGCCCGGTTTAAATTCCTGGATCAGGCGCTCACTGATCTTGTAGGTGATACCGCTTCCCGGATTTCCGGTCGACTTGGGGGCAATGGCCCCACTGGTAGCCGAAAAGAAATCGCCGTTATTATTCGAGCGTCCGGTGAATACCTTATCGCCAGCGGCTAAGCCATCGTTCGTCAGCGTTATTACGTTCGCCCATTGGGCTGCCGTCATCTCGGCAACTGGGGTGTTCACTAAAATGCTCCGTGCTTTCATAGTGTTGATGCTCCTTGTCCACATCGCCGGACTTGGCACTCCGCCTTTTCCAACTTGGTTGAAACTCGGGATCAATTGGGCTACCACCGCGCGATAGGTATCGTCGTCGCTCAAACCAGCAAGCAGTGCTGCGGCCTGGTCAAAATTTGAATTGGATTCCGCGATAATGGCTTCCTTGGTAACATAATCGCTGTTGGTCTTATTGACTTCGTTGTTGATCAATCCCGCATAATAGGTAGACCCGATCCGAGAGTATGCATATCCCTTCCACCAATAGGCCCATGCCTTAACGATGTTTTTCTTCGTTTCAGCGGGCGCGGTAAATTCTATATTTTCTATCAACGTTAACACATTGTTCATGGCGTTGTTCATGGCATACATATACGCCCATTCGTAGAACAACGTGTTTTGTCCCGCGTTTGCGTTCACGTTTATAAGGCGTATGAGCCCCAATTGCGTATTGGGCGAGTTGGGATTTAGAACCTTTGTACCATTGTCCAAAATAACATATTGGGGGCAACCGATCTGGTTTCCATATATGTTAGCCGCTTCTTCGCCAATGATGTCGCCCATCAACTCGTGAAATCCCATGGCGCCTGTCCAGAAGTATCCGGGAACGCCATCATAGTATTTCAATTCCTTGAACCCGTTGACATAAACGCCACCCTGGGCCAGCGAAATTATTCCCGATTCGGTCGACGCGGTTTCCAATCCCGGCTGGTTAGGGTTCTTAATATCCAGATCGTCTTTGCAGGAGACCGATGCCCCGACAAGCGATATAGTGAGTATGTATATAAATATCTTTTTCATACGATTTTCATGATTTAAAATCCAAAATTCAAACCTACTTGATACGACTTGTAGTTCGGCATCGTGTTGTGATCCACGCCACGGTCGAATGCTGAGTTCGCTGTTCCGGAACTCACTTCCGG
The DNA here is from genome assembly GCA_036525235.1 of Chryseolinea sp. Classification (GTDB taxonomy): domain Bacteria; phylum Bacteroidota; class Bacteroidia; order Cytophagales; family Cyclobacteriaceae; genus Chryseolinea. Next base: position 89,734 of record DATDAV010000320.1, on the reverse strand, counting down.
ATCCATGCCCGTATAGTTCGTGAAGGTTAACAGGTTGCGCCCGGTAAGCACGAGTTGAAGCTTGCGCATGGAGCTGATGCGAAGCACTTTGTTGAGATCGAGACCCACGGAAACGTTTCTCAGGCGAACAAACGACGCATCTTCATAGAAATAGTCCTTTGTTCCGTTGGCTTGACCTTGTGCATAAACACCGCGGTAGAACGCCGTGTACGCACCGGTTTCGCCATTGATCGTGATCGGCTTTTCGTAGTCGCTGTGGATACCATCGCGATACATCCACTCCTTGGTTTGGTTATACAAGTGACTTCCCTGAACCCAATCGAATTGGAAAGCAAACGTGAGGAAATTCTTGTAGCTCATGTTGTTGATGAACGACACGTTGAATTTCGGGTTGGGATCACCAAAGCTATACAGACCGCTCGAGAACACCGGCTGCTTGGTTGCCGTGTTCACCACAAAACCGTTGCTGGCCACCGTATAATTGGCTTGCTGTGCCTCGGGGATAAAGAACGAACCATCGGGTGCCTTGGCATCCACCTGGTGCAGCGCGACACGTCCATACAGCTGACCGATCTTTTCACCAGGCTTCAATACGTAGTTCGTGCTGCCGGCGCTAGACAGCACCACGATCTCCTGGCCGTTGGTCGCCGTAATTTCGGAAGTTTGCTTGCTGAAATTCGTAGTCAGGTCCCATTTGAAGTTGCTGTTTTGGAAAATGGCAAAATTCAAAGCGGCCTGAAAGCCTTTCGACTCAAGTGAGAAGGCGTTATCTCTCAACGTCCCCAGACCAACAGAGGGAGCGACATTCACGTCGTAGATGGCGTTGTCGGTGCTTCTTTTCCAATAGGACATGGACACGCCGATATCGTTTAACCAATTCGTTCCTTGCAATACCGTTACACCAAAGTCGGTTCCGATTTCAAGTTCTTTAGACACCTCCACGTTCAGGTCAGGATTCGGTTGGGCCGATGGAATGTAGAAGGAGTTGGAGGTACCCAGGCTCTTCGTACCCAAAGTAGGATAACGATCGAACGGCTTCGGTTGGATACCGGCTTCGCCATACGCAGCGCGAATCTTGAAATCGGGAACTGCGCCTCCCAAGGCGCCGTCTTTCCAGAAGTTAAGCGAAGACAATCTGAAATATGCATCTCCCCGAGGGAACGTAAAGGGCTTGGACCCTCTTCCGAATGACGAAGAATAATCGCTTCTGAAGCCACCCGATACGCCGGCAATCTCGCCGAATTCAACGCGTTGATTGACCAGATATCCATACGTAAAGAAAGGCTCGGTATAATCACCACCGTAATACACGGGGTCGGTCTTGGACCGGGTAACGATGTCGGCGGCTGGAACCTCAAACGTTGTAGCCTGGCTGGCCGTGAACGGGTTATACGTAGGGAGACCCAGTCCATAGCTCAGGTATTGTTTGTTGTTTGTCTTCCGCACATCATACGCCACCTGGGTAACGGTTTTTATAGGAAGATTCGAGTTGAAATCTTCCTTGAAGTCGAACGAGACGATAGCCGTACCCAAGAAGTTTTGGAATGTTTTATTGAAGAAATAGTCATCGATTTCACCCTCGGCATTGGGCGCAAAGTTCGACACCCAAGATTGGCTGGCCGTCGCGTTATTGTTTTGCGTTTGGTTGGCGTAAATCGTGCGCTGCTCCTGGTGCTGATAGTTCAACCCGTATTTGAGGTCCAGTTCTACAAATCTGGGCAGCTTGTAGTTCAGGTTGAAATTCTGAAAGAAGTCCTGCTTGTTGTCTTTCACGTTGGTGTTGCGCTGATAGTAGAGCGGGTTAAAGTGGTTCACACCCACCGCGTCGCCGAAATAGGCGCCCACATCACCGTCGGTATCTACCTGCTCGAAGTTGGCAAAGGGTCGTGCGTTGTTGATGCTGAACATGATGGTTCTATCCTGCGTCTTGATCGTGTTCTTGGTGTAGGCCAGCATGGTGATGCTGCGAAACGTCAGACCCTTCGCGATCTCCGTACCGAAATTGGCCGAAAAATTCGTGCGCGATACGCCGCCGTTCTCGATGATGTTGCTTTCCTGTTTGTTGTTGGATACCGTGAAGAGGAAATCGGTTTTTTCTTTGCCGCCCGAAACGGTTACGCTGTTGTTGTACGTATTGGCCGGTTTGAAAAAGAACGCGAAGTGATCATAGTATTGCAGGTTCTTGTCGTAGGGCTTATTCAGGACGCTGGTTGTGCTCAACGGGTTGTATTGCACGTTCTCGCTATACACCAACGTAGCGGGATCCAACGTCAACGGATTGCCGGAAGTGCCGATAACATTGTTTTCGCCATCGGTAACAAAAGCATGATAACGCGCCTTGCGAAGATTGCCGATGTTCATGTACGTGTTGTTGGCCACACTGCTGGAAAAATCCACATGCACCTTTCCATCTCTTCCCTTCTTGGTGAACATCTGGATAACGCCATTGGCGCCTTGTGCTCCGTAGATGGTCGCAGACGCCGCCCCTTGAACAACCTCAACGTGATCGATGGCATTCAGATCGATGGTGTTGAGGCTGGTGGCTCCTACCTGGACGCCATCCACGAGGTAGATCGGCGATGTGCCGCGGTTAATGGTGTTGATGCCCCGCAAAACAATGTTCGTTTCAGCTCCTGGTGTACCGTTGGTACTGCTGATTTGAGCACCAGCAATTTTACCCACCAGCGCCTGGTCGATCGAAGCGGTTGGTGCTGCCGGAAAATCTTTTGACCCCACCGATTCAACGGCGATCGCCAGTTTCCGCTTGTCGGTGGCCACACCAACACCGGTGACGACCACTTCAGAAAGCTGCGTGATATCGGATGAAAGCTGAATGTCAACGGTGCTTTGCTCGCCAACGGGTACTTCGGCCGTCGTTAAGCCGATAAATGAAAAGACAAGGATGGCATTGTTACCCGACACGGTAAGGGTATACGCGCCCTCGGCATTGGTCACCGATCCATTGACGGTACCTTTCACAATCACGTTTACTCCAGGCAAGGATGACCCGTCTTCGGCGGACGTCACCTTCCCAGAGATTGTTCGCTCCTGCGCCATCACGGATAGCGCAAAAACTAACGTGAAACACGTTAGTAGAATTTTCTTCATAGGTTTTCGGTTTAGGTTACTTATGGCACCCAATTTAAGGGAGCATTCGGCAAAAGAAAATACCGTGTCTTGATCAAAACGCATCATTTTTGTTACAGATATGGTAAAAAACCAACCAAAAAATTCTGAATACGATTGAAATACTTTCAATGAGGTTTATTTTTTACCCTATAAGCCAAAAAAAATCTGAAATTATTTTTTCGATTTACCTTAAAACACGAAGTGCCGGACTGTTTTTGGCGAAAGGGATACCTTTTTAATGATTTGTTCCGCTGGCCCAGGGGATAGGAAGAAGGGAGGAATGTGATAGGGACAAAAAAAAGCTCCCGGAAAAAATTCCGGGAGCTTTCCATTCTAGCGTATGCTGCTTTCTAGTTTTTAACCAAAAGCGAATTGGTGGCTACTTCAGAAGAAGGCATAGGCCATACATAGTTCGGATCGGAAGGATTAACGGCAGGGATCGTCGACTTGCCCGGGATGGGCAGATCAAGACGCATGCAGTCGGAAGAGCGGAGACCCTCGCCGAGGAACTCTGCACGTCTTTCTTTCAACAACGCGGCAAGCATAGCATTTGCATCGGCGAAAGTAGCATAGGCAGCTCCTTTGGAGCGTGTCCGTACGGCATTCAACAGATCCAGCGCGTGGGTGTCTACGGAGCCCGTAGAACGGACGATGGCCTCCGACAAATTCAGCAACACCTCAGCATAGCGCATAGCCGGAGAGCTATCGATATACGGCGATGCCGTCGAGAACTTGGTGAGATAGTAAGTGGAGTCAGTTTTTGCACCGGCTGCATTTTTAATGATCACCTTGGTGGTCATTTTTCTTCTGTCATCGCCTACAGCAAGCGTCGCTGTATCGCCAAGAATACCTTTGCGGTTCAGATAATACTCACCATTACCCGTGTTGGTGCTAGGCGTACCGGCCGAAGCGGGCAGGTAATAATAGCCCAATTGGTTTTGTGTACCAGGAGGGTCCAGTGTGCTGAAGGGGAACGAAAGCAGGCTTTCGTTCGAGTTGTATGGCGCGGCGAAGATGGACGCGAAAGTTGCCGCGAGCTGGTTCTCAACGCCGGTGGCAGCTTTGAAAGGAGCGGCTGCCGGAACGATCTTGTTCGCCTCGGTGATCACATCTGGGTATCGTTGCATGGCCAAATACACTCTTGTTTTAAAAGCGATGGCCACATTGCGGTGACCGCGGTTCGCAGCGGCAGGCACCAGCGGCAATTTTTGCTCAGCAGCATTGAGGTCGGCCAGTATTTGTGTATAGACCTCCGCTACCGATGCTCTGGCCAGCGCGTTGTTGTCGAAACCTCTCTCGGCAACCAGGCGCAAGGGAACTCCGGGATTGGAACCATTGCCTTCCACATAAGGCCGGGCATACAATTGGAGCAGATAGTAGTAACACATGCCCCGTAACATTAGGGCTTCCCCGCGATATTGGTCGACGGTTGTCGTGGCAAACGTGGTAGGGAAAGCAGGAGGAACAAATTTGTCTGCGTTGGCGTCAAGACCATCCAGGAAAACGTTTACCTGGTTGATGGCTTGGTAGGCTGCCCTCCACAAGTTGTTCACTTCGTTGGTTGATTCCACCAGCGTATGGTTCCAGGTTTGCAGGCCTGTAACACCATTGGTGAGGCGGTTGATAAATTCCTCGCCGCGGATATCGCTATAGACAAGGTAGCGGCTGCCCATAAAGTCGCCGGCTTTCACCACATCGTATAGACCGTTCACTTGTTGCTCCACACGCGTAGGGGTATCAAATACCACCGTGGAGGGGAAGCTTGTTGCCGAATTGAGATTCAGCTTGTCCGTCTCGCAGGAGAACACGCCTCCCAACATCACGGTGCAGAAAATAAATATCGATAGTTTATTCTTTTTCATGATCATCAAAATTTTGGATTAGAAACCAATGTTCAGACCAACGGTAAACGTACGCGCCTGTCCAACGGAGTTGCGATCTATACCGGGGGTAAGATTGCTGTTACCGTTTGTGGAGATTTCCGGATCGCTACCTTTATAGTTCGTCAGCAAGAAAGAGTTTTGCACTTGTGCATAGATTCTTGCGTTGGTCATTTTAAGCTTGCTGATCAGGTCCTTGTTCAGCGTATAGCCTAACGAAATGTTCCGCACTCTCAGGAAGTCGCCTTTCTCTACGTTTTCGGAGATCGGGAAAGAAGAACCGTTCGAAACGTTGTCGGTATACACTACGCGGGGAATGGTTCCGCTGGTGTGTTCGGGCGTCCAGCGATCCAATACATCCGTGCTGTTGTTCCAGAAACGCATGTCTCTCAAGCCTGCCTTCGTTCCGTTGTAGATGTAGTTGCCACCCGAGAACTGTACGAAAACACCCAGGTCGAAGCTCTTATATTTAAAGGTGTTGTCGAAACCGCCATACCAGGTAGGCAAGGTGGGGCCATAGGTTTGGCCATCGGTAATGGACGAAGGTGCCGTAGTGGCCGTTCCATCAGAAACTTTTGTCCAGCGTGTGGCGGAAGGAGCGGCGTGGTTGTATTGCACGCGTGTGCCATCGGCTTTCACAAAAATGCGCTGACCGTTTTCCGGATTGACACCTTCTGTGGGTACAGCAAGGATAGAACCTACGGGCTGACCTACTTGTGTGATGTTGGCCGATTCAAGCCCACCCGTTGCCGAGATGATCTTGGATAGATCCGAATCCAATGACGTTACCTCGTTGTGCAGCGTGGTGAAGTTGGCGTTGATCGTCCAGGTGAAATTGTCACGTTGAAGGGCCGTAGCTTTCAGGCTGATTTCAACACCCTTATTTACCATCGATCCGATGTTGGCTAACAATTGATTTTGGTTTGCCGCAGTCGGGTTGGGGATACCTTTTGAAGGTGACTGATTCACCGCCAGGATCATACCATCAATCTGGTTCTTGTACCAAACGAATTCACCCTGGATACGATCCTGGAACAATCCGAAATTGAAACCGATGTCGGTCTTTTTGCTGGTTTCCCACGATAGCGTCTTCGCCCCTACCTGGTTGTAGTTGATCGTATACGCTGATCCATACAGGACTGAGTTATACAAATCCTGCGATGCAAAATCGTCGATACCCTGGTTGTTACCCACCAAACCGTAGCTTGCCTTGATCTTGAAGAAGTTCAAGGTGCTGGAGAACGATGCATTCCTCCAGAACTCTTCTTCGGAGATGTTGTAACCGACGGAACCGCCATAGAAGTTACCGTACTTATTGCCCTCGGCAAATGCAGAGTAACCATCACGACGGAAGTTGAAGGTGGCAAAGTATTTCTTCTTGAAATCGTAGTTCACACGACCGAAGTACGAGAGCAGGAAGTTCTCGGACTGGAAGTTGTTGGTGGGGATGATGTTGGCAAAGTTACCCTGGAACGAATCGAAATAAATATCCGACGACGTTGTCCGGTTGGTACCCCAACGGTCGACGCTTGTGTACTGCTCTTCACCGCCTACCAGGAAAGAGAAGTAATGCGCATCATTCAGATCGAAATCATATTGCGCGGTGTTCTGCCAATCCCAGCGCTTGTTGGTGCGCATGGTATTCGTTACCGACCCCTTCGGGGTGAAACCGTCGCCGTTCAGGGGCGATTGGTAGCTCTTGTCCTCGATCGTAAAGTTGTTGATGCTGTACGTTGTTTTCAGCGTAAGTCCCTTCACAACTTCCAAACTACCGTACACACTTCCGTTGATCTGGTTGTTGGTCGATGTGAAGTAGTCGTTGTTCAGAACGATGACGGGGTTATAGAAACCGGATTGTTCCGTGTTGCTCATCTTGCCGATGTTACCACCGTCTGTGCTATACGATCCGTCTGGATTATAAGCGCCCACGTTGGGAGCCGTTACCAGGGGGAGACGTCCAAGACCGCCAGTGTTAAACGCCTGACCCGGGATAGAACCCGTGTTGGGTGCGGCGTTCGCGGCATTGGTGTAAGCGAAGTTTGTTCCGATATGCACGCGTTGGCCGATCTTTTGATCGACGTTTACCCGGCCTACAATTCTATCGAACGTGTTGTTTTTCAACATACCTTCCTGCGACGTATAGCCCAACGACATGAAATAAGTTGTGTTGTCGGTTCCACCGGAGAAGTTCAGGTTGTGTGAGTGCGAGAAGCCGGTTCTGTAAACCGCCTTGTACCAATCGGTGTCGATCACGTTGCCGTTAGCGTCGTTGGTGGGAAAGAACGCTGCAGGCTGGCCGTTGTTGACGCGGGCTTCGTTCTTGATGGTCATGTATTGGTCGGCGTTCAACAACTTGAACAAACGAACCGGTTCGGTCCATCCTACCCAGCCATCGTAGTTAACCTTCGATTTGCCTTTCGTACCGCGTTTGGTGGTGATCAGCAATACGCCGGCACTCGCGCGCGATCCGTAGATGGCGCTGGCCGATGCATCTTTCAATACTTCGATGCTTTCGATGTCACCGGGGTTGATGTTACCCAAGGGGTTATTGGCCGCAGAGTTGGTAGAGGCCGATCCCATGGAGTTGTCGACTGTGAACGTGGGCACACCGTCAATAACCACCAGCGGGTAAGAGCTGAGGTTGATGGAGTTCACGCCACGGATCCGGATTACGGGAGCATTGTTCAACACACCGTTGGGCGTCGTGATGTTAACGCCGGCAGCGCGGCCTTGGAGGGCCTGGTCAAAGCTTTGTACAGGATTCAAGGCTACTTCCGATCCCTTAATGGAGGAGATGGAACCGGTAATGTCCTTACGGCTTTGTGTACCGTAACCTACCACCACGACTTCGCTGAGTTGCGAAATGTCCATGGGCAGTGCGATGTCGACAACGCTCCGGTTTCCGACTTCAACCTCTTTGGTCTCCAGCCCGATGAAGGTGAACACCAGCGTGGTTCCCTCAGGAACCGCAAGAGAGTAGTCCCCGTTTGCGTCGGTGGATGTACCGTTCGTGGTACCCTTAATAACAACGTTAACACCTGGCAACGTACTTCCGTCCTCGACGGAAGTGACTCGACCCGTTACCGTTCGCTCTTGTGCCCACACCGTTGTGACAAGGACACACGCGAAGACTAAAAGTAAAATCTTCCTCATGATGAATGATTTAGGTTAATGAAATTTATTCGGCCGCAAAATATGGTATTTTATTCCAATACAAAATCCCCCAGAAGCAGTGGTGGATGATTTTTAATATTGTTTCCAATACACTTATCAGAATTTTATTCCGAATTCCCTATGGATCATCATGATTTTCCGAATAAAAAAGGGCACTGTAGTGGGTGCCCATTCTTCAAATAGTTGGTTTTCTGCGGCAAAAAAACGTTTCAAACGGTTCCGGTAGACGGCAGCGGTTTAGGAAACGCCATTTCATGAGAAATTTTTAACTTTTTTTTACTGAATAATATCAGTAAAAGCAGCGGCGGGGCTCCTTAAAAAAAACTTAAGATCTACCCTAAAAAAAACTTAAAATCTACCCCAAATAAAAAAGGCATCCCGTCGGGAATGCCTTTTTTTGATGCTATAAAGCGGTTGACTTATGCTACTGCGATCGGTTCTACCGAAACATAAGATTTGTCTTCTCTTTTCTTCTTGAAAACTACCACACCGTTGGTGAGGGCGAACAAGGTGTGATCCTTGCCGATGCCCACGTTCTTGCCGGGGTGGTGTTTGGTGCCGCGCTGGCGAACGATGATGTTGCCGGCGATTACTTTCTGGCCACCGAACACCTTAATGCCAAGGCGTTTGCTTTCCGATTCGCGGCCGTTTTTTACTTTACCTTCACCTTTTTTGTGTGCCATGGTGGGTTATCCGTTTATTCGTTAATGGTTATTTTAGTGTGCTGAGCGCCGGATTAGCCGATGCTCTCAATTTGCACTTTGGTGTACTGCTGGCGATGGCCGTTTTTCACGACATAGCCTTTGCGTCTCTTTTTCTTGAAGACAATAACTTTATTGCCCTTTACATGCTCCAGTATCTTTCCAGATACGGTAGCGCCATTCACAGTAGGGGCGCCAATATTGATCTCTCCACCGTTGTCGATGAGAAGGACTTTATCGAAGCTAACGGCTGTGCCTGCTTCGCCTTCCATCTTGGGGGCATAGATATATTGATCTTTAGCCACTTTGAACTGTTTACCGGCAATGTCTACTATTGCGTACATAGCTTTTTGAAAAATTGGACTGCAAAGGTAGAAAAAGAATCCACAAATTGGAATCAGGGTTTCAATTATTTTGGAGGGAAGGCCCTTCCCGGGCCTAAAAATTTTTTTTTCAAAATTCACCCCCCATGTTTAGCTACTAAAACGCCCTAACGCAGGCGGATTAAAGAACTATTTCACAGTAACTTATCTATCCACAAAGCTTCAACAAGTTATCCACAATCGTTGTTTTTAAGCTGTATTCGCTGTTTTGATTTTTAGAACCAATCTACGTTCATTTGTACACTTGACGCTGACCGGGGCAGGCATTCAACTTCCTCTTCAAAGCAAACAAGATTTTATTGGAGAAATGAACGGGTGTTAGCTTTGGCTGGCGCCCTTTTGATATTTTGGTTTAACCCCTAAAAACCCGAGAGACATGAGCCACGGAACCCTCGAAGAACCCATACTAAAAGAGAACAAGGATCGCTTTGTTCTTTTCCCCATCCGCCAACACGAAATCTGGAAATTCTATAAACAGGCGGAAGCGAGCTTCTGGACGGCCGAAGAAATCGATTTGAGCCAGGACCTCACAGACTGGGTAGGGCTCAACGACGGCGAACGTCATTTCATCACCCACGTGCTGGCCTTCTTTGCTGCCAGCGACGGCATCGTGAACGAAAACCTGGCCGAGCACTTCATCTCCGAAGTGCAATACACCGAAGCCAAATTCTTCTACGGCTTCCAGATCACCATCGAAAACATCCACTCCGAGACCTATTCGTTGCTGATCGATACGTATGTAAAAGACCCCAAAGAAAAGGATAAGCTTTTCCACGCCGTCGAGACCATGGATTGCGTGAAAAAGAAAGCCGACTGGGCGCTGCGCTGGATCGACAAGGGCTCGTTCGCCGAACGCCTCGTTGCCTTTGCCGCTGTGGAAGGTATTTTCTTCTCCGGCTCATTCTGCTCCATCTTCTGGCTGAAGAAACGCGGCCTCATGCCCGGCCTCAGCTTCTCCAACGAACTGATCTCGCGCGACGAAGGTCTGCACTGCGATTTTGCCTGCCATCTCTACACACAGCACCTCGTGAACAAGCTGCCTGAGCAAACCGTGATCGACATTATTAAAGACGCCGTGGAGATCGAAAAAGAATTTGTAACCGATGCCCTGCCCGTAAACCTTATCGGTATGAATGCTGTTCAGATGAGACAGTATATCGAGTTTGTGGCGGACCGGCTGCTGAACGAATTGGTTGGCAAAAAAGTCTATAATGCTACCAATCCATTCGATTTCATGGAGATGATTTCGCTAAGAGGTAAAACGAATTTCTTCGAGAAACGTGTAGCCGAGTATCAGAAGGCTGGAGTGATGAAGAGCACGGAAAAAGAAAGCACTCCTAAGTTTTCACTGAACGAAGATTTTTAATATATTCAATCACTTTTTAAACTTTCTCTCACACAACAACCCTAATCCCTCAAGATGCTTGTATTAAAACGTGACGGACACAGAGAATCAGTCAAATTTGATAAAATCACCGCACGAATTGAAAAACTCTGTTATGGTTTAGATCCCAAGTTCGTCAACCCTGTAGAATTGGCCATGAAGGTGATCAATGGCCTCTATGATGGTGTCTCTACGCAGGAGCTGGACAATCTTGCCGCGGAAATCGCAGCAACGATGACTACCCGGCATCCTGATTTCGCAAAGCTGGCGGCGCGCATCGCCGTTTCCAACCTGCACAAAGTGACCAGCAAGTCGTTCTCGAACACAATGAAACGGCTGTATACATACGTTGACCCCAAGACCGGCGAAAACGCTCCGCTCATTTCCAAGGAAACCTGGAAAGTCATTAAAGAGCACGCCGCCGAGCTGGACGAAGCTATTTTGTACGACCGCGACTTCGCTTACGATTACTTCGGCTTCAAAACACTGGAGCGCTCTTACCTGATGAAGGTGGACGGCAAAGTGATCGAACGTCCCCAGCATTTGCTTATGCGTGTAGCCGTCGGTATCCACGGAGAAGATATTCCCGCGGCCATCGAGACCTACAATCTGCTTTCAGAAAAATGGTTCACCCACGCTACGCCTACCCTGTTCAACGCCGGTACGCCGAAACCTCAACTGTCGTCGTGCTTCCTGTTGACCATGAAGGACGACAGCATCGATGGTATCTATGACACATTGAAACAGTGTGCTAAAATTTCGCAATCCGCCGGCGGTATCGGTCTCAGCATCCACAATGTGCGTGCAAAAGGATCGTATATCAAAGGAACGGGTGGAACCTCCAACGGCATCGTGCCCATGTTGCGCAACTTCGACATGACCGCGCGTTATGTTGACCAAGGTGGTGGCAAGCGCAAAGGAAGCTTTGCGATTTACCTTGAACCCTGGCACGCCGACATCTTCGATTTCCTCGACCTGAAGAAAAACCACGGCAAAGAAGAAATGCGCGCACGCGATCTGTTCTTCGCCGTTTGGATCCCCGACCTGTTTATGCAGCGCGTGGAGAACAACGAAATGTGGTCGCTGTTCTGCCCCAACGAAGCACCCGGCCTGGCCGAAGTGTATGGAGAAGAATTTGAACGCCTCTACGAGAAATACGAAAAAGAAAGCAAGTTCCGCCGCCAGGTGAAAGCCCAAGACCTGTGGTTCGAGATCCTCGAGTCGCAGATCGAAACCGGAACGCCCTATATTCTCTACAAGGACGCTGCGAATAAGAAATCGAACCAAAAGAATCTGGGCACGATCAAATCCTCCAACCTGTGCACGGAGATCATCGAGTACACGTCGCCCGACGAAGTGGCGGTTTGTAACCTCGCTTCTATCGCCCTGCCCAAGTTCATCACGGAAGAAGGCACGTTCGATCATCAGAAATTATACGAGATCACCAAGGTGGCCACGCGCAACCTGAACAAAGTGATCGACGTCAATTATTATCCTGTTATTGAAGCGCGCAATTCCAACATGCGTCACCGCCCCATTGGATTGGGTGTGCAGGGATTGGCCGATGCCTTCATCCTGTTGCGTATGCCTTTCGATTCGGAGGAAGCCCGCAGACTGAACGAAGACATTTTCGAAACCATCTATTTCGGTGCCATGGAAGCATCGATGGAATTGTCCAAACAACACGGCCCCTACGAAACCTTCAAAGGTTCGCCGGTATCCAAAGGCATCTTCCAATTCGACATGTGGGGTGTAACGCCCAAGAGCAATCGCTGGGATTGGGAACGCCTGAAACGCGACGTGAAGCAACACGGCGTGCGCAACTCGCTGTTGCTGGCCCCGATGCCTACGGCCTCCACATCACAGATCCTCGGCAACAACGAGTGCTTCGAACCCTACACCTCGAACATCTACACCCGCAGAACATTGTCCGGTGAATTCATCATTGCCAACAAGCACCTGATGAAAGACCTGATGAACCTCGGTCTGTGGAGCGAGAGCATGCGTCAGAAGCTTATTGGTGCCAACGGTTCGGTGCAAAATATTCCCGAAATACCCCAGAACATCAAAGATATCTACAGAACGGTTTGGGAGATCTCGCAAAAGTCGATCATCGATATGTCGGCCGACCGCGGTGCATTCATCTGCCAGTCGCAAAGCCTGAACATTCACATCACCAACCCGAACTTCGGCAAGCTCACTTCCATGCACTTCTACGCCTGGAAGAAAGGTTTGAAGACCGGCATGTACTACCTGCGCTCTACGGCTGCAGCCGATGCGATCAAGTTCACGCTCGACAAAGTCGTACAAGAGCCCATCTTGCAACAAGAGGTCGCTGTTTCAGCCGAGGCCGTTGTGGCCGAGCCCATGCTGGTACAGTCCGTCGTGGCCGATGCCCATCAGCAAACGATTCGCTACGAGTCGCAATCCGACTACGATCAGAAGCGCGCCGACATGGCCTGCTCGCTCGATAACCCGGATGCCTGCGAAGCCTGTGGTAGCTAAGCCTATCGCATAAGCGTCATAAAAAACGAAGAGGCTGTCTCCATAAAGACAGCCTCTTCGTTTTTTGATTATCACCAACGCTTAGAAACCTTGGGCGTTGCTCTTTTAAAATTTGTCTGCGCTCGCCGATTCATACGACATGCGATACCGCTCCGGGAGCGCATTGCCCAGCATAGCCCCCAGCGGAACCGAGGGATAGATCTCTTCAAAGGTGCGCACTTCGTCCATAAACACGCGGCGGTTTATCTGGTGTCGGTTCAATTTCTGCGGCTTGTCGATACCCGACGCGCCCATCAATTCGACAAAACTTTCAATGGTATTCTTGTGAAAATTAGCGACCCGTACTTTCTTGTCTTCGATCACCAGGCCTTTAACCAGATCGGGGTCTTGGGTGGCCACGCCGGTAGGACAACTGTTCTTGTTGCACTCCAGGGCCTGTATGCAGCCAATGGCCATCATCATGGCGCGCGCACTGTTGCACATGTCAGCACCCAGCGCCATGGCGCGGAGTAACTGAAACCCGGTGAGAATTTTTCCCGACGCACCGACCTTGATGTGTTGCCGGATGTTGAATCCTCTCAACATGTTGTCCACGAACGCGAGGCCGTCCAGCAGGGGCATGCCCACGAAATTGGAGAACTCGGGGGGAGCGGCGCCGGTGCCTCCTTCACCGCCATCGACGGTGATGAAGTCGGGGTAGGTGTCGAGTTCCACCATGGCTTTGCAGACGGAGATGAATTCACTTTTCTTTCCCACGCACAGTTTGAACCCTACCGGTTTGCCACCGGAAAGCGTGCGCAGTTGTTTGATGAAGAGCACCATTTCCTTTGGGGTGGAGAAGGCGCTATGGAAGGGCGGTGAGAACACGGTGGTGCCGGCTTTCACCAAACGGATGGCGGCAACTTCCGGTGTGTTTTTCTTGGCGGGTAAAATGCCGCCGTGACCGGGCTTGGCGCCTTGCGACAATTTGATCTCGATCATTTTTACTTCGGGGCGCTCGGCGTTTTTGCGAAAGGCTTCGGGCGAGAACCTTCCCTCTTCGTCGCGGGCACCAAAATAGCCCGTTCCAATTTGCCAGATGATGTCGCCCCCTTGTTTGAGGTGATACGGACTCAGCCCGCCTTCGCCCGTGTTGTGGGCAAAGCCGCCGATCTTGGCGCCGGCATTCAACGCTTCGATAGCATTGCTGCTGAGCGAGCCAAAACTCATAGCCGATATATTGAGGATGCTGGCGCTGTAGGGTTGCGTGCAATCTTTGTTGCCCACCGGCACGCGCGGATGATGGTCGATGGCGTGAAAATCCAGGGGCACGATGGAATGACTCATCCATTCATATCCTTCGGCGTAGACATTCAGTTGCGTGCCAAAGGGCGTGGTGTCCACCTGTTTTTTGGCGCGCTGATAGATGACCGAGCGGTCGTTGCGATTGATGGGCGAGCCATCGGTATCGGACTCCACGAAATATTGCTGGATCTTGGGGCGCAGGTCTTCAAACACGTAGCGCAGTCTGCCCATCAAGGGAAAGTTGCGCTTAATGGACTGTTTGGTCTGGATCATGTCGTGGTAACCCATAAAAATAAAAGGCCCCACCAGAAATAACGCGAAGAGCGCGTCGATCCAGAAAAAGGCCCACACGAAAATAAGCAGCACGACTATGGTGCTGACGATGACAAAATTTCTTCTCATAATGCTTCAAGGACGATCGTCAAATATACTAAAATCAATTTGCGGAAGAACGGGGGTGGGGAATGCAGAATCGTCGTTTGCGAATTACCTTGTGGCACTAATTTCCCTGCTATGAACGACGTACCCCACCTCATGGAACACATCGATTTCGACACCACCTTCCTGGTGTTCGACCTGCTTGCCGTTTTCATGTTTGCCGCGTCCGGGGCCTTGACGGCCATTCGCAAAAAATATGATTTCATCGGTGTATTCATGCTGTCGTTTGTGTCGGGTTTGGGTGGGGGTTTGATCCGGGATGCGATCTTTATCCAGGCCGGCCCACCCAAGGCTGTGACCGATTCCAAATACCTGCTGGTCATCCTGGTCGCCTTTGTGCTTTCCCTGATCTTCCATGGCAGCATGCACCGCTTGAAGCGCACCGTCATCCTGGTGGATGCCTTGGGGCTGGGCGCCTATGGTGTGGTGGGAGCAGAAGCAGCTTTGCAGGCAGGGCTTGTCCCCTTGGCGGCCGTGCTGGTGGGCATTTTCAATGCCTGTGGTGCGGGATTGATCCGCGACGTGCTGATCCGCGAGGAGCCAATCATTTTTAAGCCGGGACAATTCTATGCCGCGGCGGCTATTCTGGGATGCGGTATTTTTGTGGGGATGGTGGTGTTGGGACATGCCGATCATACCCTAGCCGCCATCCTGGCCACGCTCACGGTCTTTTTGGTGCGCATCCTCTCCATCTATTTCGATTGGCAAACGCGGCCTGTGCTGGATGAGGATGACCGTTCGTAAAGGTCCCTTTTATCTTTGGCCGTCAAAAGCTTTCTTTGTGACAAACCAATCCAACCACACTACCCTATGAGTCTTCCCAAAAAAATTGCGCTGGGTTTTCTGGCGTTGCTCGTCGTCATCCAACTCTTCCGTCCCTCCAAAAATATTTCCAACGAGATCATTACTGCCGACGATATCTCAAAAAAATATGAGCTCCCTCAAAACGTCCACCAGATCCTCATCAAAAAATGCTACGACTGCCATAGCAACAATACCATCTACCCCTGGTACTACAACATTCAGCCGGTGGCCTGGTGGATGGCCAACCATGTGAAGGACGGCAAACGCCACCTGGATTTTTCTGTCTTCAAAACCTACCCGGAAAAAAAGGCCATTCACAAAATGGAAGAATTATCGGAAGCCATAAACGAAGGCTGGATGCCGCTGGATTCTTATCTGTGGACCCACAAAGAAGCCACTGTCACCTCCTCCGACCGCGAGGCCATCAACGCCTGGATCAAAAGCCTGCCCATTGTTTTCGAAAAGCACGAAGAAGGAGAACAACACTGATTGCAGACGGGCAAACTAGTTATACGTGATCAGGGATGGCGCACGCACAAAGCTACCGCTATACTTGATGCGGAGGTTGCTGCTCACGCTGATCTTGAACGAACTCATGTCTTGAACGGTGCGTGGATAGTAGAACATTTTGAGTTCTATCGTGCCGAACACCAGGTTTTCGTTCCGTGTCCGCACGCCCGTGCCAAAACCCCAATAGGGTTTGTCGTAAAATATAAATTTATCCTTGACATTGATCTCCGCCACATCAATAAACACAATAGGCGCAAACCGGAAGCCTAACAATTTCCATGGCGTGAAGAGTACCATCTGATAGCGCCCGTGCAGCCGCTTGGTGCCCAGCACACTGTCGGCCCGGAAGCCCTCCAGTCCGTAGGTGTTGTTGATGTCCAGCAAAATGTTGGTGCGCTGGTTGAAAACGTAGGTGAAGTCGATATCGGTTTCGTGGCGGATCATGAACCGCTTGTGATATTTCAATTTGGAAAACAACTGTCCGTAAACCAGGATGGTGGCGTCCTCAAATCGTCCCTGATACGGATACGCTCCTATCCGCAGCGATGTGGTGTAAAAATTTCCTCCCTTGTGAAAGAATGATTTGTCAAGGTCAAAGCCCAGGTAGGGCCGGCTTAGTCCCAGCAGGCTTTCCCAACCGACCAGAAAGGACATGGTGTGGCCATAGGGCACGTCTTCCGTACGGCCGAAGCCGTATATGTATCGTGTCTTATAGAAATCCTGCCTGAAGAAAGTGAACGAGCCAAGGACAAATCTGCGATCGTTATAAATGGGATTGGTGATTTCGTATTCCTGTTTTGGTTTTTCGATGAACCGCTGGTTAAAAAATCGCGCACTCACAAAATGGCGGCCCCGGTCGCCTGTGTTTTTCTTTGCGCCGATATTATAGCCCAGCCATACATCGGAGATGTTGTATCGGTAGCTTAAAAAAAGTGAATCGGAGGTCTGGTAAAAATTCTGCGACCAGTTTTTGCTAAACTCCAACCCACCGGCCATACGCGAATAGGGCGAGACCAGCGGCCGGTCGAGCCTGAAATACCAGGCATTTTCATCGGCCTCGCCGTAACTGCTTCCGCTGTTGAGCTGCGTGTAGCCAACCGTGGCGTTGATCAGGCTTCCTGCCACGCTGCTCTTGCGATAGAAAAGGCTATAGCCAAAACGCGGAAAACGTGGGTAATCGTAGAGGCCGTCAAACTGCGTGCGTTGGCCCGCCCCTAGAACGTTGACGTCATATATCCGGAAGCTGAACTTATTGGTTCCGCGGGGGCTGAAGCTTCCACCGATGCTGAAAACGTCGCGCGTCACCACCAACACATCCACCGAATCATCGGAGCCCGTGATGGGCACCACCTGGATGCGGGCTTCCAGCATAAAGTCCTGGTCGCGGAGAAAACGTTCGTTGTCGGCGAGCTTGTAGGGATTGAGTGGTTTTTTTTCGTAGAAAAAGAGGTGCTGACGGATCATCCCCTCCTTTGAGTTTTTGTGCAGCGCATTGGCCGCCTTGGCGGCGAAATTTTTGATGGTGCGCGTCGTGTCGGTGATGGTCTTATCGAACCCGATATGATTTACCCGGATATTGCGGATGATCTTTCCTTCGTAGGGAAGAAAGGGGTCTTCACTTCGGGTGTTGATGGGATCGTCTTGCAGGGGTTTGCGGGTAACGCTCTTGAGGATCTCTTTCGACAGCCGGTTGTCTTTTACGGCATCGATGATGTTGCGGGTGGTATCTTTCTTTGTTTTTTCCTTCTCCGGTTTTTCCTGGGCAAGCGCAACGGTCAGCATGCCGATGCAGAATATTGCGCTAAAGAGTAAACATTTTTGCCAAACCATCGCGACCCGTTGAGCGCCTAAGTTATCATACCTGCTCCACAAACAAAAAACCCGGGCGTGCCGGGTTCTGTTATAAAAATCTTGTCTTTTTTACGGCTTATGCCAATGCCTCCACGGCTTGAATTTCGCCGGGCATCATGCGGGTGAACAGGTTTTCGATGCCTGCCTTCAGCGTGATCATCGACGAAGGGCATCCGCTGCAGGATCCCTGCAGTTTCACCTTCACAATGCCGTCTTTGAAGGAATGGTACGTTATGGCACCACCGTCCTGCTCCACGGCCGGGCGGATATATTCTTCCAGGATGGTCTTTATTTTCCGGATCGTGTCCGTTTCTTCTTCTTCCACGGCGGTATCGGCTTCGCTCACGTCGAGGATGAACTTGCCGTCTTCCAGGAATTTTTTGATGTGTTCTTTAATCGTGCTTTGGATCTCCAGCCATTCCACATCCTCCGTTTTGGTGACCGTCACGAAATTGCTCGCGAAAAATACGCGGCCTACGAACGGGTAGCCAAAAAGCTCGATCGCCAACGGTGAAATAGAGGCCGTTTCCGCGTCGGGAAAATCGAAGCTCATACCCTCGGGGACGAGCATCTCGTTGACCACGAATTTCAGGGAATTGGGGTTGGGGTTCGATTCCAGGTAGATATGGACATTTTTGGGGACGGCCTGCAGCATATTTTCAGATTTAATAGTCCAACAAAATTAAGCATTTTAAGTTCACCCGGAAACGAGTAAAAATGGCCCAAACAAGTCGCTAAGCGGGATCCGGCTCCTCGTTTTCCAAGGCATTTTCCCATTTGCTGACCACGGCGGTGGCAATGCTGTTGCCGATCACATTCGTGGCGCTCCGGCCCATATCGAGCAGGGGGTCGATGCCCAGCAACAGGGCCAGGCCTGCCTCGGGTATATCGAAGGTGGCCAGCGTTCCCGCAATGACCACCAGGGAGGCGCGTGGCACGCCGGCAATGCCCTTGCTGGTCACCATCAGGACCAGCAGCATGCTCAGCTGGGTGCCGAGGGGAAGGTGGATGCCATAGGACTGGGCGATGAACAGCGACGCAAAGGTCATGTACATCATGCTACCGTCGAGGTTGAAGGAATATCCCAGGGGGAGCACAAAGCTCACGATCTTGCTCTTGCAGCCAAATTTCTCGAGCTCTTCCATGGTTTTGGGAAATGCTGCCTCGCTGCTGGATGTACTGAAGGCCAACAGCACCGGTTCCTTGATCCGCTTGACGAGACGGAGCACCCGCTTGCCGATGATGAGCAAACCGGCCAGGATCAGGAGCGTCCATAGCAACGCGAGCCCGAAATAAAATTCACTCATGAAAATTGAATACGTCTTCAAAACACTTAGTCCCTGTTTGGCGATCACGGCCGTCATGGCCCCGAACACGGCCAGCGGCGCGAAGTTCATGACGTAGTTGGTAACCTTCAGAATAACATGTCCTGCCGCATCAAAGAACGTAATGACGACCTTACCCTGTTCGCCTACAGCGGCCGTGGCAATACCAAAGAAAACGGCAAACACGACGATCTGGAGAATTTCATTTTTTGCCATGGCATCGATCACTGAACTGGGGAACGTGTGATACAAGAAATCACGCAAAGTAAATCCGTTGCGGGTGATCACGGTTTCGTCGGTGTCCGGCAGCGGCAACTTCATGGCTATCCCCGGTTCGAAAATGTTCACGAGGAGTAAACCGAGCAATAAGCTTAACAGCGACGCGCTTACAAACCATAGTAAAGTTTTTCCCCCAATTCTTCCCACAGAAGTGATGTCACCCAGCTTGGCCACCCCTACCACCAGCGTACAAAGTACCAGTGGCGCTACGATCATTTTGATCAGCCGGAGAAAAATATCGGGAAGTAAGGCGAAGGGGTCGATTTTTTTATCGCGTGCCTGCAGCACTTCGCTGCGGGCCTTGGTGAGGGATTCTTTTTCGGCTGTCAACCGGGGAATGGCATTGCTGTCGGCTGCGTGTAGGGCATGCTGGGTGGCTTCCAGCCGGACTTCGATGTCGCGGAGCTTGGCATTCTCTACCTCGATATAATTTTTATTGAGGGTAAATCCCAGTCCTATACCCATCACCATGGCGAGGATGATGAAGGAAGCAAGCCTGTTTTTTTTCGGGGGATTGATGTCAGCCATAGCCACTGGTTACGAGGTTTTAAATTGGGGGGCAATATAACGGAAAAGCCTGTAGTCTGAGGTATTCCGTCACGTTCGGCCGAAAAACTGTCAGGCTTAATATCCGCTTTTAGCCTGTGAACGCAGGGTCCGATACATCGGCCATAAGGGTGTGCGATAAAAATCGATCATTCCCTGATACTTTTTGATCGTGGCATTCCCGGAAGCAGGCACTCTGCCCGGAAGCTCGTATATTCGTTACGATGCGCCCCCTAAACCTATTCCTGCTGTGCAGCCTGGCACTGCATTCTTTTGGAGTCCATGGTCAGTATGATTCGGCGGCCAAACCAAAAAAATTTCGCGTCTCGCCCCTTCCCGTCATCTACTATTCACCCGAAACGCGCCTCGGCTTCGGTGCCCTGGTGGCCGCAAACTTTGAAACGACGAAGCATCCGGACACGGTCACAAAAAGCTCGTACGCTCAAACCTATTTTCTATACACCGTCAACCGCCAATACGATTGGGGCACGTCCACCCGCATTTATATGCCGGAAAATAAATTCGTTTTCTACGGCAAGTTCAACTACATGTTTTTCCCGGAATACTACTACGGCATCGCTACAGAAGATCCGTTGTCTAAAAAGGACACCATCCAATACAATCGCATCGGCGCCGATGTGCGGCTATACAAAAAACTGAAGCGCCACTATTTCATCGGCGCGGCCACACGCTTCAATCGCATCGCCCATGTGGATGGCGGAACGACGGGCCATTTTGTGGAGGACAAGCCGTTGGGCTACGAAGGATATTGGCTCTGGGGGTTTGCTCCCGCGTTTGCCATCGAAACGCGCGACAATTTTGTATATCCCCGCAAGGGTTTCTTTCTGGAAGCCATGTATTACCTCTATCCCTCGTGGAGCGGAAATAGTTACCGTCTCCAGTCCTTCAAGCTCGACATCCGGAAATATTTTCCCGTGCACTGGATCAGTCCCATCGACGCCCTGGCCTTTCAATTCCTGGCCAACGTGAACACGGGCAACGTGCCGTTCAAGGACCTGGCCGACATCGGCGGCCCCTACACGATGCGCGGTTATTATACAGGCTTTTATCGCTATGCCAATCTCTATGCTTTCCAGGGTGAGTATCGCACAAACGTGTGGAAGCGGTTGGGTTTCACGGTATGGCTGGGCGGCGCGCTAACCCCGGAGAAGTGGTACACGTTCTTCGACCACTCGTTCAAGTTCAATGCGGGCCTGGGCTTGCGCATCATGATCAATCGAAAAGACCGTCTCAATGTTCGCGTTGACCAGGGCTTTGGCAAAAAAGGTCAAAGCGGTTTCTATCTCGATATTGCCGAGGCCTATTGACGCCCTTGAAAGCACGTGGGTTTATTTTGTGGTCTTGTCGCGCAAAAGAAAATCGGCCAGAACCAACGCCGCCATCGCCTCCACGATGGGGACGGCGCGTGGAACAACGCAAGGGTCGTGTCGTCCTTTGCCGCTCACGGTGGTTTCATTGCCGTGTTTGTCTACCGTCGATTGATCCTGCATGATGGTGGCAACAGGCTTGAAGGCCACGTTGAAATAAATATCCTCCCCGTTGCTGATGCCGCCTTGAATGCCACCGGAGAAATTCGTTTTTGTACGAATGCGTCCCCCGTCGTTATAAAACTCGTCGTTGTGTTGCGAGCCTCTCAATTTCACGCCTTCGAAACCGCTGCCGTATTCGAAGCCTTTTACGGCGTTGATGCCGAGCATGGCCTTGCCCAACTCTGCGTGCAGTTTGTCGAACACGGGTTCGCCCAATCCCACGGGTGTATTTCTAATGACGCATGTCACCACGCCGCCGATGGTGTCGCGGTCAAGCCGTACCTGGTCGATGAGGGCAATCATCCTTTCGGCGGTGGACGGGTCAGGGCATCGCACGATGTTGTCTTCGGTCTTTGACAGATCGAGTGTGGTATAGTGTGGCGCCGCGAGATCTCCTACCTGCGACACAAAGGCGTTGATCTCTACGTTATGTTTTTTCAGCAACAGCTTGGCGATGGCGCCTGCTGCTACGCGCGCCGCCGTTTCGCGGGCCGAACTCCGGCCGCCGCCGCGATAGTCGCGCACGCCATATTTGGCTTCGTAGGTGTAGTCGGCATGGGATGGACGGAATGTTTCGGCAATGTGGCTGTAGTCCTTGCTGCGTTGGTCCTGGTTTTCGATCACCAGGGCGATGGGTGTGCCGGTAGATTTCCCCTCAAAAACGCCGGAGAGAATCTTGAAGACATCATCCTCCTTGCGTTGTGTGGTGATCTTGCTTTGACCGGGCTTGCGGCGGTCCAGTTCCGATTGAATGAAGGCTTCGTCGATCGCCAATCCGGGCGGGCATCCGTCGATGACCACGCCGATGGCCGGGCCATGCGATTCGCCAAAGGTTGATATTTTAAAAAGGGTTCCGTAAACGTTGCTCATGCTGATTTTCTCCGGACTAAATTTTAGACGGCTGGCTTTTTGAAGACAAGATAGGCGGAAGCGCCTAACATCGCCAAAATAAAAAAGTTGAAGGCCCACTTCTGCCACCGTGTGTCGGCCATGGTGCTGAGGCTGTTGTCGGCGGTCTCGATCTTGTTATAAAAATTTCCCATGTCGCTGGACAGGATGGCTTCGTTCTTTTTGCTTTCACCGGCCACCGTCACCATGAGTTTCGATTTCAGGGTGTCGTATTTTTTCAGCTTGGGATTGAAGTACACCCATTGAAAATAGTCCTTCAGCTTGTACTGTCCGGGTTCTTTCGGGATCATAAAATAACTGAACGACTTGGTGCCCGTGATGCGATTGTTTTGACGCGTAATGTCCTGGCGTACGTTGGGCTCGTAGAACTCGAACTTGTCGTCGCTTTTTGCTTTTGGTTTATCAATGGCCGAGATGTTGCCTTCGCCATAGACGTTGAAGTTGTAGCCGGCGCTCTGTCCGGTCTCCAGGTCAGTATGACGAATGCGTTCGTCCAGGCGATAGTCGCCCACGGCCACTTCGTCTTTGAGCGGGTGTGGCGGCAGCTCTTTTACGGTCACGCGTTTGGGCTTTGTGAAAAACTTTTTAAAATCTTCTTTTCGGTTCTGACCAAAAAAAGAAGGATTCTTGGCGACCTTATATTTGATCATCTCCAATCCCACGCTGGGGAAATTGATCGGCTCGGTGTTGAGGGGAAAGTAGACGGCTTCGTATACTTTATACTGCATGTAGTCACGCCCGTTGATCTTCACGTTTTCGCCTTCGATGTTTTCGATGTTGAAGTTTTCTTCCCAGCAGTTGATGGGCTTGATCTTTTTCAGGATGTCCACCAGTTGGCGACCCGGATCATAGAATTGCAGGGGCGCCCGGTTCTCTTGTGAAACAAAAAACGAAAGCGTCGTGGTAAAACCTTCGCCCACATACACCTCGTCTTTGCTGGTGGTGAGCGCCAGGAAGGCATCCTCTTTAATGTCTACAAATTCCGTATCGCCGCTGCCAAAGAAATCGTCGCCGGGACGGTCGAAGAAGCTGCGGAAGGGATCATTTTGTTGCTGTTGTTGCAACGGCGGTCCTACGCGCACCTTCTTGCCCGGAACGTTTACGGGCTTGTCGTTCACTTTCATGGTGAACGAAGGAATGGTGAACGTGCCTTGTTTGGTGGGCGCATAGGTCATGATCACGCTTTGCGAAGAGGACACCTGCCCATTCACAATGTTGGTGGTCGATTGTGTGGATTGCCCGCGCTTGCGGAAGCCTTCGATCTCGGGAAAGTTGTCATAGCTTTTCAGGCGATCGTTTTGGGCCGTGATGGTGATGGTCCATGTCTGGTTCTCGCCGATCTCGTCCGGGCCCAAGGTGATCTGGACGCCCTGGGCGAAGGCCGTTCCCGACAGGAATCCGGCCAGGAAGAGGGATAGAGAAAGACGTATGAAAAGTGTCCACCGCATAGTTCTACAAGAAAGTCAATATGGGTCAAAGTTAAGGTTAAACGCAAAAACCGGTGCGAAAATTAAGCCGCAATCGTTGATTTTTGGCTAAAAAAAGGGCCTTTCAACCGAATATTACCCCACCTTTTCCAAGGAAACGGGAAACTTAATGTGGGCCACTTTGGAATTTTTGAACAATTTTTTAAATTAACACTCGTTAGGATTCTAAATTTTTTAAACTATTCAGATTTTTGCCATGCTGAACTATGTTAAAACTGTGCTCACCAAAGTGAGTTTTAGCGCGCTTCTCTTTGAAAAAGAGCTTCGCAAAGCCATCAACCTCTTGATTGGCGAAGAAGTAAACGAACTCAAAAACTGGTGCTACACCAGGTTTGGGACAGAACACGAAGAAATACTCAATCGGTGCTTCGTGGTTGCTTAGACACAAGACTAAAATTGACTTTCAAAGCCCTTCACATCGAAGGGCTTTTTTTATGCCCCTTCCCGATCGCTGGTGCGTGCATCTTGATCTTCCACAAATAAAATATTGCGCTGCAAACCTTTCAACTTCGTGCGCTGCACGGCCGAGTTGGGGAACAATTTTTTGAAAACATCTTCCGTGATCTCGCGCCAATCCTGACGCGTCATGTTTTCCAGTTCCGGTGGGGGATTGAAGCGTTGCTCCTGGTGAGGTTTGGCAAAGCTATTCCAGGGACAAACTTCCTGGCAAATGTCGCAGCCGAAAATCCAGTTGTCGAACTTCCCCTTCACAGAGGACGGAATCTCTTCTTTCAGTTCGATGGTGAAATAGGAAATGCATTTGCTCCCGTCCACCACATAGGGCTCGCTGATGGCGTCGGTGGGACAGGCGTCCATGCAGGCGGTGCAGGTGCCGCAGTAGTCTTTCATGCCTTCGTCGTGGTCGAGCTCCAGGTCGATGATCAACTCGGCCAGAAAAAAGAAGCTGCCCTGGCTGCGGTTCAGGAGAAGGCTGTTCTTGCCGATCCATCCCAACCCACTTCGCTTGGCCCAGGCGCGTTCCATCACAGGCGCCGAGTCTACAAAAGCACGGCCGTGGACCTCTCCTATCTCTTCCTGAATTTTGTCGAGGAAGATCTTTAATTTATCCTTGACCACCGTGTGATAGTCTTCGCCATAGGCATAGCGCGCAATTTTCAGGTCACTTTTACCTTCCAGTGGTTTTTGAGGTGCGTAGTTGTAGATCAGGCTAACGACCGACTTTGCGCCGGGCACCAATAATGTGGGATCGAGTCGTTTGTCGAAATGATTTTCGAGGTAGCCCATCTTGCCTTGATAGCCGCGCTTCAGCCACTCTTCGAGACGCGGGGCTTCGTCCTTTAGAAATTCCGCTTTTGAAATGCCACAAAAAGAGAACCCCAACGTTGCTGCAGTTGACTTTACAAATGCTGTATGGTGTGCGCTCATCTTCACGTTTCAAAATTACGAGGCGCGTGGGGAATTATCTAGGGTGAATTTTCAACAGGTTAGTCGCCGGTGAACTACTTCTTGTTAATCGCTGCGAGGCAGTGTTGCCGTCGGCGAGAGAAAAACTTTTTACCGCAGAGGCGCAAAGGGCGCAAAGAAATGCTTTGCGCCTTTGCGTCTTTGCGGTTCAACCTTTGAAGTCAGGGTTGAGCGCGTCGCGGGCACGCACTTGTTCTCTTACCAGAGCTTTTCCGGATAGGTGCCATAGGCCACCTGAACTTTGAGCTTTTGGGATACTTCTTCTTTGTCTTCTTTGTAGGTGACGCCAAACCAGTTGTCGCTGCCGGACAGAACGCGGACCTTTCCGATGCCTTCTTTGATCATCTCGTTTACGATCAGCGGGATGTAGAATTCTGATTTCAGGTTGCCTTCGTTGTTTTTCAGAAACTCGTCAAAAAGTTTTTGAGCGAAGTCGAAGATGTTGGGTTGAAAGCCCCAGAAGTTCATGGAGGTGGGCACATCGGGGCTGAGCTCGCGGTCGCCTTCTTTTTCTTTGGAGATGATCTTGCCGTTTTCTTTCACGATGGTGACGCGCTCCACCACGGTTTTCAAGAAGCCGTCCGCATCGCGCTCGCCACAGCCGCGCGATACGCTGCCGTGTTCGGAGAGCACTTTGCTAAGGGTGTAGCCCACCATGGCATGCTCGCCGGAAGTTTCGCCCGCAAAAAAATTGGCGATCGACTCAAAGGATTCCTTGCCATAAAAGTCGTCGGCATTGATGGCCACAAAGGGTTCGCGGATCACATCGCGGGCGCAAAGCATGGCGTGGCCGGTTCCCCAGGGTTTTACCCGTTCGGGGTTCTGAAATTGGGGTGGCACCATCCTGTCGAGGGACTGTATCACAAATTCGACCTCCACTTTTCCCTGGAGCTTGGGTAAAAACTTTTCCTTTACGACGTCGAGTATTTCCTCGCGGACAATAAATACTATCTTCGTGAAACCGGCCCTCACGGCATCAAAAAGGGAATAATCCATAATGGTTTCGCCGTGAGGCCCAAATCCGTCTATTTGTTTGATGCCTCCATAGCGGCTTCCGATGCCGGCCGCCAGGACTAATAAAGCGAGTTTTTTTTGTGGATTATTTGGTGTGTCCATTGTGTTTTAGTTTATTTCAGAATTATAATTTGGAGTGTTTGCGCAAACATCGCCGATTTTTGTCGTTTTTGGAGTGACCTGAACGGCCCGGGAAAGTGGTGAAAATAACGTGTAAAGAGTACTGTGCATGCCTTTTATACGTCGCAAAAATATAGTTTTAACCCGATAGTGATGCAGTAAAGAGGAGTGACTCTTAAGAATAAAAAAGTAAGCCTAAATACCTTAAACCAAACCAATGAGTACACAGAAGTCCTACGCCCTGCCGATGATCATCATCGGGATTCTATTTTTCGTTTTTGGATTTGTTACCTGGGTGAACGGCACCCTGATCACCTACCTGAAAATTGCCTGCGAACTGGATACCGACCTGCAGTCGTTCCTGGTGACGACGGCATTTTTCATCGCCTATTTCGTGATGGGCATTCCTTCTTCCTGGGTATTGAATGTTACCGGCTACAAAAAAGGAATGGCCTTGGGACTTCTCATTATGGCGATCGGCGCCATCGTTTTTGTGCCCGCAGCGCAAGCGAGAAATTTCAATATGTTCCTGGGTGGTCTCTTTGTCATCGGAACAGGGTTGGCATTATTGCAGACGGCTTCAAATCCGTATGTTTCTATGATCGGCCCCATCGAGAGTGCTGCCAAGCGGATCAGCATCATGGGCATTTGTAATAAATCTGCCGGCATTATTGCCAGTCTTATTTTTAGCGAAATCGCCCTTAGCAATGTGGACGTATTGGTAGCGGGTTTGAAGTCGATGGACGCTACGGCAAAGGACCTTGAACTGGATCAACTGGCCAGCCGGGTTATCGTGCCCTATATCATCATCGCCGTTGTGCTGGCGGTCCTGGCGGTCGCCACTTTGTTTTCCGGTCTTCCCGACATCAAAGAAGAAGACGAACCTACCGAGGGCGCTTCTTCCGCAGCTTCATCCAAAACCAGCGTTTTCCAGTTTCCTCACCTCATCCTCGGTTTGATCACCATGTTCCTGTATGTAGGTTGCGAAGTGATGGCGGGCGACACCATCATCAGCTATGGCAAGTCGTTGAATATTGAACTCTCCACGGCACGTTATTTCACCATTGGAACTCTCACCTTTATGTTGTTGGGCTATGTCGTCGGCATTTTCGCCATCCCCAAATATTTAACTCAAGCCAAAGCCCTCACCATTTGCGCCGTGCTGGGTGTGATCTTCACGGTCCTTGCCGTGATCACGCCGGGTATTGTTTCGGTGGGTTGTATTGCGGCCCTGGGACTTGCTAACTCAATCATGTGGCCTGCGATTTTTCCCCTGGCCATTGATGGCGTAGGGAAATTTATTCGCACAGCGTCTGCATTGTTGGTGATGTCCATTGTAGGTGGCGCGGTGTTGCCCCTGGTCTATGGCAAGTTGCTGCAGTCGTGGGGAAGTCAGCATGCTTACATTATGATGCTGCCTTGCTATCTTTTCATCCTCTACTTTGCTACGAAGGGTTATAAGGCCGGAAAAGCCTGATCTAATCCTATTCATAAACCTGAAATCCCTCCTTTCCGGAGGGATTTTTTTATTTCAGTTTTTTCTAAAGTTTTTGTCCATGTCCTGGATTTTGGTCCGTCATAGGGTAAATTATGTTCAACCAAACCTTTTAAGACAATGGAAAAGTACATGTTCATTTTTATTGGCGGCGATGTTAGTCACATGTCGCCCGAGGCTCAGCAAGCACACATGGGAAAGTGGTTTGAGTGGGTGAAGAAACTCCAGGACCAGAAGCGGTACGACAGCGGCGAGGCGTTGCTGCCGGAAGGAAAACTCATCACAGGGCCAAAGAAAACCGTAACGGACGGGCCATTTGCCGAGAGTAAGGAAGTGGTCGGTGGCTACTTTGTGGTGCTGGCGAAAGACCTGAAGGAAGCAGTGGAAATGGCGAAAGAGAGTCCGGACTATGCACTCGGCGGTGCTGTGGAAGTGCGGCCGGTGATGAAGATGGATATGTAGACCGTCAGAAAAATTTTCACCGCAGAGGCGCAAAGGCGCGGAGTTAACGCAAAGAAATGCTTTGCGCCTTTCTTTGCGTCTTTGCGGTTCAACCTTTGAGTTCCGCACGTTACCTTTATGAAATGCACCCCAACCCAGAACGACAGGTCCATGAACTGGTTGGCCACCTCTTCCGCCACGAAGCGGGAAAGATGGCCTCGGTGCTGACGCGCCTGCTGGGATTTGGCGCGATGGAATTGGCGGAAGACATCGTGCAAGACACATTGTTGAAGGCGATGTCGGTATGGAAAATCAAAGGCATTCCCGAGAATCCGCCGGCATGGCTCTATACCGTTGCCAAGCGCAAGGCCATCGACACCCTGCGGCAGCAACATCTGCATAGCCAACATCTCTCCGAGATCAGCGATGCGTTAAAATCGGAGTGGACTCTGGCTCCCACCGTCAAGCAATTGTTCCTCGACAACGAGATCGAAGACAGTCAGCTTCGCATGATGTTTGCATGTTGCCATCCCTCCATTCCCTATGAAGCGCAACTAGCGCTCACGTTGAAAACATTGTGCGGGTTGAGCATTGCTGAAATCGCCAACAGCTTTCTCACCAGCGAGGACACCATTTCCAAACGGCTCTATCGCGCACGGGAAAAAATCCGCGAGGAGAAAATCAGTTTGGAGGCCCCCATTCCCGCGAAGTTGCCGGGAAGGTTGAATGCGGTGCTGCATTGTCTTTATCTTTTGTTTAATGAAGGCTACAACTCTTCGCATCCTGATCAACTCATCCGCCATGATCTTTGCTCAGAGGCGATGCGGCTTTGTTTGTTGCTGATTGGCAACCCGGTGACCAATGCGCCCAACGTCAATGCGCTGCTGGCGCTCATGTGTTTTCAGGCGTCAAGGGCCGAGGCACGGTTGGGCAGCGATGGAAGCATTGTGCTCTTGAAAGATCAGGACCGCACACGCTGGAGTCAGCCGTTGATCGAGAAGGGGAAATATTTTCTCGAGCAGGCAGCCGAGGGCAATGAGATCACCGACTACCACATCGAGGCCGCTATCGCGGGATGTCATGCACGAGCATCTTCTTTTGAAAAAACGAATTGGGGCGACATCGAAGAATTGTATACCATTTTGTCGGACATGAAGAACAGTCCGGTTATTTCGTTGAACCGGGCCATTGCCATTCGATATCACGTGTCGCCGGAAGCCGGACTGAAAGCGTTGCTGGCCATTGACGGACTGCAAGAACATTACCTCTATCATGCCGCCTTGGGTGACGTGTATGTCGATGTCGGTGACCGGGCTGCTGCAAAGGCCAGCTATGAACGGGCCTTGTGTCTCACCTCGTCTATAGCGGAAAAGAAATTGTTACAGTTCAAGATGGACCGGCTCGCCTAGTCTTTCAAGAGGCTGTCGATGGCGCGATGCACGGTGGCTTCGCGTTGTTGGAAATCCCCGCTCACGGTGATATAGGAAATGTTGCGTTGTTCCAGGGCGCCTTTGAAAATGTTCGTCATCTCCTGTCGCTTGTGCGGCAGGTCGCGCAAGCCGTCTTCGATCCAGGGCACGTCGATGTCCATGAGAAAATAGAGATCGTATTTTACTTTCGCTTCCAATTCATACAGCACTTCGGGCACTACGTTCAGATAATATTTTGAATAGATCTGTGTGGTGATGGCATCCGTGTCGCAGAACAAAAGCTTATTGGCCGTTTTTATTTTTTCATCGACGCGCTGTGCGTGGGCATTTCCGATGGTGATGATATCTTCCACCGTAAAGTCATTTGTGATGAGCAGCTCGCGTGCCACTTCGGGAACAAATTCGGTGTTATAATATTCGGCCATGCGAATGGCCAGCGTCGACTTGCCCGTGCTCTCCGCCCCATAGAAACATACTTTTTTTACAAAATACGGGCGGACCACCCCTGGTATGTGTTCCCAATATTGAAAAGGATGGCTTCTGATCTTCGTTGCCGACACGGGCACGATCGTGCGACCGGGATCAAAGGCCATGTGCTCCGCCTGCAGGTGGCGCGCAAAGGGTTCGCCATAAGCTTCGGAGCTGAATACAATAGCAATAGATGGATAGGTGCGTTTCATCACGGGCGCCCAAAGGGCCGTGCGCTCATCCAATGCCAGCGACTCGTTGTCGAAGTCATCCTTGATCTTGGCGATCCTGATCCTGGGATCGGTGAAAACAGATTTGATCCAGCCCAGGCGAAGGTCGGGGTCGATCGCGTCTTGGTCTGTGTAGCTCATGGAAACGATCAGCTCATCACACCGTGCGGCTGCAAAGTTGATGAGGGCGATGTGCCCATGGTGCAGGGGCATAAATTTTCCGATGACCAGGCCGCGTTTCATCTAGGCTGCGCTTTGTTTCCACAACTTGTATTCACGGATCCAGTTCCACAGGCCAAAGCTGGCCATTATGGTGAACACAGCGTACATCATGCCGTAGAACATAATGTCTTTTTTAAAATATAAATACGTAGCCAACACATCCACGATGATCCAGATGATCCAGCACTCTACTTTTTTCTGAATCATGAAAAAGGTTGTCACAATGCTCATGACCAGTATAAAAGAATCGGCATATGGAAATGCGCTGGGCAATGCAAAAATCATGGGTAACCATTCGTGAAGGCGGCTAGCCAAAGCGCCTATTGCCACCGTGCCCGTTACACCGATCAGGCACACGATGATGAACTGTTTTCTTTCCAGGAAACTTACGCGCAACTCCAACTTCTTGTCCTCTTCTCCCGGCTTGGGATTCGCCCATCGCCACCAGCCTATAATGTTGGTCACAAAAAAGAAGATCTGTAAAAACATGTCCGGGTAAAGCTGCACCTGGAAGTACAGAAAAAAAGAAAGCGACACATTGATGATCCCGAGGGGCCAGCTCAAAATATTGGCTTTCGCCGAGAGCCAGACGGCGATGAGGCCGGAGAGTACGCCGAAAAATTCGAGGTAGCTTAGGGGATAGTCCAGGACTTTGAAAAAAATATTGTGAATATCGAAGAAGTGCATGGGGATTGAGCGTTAGGGGCCGGGAGTTAGGAGTTAGGAGCCAGAATCCAGGAGCCAGGAGCCAGGAGTTGAAAAATTCAGTAGTGCAGAATTCAGTTTCTTGTTTGTTATAGTTTGATGCAGATGTTTTTTACTTCCAGGAAAAATTTGAGGGCGTGCCAGCCGCCTTCGCGGCCTACGCCGGATTGTTTCATGCCGCCGAAGGGGGTGCGGAGGTCGCGGAAGAGCCAGCAGTTTACCCAGAGGATGCCGCTCTTCACGGCGGCGGATACGCGGTGGGCGCGTTTTAGATTTTCGGTCCACAAGGTGGCAGAGAGGCCATAGGGTGTGCTGTTGGCGAGGGCTATGGCTTCGGCTTCGGTGTCGAAGGGCATGATGGTGACCACGGGGCCGAAGATTTCTTCCTGGTTGGTGCGACAGTGTTCGTTTAGACCGGTGATAATCGTGGGTTCTATGAAGTAGCCTTGGGCGCAGCGGCCGGTCGGTTTCAGTTCGTTGCCGCCGGTCAGAATTTTCCCGCCTTCCTGTTTGGCCAGTTGAATGTAGGACATCACTTTTTGTTTGTGCGCAGCCGAGACCAATGCGCCGAGGTTCGTTTCGTTCAACAGGGGATCACCCAAGACCAGCGCTTTTGTTTTTTTCACAAAGGCGTCGACAAATTTTTCGTAGAGGGGGCGCTCTACAAAAATGCGCGAACCACATAGACAAATCTCTCCCTGGTTGGCGAAGGAAGATTGGATGGAGGTGGCGACGGCATTTTCAAAATCACAATCGGCAAAAATGATGTTGGGATTTTTTCCACCGAGTTCCAGCGACAGTTTTTTAAACATCGGCGCGGCTGTGGCCGCTATTTTCTTTCCGGTGACGGTGCCTCCGGTGAACGAGATGGCCGCCACACCCGGGTGCTCCGCGATCGCTTGTCCTGCTTTGCCTCCCAGGCCGTGTACAATGTTGAGGACACCCTTTGGCAGACCTGCCTCCACACATAATTTCGAAAATAAAAATGCCGTCATCGGTGTGAGCTCCGACGGTTTGCCCACCACGGTGCATCCTGCCGCCAACGCCGGCGCGATCTTCCACGTGAACAAATACAAGGGAAGATTCCAGGGCGATATGCAACCCGCCACACCAATTGGCGCATGCACGGTATAGTTGATGGCCTCTGCATCGGTGATGTGTGTTTCGGTTGAGGTGTGCAAAATGGCGGTGGCAAAGAAGCGGATGTTTGCCGAGGCGCGGGGAATATCCAGCCTTCGGGCCAGGCTAACGGGCTTGCCGTTGTCGATGCTTTCGGCCAGGGCAAGTTTGTCGAGGTCACGGTCGATGAGGTCGGCTAATTTTTGCAGGATGTTCGATCGCTCTTGCGCGGGGAGCGTTGACCAGCTGGGAAAGGCCCGCGTGGCGGCGTCAACGGCTTTGTTTACATCGCGCTCATCCGAATCCGGGATAAGGCTATAGACTTTCCCGATGGACGGATCATAGTTGTCGATGTATTGGTCGCTACAGGGCGCTTCGAATCCACCGTCGATATAGTTCAGGATCTTTTCCATGGTTTATAGGCTTCCGGTTCTGCCGCCGTCAACGGGCACGTTGATTCCATTGATGTAGCCGGCTGCGGGCGTGGCCAGGAAGGCAATGGCGTTGGCAATTTCGTGCGGGTCGGAAATTCTCCCGGCAGGCACTTCGGCAGCCATCTCCTGTTTCACAGCTTCGTATGTTTTTCCCGTTTTCTCCGCCTTCGTTTTTATGATTGATTCGAGACGCGACGTCATGGACGCGCCGGGGAGCACATTGTTTACGGTGATGCCAAAGGGTGCCAGCTCCACCGACAACGTTTTAGACCAGTTGGCCACCGCGCCGCGCACGGTATTGGAGACACCCAATCCCCGGATCGGAATTTTTACAGACGTAGAGATCACGTTGATGATCCTGCCATAGGATGCTTGTTTCATGCCGGGTGCAAAGATCTTCACCAAAATGTGATTGCAAAGCAGGTGGCTCGAAAAGGCTTTCACAAAATCGTCGGGTTCGGCTTGCAACGCATCGCCTGCGGGGGGGCCGCCGGTGTTGTTCACCAGGATGTGGACCGTGTTTTTAGCGCCATAGGCTTCGGCCTTTTTTTTCAGGTCGTCGGGGAGAGAAAAGTCGGCGACGATATAGTCATGTTGCTGGCCTGCACTGGTTTGGAGTTGACCCAATACTTCTTTTAATGCTTCTTCGTTGCGCGCCACCAGCGTGATGCTGGCCCCCAACAGGGCCAGTTCGACGGCTGCTGCTTTTCCTATGCCCTGCGTACTACCGCACACCATGGCCCGTTTGCCTTTTAGATCGAGATTCATTTCAAGTTGTCGTGTGGATGAAAATTCTTAGTAATTTTAATGAATAAAGGGCAGGTCTGAAAACTGTTTTTTTCATCGCCTTGTTTCTTAACTAAACAAACCCGAAGCTATGTCCGTTCGCAGACCGTTCAACCTCAAAGCATGGATCGACTCCAACCGCGACCTGCTGAAACCTCCTGTGGGAAACAAAAATTTGTACGCCGACGCCGGCGACTATATCGTGATGATCGTGGGCGGTCCCAACGCCCGCAAAGATTATCACTTCAACGAAACCGAAGAACTGTTCTACCAACTGGAAGGCGACATCAAAGTGACCATCCAGGAAGATGGCAAGGCCGTGGAGATCCCCATCAAGGAAGGCGAAATGTTCTTGCTGCCCTCGCGCGTTCCTCACCAACCGGCACGTCCAGCAGGCAGCATTGGGCTGGTCATTGAAGTGAAACGCGAAGACCCCAACACGCTGGATGGCCTGCAATGGTACTGCGAGAACTGCAACACCCTCCTCCACGAGTACCGCTTTCACCTCGACAACATCGAAAAAGATTTTCTTCCCCGCTTCCGCGAATTTTATGCCTCAAAGGATTTGCGCACCTGCAAACGCTGTGGTACCGTGATGGAAGCCGACCCCCGCTTTGTATAATGACTTTCGAAAACACACATCATTTTGCCAAGGCTATGGATCGCCAGGACCCGCTGCGGTCGTTCCGGTCCAAGTTCCACATTCCCACGGTGAATGGGAAGACCGCTTTGTATTTTACGGGCAATTCCCTGGGCCTTCAACCAAAGACCACAAAACGGTTCTTATTGGAAGAGCTGGAGGACTGGGCCGCATTGGGTGTGGAAGGACACGTGCATGCGCGTCGTCCCTGGATGTATTATCACAAGCTCACCAAAAAAGCGCTGGCGTCTGTAGTCGGTGCAAAACCTTCGGAAGTAGTGGCCATGAATCAGCTCACGGTGAATCTGCACCTCATGCTGATCTCGTTCTACACCCCTACACCGCAACGCTATAAGATCCTGACCGAGAGCGGCGCGTTTTCTTCCGACCAATACGCTTTCGAATCGCAGCTCAAATTCCACGGCCTCGATCCGGATAAAGCGCTGGTAGAATTGAAACCCCGCGAAGGCGAATACACCTTGCGCACAGACGACATTCTCGCGGCCATCGAAACGCATCGCGACGAACTGGCGCTGGTCATCTTCGGCGGCGTTCAATATTATACGGGACAATTTTTTGACATCGCGCGCATCACGCAAGCCGGCAAACGCGCAGGCGCCGTGGTGGGCTTTGACCTCGCGCATGCCGTGGGCAATGTTCCTTTGTCGCTGCACAAACACGATGTCGATTTTGCTGTATGGTGCAGCTATAAATATTTGAACTCCGGGCCTGGCGCGATTGCGGGGGCTTTCATACACGAACGCTACGCAAAAAACTTCTCAGGCCCGCGTCTTGCCGGATGGTGGGGACAGGTGGAGAAAGAACGGTTTCAAATGCTGAAAGGCTTTAAGCCGATGGAAGGCATCGACGGCTGGCAACTCTCCAACGTACCCATCTTTCAAAGTGCAGCTCACCTGGCCGCGCTGGAAATTTTTCAGGATGCCGGCATGAAAGCTGTGCGCGCAAAAAGCATTTTGCTGACCGGATATCTCGATTTCTTGCTGAAGGAAATGGACGCTGATGAAAACTACTTCACCCTCCTCACCCCTTCATCGCCAGACGAACGCGGCGCACAACTTTCGTTGCTGATGAAGAAGGACGGCAAAAAAATATTCAAAGCCCTTACGAAAGCCGGTGCGATCGTAGACTGGCGCGAACCTGATGTGATCCGGCTCGCACCGGCACCGTTATACAACTCGTTTGAAGACGTGTTCCAACTAGGACTCCTATTCAAGAAAGCACTGAAGTGAAAAAAAACCAACACATTGCCATCGCCGGTGCAGGCCTTGTGGGCTCGCTGCTGGCCATCTACCTCGCCAAGCGCGGCTATCGCGTGGAAGTGTTTGAACGCCGGCCCGACCTGCGGTCGCAGGTTTTGGATGGAGGACGTTCCATCAATCTCGCATTGAGCAACCGCGGTATCCGCGCGCTGGAAGAAGTAGGATTGGCCGAGCAGCTTCGCGCCACGGCCATCCCCATGCACGGGCGCGTCATGCACAACCTGAAAGGTGAGATCACCAAGCAACCCTATGGCAAGGAAGGACAATTCATCAATTCCATTTCACGCAGTGGGCTGAACGCCGTGTTGATGGATCGCGCCGAAGCGCTGGGCGTGCGCTTTCACTTTAACCAACGTGTCGTGCAAGTTAACCTCGACACAACGACATTAACGCTGCAGCAAAACGACACCGAAAAATCGTTGACGTTCGACCGCATCATCGGTGCTGACGGTGCGTTTTCGTCCATACGGCTTGCCCTGCAGTTTACGGACCGCTTTGATCTCTCGCAAGACTACATCGAACACGGCTATAAGGAGCTGCAAATTCCGGCCGGTGCAGGAGGCACTTTTCAGTTGGAAAAAAATGTGCTACACATCTGGCCACGCGAAAGCTTTATGATGATCGCCCTGCCGAATCCAGACGGCAGCTTCACGTGCACATTGTTCTTTCCTTTTGAAGGCGCCACATCGTTTGCCGCTTTAAAAACTGCAGACGAGATCTCCACATTTTTTAAGACCACTTTTCCGGATGCTGTGACGCTCATGCCCGATCTGCTGAACGATTACAAAGAACACCCCACCGGATCATTGGTTACGATAAAATGCTTTCCGTGGGTAAAAAATAAAACGCTGGTCATCGGCGATGCAGCCCATGCCATCGTTCCCTTTTATGGGCAGGGCATGAATGCCGGGTTTGAAGATTGCCACATCCTCAACCAACTGCTGGATCAATATCACGACGATTGGGAACGCGCGTTGCCGGCTTTTCAATCACAACGAAAAAAAGATACCGACGCCATCGCCAAACTGGCGCTGGACAATTTCATCGAGATGCGCGATCTCGTGGCCGATGCTGATTTTCTTTTGCGAAAAAAGATCGAGGCCCGTCTGCACGAACTCTATCCTACCCAATGGATCCCGCAATACTCCATGGTCACTTTCCATGAAAACATTCCCTACAGTCAGGCCTATGCGCTGGGGCAAAAACAAAAACGGATTATGGACGAGGTGATGCAGCGGCCGGACATTGCCACTACCTGGCAGACTTTAGATTTTGAACAGCTTGTTCGTCGAATTCAGGAAGCTTGATGTGGTATTTGTATTGCTCAAAACGGTCCAGCACATCTTTCACGTAGTTTACGGGTTCTTCACACTTGCAATAGCCAGCGTTGGCTACGGGGTCGCGATAATATTTCGGCTCCGATTTTTTTAGCAGGAAGTACTCTACGTTATCGTCCCATTTGTTTGGGTCCTTCTGGTATTTGCGACAGAGCTTGCGGGCGTCGATGATGTGGGCGAGGCCGGCGTTGTAGGAAGCTAGCACAAATTTCAGACGCTCGTTGGGGTCGGAAATGCTTTTCATCCAATACTTGTCGAGGTATTTTAGATAGTTCACACCCGCATGAATATTTTGTTCGGGATCGTTCAGATCCTTTGCACCAAAACGTTTCGCGGTGGCAGGCATCAATTGCATGAGTCCCTTGGCGCCAGCCCACGAGACGTTATGCAGTGTGAATTTGGATTCCTGGTATACTACGGAGGCCAGCAAGCGCCAGTCCCAGCCTAAACTGACGGCGCCTTCTTTGATCAGGTCGTCGTAGGGAGAGAGTTTGTTGCCGCCCAGCGAGGAGTAGTCGCTGTTCATGCGCACCAGCGAGGTGCGCGGGTTTTTGAAATAGCGGTTGTAGATCACCATGAACGTCGATTCCCGCTTGATCTTCACCAGCCATTCGTCGATCACCTTCACCAGCTCCGGCGAATTGAGGCGCACGGCCCACGCAATTTGCTGGGGCACGCTCAACACGGTGTTCACATCGATGTTGGGATAATATGCGGCATTCACGCGCGCCATGGTATGGTCGGCCAGCGTGTAGTCGATCTCTCCCAAAGCCACCTTGCGAATGAGTGATTCGCTCTCGGCAATCAGCGTATCTTCTTTAATAAGAATATCACCGCCCAACTCTTCCGACAAATTCTTCAACCGCATTTCATAGCTCGTGCCCTGAATGACGTGCACTTCTTTGCCGATGAGATCGGCGGGGTTGCGCAGCATATTTTCTTCCAACGCGTCGGGTGTGAGCTTGCGCCAATTGCTGGGTTTGCGCTGTACGAGCACCTGGTAGGTGTTGAAATGCGGGCGTGTGAACGTTACGAGTTTGCGCCGGGCCTTGTTGATGGTGAGCGGAAAGGCAATGATGTCGCCCTCGCCTTTGTTCAGCTGCTGAACGGCCGGTTCCACACCGGAAGTAACTTTTATTTTTAACGCAACGTCTAGATGTTTTGCCAAAAGTTGTAACAGCTCATACTCATACCCCATCGGGTGACCTTTGTATATGAAATAACTGATGGAATTGTTGTCGACCAGTGCGTTGAGGTAGCCCCGTTTTTTGATGGCGGCCAGGTCGACATTTACTTCGGGCTTGGAAAAAAAATCAACCTTCTTTTCCTCATTACAAGAAAAGCAAATCAGCACAAGCAACAAGATGACGCGGAATATCCGATCGGGCCGACTCATAGAACCTCGAAGATACTGCTTTTTAAGTCGGAATAAAAGGAGCTCCCCGAACACTGGTGAGTTGCGATGCTGACAGCACCGCAAAACCTTCTAAAATGCCCTGGAAACCTCTATCGGGAAGTCTGTAATGAGGATGTCGATGTAATTTTTTTTTACGTAATCCCTGTAAAATTTCACCGGATGCAGGGCACCGTTGTTCCGTGTGTATTCGCTGACATCCATCATTAAAGGGATGTGCAGGTTCCGAAGTTTTGCCTTAAGCTCCAGCGTTGTAGTG
Source organism: Chryseolinea sp. (assembly GCA_036525235.1). GTDB lineage: Bacteria > Bacteroidota > Bacteroidia > Cytophagales > Cyclobacteriaceae > Chryseolinea. Next base: position 50,776 of record DATDAV010000320.1, on the reverse strand, counting down.
CTGGTGACATAGGCCACGAGGTTTTCGGAAGGGATAGAAAGTGCAGCAACGGCCTTCCAATCTTCATCATCTTTCACCAAACAAGAGATGCGAATGTTGTGAGAAGCATCGTATGCTTTTTTTGTATTGATAGGATTGAAAGTAAGTACCACGCATTTATCCAACAGCGATGCGTCATTGACTTTGTTGATCGTCTCTGCCCAAACATCGGTCTTGATGTCGAGCATCATAATGATATTCGCCTGACGGGTATAGTTCAACATGTCATCGAATGTGAGCAGGTGTTGATCGGTGCTATGGCCTTTTGCATCTTTCAAAAAAAGGGTGCTCAAATATTCATCGGTTAGCTCAGCAATTTTACCGGTGCCCGTCGTGGTGCGGTCTACAGTTTCGTCGTGTAGTATGTAAAGCTTGCCGCTGGCGCTTTTGCGGATGTCCAGCTCCAGGATCACCGGTGTGATCTTGCTGTGGGTTTCTGTGTGTTTAAAAAGTGGTAATGAATTTTCAGGGAAAGCATCGTAAAATCCGCCGCGGTGGCCGCAGATCCAAAATCTCTTCGCATCCGTTCTCCATTGTGCCACGGTGGTGAGGCAGGTCAGGGTGATGATGATGGTGCAAACAATTTTCATCGGATTCGATTTTTATAAAATAAAAAAAGGAAGCACCCGGTTGAGGTGCTTCCTTTCTAAGGGCATTGAATTAATTAAAGATATAGCGGATGCCCACCTGAGCCTGCCACACGTTGTCGAGTGTCGCGCTCTTGATGAAAGAATCTTTTATCAGGATCGGTTCTCCGTTAACAGTTTGTGTTCCCAGTTTGTATACGGGCGTGCCGTCGGCATTGATGTGATCAACAGAAACCGGCGTTGCCGTTGTGGTGGCATAGCCCAATCCCCATTTGTTGCTCAGCAAATTGCCTACGTTAAGAATATCCAAACGGAGTTGAAGCGTGTTCTTCTTTTCGGCAGCGCCAACCTTGATGTAGAACTCCTGGATCAATGTGAAGTCGAAACGGGTTAACCAGGGGTATACTGCAGCATTTCTTTCTGCATACTGACCGCGACGGGTTCTGAGGTATTTGTTTCCGTCGATATAGGTGTCGTAGGCGGCTTGTTGCTCGGCTTCGGTGAAATTCTTGGTGATCGAGTTGCCGCTAGCATCCTTGTAGGTTGAGGAGAAAGGTGCGAAAGCAAGATCCGTTCCCTTGTTGGCAACAAAGAGCAGGTCATTTGTGGTCTGACCATCGCCGTTGAGTTCGCTACCATATGTATAGGAGATCTTACCGGGGTTGCCCGTGGCTGAGTTTCCACCGCTATACGATACCATACCCAATGAGAACATGGTCGAGCCACCGAACTTGTCGCCATAGTTGAGGCGATAGTTGGCAAAGCCTACGATGCGATGGCGCAGGTCGTTGTTGGCATAGGCTGCACCGATATAGTTCTGACCACCTACAGAAGGCGTGTTGGCTTCCACCGTGCTGCTTACCGACTGCATGTCTTTTGCCTGTCCATAGGTATAGGCCAACATACCGCCGAATCCTTTTGTGGTGGGTTTTTCAAGTTTAGCCGTAACGGTGTACGAGTAGCCTACTTTGGTGTTCTTCAAAACGAACACGTTGGTTACTTGTGTATTGTAGAAACGTGCGGGGTTCACAGCAGCACCCGTCAAGCCGGAGGCAGGGAAACGGTCGCGTGTGTCGGGACCTGCAAAATTGGCATTCGGTCCTTTCAAGTTCGCGTCGATGTAGCGCAGGCCCTGGAGTTGTTTGTTATAGATGTATTCCAAGGTTCCGATCAGGCCCCAAGGCAGCTTTTGATCTACGGCTACGTTGCTCTTCCATACCATAGGGTATTTCAGGTTCGGGTCGGTGGCGTTCACCACATACGGCGGCAGCGTGGTGATGTCGGTGCTGGCGGGGATGAATTGGCTGGGATCCAAGCGGAAGGGATACGCTGTTGTTCCCTGCACGTTGATCACGGCCGTGTTCACACCGTTGTTTCCCAACTGGTTCGATACCAATACCTGGGGAATGCGCGATACAAAAATACCGGTACCACCGCGGATCTGTGTGGTCTTCTCACCCGACACGTCATAGTTGAAACCGATGCGGGGCGACAACAGCAAGCGTGTTTTCGGGAAGGCTCCTGTGTTCACTTTGTAGTCGTTGCCATCTTCATCTTTAAAGGTAAGACCGGCCACTACGGGATTGTAGAAATCCGTAGCCGTACCATTGTCATACTTGAATACATCGCCGCGGATACCGCCGGTGATCTTCAGGTTTTGAGTGGCTTGCCATTCGTCTTGCAGATAGAAAGAGTATGTCGACACTTTCAACACCTGCAGCGGTTCTGCACCGCCAGGCAACAAGGAGTAACGCAGGTTGTAGCGCGCTACTGTAACCGGCGACACAGGATTTGTGGGATCGGCTATAAAAGCATCCGCAGCCGCTTTGAAGTCGGCAATGGTGTTGTAAACGTAAACGCCGTTGGAAGACGGGAAGAATACGTTGTTGGACTTATAGAATTCGTAAGCAAGACCCAGCGTCAGCGTGTGTTTGCCGGCGAAGTAGGTCAGGTTGTCCGTAATGTTCAGCGTGGAATAGTTCAGCTTGTTGTCCGGGGTGAAAGGGTCGAAGCCAACCGACGTGTAGGTGCTTCCATTGGGTGCGTTCAGGATGTCGATGGTGGGGAACATGGACGTCTTGTAGCGACGGTCTTCAATTTGTTTGTTGAAGGTAGCGATCAGGTTGTTGGCAAATTTGCTGGCGAACGTTGAGTTCAACTCAGCGGCGAAAGAACGGGTGTTGTCCTTAATGATGTAGCCCGTGTTTTCGGGAGAGACAGCTGTCGACAGGTTGGTACGGTTACCGTTACCGGCCGTGTTGCTGCTGTTACTGTTGCTGATGATCTGTCCGGATTCTGAATCGTGGTGCGAGTAGCGTACAGAAAGTTTGTGGTGGTTGTTGATGTTGTAATCCAACCGCAAAAGTCCTTTTGTGCTTTTTATCTCGTTGTTGAAGTTATCGATCGCACCGAGGTTAAAACCGAAGTTGGTTTGCATGTACGTTTTGAGGTCTTCCATATCGGAAGCGGTTACGCGCGACACGTTACCGCTGGCGCCGTTCTTGGCAGTCACCCAATCCAATGCAGGTGTGCTGCTTTTGAATTGTTCCATGTTGGCAAAGAAGAACAGTTTGTTTTTGATGATGGGTCCACCAATGCGAAAACCCACGGTGCTTTCTTTCAAGCTTACAGGAGGCAAACTATTGCCATCGGCTTTCTTACCGGTCATGTCTTTCTTGCTGTTGCGGAAGAGGTAGTAGACCGAACCGGAGATATCGTTTGTACCGGAGCGCGTTACGGCGTTGATGCCTGCACCGGCGAAACCGGATTGACGCACGTCGAAAGGTGCAACATTCAACTGTACTTCGTCAAGGGCGTCCAACGATACGGCTGTTGTACCGGTGCGGCCGCCGGCCTGTGCCGAGCTGCCCAAACCGAAACCGTTGTTGAAAACCGATCCGTCGATCGTAAAGTTGTTGAAGCGACTGTCCTGGCCCGCAAAAGAGCGGCCATTACCATAAGCGTTGTATTTTACGATGTCGTTCACGTTACGACCGATGGTCGGCACGCTGTTCAGGTTCTCACGGTTGAACGATGCAGCGGCACCGGTGCGGTCGGAGCTGAAGATGTCGTTGCGGCCGGCCGACACCACCACTTCTTCCAGTTGGGTGCTTTCGTCAACCAGTTTCACATTCAAATCGGCAGCCGTACCCAGGTTAAGGTAAATGTTGTCGACGCTTTGTTCTTTGTAACCCACGAAGGTGAACTTCACGGTGTAGGGACCGCCCACGCGCATACCCGGCAAGGTATAGCGGCCGTCGGTCAGTGTAGTTGTTCCATACGAGGTTCCGGAAGGTGTGTGCACGGCGACCACCGTGGCACCGGGTAAGGCTTCTCCATTGCCATCGGTCACAATACCCGCAATAGAGGAGGTCGTCACTTGCGCCCAGGCGCCCAGGGAACCGAGCAACAAGGCCATTAACAGTAAAGATTTTCTCATACGTTTGATTAAGATTAGAGTTTAGTTAGAGCAAGACAAAAGTACCCCAATGGTCACACTTAACCTTTAAAGCACTTTTAATTCTTTCCACAAATTGTTTACAATCATTTAACACTGGCTCATGTTCCACTCATAAAATTTAAGCTAATTATTTGATAAAGAATATTTTATTTGCCAATCGGATTCATTAACCCTAAACCTCATTATGCTGAAATCTTTCGTCCTAACGATTTTTCTTACATCGATTGCGATACTTACCAGCGGTCAACCTGACTTGTCTTACTACCTCCCGGAAGGGACAACCTATGACCCGGCAATCCCCACTCCCAAGGCCATCATCGGGCATGAAGTCGGTGAATGGCATGTGACTCACGACCGGCTTGTCAATTATATGTATGCACTCGACAAAGCTTCCGACCGCGTCAGCCTGGAAGTGACAGGCTACACGTACGAAGGCCGGCCACTTCTGCTCCTCACCATCACCTCGCCCAAGAATCACGAAAAACTGGAGGCCATCCGAACGCAGCACATCCAATTGACCGACCCGGCCAAGTCGGCCTCGCTCGACACGAAGAGCATGCCCATCGTTTTTTATATCGGCTTCAGCATCCACGGCAACGAGGCCAGCGGTGTGAATGCCGGTCTGCTGGCGGCCTATCATTTTGCCGCCGCCCAAGGCAAGGAGATCGAAAGTTATCTCGACAACACCGTCATCCTGTTCGATCCCAGCTACAACCCCGACGGCATGCAACGCTTTAGCAGTTGGGTGAACTCGCGCAAAAGCCAGGTGACCTCCACCGACCCGTCGGACACCGAACACAACGAAGCCTGGCCCGGCGGACGCTTCAACCACTATTGGTTCGACCTGAACCGCGACTGGCTCGTGGCCCAACATCCCGAATCACAAGCGCGCGTGAAAAGCTTCCAGCGCTGGAAACCCAATGTGCTTACCGACCACCACGAGATGGGCACCAACGCCACATTCTTTTTTCAACCCGGCGTTCCCTCCCGCGTACATCCCCTGACACCCGATAAGAATTTTGAAATGACCAAGCGCATCGGCGAGTTTCACGCCAAGGCACTGGACCAGATCGGCTCTTTCTATTATACACAGGAAGGCTACGATGACTTTTATTATGGCAAAGGCTCGACTTTCCCCGACGTGCAGGGCGCCATCGGAATTCTTTTTGAACAGGCCAGTTCGCGCGGACATGCGCAAGAAAGCATCAACGGTGTGCTCACCTTTCCTTTCACCGTGCGCAACCAATTCACCACGGCACTCAGCTCACTGAAAGCAGTGAATACCATGCGCGAAGACCTGCTCAATTATCAACGCCAATTTTTTAAGGACGCTGTCGCGGACGCCGCCAAGGACGCCGTGAAAGCTTATTTGTTTGGCGCCACCAAAGATCCCGTGCGCGCTTTCTACCTGGCAGAGATCATTGCCCGGCAAAATGTCGACATCTACAAAGCGTCCGGCACACAGACGATCAATGGTAAAAATTATGAAGCGGCCTCCAGCTATGTAGTGCCCTTGAACCAGTCGCAATACAAGCTTATCAAAGGCATGTTTGAAAAACGGACGCAATTCAAAGACAGTTTGTTTTATGACATCTCCAGCTGGACGTTGCCCTTGGCCTTTGGATTGGATTACGAAGAACTGAAAACCGTGCCGGCGTTGGGCGAAAAAGTAACGCAGCCCAAGCTTCCCGCCGGAAAACGCATCGGCGGCAAGAGTGAATACGCCTATGTGTTTGAATCGAACGGTTATTACGCACCGCGCGCCATCTATCGCATCCTCAACCGCGGTCTGCGGCTGAAGGTGGCCAGCAATGCTTTCTATCATAGCGATGGACGCAAGTTTGAAGCCGGCGCATTGTTGCTGGAAGTCGGCAGTCAGGAAAAGAGCGCTGACCAGATCGAGTACATCGTCAACGAGATTGTAGAGAAAGATGGCATCGATGTGTATGCTTTCAATAGCGGGTTGGACTATCGTGGCGTGAGTCTCGGCAGCGGTTCGTTTCTTCCGATCAAGAAGCCCGTCATTGCCATGTTGGTAGGCGATGGCATCAGCGCAACTGATGCTGGCGAAGTGTGGCATATGTTGGACACGCGCTTTCAGATACCGGTAACGCTCATTCCCGTGAACGTCTTCGACCGGGCGTCGCTGAGTAAATACAACACCATCATACTGCCCCCCACCACATCGACTCCCTCCATCAGCGAAGCCACCAAAGAGCGGCTGAAGACCTGGACGCAAAATGGTGGCGTCATCATTGGGCTGGAAAATGCCGTGAGCTGGCTCACGAATATGGGCCTCGGCCGGTTCGACATGAAGAAGGAGGAAGAAAAGAAGGATGCGCCGTCCGTCAAGGCGCGGCCCTATGGTGACATCGATGAATACACCGGGGCACAGGAAACCAGCGGTGCCATCTTCGAGGCCACGGTGGACCTCACACATCCTTTGTTGTATGGCTATACTAGTCCGCGCATGGCCATTTTCAAATCCAACAATTTGTTTATGGAAAAAGCTAAGAATGCGTATGGTAATCCCGTTGTGTTCACGGCCTCGCCATTGTTGAGCGGTTATATTTCGAAACCGAATTATGCGAAATTGAAAGAAAGCGCTATGGCGGGCGTCACGGCCATGGGGCAGGGACGTGTGATTGGGTTTACGGATAACTTATGCTTTCGTGCATTTTGGTTGGGGTCGAATAAAATGATGATGAATGCTATTTATTATGGACCTTTGATTAGCAATGCGTCGTCGCGATAGGTAAATGCAGTTTGAACCGCAAAGGCGCTAAGAACGCAAAGTCAGCGCAAAGAAAATACAGGGCTATGGCGCCTTTGCGGTTCAGTTTTTTTACACGGGATTTCATATTTACAACTCAGACTATGAGAAGAATATTTTTTGTTTTATTTCTGATGTCCGGCGCCATGGTTCGTGCACAATCGTACAAAGTTATGACCTACAACATCCGGCTCGACACGCCGGTGGATAGCGTGAACCAATGGCCCAAGCGGACGGGCAGAGTATACGCGCTCATAAAAAAGTATGACCCCGACATGTTGGGCGTGCAAGAGGCCATACATCACCAACTGATGGGCATCGTCGATAACCTCACCGACTATGCTTATGTCGGAGTAGGTCGTGACGACGGAAAAACGAAGGGCGAGTATTCGGCGTTGCTTTACAAGAAAGACAAGTTCGATGTGATCGAGCAGAATACGTTCTGGCTTTCCGAAACACCTGACGTTGCCGGAAGTAAAAGCTGGGACGCAGCAATCACGCGTGTGGCGAGTTGGGCCATCCTTAAAGACAAAAAGACCAAAGCCGAGTTTCTCGTTATCAACACGCACTTCGACCACATGGGTCAAGAAGCACGGAAGAACAGTGCTGCTTTGTTAAAACAAAAAGCTGTGGAACTCAATAAGAAGAAACTCCCCGTTATCATCACGGGAGACTTCAACTGCACCCGGGAAGAGGCACCCTACAGCGAGATGATGAATCCCAAAGGTCTTAACGTCATCGACGCCGCACCCAAAGAGCCGCCGGGAACTTTCTGCGGTTTTAAAGTGGGAGCTATGAAATGCAGGCCGATCGATTACATTTTCTATACGCTGCCATGGAAGGCGTCAGGCTATACGGTGATCGAGGACAATGATGGAACGTATTATCCTTCGGATCACCTTCCGGTGATTGTGACATTGAAGTTGAAGTGACATCTGAATAAATCTGGGTGAGGGCATTTAATCAGAAAGAAAATTATCTGAGAGAAGGCCACCCAAGTTTTATTCATTCGTATCGCGATTATTTTCTTTTTAATCATAGCAAGCCGATCTATGAGCTGAGGTGCGCAGAGATTAGTACATTGCAGACTATCAATTAGTTACATGCAAATATTCCATATTCCAATACGGAATATTTTATAAAACATACACCCTCACTTCAGCTTCGAAAAATACCTCCTCGCCTCCCGCATCACTGCCGGCGCTAAAATGAAGGCCGAAATCATCGTGGGGATCGCCATCAGGGCAAACGCAATATCAATCAGGTTCAACACCACTTCCAGCGATACGACCGATCCAAGCACGATCGTAAAAATGTAAACGTAGTCGTACCAACGGCTTTTGTTTTCGCCGACAATGAAAGCCAGGGCTTTTCTTCCGTAATAGCTGTACGCGAACATCGCGCTGATCGCAAACACGGCAGCGCAAATGAGCAACACCACATCGCCGCCATAGGGCATCGCTTTTTTATAGGCAATGGACGTCAGGGTGATGCCGCTTGCGCCAGCCGTTTTCCAAACGCCCGTGGTGAGAATGGCCATGGCGGTGAGGGTACAGGAGACAATGGTGTCGATCACCGGGCTCAGCATGGAGAGCAGTCCTTCGCGAACCGGTTCCACGCTTTTGGACGCTCCCATCGCCATCGGGGCCGTGCCGATGCCGGCTTCGTTGCTGAATGTGGCACGGCGCACGCCAAGCATGATCATGCCGCCGAGTGTGCCACCCAGGAAGGGGTCGCCGTGAAAATGTTCGGCGGCAAAGGCGTCGGTAAAGATCAATCCAAAGTAATAGGGCACTTCTTTCAAGTTCACGCTCAGGATGATCACTACGGAAATAAAATGCAACCCAATCATCCAGGGCACCATGTTGCCTGCCCACGTGCCGATGCGTTGGATGCCACCGATGATCACCACGGCCACCAGCGCTGCGGCAGCAACGCCAATAATAAATTTCTGTAGGCTGATGGTGACCACCCCCATCGACACAAAAGATTCCTCCACACCTACCAGTGGCAAACCAATATCCACCAACGCCTGTGTGAGCTGGTTGGCCGAGAAGATCGGCAACGCACCCAGCATACAGCATACGCAAAACAGGAAAGCCAATGGCATGTATTTCTTATGCAGTGCCTCACGGATAACGTACATGGGGCCACCCTGCAACTCGCCGTTGGAATCTTTGCCGCGGTAGAGACTCGCCAACGTGCTGGTGAAAAAGTTTGTCGACATGCCCACGACCGACGTCACCCACATCCAAAACAATGCACCGGGCCCGCCCAACGCAATGGCCGCAGCCACACCCGACAAATTGCCCATGCCCACCGTTGACGCCAGGGCCGTACACAACGCTTTGTAGGCGCTGATTTGTCCTGGCCCATTTTCATTTCCATCTTTTCCGGCCAGCAGTCTCAGGGCGTGAAGAAAAAAACTGTATTGAATAAAACGCGAATAGAACAAAAAAAACAATCCGCCGCCGATGATCAGGAAAAGCACGGGCCACCAGACGTAGCCTGCAACAGTTGATAGCATGTTGTTGACGGGTTGCAAAGTTTTCTAGATTTATTTCTCCCCTCTGAATGAATAAAACAAAATTGCGCTTATTCCAAGGCTTTTACCAAGAATAATAATTTTTTTTGACACAGGGTTACTTGTATACTCAGTCGCTTATGAAGTATTTGAAATTAAATTTTCACCCTACCGGCATGTAAGCAACCACGTTTAGCCCAGATTAAAAAAAAGGAGTCCACAGCTTTTATTTTCAAACCAAACAAACCATTTAACCATTTTATCTATGCTTGGAGCATTGAGTTTTATTGGCATGTTGCTGATCCCAGCAATATTGATCGGCTATGTCTTTCGCAATCGTTTCACGATTGGACCGCTAACCATCCTAAAAGATTTTAAGACCACCATGATTTTGTTGGTGGTGGCGGTCGTTCTCGCGATGAGCAACTCGCTGTTTTTCTATTCCCGTTTTGGTCACCAATATTATTTGGTGTATCCCACGGGTGGATGGAATACGGTGTCGTCGTCGGGTATCAAGTTCCGTTGGTTTGCCACCATCCAGGAATGGCAAAAGGAGATCGATATCAAGGTAGTGGGCGAGGGCGATCCTACGGAAGGCATCGAAGGCGTGATCACCGACAAGGTGACGTTTGAGCTACCCAACAGCCGCGGCGAAGAAAAGACGCAAGTCATCCCTGGCATCGCCATCACCTTTATCGATCGCGTGGGTGCGGCCGTACAGATCTCGGTGCGTATGAAAGTGCCGGAAGATCCGGAAAGATTCCGCGCGTTGGCAGAGTCGTTTCGTAACCCGGCCAACCTGATCAACAACACTCTGATCCCCACCATCAAGGAACAGATCAGCAACACCGGCTACATGTTTGCTGCCCAGGATTACATTTCCGGCGCCGCGACAGACTTCCGCCAGGCCATCGACGACCAGCTGAAGTATGGCGGGTACTCCACGGAACGTCGCGAGTTTAATGACACCATCTATTCTACCATCCAGGATGGCGGCCCGCGCACGATCAAGGAGATCAACACGCGCTACCGCATCATCAAGAAGACCGACAAAGATGGCAAGCTCATCCGCATTCCGCACGAGATCACCAAGAACAGCATCGCGGTAACGCAGGTGATCGTCGACGAAGTATTTCCCGAGCCCGCCTTCAAAAAGCGCCTCGAAGCGCAGCGCGACATCTCGGCCCAAAAGCGTATCGAAATGGAAAAAATCGAAACCGCCCGCGCCGAACAGCAACGCATCATCGCCGAAGGTGAACGCGACAAAGCCAAGGAGCGTGTAGACCAGGAGAAAGAGCAAGTGAAACAACTCATCGCCATCGAAACGCAGTTGAAGCAGGAGAACACGCGAAAACAATTGGCCGAGATCGCCCTGCAAACAGCGCGTCTCGAATCGGAACAAAACCTGGTCCGCGAACGTGCACAATCAGAAGCCAACCGCCTGAAAGTAGCCGCCGGTCTCACCCCGCAGGAACGCGCACAAATCCAAAAAGAGATCGCCATCGGCGTGGCCGAGAAACTTGGCGCGATGCAGTTCCCGCAAGTATACATCGAAGGCGGCGGCAAGGATGGCAAGAGCAACCTCGGCCTGATCGAAGCCTTGCTAGGGGCGGAGATGGCAAAGTCCATGATCCCTGCATTGAAGGATAAGTAATATCACACAACAAAAATAGAAGAGAGGCTGCCTCAAAAGGGTAGCCTCTCTTTTTGTTATCGGGACATGAACCTGTGAATGACAGCATCATGCTTGAAGGCCGGCCCGAAGTTGTTCAGGTCTAAACCGCTTATGGATTACGCGGGGTACCCTGGCCTAAAGGCCAGAGTTATTAAATCCAATTCAGTAACCCCGGGCTTTAGCCCGGGGTTATGTCGATAATCGAAAAACGTGCCACAGGAAAATTCAGATCGATCTTCGCGCTTCTTGGCACGGACCATTCGCTCTACATCGGACTTCGCACTACAGCTTCAACCTCACTTCTTCCGGTTCGCCAAATACACCCCACCCACTATCGCGCCCATACCAATAAAGTGTCCTGCCTGAAGTTGCTCACCATCCAGCAAGCCCCACATCACGATCACAATAGGCATCAGATACGTGACGGAGCTCGCAAACATCGGTGTGCTGATCTTCACGAGTTGATTGAACAAGATCGTCGCCACGGCCGTGCTCATCAGTCCCAGCAAAGCAATATAACCCAACGCTCGCCAGGCGCCCTCCACAACCTCCAGCTTATGCGGCACGTCGGTGAACACGATGAGGTAAGCGAACGCCAACGGTCCAACCAACATCAGCGACACGCTGGTGATGGTGAGTGAGCCCAGGTCGGGGATTTTAAATTTGATGAGATTGAGATTCGATCCATAAAAGAAACAGGCCAACACAATCAGCAACGCAAATGCGTTGAAGCCTGTGATATTTCCTCCCGATCGCGACAGGCTCAGCATCACCGTTCCGGCAAACCCCAACAAGATCCCCACGATGGCCAGGGGTTTGAAGCGCTGTCGAAACACGACGGCGCCGATGAGCATGGTGAAGATCGGCGTGAGTGTGTTGAGGATCCCGGCGATGGAGCTGGGCATCCGCGTTTGTGCTGTGGCAAAGAGAAAGGCGGGAATAAAAACGCCCATCATGCCCGACGCAAAAAGTTTCCAGTAGTCGTCACGTTTTAGTTCGCGTACCTTCACGATCGCCATCGGCAGTAGGAACAGCGAGGCAAACGCTACTCGGAGCGAGCCCACTTCGTCGGGTGCAAAAGCTTTGAGCCCTTGTTTGATGAGAATGAACGATGTGCCCCAAATGAGGGAGAGGATGCCTAATAATAAAAAGGCTTTTGAGCGTGGATTGTTATTCATGAAAATGGTGATCAAAAAAATACGAGAACAACTGTGGATCGTCCTAACCCAAAAGTGGCGGGTTTTGGTTCCCCATCAAACCTGATTCTTGCGTTGTTAGGCCGTGACCATTGAAGTGGAATAGGCGTCAACCACCTCATCCAAAATGGCCATCACTTCGGCTTCCGTCTCCACTTCCACGAGACGCGTGCGAAAAGGTTTGAAATCCGGTATGCCTTTGAAGTAGTTTGAGTAGTGGCGGCGCATCTCGAAGATGCCCAGGCGGTCGCCTTTCCAGCGCACGGAAAATTCCAGGTGTTTTTTTGTGGCCCGTACACGTTCGGCCATGCCGGGAGCGCCAAGCGTTTCGCCGGTTTTGAAAAAATGTTTGATCTCGTTAAAGATCCAGGGATAGCCGATGGCGGCGCGGCCGATCATGATGCCGTCTACGCCATACCGGTTGCGGTATTCCAGGGCTTTCTGCGGGGTGTCCACATCGCCGTTGCCAAAAATGGGGATGTGCATGCGCGGGTTGTTCTTGATCTCGGCGATCAACGTCCAGTCCGCTTCGCCTTTGTACATCTGCACGCGTGTGCGGCCGTGAATGGTGAGGGCTTTGATGCCGATATCCTGAAGCCGTTCGGCTACTTCTACGATGTTCTTGGTTTTATCATCCCAGCCCAGCCGGGTTTTCACGGTCACGGGCAGGTGGGTACATTTCACGATCTCGGCTGTCATTTGCACCATCTTGGGGATGTCCTGGAGCAGTGCGGCCCCGGCGCCGCGGCAAGCCACCGCTTTCACGGGGCAGCCATAGTTGATGTCGATCAGGTCGGGGTTGGCGGCCGTGGCAATCTCGGCCGAGCCGACCATATTGCCGATGTCGCCGCCAAAGAGCTGGATGCCGATGGGGCGTTCGTATTCAAAAATGTCGAGTTTTTGGCGGCTTTTGGCCGCATCGCGGATGAGGCCTTCCGACGAGATAAATTCCGTGTACATCAGGTCGGCCCCTCCTTCCTTGCACACAGCACGGAACGGCGGGTCGCTCACATCCTCCATGGGCGCCAGCAAAAGGGGGAATTCGCCCAATTCTATTTGACCTATTTTTACCATCTTTGGCGCAAAGATAATCAGGAAATATTCAATGTTCGACCCTCGCCTGCTGGTTTCCAATCGCCTTCCGTTTCTGTCATTGTGTCTGATTTTGGCCACGGTTTTTATCGGCTTTGCGGTGGTTGGGCCCCTGTTGGGTGTGGCCGTGGCATCGTCTTTTTATGACGGCAACCTGTTGAGCGACATGCTCAGTGAATCCGATCGGCCCGGTTATTTCCTGGCAGTGATGGTGGTGCAGGGCATCGCTACGTTCGTCGGCTTGATCGTGTTTCCGATCCTTCACATCACCCAACTGGAACACAAACCCCTGCAGCCTTTTTTCCCTGCTCAACCTAAAATGGGTCAGGTCCTTTTGGGCGTCACCTTGCTGGGTTTGGCGTTCATCGTCGCCATGTCGCCGGTGGTGGAGTGGAACAGCCAGCTCCATTTTCCTTCTTTCCTGAAAGAGTTCGAAACGTGGGCGCGTGAAAAAGAAGAAATGGCTACGAAGCTCACCGAAACCCTCACACAATTTAAGTCCATGGAGCAGATGCTGATCGCCTTGCTGGTCATCGCCATCTTGCCGGGCATCGGCGAAGAGCTGGTGTTCCGGGGTTTGATCCAGCGCGAACTCTGGCGCTCGACCCAGAATGTTCACCTCGCGATCTGGACGTCGGCGTTTTTGTTCAGTGCCATTCACTTGCAGTTCTTTGGCTTTTTCCCACGATTGTTTCTCGGGGCACTCTTCGGCTACCTCTATTACTGGTCCAATAATTTGCTGGTCCCCATGTTTGCTCATTTTTTCAACAACGGCTTTGCCGTGGTGACCGTGTATCTCAACCAGCAGAACGTGACCGAAATCGATATGGAAAACAATATCGCAGCACCCTGGCCGTATGTGGCGACCGCCTTCGTGGCCACCGTGGGATTGCTTTATTTTGTCTGGAAACACTATCGCGAAAATCCCCCCGTCATAGAAGATTTTCATTCGCCTTCAGCGCTGCAGGATGAGAACCTTTAGTTTAACGTTTGTAACTTGCACATTTGCCATATTTCGCTAACCGACTTTGTATCGTGACTAACTCGCTCTCCAAATACAATAACCTTACCCAACGGATCATCGCAGGCGTACTGGGCTCGGCCGGTATCATCGCGGCCATCTGCTTCAGCCCGTGGACCTATTGCCTGGTGTTTTTTATCATCTGCCTGTTCTCCCTGCTCGAATTCTATAAACTGGCCGGACTCGATGGCGTGGTCCCTCAAAAAGCGTTTGGCACCATTTGCGGGGTAGCCATTTATTTGCTGTCCTTTTTTATTGAAAAGGGCGATATCTCCTACCGGTACTATTTTCTCATCTTCCCGATCGTGTCGTGTGTGTACATGATCAAGCTCTATAAAAAATTCGAGCGCAAGCCGTTCACGAATATCGCCTTCACGTTTCTCGGCATTTTTTATGTAGGCGTACCCTTCGCGTTGCTCAACGTGGCCGTGTTTGAGAATGGGGTTTATAATTATGAGATTATTTTTGGCTGCCTCTTCATTTTGTGGGCCAGCGACACAGGCGCCTATTTTGCGGGAACATTTTTTGGCAAGCGAAAACTTTTCGAGCGCATCTCGCCAAAGAAGTCGTGGGAAGGATTTTTTGGAGGTGCCTTGCTGGCGTTGGCGTTTGTGTTTGGCATCGCCCATTACTTTCATACGCTTACGCAGATGCAATGGGTGATCGTGGGGTTGATCATCATCATCGGCGGAACCTTCGGCGACCTGGTCGAGTCTTTGCTGAAACGCAGTATCGAGATCAAAGACTCCGGCGACAGCATCCCGGGCCATGGCGGCTTTCTCGACCGCTTCGATGGATTGTATATTTGCGCCCCGTTTATTGTGGCCTACCTGGAGATCGTGCGGGCGTAACGTGGTTTCTAAGCATCCTCGGTTTGGGACCTAGGGAAATCCTGGCAAGACACAGATCAATCAACATACAGTCCTGCAGCAAATATTTTAGTGGTCACATCCCCAAAGGGCTCGCGCGAGAAGAAATACATATAATAGTCATAGCCAAACCGGACCCCGGTGTCGTCGGAGCGGGATTTCAATGGCACCAGATGCATTCGCGCAAAGTCAGTCTCACCACATTGCCCAAATCACCCAGCGCGATTGTATCGCCCTCACACAGTTCGCTGTAGAGTTTCTCTAAAGACTTTTGTTCTTTTAAGCGATCATCCTTGTCGCCGTTATTTTACAACATAGTGAAAGGTTTTGATGGGTTTTTGTCGTAATATTTCCTTATTAAATCCTAAGCCCATGGAGAATGCGTTCTTTGTCAACAAGACTCCTTTTCTCAAAAGCCGTCTCACCCTCGCCCTATCCATTGCTTTGTTCTTTTCAATCGTTGCCGTGTACCAGCTTTCCACGCAAGTGTCGCCCTGGGGTACGCTGCACAGCAAGGCACCACTCGTTGTGCTGCTGGAGTTGCTCCCCGTATGGCTGATCATTTTCCTGTTGTTTGTGACCGGCAAGAATTTTTATGACCACCGTCAGCAGCAGGAAGCTGAAACCAAAGATCACTTCGTGAAAAATGTCTCAGCCATCATCCAAAAGATCAAATCCGGAGAATATAATGCTGACAACGATGTGACGGGTGAACATCTGCTGGACACTTCCCTAAGCGAGATCTACAAAAAATTCAAGACCGACGCCGACAACGAGCGCCACCGCAGCTGGGGCAACGAGGGGCTGGCCCGGTTTCGCGAGATCATGGGTTCCCACGCGGAAATAAAAGCGCTGAACGATGCGTTCATTTCACAGCTCATTCAATACGTCGACGCCAACCAGGGCGGCGTATTCATCCTGAACGACGAGCGCCACCTGGAACTCTCCGCCTGTTATGCATTCGAACGAAAAAAATATTTGACAAAGACCGTTCTCCCCGGCGAGGGATTGGTGGGCCAGTGTTACCTGGAAGGACATTCCATTTACCTCACCAAAGTGCCCGAAGATTATATCAACATCACCTCCGGCCTGGGCGCCGCCAACCCGCAGTGCATTCTCCTCGTGCCGTTGAAAGTGAAAGAAGAAACCCTGGGGGTAATCGAACTGGCCGCGTTCAAGCCGTTCAAAAAATACAAGCTCGACCTCATCGAAAAAGCCGCCGAAGCCTTGGCGCAAAGCCTCTCCACCGTGCGCGTCAGTGAAGACACCAAAAAGCTGCTCGACAAATCCCTGAGTCGCGAGCGCGAAATGAAAGACCAGGAAGAGCGGATGCGGCAGAACATGGAGGAGCTTTATGTTACCCAGGAAGACATGCGCAAGGTGAACCTGGAAATGGAAGAGCTTTTCAAAGCCATCAACACGCTCACCGCCACGGCCGAGTTGAACCTCCAGGGCAACATCATCAAACTGAACGACCGCCTCCTCCAAACCCTGCGCTTCACCGCCCAGGATCTCTACGGAAAATCATTCGACAGCCTGCTCACGCGCGACGACCAAACCGTCCAAACTTTTGCCACCGCCTGGCACGCGGTGCAGGGTGGAGATTCCGCCGAGCACGTGTTCACCTTCCACGATTCGCAAAAGAACCAGCATTGGCTGCGCACAGGCTTCTACCCCCTGCAGGGCAACGACGGCGTTGAGCGCATCCTCGTTTTTATCAACGACATCACGGAGATCAAGAACAAGGAGACCGAACTCGACAAGCTGAACGTCGCCATGGACGCCACGCGCAAAATGCTGATCCGCATCCTCAACGAGATCCCGCTCAAGGTCTTCCTCAAACAATACAATGGAAAATTCTTTGTGGTCAACGACGCCGTGTCGCGCTTTCACGGATTCGATTCCCCGGAAGGGCTCATCGGCAAATCGGATTTCGATTTTTATAGTGCCAAAGACGCCTCCGACTGGCTGGAGGCCGAACACAAGATCATCGCCACCGGCCGAACGGAATACATTCACCCCGACGGTGGAAAAATATTGCACACCATAAAGATGCCTTTCCACATCGATCCGTTAAATGAGATGGGAATCCTCGGCCTCCAGGCCGACGTGACCGAATTGGAGACCCTGCGAAAGGAAAAAACGGACCGGGCATGAGAAAGGAAGCTGTAAACAAAATTTTCCCCCACCGTTCTGGCTATCGGCAGAACAAAAATTCAAACCTTCAACTCTTCACAAAATCTTGTAGCCCGCAGGCGGTCCCCGGGCAAAACGAGCCTTGGTTTTTCCGTCAAAAAGTCGGGGGAGAAATGAATTTAATTAACTTTGCAACCGTTTTCGGAAATGAATTTGATCTCCCCGTTCATCGTTCAGAAAAAAGACAAAATTCCGCACCAAAAAATAATCTAACTTCTCTAATCGTAAACGCTCACCCCATTTTTTATGGCATACATTGAACCGGCTCCGCTGAAAGACAAAGAGAATCCTTTTGAAGCCATGATGTCCAGGTTCCAGGTAGCATCGCAGCTCCTTGGCCTGGAAGAAGAGATCTATAACGTATTGAAAAATCCGGCCCGGCAGGTGATCGTTTCCCTGCCCGTGACCATGGACGACGGCACCATAAAAGTATTCGAAGGCTACCGCGTCATCCACTCCACCATCTTGGGCCCCTCCAAGGGTGGCATCCGGTTCGACCCGGCGGTGAACCTCGACGAAGTAAAGGCCCTGGCCGCATGGATGACCTGGAAATGCGCCGTGGTGGACATTCCCTATGGCGGTGCCAAAGGCGGCGTGACGTGTAACCCGCGCGAAATGTCGGCCGGCGAAATCGAGCGCCTCATGCGCGCCTACACCCAGGCCATGGCCAGCGTGTTCGGCCCCGACAAAGACATTCCCGCACCCGACATGGGTACCGGCCCCCGCGAAATGGCCTGGCTGATGGACCAATATTCCCGTATCCAGGGCATGACCACCCACGCTGTAGTCACCGGCAAGCCGCTGGTGATGGGCGGGTCACTAGGCCGCACGGAAGCCACCGGGCGCGGCGTGATGGTTTCGGCCATGGCCGCCATGGAAAAAATGAAGATCAACCCCTACAAGGCCACCTGCGCCGTGCAGGGCTTTGGCAACGTGGGCTCGTGGGCCGCACGACTGCTGCACGAACGCGGCCTGCTGGTGCAGTCGGTGAGCGACCTCTCCGGTGCTTACTACAACGCCAATGGTATCGACATCATGAAGGCCATCGAATACCGCGACAACAAAAAAGGCTCGCTCGATGGTTTTGAAGGTGCCGAAAAGATCAGCAATGCCGACCTGCTCACCTTGCCCGTCGACCTGCTGGTGCCCGCCGCCACCGAAGATGTGATCACCAGCTCTAACGCACCCCTGATCAAAGCAAAACTGATCGTGGAAGGCGCCAACGGCCCCACGTCGTCGCGCGCGGACAATATCATTAATGAAAAAGGCATTGTGGTGGTGCCCGACATCCTCGCCAACGCCGGTGGCGTTACGGTTTCCTATTTCGAATGGGTGCAAAACCGCCTCGGCTACAAATGGACGGCCGACCGCGTGAACCGCCGCTCGGACCGGATCATGAAGGATGCCTTCACCAATGTGTATAAAACCGCCCAGGAATATAAAGTGCCCCTGCGCATCGCGGCCTACATGGTGGCCATCGACAAAGTATCCAAAACATACAAATATCGCGGCGGCTACTAATTGGCGCGAATCCCAATTTAGCCTTAACTTTACGAGCAAGCTTTTAACCAGGCTTGCTCATTTTTTTAAAGATTACTTAAACCAGAACCGATCATGACGATACACCGCGAAGGCCGTACTTTACTTTTTGTCCTGTTGTTGATTCTTTTCGCCCTCAACTGGGCAGTGGCCTACTACGTGCCCGGCAACGCGGCGGTGCAAAATACGGTGATCGGCGTCAGCATTATCTTCTACCTCATCATCCTCCAATTCTTCCGCATACCCCTCTTCAAAATCCAGCAGAATGAAAACCAGGTGCTTGCACCGGCCGACGGTAAAGTGGTGGTGATTGAAGAAACCGAGGAAACCGAATATCTGAAAGGCCGCAGAAAACAGGTGTCCATTTTCATGTCGCCGGTGAACGTTCACATCAACCGCATGCCTGTGGCCGGCATCATCAGCTATTTTGCCTACCACCCCGGTAAATATCTGGTGGCCTGGCACCCCAAATCCAGCACAGAAAATGAAAGGACCACCGTGGTGGTGAAAATGAAAGACGGCGTGGAGATCCTCTTCCGCCAGATCGCCGGCGCGTTGGCCCGCCGTATCAAATGGTATGTGAAACAAGATCAGCAACTGCAGCAGGGCGACGAATTCGGGTTCATCAAATTCGGCTCCCGCGTTGACATCTATCTTCCCCTGGACGCAAAGATCATTGTGAAGATCGGCGACGTTACGAAAGGCGGCAAGACGGTGCTGGCCGAACTAAAATAATTTCGCTTCCCGGGCAATTCGCACCGATGTAAGATGTGAGCATTTACTACACGGAACCCGCACAATTTCAGGTGTATTTTTACCGTTGTATCGATGCATTGCAGACCCTTGATTTCTCCGAAGTAGCCTGTAGAAATTTAAGTGATGGCCTAACACTCGTTTATCCTTAGATTCTCCCTACTTTTAAAACTCCATTGTTCTGTTATCATCCCAAAGACTTCAAATACAAAAGATCCATAACATCACATGAGAACTGCCAACAGCATCAGATTTTCATCCAACCGGGCCGATTTTTTCTCAACGCTGAACCGCCGCGTGAACGACTATTTCAAAACCAATAACATAAGTCGTTATGCCAATGCGGAAATGAAAGTGAAGACGGTCTTCATGTATTCGCTCTATTTTGTTCCCTACATTTTGTTGCTTACCGGCACCGTTGTGAACGGCTGGGCGATGTGGGGCCTCACCGCCGTCATGGGCTTTGGCATTGCCGGCATCGGCCTGTCCGTTATGCACGACGCCAACCACGGCGCCTATTCCAACAAGAGCTGGGTGAACAACTTGATGGGCTACTCCCTGAACGTGGTCGGCGCCGGTGCCTTCAACTGGAAAGTGCAACACAACGTGCTCCACCACACCTACACCAACATTCACGATGTGGACGAAGACATCAGCCCCCGCGGCATCCTCCGCATGACGCCGCACAGCGCCTACAAAGCCATCCACAAATTCCAATACCTCTACGCCTGGTTTTTCTACGGATTGATGACCATCGTTTGGGTGATCCACAAAGATTTCGCCCGCCTCACCCGTTATCAAAAAGACGGCATGGTGAAAAAACAAAAAGCCAACGCAGCGGTGGAATGGATTATCCTCGTCGCCACGAAGCTGATCTATGTCGGCTATATTCTGGTCATCCCCATGGTCGTGCTGGACATCACCTGGTGGCAATGGCTGATCGGCTTCACCACCGCGCACTATATCGCTGGTTTCATCCTGGCGGTTATCTTCCAGCCTGCTCACGTGATCGATGGGTCGGAGTTTCCGCTGCCTGATGATGAAGGCAACATGGAAAATTCCTGGGCCATACATCAATTGCACACTACCACTAATTTTGCTAACAAGAATCGTATTCTCTCCTGGTATGTCGGTGGTTTGAATTTCCAGGTGGAACATCACCTTTTCCCGAATGTTTGCCACGTTCACTACCGGCATATCTCTCAGATCGTAAAGGCCACTGCCGAGGAGTTTGGATTGCCTTACAAAGCTGAGCCTACGTTCCGGGGTGCGCTTTTGGGTCATGCCAGATTGCTGAAGGATTTGGGTAAGCGTCCGGCACCCACTGCTGAACCGGCGTTTGCCATTGCGAATGCGCAATAAGGAATCAAATTAGGATTGTCAATTAAAGATTGTCCTAGTGGGCTTTTGACAACGAATCTGTCCGCTGTAATTAGAGGTTGTCCCAAATTCTATTGTCATGCCAATGAAAAATTTTGATGGCTTGAGCTTGGAAAGGCACATCCTTACTGGCGCAACAAACTCACCTGCGTTCACAGTTGCACTTTTTTCAAGTACTTAAATTTATCCCCTTCCTTTTGAAGTACATACTTATCCCAAAAGTCTTTGTCGTCCAAAGTATCGTAGGAGAAATTCCATTTTGTAACCGTCTTTAGTTGCCCAAATACGGTACCTCCATAAAATCCGTAACTCTTGACCTCTTCAGGGGAAAAATAAGTCCATTCAAATACCTCATTAGAATTACCAAATACCACAAAATAATGAACAGTCATGATGTCTTTGTCATTTGTTACTAACACCGGACTAATGGCAACGCGCCTGTCGCCTGGAAAAATTAAGTATTGGTCTGAATACTTTGAATAGTCTTTGGGATTTCTGCTCTTTAATTGTTCGTATACCGGCTTGAGTTTGCTCTCCTTGGTGATCTCTTTAAATTTTTCATGTTCCTCACGCTTTGCTCGCCTAATGCCGTCAGCCACAATTTCGTACATCCCAACGTAGTCCCGGTTATTTGCCTCTTCCGATTGCCAACTTGAATCACCATACTTTTCCCAGTCAGGGTCTTGTCTTAAATCACGTATTTTTCCGAACAGACCCGTCTCCCAAAAATTTGGACTGACCATAGCCGAATTCTCAATAAAAAAATTCCATTCCTGCAGGTTATTAAAAAACACTCTTCTCCCTTCCTCAGGGGTCGAAGCCTCAAAATAAGTTGCCTTGGCTTTTTCGTAATACCATTTGTCCTTGTACTTAACGCCTTTTATAATGAAGGCATAGGTTCGTGGAATATTCTTTAGAAAGCCTTCGTCTTTAATGTCTTTGCCGGAGATAATTTTTACGTTCTGATCCTTCTTGTTGTCTGAAAGTGTCTTGAGGTCCTGCGCAGATACTTGCTCCACTGAAAAAGCAACAAATTTTGTTTTTTGCTCGTCATAGAGAACCTGGAAAACATGGTCAAGCTGCAAATCGCTGCTTTCTTGAACGATTGTCTTCAAGGTCTCAACATCACAGGGCTTTGAGAGATGATTTGTAACAAGTTGATCGTATCGTTGCTGAGACACCAATCTTTCTCTCTTCAAGGTGGGGCTGTTGGTCGCTATTGCTTCAATTACTTCAGATAGAGCACTGGAAAGCGCATTATTGACTGTGCAGTGAATCGTTTTGTCGGGACAGGAAAACTCAAACCCAGGGTTTCTCCAATTGCCCTCAAAATCTTTATTAATCAGGTATTCCCCGGTCAGGTTGTCATATAACTGAACCCTGAGTTTTGCATAGGCAGCTCCATCAGCTTTATAAAGATCGGTTTTAGGGAAATTCAGTATGTATTGAATACTTTCCTTGTCGGCAATCGCCTTCAGATCACGTAATCCTCCGCTCGTTTTTTCTTCAGATAGCAGAATCAACAGGTCTTTGAATCGCTCATAAAACCGGTATGAAAGATATTGGTAGGCAAGGTAACTTGTCTGCCGGAAGAAATCCATTTTCTCGGAATAGCTAATGTCTGACAGCGTCATCCGTCTTATATTTTCTGGCTTGGTCGCAAACTCCTTACTTTCAATATATTTCTGTTGTTCTGCGTATCAGAATCTGCGGTTCATAATTCTGTCCAAAGGTTGCCTGTGCTATTAAGTAGAGGGATATTAGTATTGTAATTCTCTTCATTGTCATATCTTTTTAAGCCTTGTAGCCAACGTTATGCATGCGCCGTGGCGAGCTATTAATCGGGTTTTGTCCACTCTGCCGGACTACTCTTCGGGCGTCAGCTTATTACTGGGTTGTAAATCTATGATTTCAATCTTGTCCATAATAAGGTCAGAAGTTTTATTGCGCTCCTGAAAATTAAATAGACCAGCAAACTCGCTACGAGAATTGCGATCGTTAAAATTGTCCACGTAATCTCAGGAGGATAAATTATCGTGTGCCATCCGGGAACAACTGAAAATGCAGCGTCACTTGTTCCCAGTCTCACAGCCACGTAGACGACAACAGCGGTTATGGTTCCGGCCAAGGCCAACAATGTGATTTTTTCTCTTTTGCTCATCTGCACAATCTTGTTGTGTATTGGGTGGCGGCACCCAGGCGAAACACTGTCAACGATTGCCTATCAACGTGCCACAATTTGTCACAATGAAGTGTGATCACGCTCCGCCAATTTATTAACCATAGGCTGAATGACCCAAATGCCAATTGGGTAAAACCAGATCATGAAAAACTCTCCTACGAAGTCCGAAAATGTAGTTTCTCGTTGAAGTTCGACCGTCTTAAATGTTTTCGCTACAAAATATAGCGAGTAAAAGATGCAAAATATTGAAAATAGGTGCAGCGGAAAAATAATTCCCATTATGCCTAGAATGAGTCGACCGTCAGGTTGCGTACCACCCTCAATCATATCTGGCATCGCACCCATTACGGCCCCAAAACCGATCGAGAATAATAGCAGATAGGCAATTGGAATAAAAAAGAAGATCTTAAATTTCTTTGTCTTCATTTTAACATTGGCTGGGATTTTATCTTGAAGCCCTATGGCGATCGACCAAAACCAGCCAAAAAATGTTCCTGTGAATACTATCATTAGCACAGGAAAGAACTTAAAAAAATTAAACATCGTCGATGGGTCCGGGGGTTGTGTTCCCTTGGCTATGCTTGCGAAAACTGTTCCCATCATAACAAATTGAAAAACCATGGGCAACCCAAATGTCAGTAGGAACAAATGCCAATGTTTTGCTTTTAAAAATGTGCCTGTAAGTGTCATGGGCTATCTCAATTGGTTTTGCCGGTTCATCGAACTATCATATTTAACTCGCTCAAATCCTCCAATGTCCTTCTTGCACAATTTGATTCCCTCAAGTTCTTCACTCTCCATCTGAATAAAGCTGTCGATTTTATGAAGAACAAATTTGTCGAGTTCGCTGAGCTGGGTTTTGTAGTTAATGCCTGTTTTCTCTGTTCCGTCAAATAATCGCGATCCCATTAGTGCTCCCTGCGAACAGTAGCTAAATAGCTCTTTTCTTGTCTTATATATTGAACAGCCGTAGTACAATCTGTATACGATTCTATTATTTACATACTTCTCAGCAATAACATCTGCACAGTAGCCACTACTATTAGTCACTTTATCGATTTGTATATAGCCTGACCTGAATTTCCTGTCGCGGTATAGTGTGGTGGCACGGTCGTATTTTACAGTTCGTGATGTCATCCTCCGCGAAGTGATGCGCTCAGAATAACATCCCCATAGCCCGAGAATAAATAATATTCCAACGACAACTTGTTTTCTCATTCCAATTTTTGTTACGACCTAACGTTTAGTGCATACGCCGTGTTGTGGATCTTCGCGTCCACTGTTAATTTGTCAGTGGCCCAAATTTAAAAATTATTTGTAATCTATTATTAACTCGTTCTCCTCAGGTTTTAGTGTTGCCATACATCAATTTTTAAGTTCCTTAACGTCGTAAACATGATATTCTGTCTCCTCCTCAGGAATTCTTACAGAGTCTTTCGATAATACATTGTTCTCGTAGATATAAAAATATTCGACAAGTCCCACTCCTCCGTCCACAGAACTTGTCTGATAGATTAGTTGTCCCTTGGCATTGAATTTAGACGTATAAGTCCCAAACCAACTGCCTGAAACAAGCTGCTCCTCTTCGAGCAAATTGCCCACCTTGTCGTAGGTTAAATTCGTAGTTGACGTTGGTGTGTCTTCTCCGTCAAAATAGTCATCTCTTAAAAAAGGAAATTTATCCTTGTTTGTTCTAAATTTGAATTTGGAGCTTTTGGTTAGTTTCTTATTCTCATAAGTATCTTCTTGTTCAATTCTACCGCCTGGCCCAAATTTGAAATTTTTCACAATGGCTGCATTAAAGTTCTGTGAACAATCCTTGCGGTACTCTTTTGTTATACTATTCCCTAAGTAATCGTACTTAAAATCATCACATATTGTTGTATTTGAAATGTATTGAATCCATTTTATCAAGTTGCCTTTTTCGTCAAATTGTCTCTCTTCCTCTTTTTCAATTTTTTTCCAGCTTGAATTGCATTTCCATTTGACCTGACTTTTTACAATAAAAGTATTGCGCTCAGAGGATATCCCAACCAGAGCAATTAACGTTGTCAACAACAGTGTTTTCATTGATTTTAGTTTAATACAGTTACCGAAGCAATCGGCTAAAACGCAGAACGTTTACATTTCAAAAAATATACTGTCGAATATATTGCTTTCGTTTCACTCGTGTCGAGGGCTCACTAAAATAGGATCGACAAGAATATTGTTTTTGGACCATCTCCCCAAATTCCCATATGGTTAGTATGAATATTTGAGTTTCAGTCTCTTCGTAGATTAGCAAATAATCTCTTACAATTTTTAGTCTTGTATTTGGGTCATCGGTTGATTTTCCAATCTGGGGAAAGTCGGTTATGATTTTGACCGACTCTTTAAACAGCTTATTTAATTTCTTACTATACGTATTTGATTTATTTCTCAGCCGCCAATATTCTAAAATTTCTTTTCTTTCTGCGCTCTTGGTGACCACTACTTGGTTAGCCATTCGTCAATTTCTTTGTTAGCCTGTTCATCTGTCAGAAATTCACCTTTCTTGATTTGTTGCCTGGCTTCGTCAATGGCTTTCCTCTGATCGTCTGTCAGCTTGTATACTTCAATGTCTTGCGTTTCAAGTTCAAGTAGTCTGTACGCTTCCTCTAACAGATTTTCATTGTCAGTCTTTTGAATTTTATCAACAAGCTGCTTTTTTAGTTCTGTAGTTGACATATGGTTTCGATTATTGTCCCAATTTACATTTTTTTATGCTAAATAAGTTGTGGGTCTCTTGTTCCTCCTTGTCCAATTCTCTCACCGATCCGTCATTTTCCACGTACACATATTTAAATCCCTTACATAGCAATCGCATTGGAAACGTCCGCCAGATAATGATTCGAGCTAAAATGATGAAAATTAAAAGATATAAAATTGGATGCATCTCAATTTGAAAAATTGCCAAGAACAATTCGCAAAGGCTCTGACCTAGTGGGTTTGAATTACAAAAACCGCAACCCAATCTTCCCACCCAACCACATCTTCATGTTCATGCCGTTGGTGTAAGTGTGGTCGTAAAAAATGTTCGGCGTATAGTCCGTAAACAACTCAGGATAGTTCGAATATTTCGTGTCGGTCACATAACCGTTCAAGGTCACACCCACCGTAAGAGCAATCTTACGCACCGGCTCCATTTCCACCCCCACAAAAACTTTGTTAATCATGTTCACACCCTCGATAGTGTTGCCTTTCAGCACCTGGTTAGCCGTTAGGTCCACGTTCAGGCTCAGCCAACGATTGAGGCGCGGAGCAGTGCCCACACCATAACCGAATGTCCACGTGGTTTCTTCTTCTTTAAAGGTTTTGGGCTTTGCACCAACCGCGAAGATGTTATAGAAATAATGCACGCCCGTGCGGAAGGCCAGGTTGGTATAAAAAATTTCGTCGGCCGAGATTTCGATCTTATGGTAGCCTTTCAACACAAAGCTGAACAAACCGATAGGCATCCCGTGAATGGTATCCGAGATGTTGATCAAGCCGATCTGTGCTCCCCTGACGCGAGTGGCATAATTCAAAAGTCCCGACACCTGCGCGCCCTTCAGTGTCGAGCCCGCCACGTTGAGAAGACCTGCTACTTGCGCTCCCTGTGATTCGCGTGCGGCAAAATTCAAGAGGCCCGCAAGCTGCGCGCCGTTCATTTTGCTGCCGGAAAAGTTGAGCAACCCAGCGACTTGAGCCGGGCCGGCATCGTGGGTGGAAAAATTAAAAAGTCCGGCTAAGTGCGGACCTTTCTGTTCTCCTATTGTCATGTTCCCTAACCCTGCCAGGTGCCAACCATACGATTGTCGATGTGTGTAGTTGAACAACCCCGCGGCCGAAAACTTCCCCGACGAATTGTTGTCGGCGTTGATGAGCCCGGCAAACTGGACGCCGGCCACCGAATCTTTTACCGCGTTGATCAGCCCCGCCATCTGCACCCCCTTCACGCGCCCACCGACTGCGTTGAGTGCGCCGGCGAGCTGCCAACCTTTTACGTCGCCTCGGTCTATATTGAAGATCCCCCCTAACTCAAACTTGTTCACCCCTTTGGCCACGCCCCCGAAAATATTAAACGAATAGTCGTTCACCACGCTGGCGCTCAGTTTGTGGTTTGTCCCCACAAAAGGCACGAGCGAATATTGCTGTTTGCGATACATCGTGTCGCTCACGTTGGCCGTGTTGATGGACTGCATGATCTTGGTCTCCCAAAAGCGCTTCACTTTTCCCTTCACACTGTCGGCCAGCACCCGCACCTTTTCTTTGTCGATGCGAATGGGAATGTTCAGCAGGCCGTTCTTGTCGGCCACGGCCACCAGGGTGTCGGTGTAGTTAGCTTTGTTCACCGCCAGGATCAGGTTGGGCGAGGGCTTGTCGATCTTGATCTCGAAATAACCATAGGAGTCGGTGATGGTCGAGTTGAGCGAAACCGGGTCATAAACACTCACATTCTTCAGGCGTTGTCCTGTGGCCTCGTCCACTACATAGCCGGTGTAGAAACGCGCGTCCTTGCTGGACGAACTGGTGGTGGCCTTGGTGAGGATGATGTACTTGTTCCGGGCTTTGTATTGAATGGTACCCTGAAAGATCTTGTCCAGGATCTCGCGCACCGTCGTGGCCGAGAAGCTCATTGTGATGAGCCGGTTGGAATTGATCAGTGCGGAATTATAGGAAAACGTGAAGCCTCCTTCGCGTGCGATCTTTCGCAAGGCCATGTCCAAGGGCTCCTGGGTGAACGAGACGGTGATGGTCCTTTCCAACAGCGCCCGCGATCCTTGCGCGCGCATCACCAGGGGCATCGACAAAAGGAAGAGTATGGCGATGCCTATCGTTCCTTTCAAAAAATGCTTACGGATTTGCACAACCAGATCCCTCCAGTATAATTTGCCCACCCACCTCTTTCGAGGTCAGGCCCAACGTTTCTTTGATCACATCCACGATCGCATCCAGGTTCTCGTTGTTGAAAGAAACGGTGAGCCTGCAATTTTTTATGTTCTCGCCCAGCACGATCTTCCGGTCATAGACTCCATTCAATGCCGTGGCTACGGTCACCAGGTCGGTGTCGCTGAAGCTGAAGAATTTCGTTTTATAGGAAAGCACGTTTTCTTCGGGTTGATCGATGGTGAACTTTTTGGTTCTCTTGTTATAGACGCCCTTGCCGTTGGCGCGCAGATAAACGCCCGAATCTTTGTCGGTAAAGAACATCACTTCACCTTCCTCTACCACCACCTCCACAATTTCAGAATCCGGGTACGCTTTCACGTTGAAGGCCGTGCCAATGTCGCGGATGTAGACGTCGGCGATCTGCACCAGGAAGGTCTTGTCGTCTTCGTGGTGGATGTTGAAGTAGGCCTCGCCTTTCAGCTTCACGGTGTGGGTCTTCTTTTTCTTATCGTAGGCGTAGGTGAGCTTCGTTTCGCGGTTCAGGAACACATCGCTGCCATCGGGCAACGTGTCGGATGTGGTAGACCGGTCGGTGGCCACCTCCACGGGTGGGTTAGTGGTCGGGTTCAGGAATGTATAGGCAAACCATCCCACACCCACTAGTATGAGTGCGCTGGCGGCCACGCGCCAATACACGGCCATGCTGGAGCGGCTGCGGAGTGGAACAACGTTGTCCTTGGCCGGGTGCTTCATGGAATGTTTCAGCTTGTTCCATGCGGCATCCGTGTCAAACGTCTGGTAGCCCGTTACCGTGGCTGCCTTCTGGAAAATAGTTTTGAGTTGGTCGAAGTAGCGTTGGTTGCGCTCGTCTGCTTTGGCCCACGACTCCACAAAGGCAATTTCCTCTGCGCCGGCCTCTCCCGCCAGGTATTTTCCAATCAGGTCATCAATATCGTTCAGGTTAGTATTCAAGTCTTTAGTTTAAAAATCCGTTCATCAGTATGATCAGCAGGGGAAGATAATCCTTCAGCTGGTCGCGCATGATCTTCAATGCTTTTCCCATTTGATTTTCCACCGTTTTGATGGAAATATTCAGTTGCTCGGCGATCTCCGAGTATTTCAATTCTTCGAAGCGGCTCAGTTTGAACACCAGCCGGCATTGTTCCGGCAGTTTGTCCATGGCCTTGTATATTTTGGTTTCCAGTTCCGATGCCATCACGGTGCGGGTGACCGACTCCACGCTGCGTTCGGCCACGGCCAATTCCATGGTCACGTGTTGCTGTTTGATCTTTTCGTGTTTCAGCACGTTGAGGCTGGCGTTGCGCACCATGGCGTAGAGATAGGGTTTCACGCCAGTGTGGATGGAGAGATTATCGCGTTTTTCCCAGACGTTGAGAAAGGTGGATTGGACGATCTCCTCGGCTTCGTCGCGGTCCTGGACGAAGGTGTATGCGTAGTTGCAGAGGGGTTGATAATAGGTTCGGAATAGCATCTCAAAGGCAGTTATATCTCCTGTTTTCAGCGTTATTATAAGCTGGTCTACCGATATCTCCACTGCGTTTGGTTATGTTATCAGCGAAATTTACGGCTTTGCGGCTTCGGGGTTATGACAATCGGGAAAAGATTTACCCCTATGGCTGAAAAAAGATTTCCGCGGGAAGGCCAAAACAGGCCAAAATCGCCATTCTGAAGAGCCATTTTTTAAAGCTCTTCACCCACCCAAAAGAATTGGCCGGAGCGAATACTGACCAGCCCAGCCCGGTGGTTTACCAGGAGTTCATTTTCCGCCTCCAGCCCCCGCAGATCGAACACCTGGGAAGGGATGCTTCTACGCAAATGCAGCCGGACGCCGCCGGGATACCATTTCCCAAACTGACCTGACGGAATGGCCGACCATTTCAGGTTTTCCTGGAGGATGCATAGCTGGAGGTGGGGAGAAAATTTTGCGGCCTCCTCAAACGTACCGTCTGCCGTAGATAAAATATTGACCCCGGTTTGGTCCCGGTCGTCGAGCACCGAGAGGCCTTTGGTTAAAAAAGATTCTCCCTTCTGCAATTCCGCTATCGTTACCGGAGCTTGTTCCGAAAGGATTCGCGCCGCGTGTTGCGCTCGCCCGGGTGTGGCCAGTGCTACGTCGATTTTAATGCCCCATTCCTGCACGTGTTCCAGGGCGCTTTCGGCCACCAAAACCAGGGGCGCCCACTCCAGCAACGGTGCGGCAATGGCGAAGGGCAACGCATCCAACACAAACAACGCGGGCTCCTGCCCTTCTTTTACAAAATGATGCGACGACATGGCAATGTGTGGGGCAGATTGTTTTTAAATACGATTCTCTTCCTAACTTCATGGCGGCAATTGACCCCCCAGGGCGATTCCGCGCACAGCAATTTAATTAAATTGCAACCCTAATTTCCAATATGCTATCATCTGCCGACAGCTATAAAGTTTTTCAACGCAGCATAGACGATTATCACGTGGCCGATAACGTGGACATACCGTCAAAAAATCCCTATCCCGCCAGCAGTTTCGAGGCATTGTTGTATGCGAAGAACTGGATCGACACCGTGCAATGGCACCTGGAGGACATCATCCGCCTTCCGGATATCAATCCTGTGGAAGGCATCGCCATCAAGCGGCGCATCGACAAATCAAACCAGGACCGCACCGACCTCGTGGAAAAGATCGACGATTATTTCCTGGAACAATTCCGGAATGTAACGCCCGCCCCACAGGCCCGCATCAACTCCGAAACGCCGGCCTGGCTGCTGGACCGCATGAGCATCCTCATGCTCAAGATCTATCACATGAAAGAACAAACCGAGCGGAAAGATGCTACGGCGGACCACATTGCCAAAACCAAGACCAAGCTCAATGTGTTATTAGAACAACAACACGACATGGCCCTGGCGTTCGACGAAATGATGGAAGACATCGGCTCGGGCAAACGCCGTTTCAAGGTCTATCGCCAAATGAAAATGTATAACGATGCATCGCTCAACCCGATGTTGTATGCCAATAAGAATGTTTCTTAGCGAACTAATGTTTCACAACTAACAGATATTACATTTCGGACGTGGCCTTAAAAAAGATACTGGTACTGAGATTTTCCGCCATGGGCGATGTGGTGCTGCTGGTGCCCGTGGTGCGTGCGCTGGTGGAAACCTACCCCGACGTGGAGGTGACGGTGGTGACACGGCCCAAATTTGCGTCGTTCTTCACCGACATCGAACGCGTGGTGCCCTTCCCCGCCGACGTGGACTACACCTACACCGGCATCTTTGGCATGCGCGAGCTGTTCAAGAAATTGCTACGCAAGGGAAACTACGAAGTGGTGATGGACATGCACGACCACATCCGTACCATGATGCTGCGCAGCCTGTTCAAGATTTTCGGCATGCCCGTGGTCGTATTTGAAAAGGGGCGAAGTGAAAAACACACGTTCACGCAAAAAGAAAACAAACGCACCGCACCGCTGCCCCACACCGTGGAACGCTACCGGAAAGCTTTTGAAAAAGCCGGCTATCCGTTCACGATCGGGTCGCCTCCCTACATGGTGCTGAAAGATTCTACCCGCGAGCAGACCAGCGATTGGCTCTCGAAAAACAATCTTGTCAAAAAAGAAAAATGGATCGGTATCGCACCGTTCGCCATGCACACATCCAAGATATGGCCGCTGCAGAACTACGCGGGCGTCATGGAAAAGATGATCGCGAAGGAGCCTGTCAAGTTCTTCCTGTTTGGAGGGGGAGAAAAGGAGATCGCTTTTTTTGAGTCCCTGCAAAAACAATTTCCCGACCAAGTGGTAATCGTTGCGGGACAGTTAAAGCTGAAACAGGAGCTTGCGCTGATGCAGCAGCTGGATGCCATGCTCTGCGTAGACTCATCCAATATGCATTTGGCCGCCCTGATGGGCATACCCTTGCTCTCGATTTGGGGTGGAACATATCCCGACGTCGGGTTTGGTCCTTTCCGCAAAGGCGAAGAAAGTATTATACAAATCAGCCGCGAAGAGCTTTCGTGCCGGCCCTGCTCGGTCTACGGAAAAGAAAAATGCCTGCGCGGCGACTTCGCCTGCCTCACCCGCATCACACCCGACATGGTGGTAGGTCGTTTGGAGGGACTAAAGTGAAACCCATCATCGAAACACCACGCCTGGTGCTCCGCGAATTTGCGGAAGCCGATGCCGTTGACATGTTCGATCTCAACAACGATCCCCTCGTTATCCGCTACACCGGCGACCCGCCCTTTGCCTCGGTGGAGGCCACAAAAATCTTTATCCAGCAATACACGCACTACAAAACCGCAGGCTATGGGCGGTGGACCACACTGCTCAAGGATCCACAAAACCGGCATCCCCTGACCTACCTCGGTTGGTGCGGCTTGAGTTATAATGTGGCTACTGACGAAACCGATCTCGGCTTCCGCTTTGCGCGGAAGTACTGGAACAACGGCTTTGCCACTGAAGCTGCCCGCGCTTGTCTGGAGTATGGTTTTGACACGTTACACTTGAAAAAGATCATCGGCCGGGCCATGAAAGAAAATACGGCCTCTATTCATGTGCTGGAAAAGATCGGAATGACGTTTGAAAAAGAATTTGAAGCGCACGGTGCATCCTGTGTGAAATATTATCGTACACATCCACTACATGAAGACTATCGACACCGTGATCTTTGACCTGGGCGGCGTGCTCATCGACTGGAATCCACGCTACCTCTACCGCAAGATCTTTCAGACCGAAGAAGAAATTTCCTGGTTCCTCGACAACATCTGCACCGGCGAGTGGAACGACAAACAAGACGGCGGCCGCTCCTTCGAGGAAGCCACCGCCGAACTGGTAGCCCAGCATCCAACATTCAGCGTGCCCATCAACGCTTGGTATGGACGCTGGCAGGAAACTATCCAGGGATCGTTGCCTGGAACGGTGGAGATCCTGAAAGAAATAAAAGGTGCATCACGCTACCGTTTGTATGCGCTCACCAACTGGTCGGCCGAGACCTTTCCCTGGGCGCTGGACAATTTTGATTTTCTACATTGGTTTGAGGGCATCGTTGTGTCGGGCGTTGAGAAAACACGCAAGCCGTTCCCGGATTTCTATCACATTCTTTTCGAACGCTATGGCATAGACCCTGCACGCGCGGTGTTTATCGACGACAATCTCAAGAACATCGTTGCCGGAAATGCGCTGGGCTTGCGCACGATCCATTTTCAATCGCCGGAACAACTGCGAACGGAGTTGCTGGCGTTGGGCATTCTTTAAAATAGAGGACGACCTTAAGGGTCAGTTCAGGGGCTTAATGCGTTTACTTTTTACGGTGTCCCGCTTCACATTATCAGTTTTAAGCGTATCGGCTTTAAGCCTATTGAATTTCACGGGAGTTGAATCTTTGATCGTCGGAGGGCGATAAGATGCATCGTGATTTTTTTCACCTTTTATGATTTTGAGGATCCCCTTGCCTGATTTACTGGAAAAGAACGTTACATCTTGTGGTCCTGCGAGATCGTCTTCAAAGCGGCTGAGGTTGGTGACGGGCGGAGGAGAGGCATAGGCACCCAGCCCTTTTAATTTGGCGCTGTTTTCTTTCGCTACCTCAACTTCCAGTGATTCGGCAGCATCACCCTCCAACATTTTTGTCTTGAACGCTTCTTCCGTGTCAAACGGCAACACGCGTACTTCCTTCAATATCCTGACCTTTGGGATGAGCGCTATTTTCAGGTTGTTGTGAATGCCGGCATAGTACACAAATACAAAAGGCTTATAGCTAACGTGCGTGAAAAATAGGCTGTCGCCGCTGGACAGCAGAAGCGAAAAGATCCCATTTTCGGCAGAGATCGTTCCATAGCGCTTTGTCGACACGTGAACATCCGAAATCGGAAGCTGGTACACGGAGTCGATCACCACGCCAAAGACCCGCACGCTGCCTTCGTTGGCCTGCGAAAACGCACTGAGGCTAGACAAGAGCAAACATCCCAAAGCCAGTTTTTTCATAGCGGACACCGGTTTAAGAATAGACGTTCAATGCGGCCGAATAGTTCTAAACAGCAGCGATACAGTTCAAGCGCTCCAATGGAACGCTCTGCAAAAATGTCAGCGTCGTCGATTCAGGCCATGAGGCGGCCTTCGGGTGATCCTTACTTTTTGAAATTCAACACACACCTTTCGATGATGTCACAGCATTCGTGGACCTGCTCTTCGGTGATTACCAACGGAGGGGCCAGGCGAATGATGTTGCCGTGGGTGGGCTTCGCCAGCAAACCGTTTTTCATAAGGTCCACACAAAGATCCCAGGCCGTGTCGCTTTCGGGAGTGTCGTTGATGACGATGGCATTCAATAAACCTTTGCCTCTCACCTTCGTGATGAGAGTCGTTTTCTGGAGGAGTTCGCTCAGGCGGTTGCGGAAGATCACGCCGAGTTTCCGGGCGTTCTCTGCCAGCTTCTCATCCTTCACCACCTGCAAGGCCTCCATGCACACCACAGCGGCCAGTGGATTGCCGCCGAAAGTGGAGCCGTGTTCGCCGGGCTTGATCACGAGCATGATCTCGTCGTCTGCCATCACCAAAGAGATCGGCAACACGCCGCCAGACAAAGCTTTGCCCAGGATGAGCAAGTCGGGACGCACGTCTTCGTGTTCGCAGGCCAGCATTTTGCCGGTGCGTGCGATGCCGGTTTGGATCTCGTCCATCATCAGCAGCACGTTGTTTTTGCGGCAAAGGGTCTCGGCCGTTTTCAAATAGCCTTCGGATGGAACATATACACCGGCTTCGCCTTGGATAGGTTCGATCCACAGGGCGCAGACGTTGGGGTTGGCCAAGGCCTTTTCCAAAACGGCTGTATCGTCATACTCCACCACTTCAAAACCAGGCATGAACGGCCCAAAGCCATTGCGCGCCGAAGCCTCGGAGGATGCGGAAATAATCGTTGTTGTGCGACCGTGAAAGTTTTGTTTCATGGCGATGATCACGGCCTGGTCGGTAGGGATGCCTTTTTTGGTATAGCCCCACTTGCGGGCCAGTTTGATGGCGGTTTCGTTGGCTTCGGCGCCACTGTTCATGAACAGGGCCTTGTCGTAGCCAAACGTCTCGCAAACATATTTCTCAGCGATGCCGAGCTTATCGTTGTGGAATGCGCGCGAAGTCAACGTCAACTCCCGGGCCTGGCCAATCAACGCGTCGATGATGCGCGGGTGGCAGTGGCCTTGGTTTACGGCGCTGTAGGCGGAAAGAAAATCGTAATAGCGCTTTCCTTCCACGTCCCATAAGAACACGCCCTCACCTTTGCTGAGGACCACGGGCAGGGGATGGTAGTTGTGCGCTCCATATTGGTCTTCCAGTACAATAGCCTCCTGGCTTGAGTTGATCGTTTCCACCATAAAATCCTGTTTAAGAAGCACTTTGGCACTCCTCACAAATCTATCAAATCGCGACCGGAAACCCTACATTTCCGCCCCACCCCAGACCAAAGAAAGTAGCCGAACCATCTTTCGTTAGGCCGCTAGCGGGAGCGTTTATCGCCGGCCTCGTATTGAACGATTTGATAGCGATTCAGGGTTTCATCATCAAAGCAGGAAGGCCGGCCTGTTGCGAGAAAAACCGCGATTGTTTGGCCCCAGTCCAATCCTGAATATCTTTACGTCACATGGAAATTATCGCATTATTAGTGGGCATTGGCGGAGGGGCTGTCGCATCGTGGCTTATTTTAAAATATAAATACGCCGCGGAAGCGCAGGCGCACACTTCCGTGATCCTCGTGGAACAGGAAAAGAACAAGTCCCTTCAAAACCAGGTAGCCGAATTGCGGCAGGAGATCGACCGCGAGCGACGCAAAGCGCTGGAAGTGAGCCAAGCCCTCGCCAGCGTGGAAGCCGACTATCGCAACCTCCAGGAAAAGCTCCTGGACCAGAAAAAGGAAGTGGAATTGCTGAACGAGAAATTTTCCATCCAGTTCAAGAACCTCGCCAACGAGATCTTCGAAGACAAGAGCAAAAAATTCACCGACCAGAACAAGTCCAATATCTTCGACCTGCTGAAACCGCTGGGCGAGAAGATCGTGCAATTCGAAAAGAAAGTCGAAGAAACCCATCGCGATACCATCACGCGCAATTCGGCCTTGCGGGAGCAATTGGAAAACCTGCAAAAGCTGAACGTGCAAATGACACGCGAAGCCGAAAATCTCACCCGCGCCCTGCGCGGCGACACCAAAGCCCAGGGCGCCTGGGGCGAGTTTATCCTGGAAAGCATCCTCGAAAAATCGGGCCTGGAGAAAGACCGCGAATATTTTGTACAGGAATCGTTCACCACAGCCGAAGGACGACTGCGCCCCGATGTGGTGATTCGCCTGCCAGAAGGAAAGCACGTCATCGTCGACTCGAAAGTGAGCCTTACGGCCTACAACAATTTTGTGAACGCCGAAGGGGACCAGGACAAGGTGTTGTATTTGAAAAGCCACCTCATCTCCATCCGCCAGCACATGAAATTGCTGGGTGACAAAAACTATCAACGCAACATCACCGACAACAGCCCCGACTTTGTGATCATGTTCATTCCGATTGAACCGGCCTATATCCTGGCCATTCAAAGCGAAAAGACGTTGTATGAAGAAGCCCTGGAAAGGCGCATCGTTTTTGTGAGCCCAACGCTGCTCATACCGTCGTTGCAGCTGATCAAAAACACCTGGAAGCAGGAGTATCAAAACCGGAACACCGCCGAGATCGTGCGGCAGGCCACGGGGCTCTATGAAAAATTCAAGGGCTTCACCGACGACCTGATCGAGCTCGGCAGCTCGCTGCGAAAAACGCAACTGAGTTATGAGGGCGCCATGAGCAAGCTCACGTCCGGCACGGGCAACCTGGTGCGCCGCGTGGAGGAATTTAAAAAGCTCGGCATCTCACCCACCAAAAATGTGGACCAACGCCTCATCGACCGCGCCACCGACCAGGCTGATCTTTTTGACAAATAAGACGCCCTGAAAAAGGACTTCCTTTTCATTTCCCGAAAGCAAAATTTTAAAAATTAATTTCTCATCGATACATCATTTTGAATTATGAAAATCACAGCTGACAATAAATTAAAAAAACTGATCGTCGTTGGCGACCGGGTGCTCATCAAACCCGGCAAACAATCAGATAAGACTGCGAGTGGATTGTATTTACCGCCCGGCGTACAGGAAAAAGAAAAAATTCAAAGCGGCTACGTCATCAAGGTTGGTCCAGGCTATCCGTTGCCTCTGCCGGCAGACGAAGACGATGTCTGGAAAGGAAAAGAAGATTCCGTAAAATATTTACCGTTGCAGGCGCAGGAAGGCGATCTCGCCATCTTTTTACAGAAGGGCGCCATCGAGGTGCTCTATGAAGAAGAAAAATATTTCATTGTCCCTCAGGCGTCTATCTTAATGTTGGAGCGGGAAGAGGATTTGTAAGGGAATTGTAAGGGTGATTTATTAATTTTCGACATGACTTCGCACCAATTCAACCGGCTGTATCCCGCTGGCGTTTCTGATGATGAATTATTTATCGTCTGCCAAACGTATCCAGAGCTGAATATTGAGCGAGACGTTAGTGGCAAAATTATTGTGATGTCACCCGTTGGAGATGATTTGAGTCACAAGAATCTTATTCTTTCGGGCCTATTTTACTATTGGACATCGGCGCATGAGCACGTGGGTGTCGGTTTCGATTCATCGACTGGCTTCATGTTACCCGATGGATCGATGCGTTCTCCCGATCTCGCTTGGATACGAAGGGAACGATGGGAAAAACTAATCGAACACGACCGAACAAGATTTGCACACATCTGTCCCGATTTTGTAGTCGAATTGCGTTCGCCAAGTGACCCTTTGCGAATGCTGCAAACCAAAATGGTGGCGTGGATGAATAACGGGTGCCAACTGGGTTGGCTCATCGATTTGGAAAACGAAAAAGCATACATTTATACTCCTGACGAAACACTTGAAGAGATAACTGGTTTTCACCATAAGCTCACCGGTGGCACAGTGCTCCCGGGATTTGAACTCGATCTTTTAAAATTGAAATAATGGCAGGTCTCTCTTTTGACGTATTGCGGGCAGGACGGAAATATCGCCTCATCAATTTTGGCGAGAAGAGCGAATTCGTCATCGAGAAGATCCTGGTGGGCGGGGATTTTAAAGTGAAAGACCTGGCTACGCTGGAACGCTATCATCTCAAAGACCTCTTTGCCTACGGACGAGGGAAGGATTTTTTATTGGAAGAAATCTGAGGGAATAACCTCAGTCTAACCTTGCCTATGCTCACATTTACTGTGATTTAACTTCCTGAAAAAAGCTCGCAATCAAGACGTGTGTTAGCAGACGATCCGCAACTGAATAACCCTGGCCTTTAGGCCAGGGCAAAGACATCTCACTCATCCGGGCTTTAGCCCTGACCACAGCGGCGATTCTTTTTCGCAACTCCACTAATTATGTCCGATGTCCTGATGGGTATCATCAAGGACATTCACTTTTTAATAGCTTGTCCAAAATAATCCAGTTGGATATCTCGATTGCAGAGTGAGTCGGGAGTGAAGTATTTTTACTAGATAATCTTGTGCGTGGTCAGGGCTAAAGCCCCGGGGCGAGGGGTTACTTTGACCCTGGCCTAAAGGCCAGGGTTATTCAGATCCGCACCGTCCTGTTTTTCATGACGTATAAAATCTTCGACATTTCATAAGTTTGCTCAAACACGCGCCGCCGCTTCCTGCACACCGACCGGGTTCTTTTGCCTGATTTTTAATTTCACACCGAACAAAAGTCGCATCAAATTAAATGGCCGGATACACAGCAGGTAAAACGCCACACAGCTCGTCAGCGTAAGCAAACTCACCGCCCAGAATTTTGCCGTGATGCTCCACGACAACTGATCGATATAATAACCCAGGAAAATAATTACCGTCTGGTGCAAAATGTAGAACGGGTAAAGCCCCTCATTGATCCGGCTGAGCCAGCGATGCTGACGGTTCAGATAATGTTGTCCGTAGGCAATAACAGTGATCACCCAAAACCAGCTTAAAAAGATCGCGCTCACATCAAAAGCAGTTTCCACCGTGTCGTTGCTCCAGGGCAACCGTACGATGTCCTGCAGGTGAAAATAAAAACCGTAGAACGGAACAAGAATGAACAGCGACGCCACCAACAAATGTTTCCGGTTCTGACCGATTGCCTCCCATAGCAGGGCATTTGAATAACACAGCATGCCAAAAACAAAGAAGCAAAAGTAGAAGGTAAAGAACGCCCAGTCGTCCGCCAGCGCGTGGGTTTCTTCGGGGAAGAAAGGACGCAACACGATTTGCGTGATCAAGATGAACACCGCGGGCAACAACAACAATCCGGCGGGGCTGCCCAACCATCGCAAGGCAGCGGCTTTGAAGGCCGTCGATTTCGGCGAGCGGAGAAAGATCAGGATGGGGATCGCGATAAGCGAGTAGACCAGCAAGTAGGCTACAAACCACAGGTGGTGCCAGCTAAAACTCCCCTGGGGGTAGGGGACAAAATCGAAAACGGTTTTATAAAAGTCACCGTAGCTGGCATAATTGGCGATGTGCTCATAGTAGATCTGTGGCGGCACGATCACAAACATGCCAAAGACGAGGGGGATCAAAAGGCGTTTCACTCGCTCGCCGGCAAACTGCGAGGGGGAACGCTTGCCCAACGCCATGTAGGTGCCGGCGCCGGAGATGAAGAGCAGCAACGGCATACGCCAATAATGCAGAATGACCATCCAATAGAGAAAGCTCTCGCTGGTCTCGCCATTTTTAATGTGCCAGCCCCACGTGTTGAACAGCATGCCGGTGTGGAAGAACAAAAGAATGATGATGGCAATGAGCCGGAGCCAGTCCAGGTCGTAGCGGCGCTCGGAAGCAGTGTTGATTTCCATGGTTGATTTTTTTCTTCAAAAATGCGGCGAACGCAAGCTGAAGCACGACCTAGCCTATAACGTGGACGTTCGACTTTATAAAAAAGTATGCGAAATTCACCCGCCAGGCCGGTTTCCGGGCCGGACATCAAGTCCTTTTCTGGCGCTGACAAAATTTCACGATTTTAGCGCAAATAATGTGATCGTATGAAATTGCTGCTGTTGACGGCCTGTTTGCTTTTCTGTGTCGAAGGTTATTCCCAGGATAAGAATGTACCCACCGACTTTCTAACCCCCGATTTCCACAAAGGACGCCGCGAAAAATTACGCGAAACGCTGCCGCCCAACTCGGTGGCCGTTTTCTTTGCCAACCCCGTGCGCAATCGCTCCAACGATGTTGACTTTATATATCATCAAGACCCCGATTTCTACTACCTCACAGGCTACAAAGAAACCGACGCCGTGCTGCTCATCTTCAAAGACAAGCAAACCGCAGCCAACGGCACTGTGTATTCCGAAATCATTTTCGTGCGACCCCGCAACGCCAATGATGAATTGTGGAACGGCGGCCGCCTGGGCAAGGATGGTGTGCGCAGTGCTTTAGGACTCACCCAGGCATTTAACAACACCGACTTCAAAAAATACAACGTCGACTTCTCGAAGTTTTCCAACATTCTCTTCTACGACTTCACCAACGACGTGCGCGACGATGCCAGCGACTCGACCGATCTGTACAGCCTCATCGAGCAATTCACAGTGAAGGTGAACTATCCTTCAAAATCGGCCGCGATGAATATTCAGCCCGAGCAAAAGAAAAAGAATCTGAACACCTCCGATCTCGACAACCTCATGTCGGGTCTGCGCGGTGTGAAAACGAAAGAAGAATTGGAGTTGATCCGCAAGGCGGTCAACATTTCATGCACCGCCCAGCGTGAGGTGATGAAGGCCATTAAACCCGGCATGTCGGAACGCGAGATCCAGGGCATTCACGAATTTGTTTTCAAAAAATACCAGGCCGAAGATGTAGGCTATCCTTCTATTGTGGGCGCGGGAAACAATGGATGTATACTGCACTACGAAGACAATTATAAACCCCTCATCACCAGTTCGGAAATGATCCTGATGGACCTCGGCGCCGAATACCGCGGCTACACGGCCGACATCACGCGCACCATACCGGTGTCGGGGAAATTTTCGCCCGAGCAAAAGTTGATCTATGAGCTGGTGTTGAAAGCACAGGAGGAGGCCATGAAAATATGCAAGCCCGGCATCGCCTTCCAGGACATGACGCTGGTCACCCAAGCGGTGATCAACAAAGGCTTAAAAGATCTGGGAATCTTGAAAAGTGAAACCGAACGCCATACCTACTATCCCCACGGTTGCTGTCACCACATTGGCCTGGATGTTCACGACAAAGGGGCGAGGTTCAAGCTGCTGGAAAACATGGTGATCACCATCGAGCCGGGCATCTATATTCCCGAAAATTCGCCTTGCGACAAACGCTGGTGGGGCATCGCCGTGCGCATTGAGGACGATTTTCTCATCACCAAAACCGGCACGGACCAACTGTCAAAACTAGCACCCCGTACGGTGGACGATATTGAAGCGTTGATGCAAGAACCCAGCGCCCTCGACGATTTTGTGCTTCCGGAGCTGCACTGAGATCTTATCTAAAAAGAAAAAAAGTGTCCCCGAACGGCGGACACTTTTTTTATGCTCAAAATTTCTTGACCGCGATCGCTTAGAAGCGCTCCAGGTTTGAAAAGAAGAAGCTGCTTTCGAGGGCTGCGTTCTCGTCGCTGTCGGAACCGTGGATGGCGTTTGCCTCGATGGATTTGGCAAACAGGTTGCGGATGGTGCCGGGTTCAGCCTTCTTGGGGTCGGTGGCGCCGATGAGCTTGCGGAAATCTTCCACGGCGTTGTCCTTCTCCAGGATCATCGGGATGAGGGCGCCCGACGACATGTAGGTGCAAAGTTCTTTGAAAAAGGAGCGTTGGCTATGCACGGCATAGAATTCGCCGGCGCGTTCTTCGCTCAGTTGGGTCTTTTTCACGGCCACAATGCGGAAGCCTGCTTCCTCAATCATCTTCATAATTGCTCCTGAGTTGGCTGCGCTAACGGCGTCAGGTTTGATCATCGTAAAAGTTCTGTTTCCTGCCATAATATGGTGTTTTATCTGATTTGGTTACGGATATCCGGGTTTTGGAGTATTTCCCCTAAACGGCCGCAAAAATAGTGGATTAGTTTATAGTGCAAATGGGGCCACCCGTAGTTTTTATACTTTAACTGGTCGTATAGTCCTGAACTATTGATTCTTGCGCATTGACTATGCACTAAAATTCCCCATTTTTGCCACTTGC
This sequence comes from Chryseolinea sp., assembly GCA_036525235.1. Taxonomy (GTDB): domain Bacteria; phylum Bacteroidota; class Bacteroidia; order Cytophagales; family Cyclobacteriaceae; genus Chryseolinea. The sequence continues at coordinate 8,378 of DATDAV010000320.1, read as the reverse complement.
TTTCGAGAAGCCCATGCAAAATATTAAGGCCTTTAAAGACCAATTGAGCCAACCCCGGAAGGTGGTCATTTTGACCCATTTCAAGCCCGATGCCGATGCGCTGGGCTCCTCGCTGGGATTGGCCCGGTACCTGAAGAAAAAAGGCCACACGGTGACCGTGATCACGCCCAGCGACTACCCCGATTTTATCGCCTGGATGCCTGGAAACGAGGAGGTTGTCATCTTTCAAAAAGACAAACCGGACCGTTGCGCCAAATTGATCGCAGACGCCGAAATGATCTTTTGCCTGGATTTTTCCAGCCTGAACCGCATTAACGACCTGGGCGGAATGGTCCGCGAAGCCGGCGCCAAAAAAGTGCTGGTCGACCACCACCTGGAACCCGAACATTTTGCCGATTTCGAGCAGTGGGATGGCACGGCAGCCTCTACGGCCGAATTGGTGTACCAACTCATCGTGGAGCTGGACGACCAGGCGCTGGTGGACGGCCCGATGGCCGACTGCCTGTATGCCGGCATCATGACCGACACGGGCGGGTTTCGACACTCCAACACCAACCACAAGGTGTTCCAGATCGCGTCGGACCTGGTGGCGCGGGGCGCAAATCCTTATAAAGTGTCGAAGCTCATTTATGAGACCAATAGCCTGGAACGTTTGCGACTGATGGGCTATGTGCTGTGGGAGAAATTGCAGGTTTTGCCCGAATACAAAACCGCCTACATCGCCTTGACGGCCGATGAACTGAAACGTTTTGGCTCACAAACCGGCGACACCGAGGGATTGGTGAACTTTGGACTTTCTATAAAAGGCATCAAGCTGTCGGTGATCATCTCCGATCGCAGGGAAAACATAAAACTCTCGCTGCGTTCGCTGGGGGATTTTTCGGTGAACGAGATGGCCCGTGCTCACTTTCAGGGTGGCGGTCACCGCAATGCTGCCGGGGGACAGACCAACCTAACCCTGGAACAAACTGTGAAGAAATTTCTCGACCTGCTGCCGCAATACAAAGACCAGTTGCTGGCCGATTAATTTATTTAAACCGAATTACAACTTTTCAAAACCATAAACTGTCTAACCAAAATCAAATCATGAATAGAATTTCAATTGTGCTGCTCGGATTGACGTTGCTGTGTGTAGCGTGTAATAAACAAGCCGAAAAAGTAACGCCAAACGGCCTCAAATTCAGCGTCATCAAAGCCGGCACCGGCATTCTCCCCAAAAAGGAAGACATCCTGGTGTTTGACTACCTGCTGAAGGATTCCAAGGATTCGACCTGGAACAGCACGCACGAAGACGGTATGCCTTCGGCGGTTATGATTGCCGACAGCACGGCGCTGGCGACCGAGAACGGCATGGTGCAAATGTTCCGTATGCTTTCCAAAGGCGACAGCGTGGTGATGACCATGCCCGTTTCGAAATTCTTCAAAGACGTGATCGGCCAGCCTGTGCCTCCGAAAATCGATACTACCGTCAGCATCTCGTATTACATCCAAGTGCGTGACATCATGCGCATGGAGCAGTTCCGTGAGTATCAAACCAAGCTCATGGAAGAGAAAAAGAAAACACAACCCGCCAAGGACGCCGCCCTCATCGCCAAATATCTGGAAAAGAACAACATCAAAGCTGAACAAGACAGCAGCGGTCTGCGCTATGTGTTGCACTCGACCGGCAGTGGTGCCAAGCCCTCGGTTGAAAATTGCGTGGAAGTGAAATACAAAGGCAAGCTTTTAAAGGACGGCCGTGTTTTTGACCAAGCCGAAAAAATCGCTTTCCCCCTGGGTGGCGTGATCGAAGGTTGGAAGCTGGGCATTCCCAAGCTGGGCATCGGCGACTCGGCTACATTCTACATTCCTTCGGGACTGGCCTATGGCCCTCAAGGCTATCCGGGCGCCATACCTCCCGATGCCATCCTGATCTTTGACGTACAACTTCTCCAGGTGTCTGCACAATTCGATCAGGCGACGAGAAGCTGTAAATAGTAAACAGTAACTAAATGAATAAAACCATATGAAGAAAAACATGAAACGTGTCGGCTGGGTGGCGTTAGTTTTGGTTGGCGCATCGCTAGGGCTATACTCTTGTATCGGTTCGGGCGACAATTATAATGCAGGTGCGCAATTGGAAGCAGACGTTACTGCAATCGACAATTTCTTGGATGCCAATTTTCTGGACGCCGTAAAAGATCCCTCGGGAATTCGTATGGTCATTACCCAGCTTGGCAATGGCTTGCCCGCGGCAAGCTCGGACTCGGTGGATGTGGACTATGTCGGAACTGTTTTTAGCTCGGGTGCGCAATTCGATGCCGGCAACACGAAAGGCGTTGTTGCGGGTTACATCGATGGCTGGAAGGTAGCGCTTACCACGCTTCCTTCGGGATCGCAAGCAACGATTTACGTACCTTCTCCCTATGGCTATGGCAACGTTGATAAGGCCTCGATCCCCGCGAATTCCATCCTGGTGTTTAAGATCAGATTCAATCGCGTGATGATCACCCAAGCACAGATCACCCAATTCAAAAAAGATACCACTGCCATCACCACGTATCTGCAGGGTAAAGGGATCACGCCGGTGATCGACCCATCGGGCTTGCGCTATGTGGTCACAGAACCGGGTGCCGGCCAAATCCCCAGTTGGTACAATCGTGCAAAGATCCACTACGACGTCAAATTGCTCTCCGACGATAGCCGCGTCGTCGCCAGCGTGGATCAGACTACGGATGACGCTGCCTTCCGGGTGGTCGACAACATTCATGCACTTCAAATCGGTCTGCAGCGCGTACACGTGGGCGGCAAGATCACACTTTATGCTCCTTCGGGCTATGCCTGGGGACCGGCAGGGGCTTCCGTAGGCGGAGGCATCGCGGTGCCGACCAACAGTCCCGTTATCATCGAGCTGCAGTTGCAGGGTATTGTATCACAATGAAACTTTGCTTCGCCACGAACAACGCCCACAAATTAAGCGAGGTGCGTCGTGTGGCAGGCCCACACATTGAGATCTTAAGTTTACAGGAGATCAATTGTTTTGAAGAGTTGCCCGAGACGCGTAACACGCTCGAGGGCAACTCCCTTCAAAAAGCAGAATACGTTCACACCCACTACAACATCCCCTGCTTCGCAGACGACACCGGTCTAGAAGTGGCAGCCCTCCAGGGCAGGCCTGGGGTGGACTCGGCCCATTACGCCGGCGCCCAACGCAGCAGCGATGACAACATCGCCCTTTTGTTAAAGAACCTGCAAGGCCAATCAAACCGCTCCGCACAATTCCGCACCATCATCACGCTGATCGGTCTGACGCCGGAACCCATTTTTTTTGAAGGGATCGTGAAAGGCACCATCACCACCACTCCACACGGCGCATCCGGCTTTGGCTACGACCCCGTCTTTGTTCCCGACGGATACACCGCCACGTTTGCCGAGATGACCATGGACGCCAAGAACCAATTGAGCCATCGCGCCCGGGCGATGAAAAAACTGGAAGACTACCTGAAAAATCATTTCCCCTCCCGCTGAAGTTCTTCGTAGATTTGCCGCATCTGAACCTATATGCGCAAACCATACACCATTGGCATCACGGGCGGAAGCGGCTCGGGCAAGACCTACTTCATCGAACAGCTCGCTTCGCATTTTCAGCCCCATGAGATCTGCCTCATCTCGCAGGATCATTACTACAAACCGATAGAGACCCAGGTCATCGACGAAAAGGGCATCCAGAATTTCGATCTTCCCGAAGCCATCGAGCGTGAGCAATTGCACGCCGACATCCTGCAGCTGAAGCGCGGTGAACCGCTTTTGAAAAAAGAATACATGTTCAACAAACTGGACACCCAGCCCAAAATGCTGGAGTTCAAACCGGCGCCCATCCTCATCATCGAGGGGCTCTTTGTGCAATATTATCCCGAGATCGAAAAAGAGCTGGATCTGAAAATTTTTATCGAAGCCAAAGACTACCTCAAGCTCAGCCGCCGGATCCGCCGCGACAACGAGGAACGCGGCTACGATCTCGACGATGTGCTGTATCGCTATCAGCATCATGTCATGCCCGTTTACGAATCGTTGATCAAGCCGCTAAAACACCACGCCGATTTCATCATTCCCAACAACCGGCACTTTGAACGCGCCCTGCATGTGATGGTGAATGCACTGAAGGCTCACTTATAATACGCCGATCAACAAAAAAAGAAGGGTCCCGGAAAATCATCCGGGACCCTTCTTTTATTTTCTGCGTAGCGCTTAAGCTGTAACGGGCTTGCCTTGTGCAGGTTTGGGTTCCTGTAGCTTGGTGTCGTCTTTTGAGAAGTCGACCAGTACAGGTGTACCGATACACAATGAAGCGTACGTACCGATCAATACACCGATGAGCATAGCGAACGTGAATCCTCTGATGGTCTCACCACCGAAGAAGAAGAGGATCACGATCACGAAGATCGTCGACATACCGGTGATCAAGGTCCGGCTCAAGGTATCGTTCAAGGCTTCGTTCACCACGTTAGCGATAGTCTGCCCGCTTTTCTTCGCGTTAAGAAACTCGCGTACACGGTCGAATACCACCACGCTATCGTTGATGGAGTAACCAATTACGGTAAGGATCGCAGCCACAAACGACTGGTCGATCTCCAGCGAGAAGGGCATAACATCCTCCAGGATCACGAAGAGCGAGAGCACCATCAACACGGTGTGGAACAAGCTCACTACCGTTCCCAAGGCGAATTGCCATTTCCGGAAACGGATCAGGATGTACAAGAACATGAGCACTACTGCCACAATAAGCGACCAGATGGCCGATACTTTGATGTCGTTCGCAATGGTAGGGCCCACTTTATACGAGCTGAGAATGCTCGCCGAGTTGCCCTGGAATTTACTCAGACCTTCGTTGAGTTTATGTTCGGCTTGCCCAGTGGCTTCATCAGAATCATCGTCGATCAGATAGCTGGTGGTGATCTTATATTTTGTGACGCCGCCAAACGTCTTCACCTCGGGCGCGCTTTCAAACGGACCGGCAAGGCTTTCACGGATAGATTGCGCGGTAAGCGGCTTCTGGAATTCAACCACATAGGTGCGACCACCTTTGAAGTCAACGCCATAGTTGAATCCTTTGTAGGCCAACATCGCCATACCAATCACGATGATCGAGCCCGACACCGTGTAATAGATCCTCCGGTTGCCTACGAAATTGATATTGATGGAACGGAACAGGTTTTTGGACCAGCCTTGCGAGAAGCTGATCTTCTTTCCTTTGCGCAGGTAAAATTCAAAAATCACGCGGGTGAAGAATACCGATGTAAAGAAAGAACAGATGATACCGATGATAAGCGTTACCGCGAAACCGTAGATCAGTCCTGAACCAAACACCAACAACACGATCCCTTTGATAAGGGTGGTCACGTTGGAGTCGAAGATGGCAGTGAACGCACCTTTGTAACCGTTGCGCACCGATGCTTCGAGGCTTTTACCGGCGTTGATGTCTTCTTTCACACGTTCGTTGATCAGTACGTTCGCGTCCACCGCGATCGCCAACGACAACAAGATACCGGCGATACCGGGGAGGGTAAGCGCAGAGCCGAACGACGCGAGGATACCCAACAGGAAAATAAGGTTGAGGATCACGGCCAAATCGGCCACCCATCCCGAAACGTTGTACACGACAAACATGAACACGATGATGATGAGGAAGCCTACCACAATGGAGATGATACCGTTGCGGATAGATTCCTGACCCAACGTGGGGCCTACGCTGGCTTCTTCCACGATCTTGGTAGGGGCGGGCAGTGAGCCGGCCTTCAATACGTTGGCAAGGTCTTTCGCTTCTTCTGCGGTGAAGTTTCCGGAGATCTGTGAGTTACCGTTGGGGATTTCACCGTTCACGCTGGGCGCGGAGTACACCACGTTGTCGAGCATGATGGCGATTCTTCCTTTCGGGCTTTTGCCGGAGGCTTCGGCCGTCCATTTTGCCCATATGCGGGTACCGGCAGCATTCATGTTCATGCTCACGGCGTGGCGTGCAAGTTCATCGAGATCGTTGCGGGCATCCGTGATCACTTCGCCGGTCAGGCGAGCTTTGCCGTTGCGGCCGATGTCGAGGAAGTAAAGCTCCAGGGCTTCTTCACCGGCCAGGTCTTTCTCGGCTTTGTTCGCCCAGAAAACACCCACGGTGCGGGGCAATTGAAGTTTGACGTCTGCGCGGCGGAAAATGGAATTGATCTTCGCCGTGTCTTTCACCGCATAGCGGAATGCACCAGGAGGTGTGCTCAGTGCAAAGATGGGAGATACGTTGAGGTTCTGAAGTGAATCGAGGCCTTTGTTAACCTCTGCTGCTTTTGCAGAATCCGACTTCACCTTTGTGCTGTCGCCACCCAAGAGGGCGGAGAGATCTTCATCTTTTTTCGACGAGTCTGCTGCGGTAGTGGCAGTGGGCACTGCTTTTTGTTCTTTTACCAGGATGTCGTTGATGGCCATCAACGAAGTGTTGAGCGTGTTGGGATCCACTACATCCCAGAACTCGAGGCGAGCGACACCTTGCAGGAGCTTGCGCACGCGTTGCGGGTTGTCGGCACCGGGAATTTCCACCTGGATCTGACCACTGCCCGGCAAGCGTTGTACGTTGGGCTGGCTGGTACCAAATTGATCGAGACGGTTGCGGATGATGGTGAAGGAACGTTCGATGGCGCTTTCAATTTCTTTATTGATCACGTCTTCCACTTTGCTGTCATCGTCGGTGATGGCGATGCGGCCCTTCGTGATGGAATTGGCAAAGAGGGTAGAGAGTTTCTTGCCGGGGTTGTCTTCGCGATAGATTTTGAAGAACAAGTCGGCGAAATTCTTATGGGTTGCTTTCTGTTGAATGTTGGCTTTTTTCAGGGCGCTGAGAAACGAAGAGTCCTGGCTGTTGCCGCTGAGTCCTTTGATGATGTCGACGGGAGAAACTTCCAACGTCACGTGCATACCGCCTTGAAGGTCGAGGCCGAGGCTGAGCTCGTTGTCCTTTACTTCTTTGTAGGTGTATTTGGCGCCGAACAGATTGTACACCGGCATGTTCCAGATGGAATCCAGGTACGCCTGTTTTTTGTTGAGATCGCCCTTGGCGTAGGCGACGGCGTCTTGCTGCACCTTTCGCCCCACGAACGTGAACGACAGGTAGTAGAAACACAGCGCTGTGATCACTACCGTTAATACGATTACTAAACCTTTGTTTTGCATATGATAATTTAAAAGAATTACGAAATGAAGAAGTGTGCAAACAGGAGCAGGGTATGCGTCCTGTGACGATGCTACTTAAAGTGAGCGCGGATGGATTAGGGCGCGTTGGGAGATATGAACGATCCCAACAGCGTGGAAAAGATTTTCTTTAGAGGTGACGCAACGGGAATGTGGCGCTCTTCGTGGTGATCTTCTGCGAGAAGAATTTCAAAAAGAAAGAACACGTCCGTGTTCAACTGCACGTGGGCCGACGGCAGGCTGCTGGTGGGCAGGGAGAAATAGGCCTGGTCTTCGTCGGAGTGATTTTCTTTTTGCTCCGTTTTGATATCCTTTTTTGAAAGCCTGGAATGGCCTGTAGTTTGGAAATAGAAGAGTTGGAAGAATACGACGGCCATGGCGGCGATGATGCCGAGTGCCAGGGTCGATATGCGTATTTCGGTTCTCTTCATAGTTTGATAGGAAGGGGTACAAAAGTAGAAAATTGGTGGGTAAATACAAGGTTTAGTGCAAGCGTTTGAAAGGGGAGCCGGGAGAGGTTTTCACCGCAAAGACGTCCTCCTTCGCTAAAGCTTCGGCGGGCAAGCAAAGGGCGCAAAGTCAGCGCAAAGGGCTTCGCCTTTCTTTTTGGTAAGGCGGGCTTTGCCCGCCGAGGCTTTAGCGAAGGCGGGTGAGGCTCGGATGGAGTCTAAATGTTTATGCGGGATGATTTCTTGGCAGCGGAATGGTTCCGATAGCTATCGGGAGGAAGGGGTGATGCTGAGGGGGAACCCGCCTTCGCCAAGGCTATGGCGGGTAAACAAAAAAAGCCTTGCTGATTTCTCAGCAAGGCTTTTAAATAAAAGATAGGCAATCCGCCAGAGTCGGACACGCGACTTATTTACCCGCCGAAGCTTTAGCGTAGGCGGGCTCTCCCGGGTGTTATCCAAGTACCATCAGTCCGACATAGTCGGAGGCTTAACTGCTCCGATAGCTATCGGGAGGGAAGAGGTGAGGGGATTTTGACGGTTGGGGGTGAAGCTGAGTGGACCCGCCTTCGCCAAGGCTATGGCGGGTAAACAAAAAAAGCCTTGCTGATTTCTCAACAAGGCTTTTTAAATAAAAGATAGGCAACGACTTACTCTCCCGGGTGTTATCCAAGTACCATCAGCGCTGGCGGGCTTAACTGCTCTGTTCGGAATGGGAAGAGG
>DATDAV010000319.1:0-1125 GCA_036525235.1 Chryseolinea sp. | reverse complement strand
AATAGTTCTTTTATGCCGTCGCCGTCCACATCGAGGGGCGCGGAAAATTTTTCGTTGGGGAAATCGACTTTTGTTTTGCCCGTTAAGGCGTCAACAAAGAGCAAATGCCATCGATTATCGCCGGTGTCATTGTAGATCGTGATGATGACTTCAGGTATTCCATCGCCGTCGATGTCCATAACAGGATCGGGAGCCACGTTCATGATCCGCTGGGGGTCTGCAATATCCTGTTCAATATCAAGCTGCCAGAACAATGTCAGTTTCCCATTGCGAAAGCCCAGCACGTCTACGTGTTTCGAAACATCGGCTTCTATAAGGAATTCTGATTTTCCGTCACCGTCAAAGTCATACACGCCGTGGAAACCGTAACTTCTGTTCTCATTGAACCTGCAGCTATCTTTCACCATGCCGGTTTGCGCATCAACCAGCTTCATCTGATAAAAAGGCAGAATGGCTATCTCCTTGGCACCGTCGCCGTCAAAGTCACCCACCAGCGGAAATGAATTGAATAGATCGCGCATCGGTTTGGTTTCCCAAATCGTAGTCCATTCACCGTTTTTCCGGGCCATCAATCGACCGATACATTGAGCCCATTGCCCGTTGGTCATTGTCTTTCCAAATGCACTTTCGAATTCGAGTTTTTCCTTGCCGGGATATTCCGGCAAAATGTCTGCATAGGTAGAATTCCACGGGCTGGTATCATCCTCCGGACTTTTGGGCGTAGGAATAAAATCAGCCTTCGTGATGGAGTCGGAAGCAACGGCCAGTTTAACTTCGTCGCCCGGCAGGGTCAAATTGCTTTTTCCACTTCCGGGTTCCACCACTACGAGCGTTTCTATCGCACCGGCGAATTGCTTCCAGACAATTTGCGGCTTGGAGATATTACCGCGCAAAGGAGAGTATCCTTCCTGAGTTCCGGTGCGCCGATATGCAGGCCATTCCCCCGGTTTCGGAAACATGCCCGAGGCCGTTCCGTCCTTTTTAGCGACCGGCGGCTTGGATGCGACCTGAGCTTGTGCCGGGGATAGATATAAAAAGGATGCCAACACAAAAAGGAGCAAAAGTGATTTCATAAGATTCATACTTATAAAGTTGAGTGATCAAACGCACCGTCAAACAAATTTT
>DATDAV010000318.1:0-1442 GCA_036525235.1 Chryseolinea sp. | reverse complement strand
TCCAAACTTCCATACAAAATTTAGGGTGAGTTTCGCGGTTGTTGCGTGAATACTTGCCCCAGTGGTCACGTTAACTCCGTGAGCAAATTCCGAGCGACGACGGTTCCTGTAAGGCCTTTGGCTATGCGACTGCGAAAAGTGCACGGGGCAAGTTCGGATCCTGCCAAGGCTAATCTTGACAGAAACCCCGATTCTGACCGGTCGGTCCTTAAAGTTTGCTTCTGTCGCAGACAAATATCCAGTTCTCGGTCCCCTTGAAGGATACCCGGCAGAACTCGGTATCACCGATCAGCGAGTTCATTTTCTCAAACAGGCTTGCGCAGCCAGTTCTCACCTTTTCATCGTAGACAACTACGTTAAAGAAAGATATTCCCTCGGGCGATAAGAGTCGCCCGAGCCCCGCAAGGAATTTCTCTTCCCTGAATTTTTCGGGAACATCGATGCCGACAAAAATATCCACGACCATCAAGTCGAACTTCTTATCACAGTTCTCAACAAAATCGCCGGCATCTTCCATGTGAAGTGAGAGGTCTTTGTATCGATCAATGTGAAAATACTTCTTCGCCAGGTCGATCACCACAGGGTCCTTTTCCACACCTGTGAGGTGTAGGTCTTTTTTGTACTCATCGCACAGAATACTTGCCACGCTTCCGGCTCCGAAACCGAGTATGAGCGCACTGCTGATGTCTCTTTCCCGGATATTGAATCGGGAAAAAGCCTTGCGAAACACCGTATGCAGTCCGCCAAATGAGTAATTCACACGGGCGGAATCCAGAACGTATCTTCCGTTCGACAGGTAAATTTCCAACTGCGGCGTAACGCTCCCCTTCCTTTCTTCCAGCTTCACTGGCGAAAGGAAACTGGTGAAAAACCGGAAGATATTTTTTGTCTGACGCATTCCGTCCTTTTCGCTCAGAATAATCCATAGTTCCCACACACAGGAGGGGAAGATTCGGCCTTCGACCGACGAAGAGTGCTTTGTCAGTTTATGGCATCCAGCATCAAGGGAGTCCAAAAGCGACAGTATCGCGCACGTGAATCCCTTTTGCTAGTTCGACTGCTATGGCTCGTCTTCGCCCTTGAGTTCAATGCGATGGGCGTGAAATGTCGCTGAACCGATGTTCTCAGCCGAATGAAGTCCTTGTGGAGGCATCCACAACGGTGGCGGCTGAAAATTATCCTTTGCCGACCTCAATTGTTTTTCCAATCACGATCTTGCCATCCTCAAGGCTTGCTTCGGTGATACGAAGCTTGGCACCCGTGATTATGGTCATCACGCTCGGCATCGGATGCATATGGAGCGGCTCTTTTTCTCCAGACTTGATTGTGACTTCCAGAACCCTCACCTTTTCGTTCTCAAAGACTACGCGATGATTGTCCGGTGCAGCCGCAATTGCATCGTAGGAAGCTGGCGCGCCCGCATTTTCTTCTCCAAAAAGTGC
>DATDAV010000317.1:0-4656 GCA_036525235.1 Chryseolinea sp. | reverse complement strand
ACCCGCCTCATTCACTGCTCCTACTTCCAATTCTCCCCCTGTCGGATCAACCAAACTTGTAGGATTATTTCCCATGGCTACATAGGGACTCCAAAACTGTCGAACGGGATCTGGTACTAACCATCTTCCGATGATCGGATCATACTCCCTCAACTCAAAATGATTCCACCCACTCTCCGCATCCTTCTCCGCAAACTGCCCCTGGTACCCAAACCTATACTTATACTCAGCAACTTCCTGTTCTCGTATCACATCTCCCCATGTGCCATAATCTGTAACCTTTATGACAAAGGCAGCTTCGTGTGTCACCTTCAGGTCGTCGAACCATACCTTGGTGTCTTCGCTTTCGTTGCTTACCCAAATATAGATAGATCCGGCTTTTGTTATTTCGATTGGGTGATCAAATGTGAGCCTGGCGTGTGAACGGTTATTTGGGATGCCTTCGTGGCCGGGTTCAAAAGCGGCGCTTAGCGGTACCTGTTGCCAGCCAGCGTCTACGAACTCGTTGTTTTCGTCGAAAAGGATATAGTTTAGGTACGCAAAAGGCTGGTCGTCCTCTGCACTGCTATTGAAGAACCCTGCTGTGCCCAGTCCGGTGCTCAAGATGCTTGTGGTCTGATTTAGAGGCAATCCCTCGAAGCCGGCCTGGTAGGAGAGGCTAGCTCCCAATGTTTGGGCCAGCATGGCCAGTGTCAGGTCGCGCGTGTTGTTCTCTGTTTTTGCCTCGTAGCGCACCCATGTTTCCATGCTTACCTTATCGCCCGGATTAACCTTTAATCCCATTGCCGGTCCGACCGCTTTGTCGCTGGCTTCCTGACCCGACATGCCCTCTTTCCAATAGAGATAAGCGGATTTTGAAGGCTCGGTTACCGTCGTGGCATTGTCCGCCGTGTGGTTCATACGCGGGTCGTCCATCTCCGTTTCAAATAGATTTTCGAAGTAGCCCGACTCCTCGTAGCGTGGATTGCTGGTATCGTTTAAGCCGTTGTCTTCCATCGTGGCCGTATAAATGTTCACGTTCTCGCGAAGCAGGGCGCGCACGTTACCCAGGTGGTCGGTGATCTCGTAGGCGGTTGATCCATCCTGATCCGGATAATACGTGCCCAGTTTTCCGGCTCCGTATATCGGCACCTCAACCTGACGCAGCGTTGGTGTGGTAGGCGTGGACGTCACGACAAATTTCAAGTCTTTGCCAAGAATTTTTGTCGTCTGCCTAAGAATCACGTACATAGTATACGGATCAGCAGGATTGATGGCGAATTGGCGTAGAAACACGCCGTTCTTGTAAAACGTCAATTTATCATTCAGCTTTTCAATCCGGAATTTTGTACCGATTCCGTAGTTCGGAGCGTCATAGGCCCGTCCGTTTGCACGAACAGGGGCCAAGCCGAATTGGTCATAGAAATTGAAGCAATATGTTGTCGCACTTACAAAGCCAATATCCTTGGGTTGGTTTACATCGGAGACTGTGTACTCCAAGTATCCATTCTGGTAGGCCTCCAGGCGATTTCCATAAGCGGTTCCCGACGTGATCCCGGTAACAAGGTTCAGGTCTCCCAGGTTGTTGACGGTTATGTTGGTCAGGGTGGTCCATTGTACGGGTTTGGGTGCATCCGGCAACGAACCAGTCTGTTCGTACACACTGACGATGTTTCCTGTCACATCGCGAACGTACCAAGTGGTTTTTTTGCTTTGATAGTCGATTTTTGCCAGGCGGAAACCGTGATCGTCATAGAGATACTCCACATTAGGAACAGTCTTAGCAGCATCAAAGTAAATTTTGCGCACCTTCCCGGACACGTCATAGTCAATAAATTGATCCGGACCAGAAACTTTATCCTCGGCTATCATTTGACCGATCAAGTTGTATTGATAATTGTTCCGGTAGCCGGTAACGCTCTTCAGTTGATTTTTTTTGCCGTCGTACGCGTACTGAAAATCGTTGGTTAGCGAACCGTCTTCGTTATATCGTTTCAACGCCAGAATGTTTCCATTGGGATCGTAGTTGAGTCCCGTTACTCTGAATGTATTCGCTCCGTCCGCGAACCCATCCCAGTTGGAATTCGGTGTGCCCCAGCGTGAATCCTTGATTTGGTACTTATCATCGTATTGGTACCGATAAACTCCCTTGAACCCTTCTTCGCCGGAGAGATAGGCTTCGTCGGTGCGCCAGGAAACGGAGCTGATCAATCCATTGTATAAGCCACTGGATATGGTGGACGCATCGATGGAAAGTACTTCGAATTCACCGCTTTGAAGCGTGAGTGAAGGTACCTTGACATCGGTCATGGTCCATCGGTAGGTTCCATAGGCCGAAGTCGTTGCGTTCGAAACCGTGAACGTCTGACCGGTAGCGTCCTCGTTCAGGGCATTAACATTGGCCCATGTTGTGCCTGATTTTTGTTCCCATATGACACTTCCATTTTGTCCTTTGCTGGAGGCGCTGATCGTTAGCGTATTTTGTTCGGCTACATAGATTTTATTTGACGGGAACGCTTTTTGTGAGGCATAGTCCAAGGATTTGATGCCATGGACGCCTGTTGCCCCGAAGATGGGTTCCCACATGGAGAAGTCCAGGAGGTTGTCTCTTAACTTCACGGTAAGCTTCGATTTGTTGGGGTGGTTGGCCAGGTTAGGGATTGTCGTCAGGTAATTGGATTGAAAATCGAGGGTAGTAAGCAGCGGTAAACTCAATAATGTTTGTGGAAGGCCGGTGAATTTATTGCCGCTGGCCGTCAGGGTTGTAAGCGCTGGGCACGACCCAATGCTTGAAGGGAAACTACCTGTGAACGCGTTCGTGAAGAGTTGCAGCGTTACGAGCTTTGTCCATTTGGAAAGTATCGCGGCGGGAAACTCCCCGCTCAATGTATTTTGACTGACGGCGAATGTCACCATTTCGGTGAGATTGGAAAGCGATTCCGGCACGGAGCCTGTAAAACGATTTGCAGAAAGAAGTAGCGATGTGAGCTTAGTCAACTTACCCAGAGAAACTGGAAGGGAACCTGTAAACGTGTTGGTATACAAATATAGGGTTTCTAATTGCGTGAGGTTGCCCAACTCGGAGGGTAGGGTTCCACTGAGTAGATTATTGTTGAGCAACAGAGATTTTAAGGCCGTTAAGTTCCCGATGGTAGAGGGGAGGGATCCAGACAACGTGTTTCCTCCCAAATTTAATGATGTAAGATTTTTCATATTACCCAGGTCTGGTATCGGACCCGTGAGCTGGTTTAGCGAGAGGTTTAATCCCACCATGTTCGTAAGATTATTGAACGATGCGGGTATCGGTCCCGTGATGGTATTCTGCTGAAGAATAATGGCGGTCAAAGTCGTTATGTTCCCCAATTGCGTGGGGAGAGATCCACTCAGCTTGTTGTAGTCGAAACGCAAAATCGAGAGGTTGCTCAGATTACCGAGAGAAACTGGTATGGTTCCTGAAAGCTGCGAACCTGAAACTGCTAGTGTGGTCAGTTTCGAGAGTGATCCCATGCTTGTTGGAATGGTGCCAGTAATGTTGCCGTTGTTATAAAGCTGAAACGATGTTAACTCGGTGAGTTTGAAGATAGACTTGGGCAGGAGGCCTTTTAGGCCGTTGTTGACAAAGTAGATTCCTGTTACGTCACCGTTGGTTACGGTGATACCAAACCACGTTCCGAATTGCGCACTCGTTGCCGTAGCGGGCCATGTAGTGGGCCAGTTTGTTTTTACATACCAGCCGGCTCCTTGAAGACTGTCGTAAAAGTTTTTCAGTACGGAAAACTCGACATCGTCGGGCACCACATCGAAGGGCACCGGCTCTTCATAGAGCGCTCGAACGGCAGAGGCCGAAACGACCCGATCATTTTTCGAAGGATTGGACTCAAAATCGGCTGGCCTGTTGGGTAGGGGTATTATGAACACCTCGGCCTGCGTGGTTTCTTTAAAATGATCGAACGTCGCCGGTGGCGCAGGGCGCAGCTCTTCCTCCGACCTTATCGCTTTTATACGGGCCAAATTCCCCACCATATCTTGTTGATACGCGGGTTTGGGTTGATACGTCCACGACGATGATCCTGGCCTCGCGGTTTCCACAGGTATTTTGTGAAATTGGTTAGGTTCGCTTGTCTCGCGGAAGTTGGCCGAGGTTTGGAAGATACCCGCCATATCACTTTCGTAATAGTCCAGCACCATACCAAATACATCATTCCCATCGTCGTTGGGATCCTTGGATTTGTCGGGGTGATTTATTTGCGTAAGCCAGCCGTGGATGTTGTACACAAAATCAATTCCCTGCAATTTTTCTCCCAGTTCGATTCGTTTAAGCGGGCCCTGCAGATAGTAGAAATAGGAAGCTCTTAATTTTTTGTCGGAACCGTCAAGACTCGTGAAGGAATGTAGGAGGCGTTTGTCGGCATCATATTCGAAGTGATGATAGAAAGGCTCCACCTTGTTGCCCTGATCATCGTAGGAAGCGTTTGCTACCACAAGCACGCTACCTAGAAAATCATAAGTATATTCAGTCACAAACGTCCGGCTCAAGCCTGCAGGCTTTTGCGCCGTCCAACTTAACCGACCCTGATCATCGTAGCTATACCAGGTCTTGTTATTTGCGTTTTCCGTGCTCGATATGGCTCCCCGAACAAATTGTTGCTGATAAGTGGACGGGAGATAGGGGATAGT
>DATDAV010000316.1:0-5325 GCA_036525235.1 Chryseolinea sp. | reverse complement strand
ACCCGCCTCATTCACTGCTCCTACTTCCAATTCTCCCCCTGTCGGATCAACCAAACTTGTAGGATTATTTCCCATGGCTACATAGGGACTCCAAAACTGTCGAACGGGATCTGGTACTAACCATCTTCCGATGATCGGATCGTACTCCCTCAACTCAAAATGATTCCACCCGGTCTCCTCATCCTTCTCCGCAAACTGCCCTTGATATCCGTACCGGTAATTATGCTTCGAACTCACTAAACTACTCTTCGGTTCGATATCCTTTTTTTGCATCAGCATCTGTATTTCTTGCTGCGTTAAGGCGCGATCAAAGATATTTACCTCGTCGATGGCTCCGTGCATGGGGATGATGGCGTTGCCGTTGACATCGTTGCTGGCTCCAATTAATGTAGGGAAGCTCGAATACCCGACACTGTAGTAGCTCAGCGGTGTAGAAGAACCGTCTTTCACGCCATCAACATAAAAAGTAATGCTACTGCCGTCGCCCACCACGGCTACGTGGTGCCATTGTGTATCGTTTATGGTAGACTGAGCACCCTTGGCAAGGTTGGTATTACCGGCCGTACCATACGTAGAGTTAAATCGCAGCGCGTGAATTCCATATACCGCGTCATAGTTTTCATACATAAAATTGAAGCCTTTTTTTGCCGTAGTGACGGTTGACCCGACAATCGTGCTTCGTTCGGTAAGGCTGCTCAACTTGATAAAGGCCGCGATCGTAAACTTTCCAGTGTTCTGAACAAACGAGAGATCGTCTTCAGAGCCCGTCAGGATCACATAGTCGTCTATTCCGTCGAAGCTATAGGCAGCATTGGCCGTGCCATCTTTGTCGACGGTGGGTGTTGCACCGTTAACCGTTCCGTGCAGTGAATGACCGCTTGCATCTGCCGCACTGCCATTGAGTTTATATTGAGCGATCAGGTGTTGTGTTGTCTGATCATCGCCCTGGCTGAGGGGTGTTGTTTGTTTGCGTAATACATCACCCCACACACCATAGTCGGTCGCTTCCACCACAAACGACGACTCATGGGTCACCTTGAGGTCATCGAACCACACCTTGGTATTCTCGCTTTCATTGCTCACCCAGATGTAGATCGATCCCGGCTGCGTCACCTTGATGGGAGCATCGAATGCCACCCTCGCGTGTAGCCTGCTGCCGGGCATTCCTTCTTGCCCTGGATCAAATCCTCCATCCTCGGTTACGCGTTGCCAGTTGGCGTCCACTACATTGTTGTTGACATCGAACAATATATAATTCAGATAAGCGTATGGTCGTGTATCTCCCGTGTCGTCGTTCAGAAATCCGGCAGTACCCAATGCGTTGCTGAACGTATTCGTCGTCTGGCCCGTCATCATACCATCGAACCCGGCTTTGTAGGTGAAACTTGCGCCGAGCACCTGCGAGAGCAGGACTAATCCCATATTGCTGGTGTACTCTGGTTTCTTTTCGAAGCGCGCCCACGTTTCCAGGCTAAGAACGTCACCGGCATTCACATTCAGACCGATCGCTGGCCCCACACCCTTGTCTTTTGCCTCCATACCCGTCATACCGTCTTGCCAAAACAGGTAAGCGGAGTTCGACGGCACAGGCACTTCCGAAGTCGCAGGTGAATGGTTCATGCGCTCATCGGTTACCTCCGTTTCGAAAAGATTTTCAAACATATCCATCTCGCGCACCCGGGGGTTGTCCACGGTGGCCTGACCATTATCTTCCATGGTAGCGAGATAAACGTTTATGTTCTTTCGTATTACCGCGCGCACATTGCCCAGGTGGTCGGTCAACTCGTAGGCTGTAGACCCATCTTCTTGCGGATAATATGTGCCCAGCTTGCTGGCGCCATAAATGGGAATTTCCTTTTGACTAAATGTCTCCGGCGCTGCGGTTGGATCTGTGGTCTTGAACACTAAGCTGCCGCTTACAATCTTAGCGTCGGCGGCGTTAAGATTCGTGAACAGCGTTAGTCGATCTGCGGGGTCCGTGGCCAATTCGGCCTTTTGAATACCATTCCAATAAACAAGGATTTTATTGCCCATTCGTTGGATTTTAAACTTGTCCCCAATGCTATAGGGGATCGATATAAGTGGCTGTCCGTCATTGCGAAGTCTGGCTGAGGATGTGTTTACAAAGAACTCCAACCAATACTTTCCCGATCCAGATGCCCCCGAGATAAAACCGATGTATTTGCCTTTCAAAATATCGGTTGCTGTGTATTCGAAGAAGCCGTCTTGGTAAGGCTCGATCGTGTTCTCCGTACGCGCAGAGCCAGTGGTAAAACCTTCGGCAACCGAAAGTGTACCATTGTTATCAACCGTGTTTGCGAGGTTGTTCCACTTGATCGGCCGGAAAGGGTCGGCTACGCTTCCTGTCTGACTATAAGTGCTGAGAATATTTCCTGTAACGTCCCGGATATACCATGTCGCCAGTTTACCCTGGTAGTCAATCTTAGCCAGCCTGAAGCCATGATCATCATAAAGATATTCTACACTCGCAATGGTCTTGGCTGCATCAAGAAACACCTTCCTGACTTTACCGCTGACGTCGTATTCGATGTACTGGTCATTGCCTTCGACCTGATCTTCGCCCGTCAGTTGGCCAATTGAATTGTAACAGTTGAGCTTGGTGTAGCCGCTTACGCTCGTAAGTTTATTTTTATTGGCTTCGTATGCGTAGTTAAAATCATGCATCAGTTCGGATGCCGCGTTGTACCGGTGGAGCGTTTTAATATTGCCGTTGGCATCGTAGCTCATGGCGGCCAGCCGATATTTGTTGCCGTCGTCTGTAAACGATTGCCAGCTTGCGTTGGGTGTTCCCCATCGCGCATCCATCACCTGGTATTTGTCGTCGTAGCCAAAACGGTACACACCATTGTGGTCCTCAGTGCCCGACTCGTAGGCCTTGTCGGTGTGCCAATAAACAGAGCGTATGACTCCGTTATACATGCCTGCCGACACCGAGGTTGGCGTGGCGTCAACACTTTGAACATCTATTGTCGTGCTTTGCAATTTAAACGCTCCGGTCAACGGATTCGTAAGGGTCCACCGATACGTTCCGTTTATGGCAGCATTGGTGTTGGATATCTTATAGGTTTGTTGCGTAGCATCTTCATTGCCGCTATTGACGTTCACCCAGGTTGTGCCGGATTTCTTTTCCCACACGACCACGCCTTGAGCGCCTTTATCTGCGGCGGCGAGCTGCAGGGTTGATCCTGCGGGCACATGCCGTTTTGTTGTTTGATCAAAGGCTTTCTGAGGATTGTAGGTGAAGGTCTTTATGGCAGGTGCAGCAGCAAAAATCGCTTCCCAACTATTGAAGTCGATATAATTGTACTGCGTGCTCAGCGTTAGCTTCGACTTGTTG
Organism: Chryseolinea sp.; assembly: GCA_036525235.1. GTDB lineage: Bacteria > Bacteroidota > Bacteroidia > Cytophagales > Cyclobacteriaceae > Chryseolinea. The sequence goes on along the minus strand of DATDAV010000316.1, from coordinate 1,967 downwards.
GGGTGTGCTGCAAAGTTCGGAATGGCCTTAATAACATTGTTCTGAATGTCAACGTAGTTAAGCTTCGTTAAGGTCAATAGACTGGCCGGTAAACTAGTGAACAGGTTATTGGCAATTCGCAGGTAGTTAAAATCGGGACATGAACTGATCGTCGCCGGAAAATCACCCGTGAACTTGTTCTCAAAAGCTAGCAAGGAGAGAAGTTTTGTCCATTTTGTGAACAAAATAGCAGGGAATGAACCCGACAGTTGATTCGTGAACACCCGGAATGTTGTCAGTAGTACAAGGTCTTGGTACGCTACGGGTATCTCTCCTTCCAAATTATTTGCACTAACATCAAAATTGGTAAGTTTAACAAGCTTGCCTAATTCGGGGGGCAATGTCCCCGAAAGCTGATTGCCGGCCACCACGAAAGACAAAAGCGCAACGTCGTTGCCCAATGTTGCCGGAATTTCGCCACGTAACTCGTTCGCGCTAAGATCGAGGTATTGAAGTTTGCTCAACTCGCCGAGCGATGGTGGTATAGCGCCCGTAAGCAGGTTGCCATTGACGTACAAGCGCTGAAGTTTTGAAAGTCCTCCTAATGTCGCCGGGATTTCCCCGATAAAGGTATTGGCATTCAAATACAGGTTGAGCAACTCCGGTAACGTTCCGAGACTTGTTGGAATCTGTCCCCCAAAAAGGTTTTCCTGTAGGTATAGGTTTTGTAAATTCTTCAGGTCGCCGATTGTTGCGGGCAGTGCTCCGGAGAGCTTGTTTGTGTTGAGTTGCAGCGTAGTGAGTTTGGCGAGGTCTCCAATCGATTCGGGCACCAAGCCGGTTATTACATTGGCATGCAAATCCAGAACCTTAAGTTCGGCAAGATCCGAAAGCGATGCAGGGAGTTGACCCGCCAAGGTATTTGTGGGCAGGGCTATGCCGGTCACATCGCCATTGGTTACGGTAATGCCAAACCAGGTCGCAAATTGAGCACTGGTGGCGGTGGCGGGCCAGGTTGTGGGCCAGTTGGTTTTGTTCGTCCATGTTGCGCCCCCCAGACCATCGTAGAGGTTTTTTAGCGCTGCAAATTCGATGTTGTCAGGGACCACGTCGACTGCCACCGGTACCTCATAAATAGCAGGTGACGTTGAGGTGGAAGCCATGGCATGATCCAGAGGGGGTGCATCTAAAATGCCGTCTTCCAAAGCCAACGGTGGCGACGGTATTTCGATGCTGGAATCTTTGAAGTGACTGAGTGTAACCGGCTTTGAAACGATGTTATCGATCTCGCCATTACTTTGGCGCATCGACTTGATCGAAGCCAGGCTGTTCGTCATAGCATCCTTATACGCAGGCGCTGGTTGGAAAGCCAGAGCGGGGGAGGATGGCTCGAAAGCATGCGGAATTTTGTGAAAGCGACTGGGGTCGAAAGCGTCACGATCCAAGCCAGCGGTTGGAAACACCCCCGCCATATCACTTTCGTAGTAGTCCAACACCATACCAAATACATCATTTCCATCGTCGTTGGGATCCTTCGATTTGTCGGGGTGATTTATTTGCGTAAGCCAGCCGTGGATGTTGTACACAAAATCAATTCCCTGCAATTTTTCTCCCAGTTCGATTCGTTTAAGCGGGCCATGGAGATAGTAGAAATAGGAAGCTCTTAATTTTTTGTCGGAGCCGTCAACACTCGTGGACGAACGAACGAGGCGTTTGTCCGTATCGTATTCGTAGTGATGGTAGAAAGGTTCCACCTTGTTGCCCTGGTCATCGTAGGAAGCGTTTGCTACCACAAGCACGTTACCCAGAAAATCATAAGTATATTCAGTCACAAACGTCCGGCTCAGGCCTGCAGGCTTTTGCGCCGTCCAACTTAACCGACCCTGATCATCGTAGCTATACCAGGTCTTGTTATTTGCGTTTTCCGTGCTCGATATGGCTCCCCGAACAAATTGTTGCTGATAAGTGGACGGGAGATAGGGGATAGT
>DATDAV010000315.1:0-36468 GCA_036525235.1 Chryseolinea sp. | reverse complement strand
AGGATCGGGTTCCAGTGGTTCATGTCGCCGGCATTGAAGCCGTAGAAGTAATCGAATCCCAGGCCACTGGGCCAGCGGTCGAACGGGCCGGCGGCGCTGGTCTCCCAGGTAGGCGTGTTGTGATTCTTGCCGATCCAAGCCGTCATGTAACCGTTTTGGCGGAGCACTTCCGCTACAGTGCCTGCGTTTTTCGGGAGGATACACGTATAGCCGTCGTAGCCTGTGGCTGCCTCGGTGATGCCGGCGAACGAAACGGAGTGATGATTCCGGCCGGTGATCAGCGCGGCCCGTGTTGGCGAGCAAAGCGCCGTGGTGTGGAAGCGATTGTAGCGCAAGCCTTCGGCGGCCAGTTTATCCATTGTCGGGGAGGGGACGCCGCCTCCGAAGGTGCTGAACTGTCCAAACCCCGCATCATCGATGAGGATCAGCAAAACGTTAGGCGCTCCTTTAGGGGCCGCTACCGGTTGGGGAAACTGAGCAGGATCAGATTCGAGGTAGGTGCGGCCAACGCTGCCAGGGAAATGAAAATCGGCCCGTGGCAGAATGGCCGGCGTGCCGTTTTTTTCCTGTGCCATCGTGGCAAGCCCGAGGCATCCGCCAAAGAAAAGCACGATGATCGATAGGATAGTTTTGGTTTTCATGGCTTAACGAATTACGAGGATTTATCGATTGTAGTTTGCGCTTTCAAAACTGACAGTTAATACCACCGAAGAACTGCAACGCCGGTTGACCTGCACCTTCATGCAACACGGTGAACTGCGGCTCTAAGAATATGTTGAATAAAAGATTGCCCGCCTTCGCCACATGCCCCGCGCCAACACCAAGGGGCACGTTGTAGGCGTTGTTGTACAAATTGAAATTCCACAAGGCCGTAGAGCGCAGGTACGCTCCCTTGCCCAACTGAAAAAGCAGGAAGGGCTGCATGACCAGCAAGGCGGTGGACACCCGATCTTCGTCGCCTGCAATGGACGTTTGATAGGTGATGAGCCCTCCCCACTGAAAAGCGGGCGATGCCGCGTTGAAGACGACAAACGCTCCACCCAACTGCCACTTCCCGGCACCGAGCGCATCAGCAGACGCAGTGGGTAGGACCATCTGCGGGCCTACGCCCAATAATGTTTTAGCATCTGGTTTTGAAAAAGTATACGTCGCAAAGAAATTGAGATCCCCCAGCCCGGAGCTGTACTTGGGCGATCCGTTTGGTGAATATCCCGACGGTGCCGTGCCCAGCGGCAGGGTCGCACGCATCAGCACCTTGCCGCCGGCAAAGGGCATAGCGTATCTTATGAGTGCTGTATTTGCCTTCAGGTTGGGATCGTCATACAGCGTGGGGATATAATAATTTTGAAGGTTGAGCGCCTTGGAGTTGGCCAGCGGATTGTTGGCCTTTTTAACTTCCTCTTCCGACGGACCCTGGGCGCGTGCAAGCAGGGATACCAACAACAAAATAGACAGAAGGGTAGGGGTGATATGGATTTTCATGCAGCACGGATTGGGATGGGGCGCACCGGGTTCACCGCAAAAGCGCAAAAAGAAGCGGTGTTCAGCGTTTCCTTTTTTGCGCCTTTGGGTTAAACATTATCTACTCACGATCTATAAGACTTCAGGAGTCCACTGGCCACTCTATTTGATCAGCGTGCCGTCGACGTTATACGTTAATTTTTTACCGTTGGTGAGGTACACTTCATAATAGTTTTTCTTCTTGCCGTGGTCGGTGATCTTGTAATGCTTGTCTTTTTTGAGCGGCACGCCTTTGTAGGGGCCGTTTTCATAAGCGGTAAGAACCGCCTTGGGCAAGGCCACGTTCTTTTCTTCTTTGCGCGACATCAATAGTTTTCCATTCGCGTCATAGAGCGCATGATAATAGGAATCCTTTCCGCGCATCTCGACGCTGTAATGGTTTATTTTATCATCCTTCGAAAAGTTCTGGTCTTCTGTAACTTTCCAGTCTTTGGACAGTGTGGTGTCGCCCACGGCATAATACTGGAAGGGGCTGGCGCCGGGGAAATCTATTTCGGCCTGCTTGGCAACCGGGCCGGGTGCGTCGGACTTCGAAATTTTCACGGCGTCCATTTCTTTCAGTACTTTATCCTGCGCATACAAACCCAGGACGTATAGGGCAACCAAACATGTTACGATGAGCTTTTTCATAGGATTGTTTTTAGGGATGTAGATGTATAAGGTTATGTGTCATGGTATTTTCTTTTTTGATCGTTTTTACCGGAACCACGAGCTGCCAAACACGATGTAATACGCCCACTGTTCAGGGCCCCGGGCGAGGTCCACACCGCAGCGCAATCTGAATTTGCGGGCGATGAGATAGCGGAAGCCAGCGCCACCACTCGTCTCCCAATCGGCGTCACCAAAGGCGCTCCACGTGTCATAGGCCTTGCCGGTACCGACAAATCCTACGACGCTCCATCGCCGCACAAAATCCCATCGCCATTCGGTCTCTACCAGTGAAAAGATGTTGCCCTGGTAGCGTGCTATGGGTATGCCGCGCAAGTCGATGAAGGGCAACAGGTAGAAAGGCGGATCGTTAAACACCTCCTGCATCTCCCAACGGAATCCGCCGATCAAATTTTTCAATACGGGGTAGTAGTAGTTTACGTAGCTGCTAAGCTTCACATAGTCGTAGTCGCTGCCGACGGCATTGTCCGACCATCCCACGCTGGTGCGCCAGCGCAAGCCTTTGTCGGGTGTCAGGATATTGTCGCGGTTGTCGTATTCTACTACCGCGCTGGGCATGCTCACGATGCTGGTCACTTCTTTGTCACTCACAAATGCAGGGAGCGATTCGGAGTCGGTTTTTAGTTTGGTGTGGAGCATCATGTATTGCATTCCGGCGCTCCAGTTGGTTCCGCGTATGCCCTTAAGCAGGTAAGCCATAAACGGCACGACCCTCATGTTGAAGCGGAATTGTTGCTCGGTGTTATTCAGGGTGCGGTAGAACGAGATGTTTACGTTGGCATAACCACCGGCGATGCGGTATTTACTGCGGGCCTTTAACCAGGTGCCGGACTGGAAGGCAAATACACCCCAAGTCTTGTTCAAGGTATAGGCAGCCGCGCCACCAGTCATATCGGGCGCCGTGGGTGTTACTTTGACGCGCGTGGCCAACGTGTCGATCACGGGCGGGCGCTTTTTTAAAAATATGGGCGCAACACCCAACCCAAACCCGCCAAGGGCCGGCTCGGTTACAATGACCGGCACGGGCACAAAGCCGTGCATGTTGATGAGGAACGCGCTAAGGTCCAACGCCTCATCTAAAGAGTCGCGAAATACGCCCATGTCAAATTTCTTTGACTGCGATTGGCCGCGCACGACAATAAAGAAAAAGCAGATCAACATGACAGTTGTATAAGGCGATTTCATTTTCGAAGGGTATCCTTTGCAAAAAGGTCGGAACAGGGAGCGATGACTCCAGTTCACGCTCCCGTTCCTTCCTACCTTAACTACTATGAAAAAGAGAGAGGGTCCTTTATTTCATTAGAAGTCGAAGGCCATCCCGATATTTAATGACCGATAGGATTGTGTATCTATGTAGCGTCCCGCAAAGCTTAGCATGACGACCTCAAGCCGTATGGAGCCGATTTCTTTTTTGTATTGTCTTTTCATGATAACACCTTTTTGTAGAACATACGTCTAACTGGCGAACGTGCGCAACGCGTGGGGTATGCTATACACAACGCCACTGTATTTGGAGAGACATAGTTACCATGACATGGCTAAAAAAGATAGTTAAACACGGTGTTACACCGTTAAACAGGGGATGGATTGCGTGAAGGACGATGGTAATGTTGGGAGAAAAAGGATCAGAAAAGGAAAGGCAAGAGCAAGACGAGTGCCATGCCTAATACGCCCGTCGACTGGTGTTGGATCAGCTTCTTTAATCCCTCGCGTACTTGCAACGCGAAGGTATGAGGGGTGAAAAGTGCATTTAACCGGTTAAGATCCAGCAGTTGTTCGGTGAGTAGTTCCTGACGCTCCAGCGACAACACGTCGAAGGCCATGTCATAGCTTTCGAGGTGGGCGTATGAGGCGGCTTTCAGGATGGAGATCTTTTCGGTGGTGACCTCGATCCGTTCGATCCAGAAAATAGCATCCTGGTAGTGTTCACGGTTAAACGCGTAGTAGCCAAAGGCCAGCACCTGCCACCAGGGTAAATACGGATCGCGCGCGAACGCTTCGTCCAGCAGTTCTTTGCCGCGTTCGTAAAAGCCACTATAGATCAGCGTCGCCCCCATAAAGGCCTTGTAGTCGTTGGACTTCGGGTTGATGCGGATGCCCTGTTCCAGGAACTGCGCGGCGTCTTTGTAGTGGTTCCGCATCAGCTGGTTAATGGCCAATGCCTTGTAGGCTTCCTGGCACAGGGGGTCGCGCTTCAGCGATAGTTGCCCATAGGCGAGGCCATCGTCCAGCCCTCTTTCAAAGCCCACGTTGACCAGGACTTTTTCGCCGGAGCACACCTGACTGAGGTAGGCGTAGGCCAAGGCATTGTTGGGGTCATTCCTGACGATGTCGCTGTAGGCTTGCTTGGCCCGTTGAAGGGTGGGCAGATCATAGTTTTTTATGAGGTGGAAGTGCCAGTAATGTATGGGGTATGATGTTCGTTCTTCTGGTCGCGCATTGTCGACCTTATTCACGTAAAAATGAGAGATGGCACCGTAGAGTCCCGTAATCTCGGCCAGCACCTGGTTCACGATCTCTTCCTGGAATTCCCAATAGCTTTCGAATGAAATATGCCGCTCGAATGTTTGCGCCCACAACTGCTCTTGCGTGGCGAAATGGGTTAGGTGTACCCAGGTCCGTATGCGTCCTGTTACCCACTGAACGCTTCCCGTCAGGATGAAGTCGCGCGTATTGGAAGATTGTTCACGGTCCGGCGTGATGACCTTCACGTTTCTGAAATGGGTGAGCTCCGCGCTCATGTATTCGGTCAGCCCGCGGGCAAAGAACTGGACTTCTTTTTGGGTGGTGATGTTTTTGAAGGGGAGCACCTCGATAGTGGGCTTGTCCTGGATGGTGACCACCGGTGTTGCCGGCGGTGATACGTACTCCGTGTCAAGGGGACTGGTGGTGAGTTCGTCCTGATTTTGGTCGGTCAGGGACATTACGTCCTTGTCGGACTTGAACGTGAAGAGTGGGGTATAGCTTCCTTTGGGAATGTCGATGATGATGGGATCGTTCTGGCCAATCTCATAATAATACTCCTTGAGCGCGCGCCGAAGCCGCCCGGCATGGATGCGAACGATAGAGTCGATCTGCGGGTTGAAGTCGGCGTCTTTCTTCAAGGCCTGGACACCTATGGTGTATTCCTTCAGGCTTTCACTCCGGCCGGCGAGCGTCTCAGACACCACAAAATTCAGGAACTGCGTGAGAACACTGGAGTTCATGATGGGTGCGGAATTGAGAATTCTTCGGAGTTGAATAGATACCTCTTCTCTTAACATCGGGGGTCAGGTTTTACAGTTAAATACCGTTATTCACTTATAGTTCACATCGGAAGCCTATACATTCGTTCTCGCACTTTCGAATATTCCAGCCGAAGTGAATATACATATTCTTTGCGAAAAAAATTATGAACGAGGAGATTATTTACATGCTCGATCGCTTTCCCAAGCATCGGAAAATAATTTTGCACAGATATAACACAAACGACGAGTTCAAGAGCCTGTGTCAGGATTTCTACTTTAGTGCGAGGAGACTCGAGAACTATAAGAACGATATGATTAAAAATCTGAAAGGAGAACTAGAGTACCAACGTGTTTTCGCCGACTTGGAGAAAGAGATCGTCGAGTACTTGAATACAGACGACAATAAGAAAATTAAACCTTGATTTTACAATCATCGATACCATAATGGTTATAAAGGTCATCCAGATTGTTTTCCTGTCTACTGTCCACGCCGTTCGTGCCTGCACACGATGCGGATAAAGATTGAGGCGAAAACGGTATCGCAAAGCGAGACCCCCGTAGCGATCCCCGTGGTAGCGACTACCAATTTTCAGGGAGCAAGACATATCAGTCAAAGGGCCAATGCACCAAGTGACTTTACCTGATAAGCATGAGACGTTCATCAAGGCAAAGTGAGCTTATCAAAGGAAGAAGATAAGGGCCACTACGATTACCTACTACAAAACGCGATATACCAGCAAGCGTATGAAAGCAAAAAAGATCACAGTCATTTCCGTTGGAGTGGTAGCGTTGGCGGCCACGGTGGCCTTTATGAAACCCCGCCCGGCAAAAAATACCCGCGTTGTCACGCCGAATCAAAGCGGCATGGTGCTGATCCCTGGCGGCGTGTTCACGATGGGTACCGATGAGACCGACAGCTACGACCACGAGCGTCCCGCCCACACCGTGCAGGTCGACAGGTTTTGGATGGACGAAACGGAAGTGACCAACCGCCAGTACAAGACCTTTGTAGACGCCACCGGCTACATCACGGTAGCCGAGCGCCGCCCCTCCTGGGAAGAGCTCCGCAAACAAGTTCCCCCCGGCACACCCGCGCCACCCGACAGCGTGCTCGTTCCCGGCTCGCTCGTGTTCCATGCTCCAACCCAACCCGTCATGCTGAACGACTATACCCAATGGTGGCAATGGAAAAAGGGCGTGAACTGGCAACACCCCGAAGGCCCCGGCAGCAACCTCGAAGGCCGATGGAATCACCCCGTGGTGCACATTGCCTACCCCGACGCGCTGGCCTATGCCCAACACTATGGCAAGCGCCTGCCCACAGAAGCCGAATGGGAGTTTGCCTCCCGCGGCGGAAAGAGCGACCGCTACAGCTGGGGCGAAGAAGTGTCGCCACAAGGAAAATTTATGGCCAACACCTTCCAGGGCAGCTTCCCCGTGAGCAACCTCAAAGAGGATGGCTTCGAGACCACATCGCCCGTAGGTTCTTTTCCCGCCAACGGCTATGGACTGTTCGACATGATCGGCAACGTGTGGGAATGGACCGGCGATTGGTACGATGCCCGCTACTTCCAAACGCTGGCCAAGAACCGCCTCACCCTAAACCCCCACGGCCCGGCGAAGCCTTTCGACCCGCAAGATCCTTATGCGTTGAAGCGCGTCACCAAAGGAGGATCGTTCCTGTGTGCATCAAACTATTGTGTCAACTACCGGCCGAGTGCACGGCAGGCCACAGCCTTCGATAGCGGGCAGTCGCATATTGGGTTCCGCTGTGTGAAAGATGTGGAGTAATGGGGGCTTTGCTCAGTAGAATTTGATAGGTTATTTCCAAGGCCCCTTGCTCATTGTCGGGATGTTGTACATCACCTGCTAACCGTAGAACTCCTTTGGATCCTATGAAAAGGAACCATGGGGTTGCGACTTCAAACAATATAACGTAATATTGCGTTATAACGGTATGGGAATAACGAAATCAGAATTATTCAAGAAACGCCAGAACAGGGTTGCCAATCTTGCCAAGGCTTTTGACCATCCCGCCCGGGTAGCCATACTGGAACACCTCTTGAGCAATCAAACTTGTATCTGTAACGACTTGGTGGACGTGCTCCCGCTTTCGCAATCCACCATCAATCAACATCTCAAAGAATTGAAACAGATCGGCATCATAAAAGGAGAGATCGAAGGCCCCAAGGTGAACTATTGCATCGACGAAAACGTGTGGGAGGAAGCCCGGGACATATTCATAAACATGTTTTCTAAATTTGTGAAGAAGAACGACTGCTGTTGATTTTTTTTAACCAATGCTACCGTAATATTACAATAATACAATAACCATGTCAGCGATTCGAACCGCCATACTACTTTCTCCCTTGCAAGGAACAGTTGAACAACTCACCCGGGAATTCGACCAGATTCCGGCAGAACGAAAAAAGATCCTCAGCCAACTCACTGCTTTTGTTCAAGACAAGATCGACGCCGGCAACAAGGCCTATCTCAACTTTATTTGTACACACAATTCACGGAGGAGCCATCTTTCCCAAATATGGGCGCAGACCGCCGCACATGGCTATGGCGTTTCAAATGTGGTTTGTTTTTCCGGGGGCACAGAGGCGACGGCCTTCAACCCCAGGGCCGTGAAGGCTATGCAGGATGCCGGATTCTCGATCAGCAAATTTGCCAATGGCGAGAACCCCGTCTATGATGTGAAATTTTCTCCTGACGCACCAGGCATCCGGGCTTTCTCCAAGAAATACGACGACCCCTTTAATCAAAGCACCAACTTCGCGGCGGTGATGACCTGCTCGCACGCCGACGAGAATTGCCCCTTGGTGTTGGGCGCCACCGCACGGATCGCGCTGACCTATGACGATCCAAAAAACTTTGACGGAACGCCTCAGGAAGCAGCCAAGTATGCTGAGAGAGTCCATGAAATCGGTCGTGAAATATTGTATGCGTTCTCGCAGATAAAAGTCTAACCACGATGGCATGAGCAGTAAAAAACAACTCGGATTCCTGGACCGCTATCTGACGTTCTGGATTTTTCTGGCGATGGTGGTTGGCGTGGTCCTGGGCAACTTCCTGCCCATAGAACAACTCATGGCCCACTTCCAGGTGGGCACAACCAACGTGCTTATCGCCGGCGGGCTGATTGTGATGATGTACCCGCCGCTGGCGAAAGTACGGTACGAGCACCTGGGCAAAGTGTTCAGCAACGTGAAGGTAATCAGCCTTTCATTGGTGTTGAACTGGATTGTAGGCCCCATACTGATGTTCACACTCGCCGTCATCTTTCTGCGCGACAAGCCGGAGTACATGGTGGGCCTCATCCTCATCGGCCTTGCCCGCTGCATCGCGATGGTGCTGGTTTGGAACGACCTGGCCAAAGGTGATAAAGAGTATGCTGCCGGACTGGTCGCGCTCAACAGCATTTTCCAAGTGTTGTTCTATAGTGCTTTTGCATGGCTGTTCATCACCGTGCTGCCACCTTATTTTGGAGTGGAAGGATCGGTCGTTAACGTGAGCATGCGCGACGTCGCAGCGAGTGTGTTCCTTTATCTGGGTGTGCCCTTCATGGCGGGCTTTCTTACGCGCTATGTCTTTAAAAAGATAAAAGGCGAGGCCTGGTATATCGAACATGTAGTACCCAAAATCAGCCCATTGACCTTGATGGCCTTGCTCTTTACCATCGTCATCATGTTCAGCTTCAAAGGCAAGATGATCGTCGATATTCCGTTGGACGTGGTCCGTATCGCCATACCGCTGATGATTTATTTTCTCATCATCTTCGTGTTAAGTTTTATTTTATCAAAACGGTTGGGTGCCAACTACGAGGAGAACGCCTCCGTGTCGTTCACGGCCACAGGCAATAATTTTGAGCTGGCCATTGCTGTCGCCGTTGGTGTTTTCGGGATCAATTCCGGGCAAGCATTTGCCGGGGTCATCGGCCCCCTCATCGAAGTGCCGGCGTTGATCTTGCTGGTGAACCTGGCGTTCTGGTTTAGAAAAAGATTGTATAAAATCGCCGTGTAAGAATGGATAATGCGTTTGATGTAGTGGTTATCGGTGGCGGGCAGGGTGGCCTGGCAATGGGTTACTATCTCCGGCGCACAGGCTTGTCTCATATCATACTCGACAATCAAAAACAACCGGGTGGTGCGTGGCCTCACACCTGGAGTTCGTTGCGCTTGTTTTCGCCCGCCCAGTGGAGCGCGTTACCCGGCATGCTCCTGACCGATGGCGGCAACGATTACCCGACGCGGAACGCGGTGGTCGAGTATCTGAAAAGCTATGAGTCAAAATACAACTTGCCGGTGAAGCGCCCTGTTTCGGTAACGGATGTTTCGAAGGGGGATGACGTATTTAGAATACAAACCCCGGACGGTGTATATTTTGCAAAAGCCTTGGTCAATGCTACGGGTTCATTTTCCAATCCGTTTGTCCCAAAAATCGAAGGGCAACATTTGTTCAAGGGACAGGTGTTGCATTCCAGCCAGTATCGTTCGCCCGAAGACCTTGCCGGCAAGCGAGTCGCTGTGATCGGCGAGGGAAATTCTGGGGCGCAAATTTTGGCGGAAGTATCGTGCGTGGCGACAACGCTCTGGATCACGCAAAAAGAGCCCCGGTTTCTGCCCGATCATGTCGACGGCCGCTATCTTTTCGACGCCGCCACGCAAAGGTATGAAGCCCAGAAAGCGGGAATAGCCTATGAAGCACCTTCGCTCGGCGACATTGTTATGGTAGATTCGGTGAAAGATGCCAAGATCAGAAATGTCCTAACCAGCAGAAGATCTTTCGACCGGTTCACAGAAAATTCGATCGTGTGGTCCGATGGACACGAAGAGAAGATCGACGCGGTGATTTTTTGTACCGGCTTCAATCCGGCGCTTACACACCTTTCATCGTTTCATATCGGTAGCGACAAAGGGAAACCCGAAACCGAGGGGACAAGATCCCAAACCGTAGACGGACTCTGGTTTGTCGGCTATGGAAACTGGACGGGTTTTGCGTCGGCCACACTGATCGGGGTGGGCCGGTCGGCAAAGGCAACGGTCGACGAAATCGTGCGATACATTTCAGAAATTGGTAAAGACAAATCTTATGAAAGCACCCGCAAATATCCTCTGGACTGAAACCCAAGGGGCATTAAAAGCCTTCATTCACCGCCGTGTAAGAGATAAAGCCTTAGCCGAGGACATTCTTCAGGACGTTTTCTTGAAAATGTACACGCGCATGGACCAGCTAAACGACACTGAAAAAATTACGGCATGGATGTATCAGATTACACGAAACACCATAACCGACTATTTCCGGAGTCAAAACAAGTCGGTCACGTTGCTCGACCTGGATTGGGAAAGCGACCCCGTCAATCTGAATGATTGCGTCTATTCGTGTTTGAAAGAGATGCTGTCCACCCTTCCTGCCAAATACCGCCAGGCCATCGAACTCACCGAACGGCAGGATCTCTCACAAATCCAATTGGCCGAAAGGCTCAACATTTCTTATTCCGGCGCCAAATCAAGAGTTCAGCGTGCGCGGCAAATGTTAAGGCGCAAAATGGACGAGCACTACACCATCAAGCTCGATGCTTATGGAAACGTAACGGTTTGCGAGAACCGCGGCCCCTGCCATTGTTGATCTTGTACGGGAACTGAAAAAGGCAGAGCACGCGCTCTGCCTTTTTTGTTTAGCAGCATCCGAGGGTCAGGCCGCCGCAGCAATCCTCGCCACAGCAATCGCCGGGATCATGTTGATTTTCCATACGCTTGTTTGTTTTAGTTTGACGTGATGAGTGAACCCTCACTCGTCCTATTGACGCGCACCACACGGAAAAGACGCAATCTTTTTTTGCGTCTTTTTAGAACCCTCGCCGTCTCCATACCAAAAACGAAAGCATGAAAACAGTTTATTCACTTCTTCTACTCGTTCTGTTACCGGCGGTTGCCGTAGCACAAAAAGGTATTCAGCGGGAATTGACACCGGTTCGCGGTCATTACAAACAGTTGCTCCAATTCAACCCCAAGGTCCGATCGCCGCAGGAACCCATCGACAAAAAAAAATTCATAACCGATCAGGAGACCGTGGAGAGAAGGCTCAGCCTCACCCCGCAATATCTGACCGGCGTCAAGGTAGATGATTTTAAAATGCCGGATGCACCTGCCAACAGTTCTGAACAAACGCGGGCAGAGATCGATTACTTGCTTGCCCTTCAAAAGTACAGGACCCAAGAAGACATACGGTCGAGTCTGTATATGGCGGATGTTTATTATAGCCATCGTATTCAACCCGGCGATTCCGCCTATGCACGCTATCGCCGGAACCTCTTTCACATTGGCCGCTCCGTCGGTTCGTGGTTCAATCCCGAAGCCTTGCCGGTCACGGCCGATTTCATGGCCAAAGTATGGCGCGACGCAAGCTTCTTCATCTGGTCGCTCAAATTCAAATATGCCCGCATTCGCCCTTATGTTATCGACCACGACTTGAAAAATCTGCAAGACACCGATTGGGCAGCCTATCCCAGCGGCCATGCGGCGAACTCCTACATCAACGCCTACATCTACCAGGAGCTTGCCCCCGAATTCACCGACATATTCGTAAAGGACGCCTACGACATGGCCCACTCCCGCGAGATCTTGGGCGTTCATTACCCAAGCGATTCGGAAGCGTCGAGAATCTTCGCCCGGCAGTTTGTGAACATGTTGTTTCAGAATAAGTCCTTCCAGCAGGATTTTGAAAAAGTAAAACAGGAGTGGGCCGCAAAGGCCAAGGAGAATTTTAGAAAATGATCGTGGGCCATTCCGGGGAGCGGTCAGAATGGCTGCCCCCGGAGCCTTCGGTCTCCCGACCCTACAAGACTAAGCAAGCGTTGTTCATAGCAACCCCCCGGCCGCCTTATTCGCACCTTAGTCGAGCGCCATTCGAACAACATGGCAAGGGGATTCGAGCACCATTCGAACACCATTCGAACAGGATCATAACAACGATACGGAGGAAGAACAGGAAGTGACTTAACCTGTGTATTGACGTGAGAGAATTGATGTATATTGTGTTTGCGGTGTTTGAACCAGTGGAGAGACAACAATGCAAAAAAAAATGTGGATACTATGGGGTACGTTATTGTAACCATATTTTTGGTGTTGGTCATTTTTGTATACGTGATGTACCCTAAGAAAACGAATACTCACTTTGAATTATTGTCGTCAATTGACCCATCGCTCAATCGCTATCCGGGTGTTTTCCATCTCCACAAAAGACAAATTGAACCCTGATCAATTGAGGTTGAACGGAAAGTTAAGCGACAGTTGATTGCCCTTTATGCCGGTATTGCCGCTTGTGTTTTGCTGTCCTTTCTGTAGGCCTCAGGTTGTCTCCGGGCGCATGGAGGTAAGGCCATTTTGAAATTCCATGCCTCTTTGTATATTAGATGTTGCTTTAATTCTTTTTTCTAATCGTTTTGGCTTGTTATGATGAAAAAACACTTCGGCCGACCGTTGTCCCGGATCGTGCCTGTCCCTGTCTTGATCTATTCGAATTCGAGGTTTTGTAAATTCCTGATCACCATTTTTATAATGGTTATCGTCACCGGCCATGTACGTTGCCAATCGGACCCCATTCGGTTTGCCATGGAGAAAAATTACCTGGACCATATGGAAGGTCTGACCGATGAAACTCACATTGCTGTTTGGGGGAAGGAGGATACGGAGATTACAAGATTTGTCCTGGTTAACCGGGCCACGCAGCATGTGACCAAGTATCGTGTTTCGAGCGTGCGCTTCCGGTTTGCGGGGGTGATCTCCACACCGGAGGAAATTAAGTTTTACATTGAGACAAAACTGCCCCAGGGAGATCCGCGTCTTGAACTACTCACGTTTGTTAAAAAAGGGGAGTACTTTCAACAAAAAGTGCTCGACCGCGAAACCTACATGGCCAGTTTTGCACAGGATGGAAAATTCTACCGGATTAGAGTGGATAAGAAAAAGGACGTGCTAAAGGTTGTCGTCACAAACGGAACGGAGGCCGACAAAGTGATGGAGTTTCCCATCACCAAAAGTAATTTGGAGAAGATACTGCGAAAGGAAGATTTTGAATTTGTTCCCCAAGGCCAAGCCATTTCCTATGAAAACGGCAAGAGTGTGAACAAGATCTATGTCCGGGGAGATGTTATTTATTTGATCTCCGATGGACCAGAAGATAGTAGCTCCGGGGCTTTGGTGGTCATGTCACTCGACACGAGTACAGGCAAGTCGGACATACGGACTGTCCCTTGGTTAAATGGTGATAAGCGGGAAGTAAAGTCAGGTAGCTCGCTCGCTTCACCTCCGCCGTACATGAGTCCCATCTCGACCGTGGTCAATGCCGGGAAAATGAAGCATAACAGTTTTCTGCTGGGTGATCAATTATTTGTTTTTTGCTTTGACAACGACTTGGCCGCACTCTCCGTCCATGATGTTAAAACGGGAGAGCAAATAAAATTACTTCCCTATCCCAAAGGGACGCCGGTCGCCTTTAAAAGCTCCGATCTGATGCAAGACGAAGGAAGTTTGGAAACAGAATGGTCGGAGCCTAAAACCGAGGAAGCCCGTGCGGGTAAGATCTTAAAGTCGTTAAATAAAAACGGACAGCCTTTCATTATGGTGGAACCTGCTGCGCCCTATCTTCGATTGATCGTCGGTAGTAGAGTATATTCCATTAAGCAAGCCTCATTGATGTCGCCGGGAGTGGAGCATATGGCAACCGGGCGCGCAGCGGCTCCCTTTGGTACGACCAACGGGACCTATGTTGCAGTTGACTACAACTATTTCTATGGTTACCTGATGAATTCTGACTTAAGTGCTGCGCCACAATCATTGAAAAGTCACGGGCCGGTGGACGCGTTAAATAAAAGGTTTGCCATAGTAAGCAAGGAGATCAAGGCGGGTAAAAGCGGCATTATCTATGATGGTGCCGGGGTGCTGCTGGTGTATATAAATAAGAAGACAAAAGAAATGGTGATCGAGAAAGTGTAGCCGATGACTTTTGAGAAGGAGCAGAAGAGCGATGCGCTTCAGTACTATCAGATGAAGTATTTTTTTATGTTCTTTTTTGTTCTTGCTGCGGGCAGTTTTATAAAGGATGGCATAGACAAAGCGCATTACACCCAGGAAGATTTTGTCCGGGACAGCATCGTTCTTTCTGTTTTTCTATTACTACATCTTGTGTTTTCCTCCTGTGTGCGCCGGGCCGAACTTACAAAAGAGGGGATCTGGTTGACCAAAAGGAAGTACGTCAAATGGGAAGAAGTTGATTTTGTCGATCGGATGAGAAACATCACGGGAATAAAAGGAAGTACCTATGTGCTGAAAATTAAGGGCAAATGGCGCTACTATCTTTTTCCCACGAGCCTTTCGCGGCCCTCGCCTTTTAACCCGGTAGAACACAGTCATTTTGATCAGCTCATTCGCTTGATGAAAAAGAAGCATGAAATTTAGGGTGCTGCAAAGTGACTATTAAAAACGATAGCGTATCGTCAAGCCTTGATAAGGCCCGCGGACGTTGAGATTCAATGAAATCCCTCTTAATTTTTCCGAATATTTTTTGTGCTGATGCGCGCCCACGATCCACAAGGGGATGCCCGCGCCAAGGCTAACGCCTCCGAGCATAAAGACGACAAAGCCGTTCTCAAACTTTTGGTCATCGCCCCAAACGTTATTTCCCATGGTCACCAGTCCGGCAATAAACATCCCGGTTCCGGCGATCGTCAATAGCGTGCCGGCGGTTCGCATGTTGTAGTACTTTTGAATTTTTATCACGTATTCCGTGCTGTCGTTTTTATATTGGGCCTGGGATGCAATCGTGATGAGCACCATCAGGAAGAGGGCGATTGGGAGTTTCATGGCGTTGGGTTTATGAGGATGAATATCCCGTTTTATACTATCTTCCATCGCTACAAACCGTTCAAAGAATAACACGATTTGTCCAGCGATAATGTGCGATATAATATCTTGAATAACACCGGACTTTAGTCCGGTGTACAGACACCTCCTTATGTCGGGCTTTAGCCCTGACTTTCCCCTCCATATGTATCGCAATCTGCCCAATCATCGGCGTGGTCAGGGCTAAAGCCCGGGATTGGATATGGCTTATCTACCCCGGACTGAAGTCCGGGGTTATTCATTTCATTTATTCGGCCACTGCGTATTATCTATTCGCAAGATGCGTGCATAGACTAGGGACTAAAGTCCGGGGTTATTCTTCTGCTTGAGGGTGAACAATGGATAACTCGAAAGCAAACCAAAAACAAGACTATGTCAGTCGCCTTCACAGCCTCTGAAAACGTATACAAAAGATGCTAGCGCTAGCAACCCTAGTCAATAAATGCGTGCATAGACTAAGGCAACAAAGAGCGAATAACACAGAAGAAAATTTCTTGAAAGAGAAGTCTGTAATAGAGAAGTTCGGGGATAGTTTAGTTAGTAAAACTAACGCCGTCTACTTTGAGCGGTTATCGGCGAATCGATTAAGAGGCGATGGGCTTCGGTGTACTTGAGGCATTTTTTACTGATTTTAATAAACAGCAACGGAATGCTTGTCTTCTTCCGTCACCGCTTTCTCCCGAAATGATATCCGACCTGAAAAAAATACCGGTAACCAAACGACCACGTACTGGACTTACCACTGGCCGACACCGTTTTGCCTTCGACCAGATCCTTGAGAAAGGGAAATTTGTCGGCCAGGGCCTGCAGGATCTCTTGTTGGTGCTGGCTGAGTTCGTCGGGGTTGAAACTGCCGCCGAGGTCAAGGTCGGCGGAATAGTACGATGTGGACGGACCTATAAAAGCGAAGTCTATCGACCAACGATCGTTGATGATGAACTGGTAGCCCAGTTGGACGCCGAGGTTGAACACGTTGAATTTGGTGTCGAGGATGGCTTGTGAGAGGGTGCCGTCGGCGTTGGTCACCTCAATGTTCCGGTTGTTGGAGAATTGATGGTAGGTCATGTAGGGGCCTAGGTAAACGCCGTGCGGGGCGGCGTATTTGTTTTCTTTAACCAGGTAAAACCTGTATTCAGCACCCACCACATACCCGCTTCGCTTGTTGTCGTCGGTCACGCGGATGTTGGAGCCCAGGTTCACCAAGGTGGGGAAGGCGTGATACCCTGCAGTGACCACCAGGCTTTGATTGGTTTTTGTCACGCGCTCGTAGGCCAGTATCAAGGCCTTTGAATAGATCACTTGCGAGCTGAGGTCCAGTTTCACGGTGTTGCTTCGCGACGCCGGGAGGTTTTGGCCATAGGACGAAATGCATGCCAGCACCAGCCCTATGAAAGCTGTGGATCGAATGAACATAACAGAGGGGTCTTAATGTGTAAGGAATATAAAAAAATCAAAACCGGGACAGAAAGGAATGGACGGAAATGTTTTGGTCGCTCGTCCGCATCCGCACAGCAATGCCCGCCAACGGCCTCGCGAACTTCGAAAAGCGGCTTGATTACAACACCAAACCGGTTTTCAAAATTGGCTTGAATTTAGTGTTAGCCCCGGCGACTATGATCAGAAACTACATCACCATTGCCCTGCGCACGCTCCAGCGCAACGGGGCCTATTCATTCATCAACATCGCCGGTCTGGCGGTGGGCATTGCGTCGTCCATCCTCATCCTGCTTTGGGTGCAGGACGAACTCACCTTCAATCATTACTTTTCGAACTACCGGGATATCTATCAAATAAAACAAAACGCAACGACCGATAACGGCGTGATCACCAAGCAATACACGCCGCTGCCGCTGCGTGAAGTGTTGGCCCAGGATACGCGCATCAAACGCGCAGTCCTCACGGTGGGGCAAAATGCGTTGCTGACCGTGGGCGAAAAGAAACTCAACAAGGGAGGCATGGATGTCGGCGAAGCCTTCCTGGAAATGTTTCATTTCCAAATGCTCCAAGGCGATGCCGCCACCGCGCTTCGCGAGCCGCATTCCATCGTGTTGACACAATCAACGGCCACCGCCTTGTTCGGTGACGAAGACGCGCTTGGCAAAGTCGTGATGGTCAAGATCGCCAACAACGAACCGATGAAAGTGACGGCCATCGTGGCCGACCCACCCGAAAACATCTCGTTCTCTTTCGAATACTTGCTGCCCTTCGCCTATTTCGAAGCCACAGCCGATTGGATCAAATATGCCCGCGACAATTGGAATAACAACAGCTTCCAAACCTATGTGGAGCTCCAACCGGGAGCCGACAGGGCAGGGGTGGACCGCTTCCTGCACGACGTGGTGCGCAAGCACAACACTGAGTCGCGTGAGGTTTCATTGTTCCTTCACCCGATGAATCACTGGCGTCTCTACAATAATTTTGAAAATGGAAAAGAAAGCGGCGGCCTCGTCGATTATGTGATGTTGTTTTCGGGCATCGCCATTTTTATCCTCGTGATCGCCTGCATCAATTTTATGAACCTGGCCACGGCCCGTTCAGAACACCGGGCACGGGAGGTGGGCATCCGCAAAAGCGTAGGCTCCAGCCGAAACCAGCTCGTGGTGCAATTCATTGGCGAGTCGCTGCTGATCTCGGCGCTGGCGTTCTTCTTTTCCATCGTGTTGGTGGAACTGGTGCGGCCGTTTTATAATGTCTTGATCGATAAGCACCTGGTCATTGACTATACCTCACCCCAGATCTGGGTGTTTGGACTTTCGCTCGTTCTCTTCACGGGGTTGCTGGCCGGAAGCTATCCCGCATTCTACTTGTCGTCGTTCCGCCCGGCGCAGATCCTGAAAGGGAATGTGCAAACCGGCAGAGCGGGCCGCACGCCGCGCAAAGTGATGGTGACGCTGCAATTCGGCTTCTCCATTTTGCTGATGGTGGGCACGGTGGTGATCTATCAACAAGTCGAATATTTAAAGCATCGCGAAGTGGGCTATGACCGCGAGAACCTGATGCTGATCTGGTCGACAAACGATATCGAAAAAAACTTTTCCTCCCTGAAGCAGGAGCTTGTCAACACGGGCGCTGCCGTGTCGGTGACCAAGTCCAACAGTCCGATCACAAACATTTTTGCGTCCAGCCCTATAGAAAAATGGACGGGAATGCGGGCCGGACAACGCATGGAAGCCACGAACATCGCCACCCAATACGACTACACCAAGACGATGGGCATCCGCATGCTCGAGGGACGCGATTTCTCCGAGGACTTCAAAAGCGACACCACGGCCATCATCCTGAACAAGGCCGCCGTGCGCGCCATGGATCTGAAGGACCCCATTGGCGACCGGATCCAAATGTGGGGACAAACCTGGACCATCATCGGTGTGATGGACGACGTGCTGATGGGCTCCGGCTCGCGCAACATCGACCCCCTGGTGATGACGATGGACCCGACCTGGTCTTCTACTATTACGGTGCGGGTACCCAAGAGCACCGACCTGGAAGCATCCGTCAACAACATCAGCAACCTCTTTAAAAAATATAGTCCCGACTATCCCTTCGAGTATCGCTTTGCCGATGAGGAGTTCCAACGGAAATTCTCCAGCATCAACATGATCGGGCGGCTGACCAGTGCGTTTGCCGTGCTGGCCATGTTCATCACGGGGTTGGGATTGTTTGGTATGGCTGCCTTCACGGCCGAGCAACGCACAAAGGAGATCGGCATCCGCAAGGTGTTGGGCGCCAGCGTAGCCGGTTTGGTGCTGCTGTTGACAAAAGATTTCTCACGCATGGTGATCGTAGCCTTTCTTTTTTCGGCGCCCTTGGCCGGCTGGGCGGCGCAGCAGTTTTTGCAACAGTACCAGGTAAGAATAGACCTGCCGTTGTGGGTATTCCCTGTAACGGGATTGATGCTGCTGGGGGTGACCGCCATTATCGTGAGCACCCAAGCCATCCGCGCGTCCTTGCGCAACCCGGTGAAGGCCTTGAGAAGCGAATAGTTTCCGGAGACAGACGTTGAAAAAATAGTTGTCTTTGCATGGAGATGCGTTGACTTTGGCTGATCTTTCCGGTCGGTTTAATTTCACGGCAATGGCATTTCTATCCTCCCGGTCGACCTGGGCTTCCCTTTTCCTGACGTTCATTATTTTTCAATGCTCCGGTCAAACCCGCACCGTTTCCTTTCGCGATACCAACATTGCCTACGAGGGACGGATCGCCTATAAAGATCAGGCCGCCGAACTGATCTGGTCGGGCACGTCGGCCACCGTCTGGTTCAGGGGCACGACGTTGTCGGCCATTCTGAAAGATGCGGATACCGCCAACTATTACAATGCGATCATCGACGACACCACGATCGTGAAAATAAACCCGGACACGACAAAGCGCAGCTATGTGCTGGCTTCGGGCTTGGGCGAAGGAAAACACAAGGTTCAGCTTTTCAAGCGCACGGAGTGGGACAAAGGCAAGACCTTGTTCTTCGGCTTTGAGATGGAAGAAAGCGCCACCGTGCTGCCGCCTCAACCTAAACCAAAGCGCAAGATCGAATTCTACGGCAACTCCATCACCTGTGGCTATGGCGTGGAAGACACGCGGGGCAAAGATTCCCGCGATGGTTATTTCGAAAACAACTACATCACGTATGCAGCGCTCACCGCGCGTCACTTCAACGCACAGTATTCGTGCATCGGCAAAAGCGGCATCGGTGTCATGGTCAGTTGGTTTCCCCTCATCATGCCCGAAATGTATGACCGCCTCGATCCAACCGACTCGTTGTCCAAGTGGGACTTCGCTCAATACACGCCCGATGTGGTGGTCATCGACTTATTCCAAAACGATTCCTGGATCATCAACCAACCGGAGAACGCGCAATTCCGTGCCCGTTTCGGAACAAAGGCCCCCGATGAAAAATTTATTGTGGCAGCCTATAAAGACTTCGTGTCCTCTATCCGTAAAAAATATCCACGCGCCCAAATCATTTGCTCCCTCGGCAACATGGACGCCACCCGGGAAGGATCTCCATGGCCTGGCTATGTTCAAAAAGCCATCACGGAAATCCATGATAAAAAAATCCGGACGTGCTTTTTTCCTTACAAAAACACCGGTGGTCACCCGCGAGAGTCCGAACAAAAAGCAATGGCCGACAGCCTTATCGCTTTCATCGAACAACACATCAAGTGGTGAAAATGATATTGCACGCTCCTTCGCGAGACACTTCGGCTTCATCTTGATAAACTACGCGTAACATAAGAGACCTGGGAATTTCGATCGCGCATAAATCTATTTTCCCTTCCAACCTCGTCCCCAAAAACTGTGTCTATATAAAAGCCGCAGTTATGGGTAAGCAGGGGTAAGGGTTAAGCGGCGATTTGTATTCACATCCTAACGCTTATGACGATGAAAATAGCGACGCGCATGTTCATGGCTGCCCTGATCCTCGCGTCAGGATGCTATCCGGAGCCGCCCTTTGCACCCAACTTTCCGGTGGGCGAAATCGAAGGATACAAACCCATCTATGCCACGGACGACGAGGTGCCCGTTGCCTTTGTCGCGGCGCGGCCATTGGTTCGTCCAGGAAAGATCTATGTGGTGTCGACTTATCTTCTCATCAACGAAAAGTATCAAGGCATCCACGTTTTCGACAATAGCGATCCATCGCACCCCAAGGCTTTGGGGTTTCTGCAACTCGCGGGCAATACTGAGATGGCCATACGCAACAACGTGCTCTATGCTGATCACCTGACCGACCTGGTGGCGCTCGACGTTTCCGACTGGAGTAACATCCACGAACTCAGCCGGCTGAAACAAGAGCACTGGGCACAACAGGTTCCACCGCGCGAAGGAAGATACTTTGAATGTCCCGACAACACCCAGGGCATTGTGATCGGGTGGGAGATGACCACGTTGAACAATCCTAAATGCTTCCGCTAATGAAAACGCGCATCCTGTTTATCGTTTGTGTGGTTGTTGCCGGTCTCGCCGCATTTTCCTGCCAGGATTCGGATGGAACAACGGCCGATGGTCTTACCGGCAAAGGCGGATCGACAGCGCGTTTCGCCGTTACGGCAACACATCTTTATGCCGTGGAAGACGACGCACTGAAAGTGTACCAACTCATGGGGAATGGCGCCCTGGAAAAAATGAATGAAATCGAACTCAACCCCGGCGTAGAAACTATTTTCGTCCGCGATCATTGGCTCTACCTGGGAACCGTAGACGCGATGATCACCTACGACATTGCAGCACCCGCCAGCCCGTTGTATGTGTCATCCTATTCACACTTTGTTTCCTGCGACCCCGTGGTGGTTCAGGATACACTGGCGTTTGTTACCCTGCGCACCTACAGTTGCCGTCCTTCAAACGCCAACCAGCTGGAGATCATCAATATCAAAAATCCTCAGCAACCGGTCATGTTAACCAGCTACAGCCTCAACTCGCCATATGGTTTAGGTGTGGACGGTGACTTGTTGTTTGTCTGCGAAGGCGAGTCGGGGCTCACCGTGCTGAATGTTAAAGATCCGATGAACGTCAAACTGATCAAGCGCTATGGCGAGGACGATGCCTATGATGTGATTCCCAACGACGGCACGTTGATCCTGACAGGAAAAGATGGTGTGGCGCAATATGATTACACCGACCCCGATGCTATAAAAAAGTTAAGCCTGATACCGGTAACACCATGAAAAAAAGGATCTGGATCATTTGTCTGGTGGGTATGATCCTTTGCCAGACGCTCCCCGGCGTGGCACAGCAAAGCTATCACATAGAGCAACCTAAACTGGCGGTAAAGTGGAGCCCGCTTCACCTGATCTATTTTTACCCGTCGTTCCAGGTGGCGGTGGAACACAAACTCACGCAGCACATCAACCTGCAATACGACTTCGGGTGGATTTTGCATTACCCCTCGTCCAACACCGAAGAATTCAGCAACAAGTCAGGCTATCGCGGCATAGCCGAGCTACGCTATTACTTGCCCTCGCCACCGAAAATCCCTTTTTATCTTGCGGGCGAATACTATTACAGCCGCGTAGCCTTCGACCGCTCGGAAGTGATCGGCTACGATTGTGCGTCTGGCAACTGTGATTATTTTCAATACACCACCTACAAAGTCGTGCATCACAACCAGGGGGTGGGGATGAAGTTTGGGTTGCTACTTTTTCCGGGATGGAACAAGAACCGCTCGTTCTTTTTCGACGTCAACGGCGGGGTGGCCTACCGCAGCATTCTCTACACCGACGTTGGTAAACCCAATACCCCACAGGCCCAGTCGTTCAGCAACCATTCCGAAGACCTCTTTGCGCCTACGGAACGAGACCACGGAGAATTCCGGCTAATTGTAGGTATTCGTCTGGGATACAGGATCTTTTGATCTATGGACCGTGAAGGTGCCGCATCACTCATCCCAAACCAAAGGTTGCAACATCCAAAAGTTTTAAGACACATTAAAATCCCGGGATGCTGTTATTTTTCGGGCTGAAATTAAAAGTATCTTTGGTTTGTAACATTTGATTATGGATGCTCTATCGCTGGGGGCTTCGGCCCGTTCGGAATCAAAGGCTGTTCCGCCTTACCTTTATGTAACCGTACTATCATCGCTCAGCATTATGGTCGGCCTGATCTGGGACATCTCGTGGCACCTCAGCATTGGGAGGGACGGTTTGTTTTCGGCGCCCCACCTGGCCATCTATCTCGGCGGCGTAACGGCCGGCCTGTTCTCCGGCTACCGGGTGTTGCGGCTCACGTTTGCCGGCACCGCCCTGGAGCGGGCGGGAAGTGTAAAATTCTGGGGCATTTTTTATGGCTCGCTTGGCAATCTGTTTTGCATCTGGGGCGCGCTGGCCATGTTAACCTCCGCACCCTTTGACGATTGGTGGCACAACACCTACGGCCTGGACGTCACCATCCTTTCACCGCCACACACGGTTTTGCTTTTGGGTATGATCACCATACAGCTAGGCGCCATCGTCAGCGTAGTGGCCTACCAAAACCTGGGCGGGGCAACCATGACGTCCGATACACAAAACCGGTTCACATGGCTCTTTGGTTTTTCTTCCGGATTTATGGTCGCCATGTTATATACGATGGCCTCCGAATACCTGAGCCGACACGATATGCACGGCGTGCTTTTTTATGAAGTCGCGTCGCTCATCTTCCCGCTGTTCCTCGTGGCCTTTTCGGTGGCTTCGCATTCGCGGTGGGGCGCCACACAGGCGGCAACGGTCTATTCCGTATTGATGCTTTTGATGCTGTGGATATTGCCCTTGTTCCCTGCTACACCCCGGCTGGGACCCGTGTTGAACCCCATCACAACATTCCAGCCGTTTGACTTCCCGTTGCTGCTCGTGTTTCCAGCCCTGGCCATCGATTTCATTATACACCGGCCATCCCTGTCCAACCCCTGGTTAAGGTCGGTCGTTTGCAGCCTGGCGTTCCTGGTTTTGTTGCTGGCGGTTCAGTGGCCTTTCGCAAACGTGCTCATGGCCTCGAAGGGATATTGGTTCTTCGGTACTTCGAAATGGTATTTTGGTACCGACGCCAACTGGGAATTCCGCTACGCTTTCGGCCCCTGGATGATCTCGTCGGGACTCGTGCTGGTGAAAGGACTGGCCATCGCCCTGGTTTTGGGTGTGCTCACGTCGCGTGTGGGGTTGGCCTGGGGCTCATGGCTAAAACGCATTGTGCGATGATGGCGCGCCGTGGGCGGAAATTGCTCCGCATACTTATCGCAACCTGCCTGGGGCTTTGCATCCCGTTTGCAGGTTGGCCGCACGTCGGTAGCCCGGGCGTTAGCTTCGAGGGCAACGCCGGAAGTTATTCGCTGATGGCCCTCATCAATCCGCCGGAAGTGATTCCCGGCACGGCTACCGTAGACATTTTTACGCAGGCCACCGGTGTGACGTCGGTGTGGGCAAAGCCGGTATACTGGTTTGCCGGCGCCAAGGGCACACCCCAGGCCGACGAAATGAAGCCCGTACCCGGGGAGCCCGGCCACTACCGCGGCATCATCTGGCTGATGAACGTGGGCACGTCCGGCATCGAAGTGGAGGTGAGGGGCGCGGCAGAGACGGGCCGGGTGATCATTCCTGTGATGGCCGTGTCGACGACACAAAACGTGATGGACGCCAAACTGGGGTGGACGCTACTGGGTCTCGCGATCCTTTTGGTGGTGCTCATGGTCACCATCATCAGCGCAAGCGTGAGCGACGGGTTGGTGAAACCCGGACTTGACCAGACCAAGGCCATCCAGCGGAAGCGCATTATCGGCGCTGCGTCGGCTTCCGTGTTGCTGTTGCTTTTGCTTTGGGGAGGAAGATCGTGGTGGAACAGTTGGGCCGATTCCTATCAACGCTTTATGTTCAAACCTTTCCGGGCTACCACGAGGATCGTTCCGGAAGGAAATGGGAGACAGCTGGTTTTTGCCGTCGATACTGCCAAACTCTCAAACCTGGCGTTCACCCGCAACATCAGCTACATCATCCCCGATCACGGGAAATTGATGCACCTCTTCCTCGTCCGCGCCAACACGCTGGATGCGTTTGCACACCTGCACCCGAAACGAAAAGACTCCGTCACCTTCGTGACCCCCATGCCGCCGCTGCCCGCGGGAAAATACTTTGTCTTTGCGGACGTGACGCGTCTCAGCGGCTTCTCAGAAACCATTCCCGACACGCTGACCATACCCGAGCAATACGCCACCAACGTCATGATGTCTCCCGACACCAGCGCGCGGGATCATGACGACACCTATTTTTTCACAAACCCCATTGCTGCCACAAAACCAACGACACAGCTACCGGCTGATGTGATCATCTGCGGAACGCCCGGTGTGCGCACGCCGTTGCCCGACGGCGCCACGGTGACCTGGGAGCACAATCCATCCGAACCCTTGGTGGCTCAAAATTTGTATTCGCTCAAATTCAACGTGCAGGACGAAACCGGAAAGCCCGCAGCGCTTCAACCTTACCTGGGCATGATGGGGCACGCCGTAGTGATGAAGGACGACGGAAGTGTTTACATACACCTGCATCCCGTGGGCAGTTACTCCATGGCTTCCCAACAAACCATGCTGAACCGTTTTGCCACCAACGAAGGTCCGGTGGATGTTAAAAAACTGCCGCGGTCGCAGATCTTTATGGATAGCGTGAACCACGAATTGACACGGCTTGAAAATATGACGGAAGCCGAACGCAACATTTACTATGGAGGAAACATGGACCACGCCATGCGCGACCCGGAACACACCATGGTCTCTTTCCCATATGCCTTTCCTTCGCCAGGCCGTTATCGCATTTGGATACAACTGAAAAGGAACGACCGGATAGTGAATGCGGCTTTCGATGCGGAAGTAGAGTAGGGCGGATGGGTTCAGAGGGGTGATTTCTCCACACTCCGGACCCTCATCAGGGTTGGAAACTGAGGAATTTTTTCCCGCTATTAATAAGGCGGCAAACCGATGGCCGGCGCCTTGTGACATTGGGCGAAAACACGTTGCGCTTTCCGGGCGCTTTGCATTTTGTGATGGACGAAATCATCTCCGGCACAATATTTCCTTCTGAAGAAGGCAAAACGAAAAATGCATGGACGCCTTCGATGAAATACTTTCAAGAGAATATGGCAAGAATTCCGTACAGACCTATCTCATCGCCGCCGGGATCATTGTTTTAGGGTTGCTCCTCATTCGCATCTTCAAGCGGGTCATCATGACGAAGGTGGAGAAGATGGTGGCCAAAAGTCCATCCCAGACCGACGACCAGGTCGTGGCCGGTATTGAAAAATTTGTGTTGCCGATTCTCAGCTTCCTGGTCATTTACTGGGGCATCAAGAGCCTGGAGTTGTCCGCAAAAGCGAGTCGTGTGGTAGAGGTCGCTACGGGTGTGGTCATATTGTTTTTTGTGCTGCGGTTTATATCCACCACCATTAAGATCATTCTGGTCAACTATATCCGCAAGCAGGAACACGGTGAAACGAAAGTGTTGCAGGTAGGAGGGCTGATGATCATCATCAACCTGGTGGTGTGGATCCTGGGTGGGGTGTTCCTCATCCAAAACCTGGGCTATGACGTTTCCACCATTCTCACCGGCGTGGGCATTGGCGGCATTGCCGTGGCCCTGGCTGCGCAAAACATCATCGGCGACCTGTTCAACTACTTCGTGATCTTTTTCGACAAACCCTTCGAAGTGGGCGACGCCATCAACGTGGACGACAAGAACGGTACCATCGAATACATTGGCGTGAAGACCACGCGGCTGCGCAGCCTCACCGGCGAGCAGATCGTCATCTCCAACAGCGACCTCACCAAGTCGCGCGTGCACAACTACAAGCGCCAGGAAAACCGCCGCGTGCAATTTACCGTCACCGTAGTATACGACACCACCACCGACCAGCTCGAAAAAATTCCTGCCCTCATCAAGTCCATCATCGAAAGCGCCAAGGACGTTCGTTTTGATCGCGCCCACCTGGCGCGGCTCACGGACTACGGCGTCGTGTTCGAAGTGGTCTACTTCGTCACCGTGGCCGACTACCTTCGCTACATGGACATCCAACAATACATCAACTTAAAGCTGCTCAAAACCTTCGAAGAAGAAGACATCCACTTCCTGATCCGCGAAGACTGGCAGGCCGCCAAACAAAAGCACGAAACCCCCGACCACCAGGCCATCGACAAATAAAAGCGGAAGCGCATTGCCATTCTTTGTGCCTGCCCGCCGAAGTTTCGGCGAAGGAGGGCCTTTGCGGTTAAACCTTTTCCTTGTAGGTTTAGCAAAAAAAACAAAATGGTCGCCACCATCATCCACGTCCAGGTGAAACCCGAATTTCGCCAGGCCTTTCTCGAAGCCACGCGCCAAAACCACGAACGATCCATCCAGGAACCCGGCAACCTCCGCTTCGACATTTTACAAGACGCACAGGACCCGAACAAATTCGTGTTCTACGAAGCCTATGCCACCGAGCAAGCCGCAGCCGCCCACAAAGAGACACTCCACTACCAGACATGGCGCGACACCGTAGCCGACTGGATGGCCAAGCCACGCGAAGGCGTGAAGCACAACATGCTCTATCCCGCTTCCGTATAATTTACGCCATGAAAGCATTTGGATTAGCCGCCACACCCCAGGTATATTTTGGCGCCGGCATGATTTCGGTTGCCCCGACGGTGCTGGAGACCTATGGAAAGAAAATCGTGCTGGTGACGGGCGCGCATTCCTTTCTATCGTCCATCCCAGGCCTGACCCTGCTGGATCAATTACACAAAAAAAACTTCAAGGTCGAGGTCTATAAAATCCCTGGCGAGCCCTCGCCGGCCGTGATTGATACTGCCGTGACAAAATTTTCAGCCTTCGAACCCGACGCGGTCATTGCCATCGGTGGTGGCAGTGTGTTGGATGCCGGCAAGGCCATTGCGGCGATGCTGGTCTTGGGTGAGCCCGTCGCTCCATATTTAGAAGGCGTGGGAACAAAGTCGCACCCCGGCACGACGCTTCCGTTCGTGGCCGTTCCAACAACCGCCGGCACAGGAAGCGAGGCAACAAAGAATGCCGTGCTGTCGGAGACGGGAGCGCAGGGTTTCAAAAAATCGCTACGCCACAATAACTTTGTGCCCAAAACAGCCATACTCGATCCGGCGCTCACGGTGCATTGTCCGCCCGCCATCACCGCGGCCAGCGGCATGGATGCTTTCACACAACTGTTGGAATCCTATCTGTCCACCGCCGCCAACCCCGTGACCGATGCCCTTGCCCTGGAGGGATTAAAACGCATCTCGGGCTCGTTACCCAAGGCCTTCCGCGAAGGCACAGACCTCGAAGCCCGCGCCGACATGATGTTGGCTGCCTACCTCTCCGGCATCACACTCGCCAACGCAGGCCTCGGCCTCGTGCATGGCTTCGCTTCCGCAGTAGGCGGATACTTCAAGATCTCGCACGGCGTGATTTGCAGTGCGCTAATGAACGCCGCCAACCGGGTGACCGTTCGTAAACTTCGCGCCACGCAAGCCAACGAACAGGCCCTGGCAAAATATGCTGCTGTCGGCAAGATATTCTCCGCCCTCCCCGGGAAAACAAGCGACTACTACGCTGACTTCTTACTCGACCTCATCGCCACCTGGGGCACTGAAATGGCCATCCCAATCCTGTCTCAGAGTGGTGTTACTCCCCAAGATTTCCCTAAAATCCTATCTGCCTCAGACAACAAAAACAATCCCATTGCGCTGAATGCTGAGGAGATGACCGAGGTGTTGCAACACAGCTAGGCTATTGAAATCGATTTATTGCGAGATCGATGGCCTGGTTTTTAATGGTGTGTGGGGTTGGGAAACCCCGTTGGGGTTGTTTGTCGCTGTTTGACTCATTCCCCCCGGTTTCACCGGGGGCCATTGTTCGGGAAGCCCTTTGGGCTTGGTGAGACTTTTTCTTTTTTGATGGCGTATCGTAAAACTGCTTCATAATTTACATGACTGACAAGAATAGCTAGCTCAGCTATCTCGCCTGCGCCATCCGATTCCGCAGAATCAGTAGTCTGTCGTTGTTTGGATCATGCCCTCGGGTTCACCGGGGCCATTGTTGGAGAAGCCCGTTTGGCTTTGATGAAACTTTTTCTTGCTGATGGCGTATTTATGAAAGTACTTTTATAATTTTACAAAACTACTTTCATAATTCCTATGACCGACAAGATCGCTCAGCTCGGCTACCTCGCCTGTGCCACCCGCTTCCGCAGGATCAGCGAAAAGCTCCATATCGATGGCGATAAAATCTATAGCGACAGCCACTTGAATTTCAAGGCCAGCTGGTTTTCCGTCTATTACATCCTAGCCACATCCGAGGCTCCACGCACCGTGCTCGAGATTGCCGGCGAAATCGGCGTTTCCCACATCACCATAAAAAACATCGTGCGTGAGTTGGAAGAACAAGAGCTCGTCAAAATAAAATCACATCCCACGGATAAGCGCTCTAAACAAATTCAGCTCTCCACGAAAGGGAAAAACCTTCTACCCAAACTGGAAAAAATATGGGGGTCATTCGGTCCCACGTTGAAACATCTCCTGGACGCAGGTCACCCTGACTTTCCCAACATTCTCAGCAGAATCGAAGCGGGTTTATCAGCGAACCCCATCAACGAAAGATTAAAACACCTCCATACACTCCCTGATATTCGTGTTGTTGATTATAAGCCCTCGCTCAAAAAATATTTCTATGAACTGGCAGCGCCGTGGCTGTTGGAGGTGTTAAAAGGAAAATTGGAGGAAGAGGACAAGATCACCCTGCAACATCCGGACAAGGCCTACCTGGATGCGGGAGGCTTTGTTTTCTATGCCCTGTATAACAAAAAAGTGGTTGGCGTGGTCGCCCTGAAACGACTCGATGAAAACACCTT
Organism: Chryseolinea sp.; assembly: GCA_036525235.1. Taxonomy (GTDB): domain Bacteria; phylum Bacteroidota; class Bacteroidia; order Cytophagales; family Cyclobacteriaceae; genus Chryseolinea. The sequence continues at coordinate 6,791 of DATDAV010000315.1, read as the reverse complement.
TGAGTTTGCAAAACTTTTTGTGGATCGCACGATCCGCAAAGCTGGTATTGCCACCCGGCTCATCGAGCGATGCATATCGCGGTGCAAGGAAAACTATGCCACGCAACTGTGGCTGCAAACCACGATGGCGATGCCCGAGGCGCACGCCTTGTACTATAAACTCGGCTTTGCGGATCGGGCTGCTCCAAAACAAATGAGCGTGCTTAACCGCACCGAGAAAATCATGGTGTTGGATCTATAAAATATTTTCCTCGCGGCTACAGCTCTTCCCGCGGGGCAAGCTTTCTGTCATCAAGGTCCTCTTGCATTTTTTTCGACTTCGCATCTTTCGGCCGGTCCGAATTTCTACTCTGTTTTCCATGACGTGAAGGGTCCATCACTTGCGGTGGCGCGGGCGTGTGTACATTGTGCGCGGGCTGATCTTTTTTGGTTGTTTTCATAATTGTAAATGCTTAGTACGCATAACATACCCGAAAATTCATGCCGTCTAGCACGCCTGAAAATAAGCGACTCTGCAAGGGGAATGTTCAACAGCCTCCTGAGGTATTATGCCTCAATGGGCAGGAATTTCTACAAAAATTTAGTGTCTTTGATCGATGATCCGATGCTTAAGCCCAAAGGGCTTCCCGAACAATGGCCCCCGGTGAAACCGGGGGAATGAGTCAAACAGCGACAAACAACCCCAACGGGGTTTCCCAAGCCTCACATATCAAAATTGGCAAAAGATATTCTCTCACAATGGCAACTATGAAACTTTCCACGTCGCTCGCACCTTCCGCTGAGAAGAAATTTTGAGCGTGCTACTTACTCTACGGATACTTTCTTATAAAAAATCCCTGTCGAAGTTTCAACCCGGAGGATGATCATGCCGGGATGCGTGTTGAATTTCAAGTGGTAGTTGTCTTCCGCCTCATCATGCGAATAGGATGCGTCAATTTTTGCTCCTGTTATCGTCCAGAGGTCTATGCTCTTAACGTCGTGAACACGTTCGATGGTAACCACGCCGTGTGAAGGGTTTGGATATAGCGTGAACTCGTGGTCCGTTTCCCCCGGAACCGCGGTCACTTCATTCCATAACGATTTCAATGTTTCAATCTCATTGGGCGCGAGTGCTTTGTCATAGATACGCACTTCGTCGAGTGTGCCTTTTAAAAAGTAGGCGGATTCGTCCACGGCTTTCCGGCCAAATGTGATCGCTTTGGTCGTGGTAGACATCAGACCCGAAGCAGCGGAAAAGGTATCCAGGGCTCCGTCACTATAAAGCTCCATGGAGTAGGGGGTATATACCACGGTGAAGTGATAAAAATGATCCAGCTCCAATGGAAAAGAGCTGTCCAGGTCTTTTGTGCCGGAAGCTGATTTGACCGTCCAGCGCAATTTTTTTGTAGGCGTGACCGACACTTTCCATCGCTCTTCCCAGCTGCCGTGCGACAGTATGAAGGATTCCTCTGTCACGGCATCTAGCTCTATCCAGAAGGAAAGTGTTATCTCGTTAGTGAAATTCAAGCTGGCGGAATTATCGATATAAATAATATCACTCCCTGACGAAAATTTATAAGCCCTGTCCGGCTCACCCCGTGCGTCGGTTGTTTGCTGAGTACCCTCCCTATGCGCATGGCGACCATTGCCACTGTAGTCTTTGACATCACCATCCAGGGGATAGTAGGCAAAAGAAGCCGTTGTGCCATCACTCAATTTTTTCACAAGGACTTGCTGTTGGCCCGTTGCTTTCAGGTGATCTTCATTGGAGACTTCACACGTAATTGTGTATACCCCTTCGTTTTGCGGAACACTCCACCGGATCAGCGAATCGTTTTGATTTACAAGGGAACCGCCAGAAAAGCTCCAGGCATATTGCAGCGGCCCTCCGTGGCTATTGGTGGCATGACAGATGATGGAGGATTCGCTGCCGGCGGCAAACCATTTTTTATCTGCCGTAAAACCGGCAATGCTGGGTGGGGCTGGAACTCTTTCTACTACCGCGAGATCGATGCTGTCTTTTGCAGACGCGGCACCGGAAGTAATTTCAAGTAAAAGTTTATAAGCCCCTTCCACTTCCGGAACACTCCAATGAAAGACCTCCGACGAGGACGATTCCGCTAAAACATCGTTGACATACCAGTTATACGTAATGGCTTCCGTCGCATTTTCTGCCGCACTGTAAACGTCCACTTGCTGATTGAATTCTACGAGCGCATCTTTTGTGGCGAGAGATTTGATTCGCAGTTTGGCTGTAAAATCGTATCCGTAGTGATAGTCGACAACATCGGTGCCGATGTATAACTTTCCATTCTTTGCAACGGTTGTGGAGTTTTGAGGAAGGTATACTAAAAGCACCGCTTCGTCAGCGGGTATAGTAAGGGTTACATTTCCGGTGACCGAGGTTTTTAAAACAGTCTCTGAAATAGCGTTATAGATATCATAAGTCTGCGCGCCGAGGGGAAGGGTGATCGTCTTCGGTACGGCATAGGGATTGTAGGCCAGGAAGGAAGGGAATTTGTTCTGACCAAAAAAGTCTGTTTTGTTGACGTCGAGTAGTAAAATACCATCAATGTCTGTCGGATCGACGACTGCCGCAAGGTACCCTACGCTAGACGAGCTGTACAGGCTTAGGTTGGTCTGTGCCCACCCCCCATTTTTGGCATCACCGGTAGCATATAGGTTTTTGCCGTCTTTATTTTCTTTTAAGGCTTCGTATGCTATGACGGACTGCGGATCGTGCAGCGAGCTCCAGGCGAAGTCATCCTGGCTGGTTGGTGGTAAGTATTGCGAATAAAATAAACGACTGGCATTTGCCAGATTAAGCGTCCACTTTGCTATGGCGCGGGCGAAACGTTTGTCATATTTCACCAGGGGCACGAGCGCTGCAGCCTGCTGGAATCCGTTCATGATAAAAGCATAGTCATCTCCGCCATCATTGGCCTCGCCGATAAGACCGGAAACATCAGCGCCATTCCAGGTGCCGACAATGGTTCCCCAACCCCTTAGCGGTCCGCGGTCAAAACTCCAGTTGAGCATCTTTTCTACGTCGTATGCTGTTCCTGTTTCTGCATTCATTTTAGCAGCCATAAAGGTTCCATACGGAAGTTGAAGCTCATACGACGGATTCGCGGTTAACGATGATAAAAACTCCAGCGCCATTTGGGCGCCCTCTAAATGTTTTTTGTTGCCGGTCTTGCCATATGCATGGTATAGTAGCCACGCAATGGTTCCTGCTGATTCGGGTTCAATTACTCCGTTCCCGTTCGGCGTCATAGTAAGCAGGTTAAATCCACGGTAGTTCATTTGAGGAACTGCCCAGGGCGTAGTAGTGCCGCCCATAATTTTCACAGCGTCGAGCCAGCGGTCTGCGATCGTGGTGAGCTGTACATTAAAATCTGTGAGGGTGGGATATTGTGAATACAACTGGTAGAAATAAACATTTGGCATGACGTCGTACCACCAATCGCTGCCACTGGTAGTAGTGTAGCCGTTCAGGTATACGTTCTGTCCGTTTGTTTTGTTAAAAAATTCTTTGGCTTTGATGGCCCAGTTTACGCCGTTCTGATTTGATTTGTCAATCCCCACCAGTGTCGCCCCGACCAGGGAAGGAATGATGTTGATCGCTTCCGCCGGGTTGCCGGAAGAACCTACATAGGTATCGAGAAGGATAGGTTGCAGCGCAGGATAGTTCGTGCCATTTGCTTTCAGGCTGATCAAGGGAAGGAATTCGCCGGTCGCGGTCGTGGAATAAATAAATTCATCATACTTTTTTGCTACATCTTTCCAGTCGCGCATCAGGTAGGGTGAAGGAAGATTGGGCATCTGCTGAACACGGGCAATATCAATTTGTGCCGGCTGTGCGCGGGCATTGATCAGACCGATCAATAGAAAATTCAAGCAAATTAACCTTCTAACACATGCCTTTATCATTTTCAGTTCGGTTAAAGTTCTTTGTGGAACTTTGTATTTTGTATACGTCCTTGTATTAATGGAATTAAAAAAAGGAACAGTAAAAATTTCACTGTTCCTTTTTCTGTCAATATTGTTGATTACGGTTTTTCAGATGCATAGATGCTGGATACCTGCGATGCAGAAAGAACTGATTTGTAAATTCTGATTTCGTCGAGTGAACCATGGAAGAATCCGCCCCATGCCAATGGAATAACATGATCGGTGTCAAAATTAGCATCCGTAGCAGCGTATTTATCCGTGGGAAAATCCTGACCGAATACTAAGTTATACGGAGTGCCGGAGATCGACCTGGCGTCACCGGGTGTATTATCCCATGCCAATACTAAGTCTCCATCTACATAGAAAATCATATCGCCATCGCCAAAGGTTGCAACCAGGTGATGCCACTCATTGATGGGCAGATCTTGTTGAGAATCCCTGTCGTAGGTGGAGCCATCGGGCTTGCCAATACTCATGAAGGGACGGTTCGCTTCCTGCAGCTCAAATTTATATCCGATCCAGGATTGCAAACCGATGAAGCGGTTTCCGGCTTTAACTTCGTCTGCTTTTACCCAGATGGAGATAGAGATCTTGGAAGTAGGGTTGAGCGCTGTATTGTAAGGCACTTCGATATTGGCGCCTTTATCAAAGTGGATCGCTTTGTTTGCTGTGCCAAAACGATCGGCCGACCATGTAGGAACACCTGCACCCCAAGCGGTAGCACCGGTTTTGAACGTGCCATCAAAATTGTTTGTCGATTCGTCGTTCGCTGTAGTTCCGGTACCTTCGTCAAATCTCCAACGGCCAACCAGATTGGCAAGGTCGATGGGCTCTACGATTTTAGCCTGGAATGCTTCCAGTGCAGCCTGCAAATTGGCAAGTGCGCTGTTGACTTTGGGTTGTTCAGCTTTTGTGTCGGCTACTACTAATTTAGCAGCGTCCACCGCAGCCTGGAGTGTAGCTTTGGAACCCGACTGATACTGACCTTCGAGCGTTCCTTCGTCTGCATTGTTGAGCGCTTGTTCTGTCGCGGTGATGGCTGCACTAAGTGCGGTCTTGTCGCCCTCTACCGGGTCGTCATTACTTGAGCAAGAGGCAATGAACATTGCCGAAAGCAGTGTTATCCCCAAGAGCATTAATTTTACTAGTTTCATTTTCATAGAGTTTAAGTGTTAAAATTTAAAATCGACTTGTTTGGATTGGGTTATTGATCAATGGCTGGATTTGTATCTAGTTCGGACTGTGGTATGAGGAAATATCTATTCTTGTCGTATGAAAAACCGGTTCCTTCCAGCGCGGCTTCGGCAGTGACCTCGCCATAGCGCATCAGGTCGAAGAAGCGATGAAACTCAAAGCCGAGCTCAACCCTTCGTTCGTGACGGATGGCCACACGAACGTCAAGCTGACCTGTGTTGGTCACATCCGGCAGGAGGTCGGTAGGAACTGCTCCCGCACCAGGAAGATCCATATCGTATAAATAACTTTCCCGCGCGCGCTTGCGTACGGCGTTCAAAGGTGTTAGGGCCTCACTGGTGCGATTCAATTCGTTGAGCGCTTCCGCTTTTATCAGAAGTATATCGGCGTAGCGCATGTAGACATAGTTCAGCGCGCCATCATTATTGACCGGCCCTTCGCGCAAAGGCTGGATATGTTTTTTCTGTAGATACCCGGTAGGGGACCAGGCCGGATCGTATGTTTCACCGTTCACCCAGGGCTGGCCTTCTCTTCCCACGGTGTAGTCGAGCCTCGGGTCAACAACCGCCTCGTCCGTTACTTCAAACTCCTCGATAAAATTTTCCACCGGCACGTTCACCACGTATCCGTTGTAGACTACCGGACTAAAGTATTGATTGAGGTAACTGCCCAGCAGCGGCGATTGTCCGGCAAGATGTTGGATCTCAAAAATGGATTCGATATTGTTTTGTGTAGAGTCGATGAAATTATTTTTGTACACCTGTACCAGGTCGTAGATCCCGATCGCATCGACTTCGGCCGTGGCGTTCAAGGCTTCTGTCCATTTTGCCTGGTAGAGATAAACTTTCGCCAGCATTCCCCAGGCCGCGCCTTTTGTGGCCCTGCCGATGTCTGCACCGGTATATGAATTGCTCAGTACGGCGGCGGCTTCGCTCAGGTCTTTTTCGATCTGTTCATAGACGACACTGACCGATACTTTGGGTTTGTAAAGTTCGCTGTCGTTGAGCGGCGGATTCAGTTTTAAAGGGATCTCGCCAAAAATGTTGACGAGGCTGAAATAGAAGTACGCTCTCAGAAATTTGGCTTCACCCATCAGGCGGTCACGCAACGCAACGTCCATGTCGATTCCATTCCCGTAATAAAGCAGATAATTGGCGCGGGAGATGCCTTCATAATACCGCTTCCACATTTTGTCAAGGATGCCATTGTTGCGGGAATAATTAAAGTCGTCGATGTACTGAATGTCGATCAGGTCACCGGGCTTGCCGCCGCGCACGGCGTCGTCGGATGCGACATCACCGAACACCCATAAAGCATTGTCCGTCATGATAAACGACGCGACGTTATAAACACCTGTCAGTGCCAGGGTGGCCTGTGATTCTGTTTTATAGAAAGTAGCATTCGAGTAGGTACCCTGGAGGTCTTCCTTTAAAAAATCAGAGCAGGCGCTTACCGCGAGTATGAAGCAGGTTAGAAGGAGTGTATTGATTTTTTTCATAGCCGTCTGTTTTAGAAAGTGATGCTGACACCGAGGTTGAATGACTTCGCGGAGGGATACGTACCCCAGTCTAGTCCGGAGGAGCGGTCGCCGTCGGACAGCGCATTGTTGCTTACCGTCATTTCAGGATCAAGGCCTGAATACTTCGTAAAGGTGAGCAGGTTTG
>DATDAV010000314.1:0-38938 GCA_036525235.1 Chryseolinea sp. | reverse complement strand
GTGCCGTCATCCCGGGCGATGATGCCATTTTTTTTTCAGAAAGTAGGGCTTCGGTCATAAAAAAATATTTTTTTCAAACGTTGTCCAGGGTCATAAAGAGATTGTTGAGCGATTCCGAAAAAGTAGGGTGGGCAAAAATGCCGTCGCGAATTTTTTCGTAAGGAAGCTTTCCCATCATGGCCACTTCCAGCACCGACATGATCTCGCCGCCACCGGGCGCCAGGATGGAGGCGCCGAGTATTTCATGCGTCTCCTCGTCCACGATCGCTTTCATCATCCCGCGTGTTTCCCCGGTCTCGATCCCGCGCGCCACTTGCGACATGCTGAGCTTGGCCACCTTGATGCGCTGCCCTTTCTCGCGCGCCGCTTTTTCGGTGAGGCCGATGCGGCCCAACTCGGGGTCGGTGAACATGCAGTACGGAACCAGCCTGTCCTGCACTGAAATCCCAGCCTTGTCCAGCAGGTTGCGCGAAACAACGAGGTAGTCGTTGTAGGAAATGTGCGTGAAGGCCGGGCCTTCTCTCACATCACCCAGTGCATAAATTCCTTTTACGGAAGTTTCCAGCCGATCGTCGGTTTTTATAAAGCCTTTTTCTGTGAGAACAATTCCGGCGCCTTCAGGTTTTAAATCACTGAAGTTGGGTGAACGCCCTGAAGCGATGAGCCAATGGGAGCCGGTGAGGGTTTGGGATGCGCCATTAGAGGATAAGGTCAGTTCAACCTGTCCGTCGGCAAGGCGGCGGGCTTTGGTAACCGTTGTGCCGAGGCGGATCTTAATGCCCTCCAGTTCCAGTATATTTTTCAATTCGCCGGCGATGTCGTCGTCCTCTTTATTCAGAAGGGCGGCGGAGCGTTCCAGGATCGTCACCTGGCTGCCGAGGCGGCGGAAGAGCTGTCCGAATTCCATGGCGATGTAGCCGGCGCCGAGAATAACCAGGTGATCGGGAACTGTTTTCAGATCCATGATCGTGGTCGACGTGTAATAGGGCGTATCGTTAACGCCTTCGAGCGCGGGTATCTGTGGCGATGCACCGGTGTTGATAAAGATGAATTCGCCTTCCACTTCCGTGGACGTTCTATCGGGGTGATGAACGGTCAATTTTTTTTCGCCGGTAAAGCTGGCCGTGCCAGTGATGAGGTCGAGGCCGTTTGTTTTGCGGAGCCATTCTTCCAGGCGTGCGCGCTTGGCGGTCACGATCCGGTCTTTGCGTTGTATCACCGTGGCCATATCGACCACCGGGGAGGGGATCTGAATGCCCAGCGCCGCCGAATGTCGCGCGAGGTAGGCTCTGCGGCCGGAAGCGATGAGGGTTTTGCTGGGGGTGCAGCCGTCGTTCACGCACGTGCCACCCACCCAACGCTTTTCGATCAGGGCAGTTTTCCATCCGGCCTTGGCCAGCTTGGCGGCAAGGGGAGAACCGGCTTGACCCGATCCGATAATAACGGCATCGTATTTCATCATGGTTAGGGTTTGAGGAACGTGCAAGATGCTAAAATTGCTCCGCTGCTACCAGGCTTGATCCTCGATGGCGTTGCATAAAATAGCGTGCCACAAATTGCGTTGACGTGGGAGACTTCAAGCATCGCTATCCCGCGCGCCGGAAAGATGCTTGAGCATCAAGTAAAATCGCATTTTCAAAATTTCTTCCTGACGAATAGGGTCCGCGTCATAGGATAAAACGGAAGTGTGGAACGTGTGGAATTTATTACACACCCGGTTTTTTGATGATTTAATTCGAGGTCCTGACGATGGAATTTGAAGTGCTTCTTCCTACTTTTAGAAATAAACCTCCAGCTATGAAGACGAAAGCCGCGGTGAAAGAGAAGCGCCCTTCTGCCAAGAAGAGCGCATCCAATGTGCGCGCAAAGAAAAACGGTTCCAACGGTCACGCCACCGAAACCGTGCATGCCGATGGTCACGCATTATCGGCTGACCCGATGGGTTCAAAAGAACTTCTTCGAGTCTTAACCGAAGTAAAAAATGGCAACTTTTCCGTACGCATGCCCATCGACGAGGTGGGCCTGAATGGAAAGATATATGACACGCTCAACGAGATCATTTCGCTCAACGAAAAGATGATGCAGGAGTTCACCCGTGCCGGCAATACCATCGGCAAACAGGGCAAGCTCACACAGCGTATCGAGATCCCCAGTACAAAAGGTGCCTGGAGCGAAGGCGTGAACTCGCTCAACGTTTTGATCTCCGACCTTGTTCACCCCACGATTGAAATTGCACACGTGATCAGCTCGGTGGCCAAAGGCAACCTCTCGCAGGAAATGCCCGAAGAAATTGGTGATCACCGATTGGAAGGAGAATTCCTTCGCATTGCCAAAGAAGTGAATTACATGGTGAAGCAGCTCAACCTGTTCTCCATGGAAGTAACCCGTGTAGCCCGCGAGGTAGGTTCGGAAGGAAAGTTGGGCGGGCAGGCCAAAGTGAAAGGGGTAGGCGGCGTGTGGAAGGATCTTACAGACTCCGTGAACCACATGGCCGGTAACCTCACCAACCAGGTGCGCAACATCGCCGAAGTGACCACGGCCATCGCCCGGGGAAACCTTTCCAAAAAGATCACGGTTGACGTGAAGGGTGAAATGCTCGAATTAAAGAACACCATCAACACGATGGTGGATCAGCTCAACTCCTTTAGCTCGGAAGTAACGCGTGTGGCCCTCGAAGTGGGAACGGAAGGACGACTTGGTGGACAAGCAACAGTGAAAGGCGTGGGCGGTGTGTGGAAAGATCTGACCGACTCCGTAAACCAGATGGCCGGCAACCTTACCGCGCAAGTGCGAAACATCGCCGGCGTGACCACCGCTGTGGCCACGGGCGACTTGTCAAAGAAAATTACAGTTGATGCCAAAGGCGAGTTGTTGGAATTGAAGAATACCATCAATACCATGGTGGACCAATTGAACTCCTTCTCTTCCGAAGTAACGCGTGTAGCCCGCGAGGTGGGATCGGAAGGTCAGTTGGGCGGTCAGGCCGATGTGCCCGGAGTAGGGGGAACGTGGAAAGATTTGACCGACTCCGTAAATCAAATGGCCGGTAACCTGACCAACCAGGTGCGAAACATTGCCGGTGTGACCACTGCGGTGGCCAACGGTGACTTGTCAAAGAAAATCACGGTGGACGTGCGCGGAGAAATGTTGGAATTGAAAAACACGATCAACACGATGGTGGATCAGCTCAACTCCTTTGGTTCTGAAGTAACGCGTGTGGCCCTCGAAGTGGGAACGGAAGGAAAACTGGGAGGCCAGGCTACGGTGAAGGGTGTAGGTGGTATTTGGAAAGACCTGACCGATTCTGTAAACCAGATGGCATCGAACCTTACGGGCCAGGTGCGGAACATTGCCGGTGTGACCACCGCGGTAGCCAACGGCGACTTATCAAAGAAAATCACGGTAGACGTGCGCGGGGAAATGTTGGAGTTGAAGAACACGATCAACACGATGGTGGATCAGCTCAACTCCTTTGGTTCGGAAGTAACGCGTGTGGCCCTCGAGGTAGGAACGGAAGGCAAGCTCGGAGGCCAGGCCACGGTGAAAGGCGTCGGCGGGGTTTGGAAAGACTTGACCGACTCGGTGAACCAGATGGCCGGTAACCTGACCGCCCAGGTGCGGAACGTAGCCGGTGTAACCACGGCGGTGGCCAAAGGTGACTTATCAAAGAAAATTACGGTAGATGCCAAGGGTGAATTGTTGGAATTGAAGAATACCATCAACACCATGGTGGATCAATTGAACTCCTTCTCCTCGGAAGTAACGCGGGTGGCGCGCGAGGTGGGTTCGGATGGTCAGTTGGGCGGTCAGGCCAACGTGCCCGGTGTGGGCGGAACATGGAAAGATTTGACCGACTCCGTAAACCAGATGGCGTCCAACCTCACCAACCAGGTGCGGAACATCGCCGAAGTGACCACTGCCGTGGCCAAAGGCGACTTGTCAAAGAAAATCGCTGTGGACGTGCGGGGGGAAATGCTCGAATTGAAAAACACCATCAACACCATGGTGGACCAGTTGAATTCCTTCGGTTCGGAAGTAACGCGCGTAGCCCGCGAGGTAGGTTCCGAAGGCCAATTGGGCGGCCAGGCCGACGTGCCGGGCGTAGGGGGAACCTGGAAAGACTTAACCGATTCGGTAAATAAAATGGCCGACAACCTGACGAATCAGGTACGGAACATCGCCGAGGTGACCACGGCCGTGGCCAAAGGCGATTTGTCAAAGAAAATTACGGTGGATGTGAAAGGTGAAATGCTGGAGCTGAAAGACACGATCAACACGATGGTGGATCAGCTCAACTCTTTTGCATCGGAAGTAACGCGTGTGGCGCGAGAGGTTGGATCCGAAGGGAAACTCGGCGGACAAGCCACGGTAAAAGGCGTGGGAGGTGTGTGGAAAGGTTTGACCGACTCGGTGAATCAGATGGCCGGTAACCTCACAGCCCAGATCCGTAACATTGCCAACGTGGCCATCGCGGTAGCCAATGGCGACTTGTCCAAAAAGATCACGGTGGACGTGCGCGGAGAAATTTTGCAATTGAAAGATACGCTCAACACGATGGTGGATCAGCTCCGCGGTTTTGCTTCTGAAGTAACCCGCGTGGCGCGTGAGGTGGGAACAGACGGTAAACTTGGCGGCCAGGCCTTTGTGCCGGGTGTAGCCGGTACGTGGAAAGATTTGACCGACTCGGTAAACCAGATGGCGGGTAACCTCACCGACCAGGTGCGGAACATTGCCGGGGTGACCACCGCGGTGGCCAATGGCGACTTGTCCAAAAAGATCACGGTGGACGTGCGTGGGGAAATGTTGGAATTGAAGAACACGATCAACACGATGGTGGAGCAGCTCAACTCCTTCGCCTTTGAAGTGACCCGTGTGGCCCGTGAAGTGGGAACGGAAGGAAAGCTCGGCGGCCAGGCCGAAGTGCGCGGTGTAGCCGGTACGTGGAAAGACTTGACCGACTCCGTAAACCAGATGGCTTCCAACCTGACCGGCCAGGTGCGCGGCATTGCCAAAGTAGTGACGTCGGTGGCGAAAGGAAACCTGAAACAAAAGCTGTCCATCAACGCCCTCGGCGAGTTGGCGCAGTTAACCGATACCATCAACGAGATGATCGACACGCTCGCCGTGTTTGCCGAACAGGTAACGACCGTAGCGCGCGAAGTAGGGGTGGAAGGACGTCTCGGCGGACAAGCCAGCGTTCCCGGAGCATCCGGAACCTGGAAAGATTTGACGGAAAACGTGAACCAGCTGGCCGCCAACCTCACCACACAGGTGCGTTCCATTTCTGAAGTGGCGTCGGCCGTAACGAAAGGGGACTTGACGCGAACCATCCGGGTGGATGCCAAGGGCGAGTTGGAGGCTTTGAAAGATACGATCAACCAGATGATCACCAACCTGCGCGAAACAACCCTCCGAAACCAGGATCAGGACTGGCTGAAATCGAACCTGGCCAAATTCACGCAGATGTTGCAAGGTCAGAAAGACCTGAAGACGGTGACCCGTCGCATCCTCTCGGAATTGGCGCAGGTGGTTTCTACACACTATGGAGCGTTCTACATTTTGCAGCAGGACGAAGACATGGCACAAGTGAAACTGAAGCTGTTTGCGGCCTACGCTTATAAAGAAGAAAGAACCATCCCGCGCGAATTTGCGATCGGCGAAGGCTTGGTTGGTCAGTGTGCGCTGGAGAAAGAGAAAATATTGCTCACCAACGTGCCCCAGGGCTATGTGAAGATCAACTCCGGGTTGGGTAGAGCGAAACCCGCCAACCTCATCATTCTGCCCATCGTGTTCGAGAATAACGTGAAAGCGGTGATCGAGCTGGCCTCGCTGGACGTCTTCAACGAAACCCACCTTGACTTCCTCGACCAGCTGACGGAAAGTCTCGGTATCGTGTTGAACACCATCGAGACCAATACCCGCACGGAAGAGCTCTTGGCCCAGTCGCAGTCGCTGGCCGGTGAATTGAAAACCCAACAGGAAGAATTGCGCAGAACCAACGACGAGTTGCAAGACAAAGCGTTCCTGCTGGTGAAACAAAAAGACGAAGTGGAAGCGAAGAACAAGGAAGTGGAAGAAGCCCGGAAATCGCTGGAAGAAAAAGCGGAGCAGCTTACCCTCACGTCCAAATACAAATCGGAATTCCTCGCGAACATGTCGCACGAATTGCGCACGCCACTCAACAGCTTGCTCATCCTCGCTCAGCAACTCTACGAGAATGCCGAAGGCAACCTGAACGACAAACAGATCCGCTACGCCAAGACCATTCACTCGTGCGGCGACGACCTTATCCAACTCATCAACGACATCCTCGACCTTTCGAAGATCGAGTCCGGATTTATTTCGGCCAACATCTCGTCGGTGCGCATCGGCGAGATTGCTTCGTTTGTGGAGACCACCTTCAAGCCCATTTCCGAAGCGCGCAACCTCAGGTTCAAGATCGAAACCGATTATATGTTGCCCGCCACGATGGAGACCGATATCCAGCGGCTCAACCAGATCCTGAAGAACCTGTTGTCGAATGCGTTCAAGTTCACCGAGAAAGGAGAGGTGGCCCTGAAGATCTTCGAAGCGCAACGGACCTGGAAACCCGGCGTGGCCACGCTCGACAACGCTTCCACGGTGGTAGCCTTCTCCATCAGCGACACCGGTATCGGTATCCCGCAGGAAAAACAACTCATCATCTTTGAGGCCTTCCAGCAAGCCGAAGGGTCGACCAGCCGGAAGTATGGTGGAACCGGCTTGGGATTGTCCATCAGCCGCGGCCTGGCCGAACTGCTGGGGGGAACGATCGAGCTGGACAGCGAGGCGGGACGGGGAAGTACCTTCACGTTATACCTGCCGCTCAACAGCCTCGCCAACGCTGCGCCCCGCCAGGTGTCGGAAAGCATCAAGGTGATCCAAGAGCTGCAACTGGACAACGACGGCAACCAGATCAACAACCTGCTGGGCAACCTGCGCATCACCAACGAAGGTGTGGAAGCCCGCAACATGGACATCGTAAACGAAATGATCAACGACTCCGGCGACGACCGTAGCCACATCCAGGCCAACGACAAGGTGGTGCTGGTAGTGGAAGACGACCTGCGCTTTGGAAAGATCGTGATCGAAAAGGCACACGAGAAAGGATTGAAAGCCGTGGTGGCCACCAACTACCTCGAAGTGTTCGACTTCATAAACCGTTTCTCACCCATAGCCATCACGCTCGACGTGAAGCTGCCCGACACCAGTGGCTGGAAAGTGATCGACTTGCTGCGCAACGATCTCACCTATCGTCACATTCCCATTCACGTGATCTCCGGAGAAGAGAACCGGGTGCTGGCCCTCAAGCGCGGCGCACGCAGCTTCCTGCTGAAACCGCTGAACAACGACCTGCTCAACAACCTCTTCAACGACATCGTCACCTACGACCGCAAGGAAAAGAAGAGCATCCTCATCGTGGAGGACAATGAACTGGATTCGTCGCAGATCGCCAAGATCCATCGCGACGACAAAGTGGACGTGACCATTGCCGGTACCGCCCGGGAAGCGCTCGAACTGGTGCAGGCCGAAGAGTTCGATTGCATCATCCTGGACTACACGTTGCCCGACATGGCCGGTTCGGAACTGTTGCACGAGGTGAGCAAGGCAAAGGCAGACCTGACACCCGTCATCGTGTATTCCGCGAAGGATTTTAGTAAAACGGAAATGAGCAACGTGAATCTCAATTCCAGCTCGCACATCGTGAAGGGTGTGAACTCGATCGAGTATTTGTTGGAAGAGACCATCTCGCACCTGCACATCAACCATAAAAGCCTGGCGCCCGAAAAGCGACGCATCATCGAGAACATCCGCAACAAGGAAGACATCCTCACCGGGAAAAACATCCTCGTCGTGGACGACGACGTGCGCAACCTTTTTGCCCTCACCACGGTATTTGAGCGCTTCAACATCAATGTGATCACCGCCGAATCCGGAAGGGAGGCCATCAACATACTCACCGAGAACCCGAAGATCGAAATGGTGCTCATGGATATCATGATGCCCGAAATGGACGGCTACGAGACCACGCAAAAGATACGGCGCGAGCACAAAAACAACACGCTCCCCATCATTGCCGTGACCGCCAAAGCCATGAAAGGTGACCGCCAAAAATGCATCGAGGCCGGGGCCTCGGATTACATCACGAAGCCGGTGAAAATAGACCAGTTGCTTTCGTTGATGCGGTTGTGGTTTTGTAAATAAGAAATCCGTATGCAACCAAAGATATTGCTCGTAGACGATCGCGAAGACAACCTGCTCTCCATAGAAACCATCCTGGCGCCCAGCGGCTACCAGTTTGTGAAAGCAAATTCGGGAAGACAGGCGCTGAAGGTGCTGTTGAGTGAGTTTGACTTTGCCATGATCCTCATGGACGTGAAGATGCCCAACCTGAACGGCTTCGAAACGGCCGCCCTCATCTACGAGCGCGAAAAGCTGAAGCACATTCCCATCATCTTCATCACCGCCAACAACTATGGCGACGAGAACATGTTCAAGGGGTATCAGTCGGGTGCCATCGACTACATTTTCAAGCCCATCAATCCCGACGTGCTGCGCGCCAAGGTGGGTGTGCTCATCGAACTGTACCGGAAAAACCGCTTGCTGTTCGAACAGGAACAGAAACTCATCACCATCAATCGCAACCTTGAGCGGGAGATCAACGAACGCAAGGTCTCCGAGGAAAAGGTAAGGCAACTCAACCACAAGCTGCTGGAAAACATTGCCAACCTGGAGTCGGCCAACAAGGACCTGGAGCGGTTTGCCTTCATGGCCTCCCACGACTTGCAGGAGCCCTTGCGTAAGATCAGGATGTTCAGCGACCGGTTGTTCAGCAAATACCGCGACGTGCTCCACGAAGACGCCAAGATGGTGACCCGCATTCAGCAGGCAGCCGAACGCATGCAAGCCCTCATCGTCGACATCCTGGCCTTCTCGAAGATATCCATCGACAAGTCGGCTTTTGTCAACAGCGATCTGAACGTGGTGTTGACCGACTTGCTGGCCGAAATGGAGGAAGAGGTGCACGAAACCAACGCCCGGATCTCCGTCGAGCCGCTGCCTCCGCTGGTGGTGAGCCCGACCCTGATGCGGCCCTTGTTCCAGAACCTGATCAGCAATGCTCTAAAGTATCGAAAGAAAGACGCGGAGGCCACCATTCGCATCCGCTCCGAAGTGAGCGTGGGGGTGAACGACCGCGACAAGAATTTGGTGAATCGGTATTGCCGCATCTTTGTGGAGGACAACGGCATCGGCTTTGACCAAAAGTATGCGGAAGAGATCTTTGGCATGTTCAGAAGGCTGCACAACAACGGTGACTATGCCGGCACGGGCGTGGGGTTGGCGCTTTGCAAAAAGATAGCGGAACTGCACAACGGCTATATTTCCGCGCGCAGCAAGGTGAACGAAGGCTCCACGTTCATCATTTCGCTTCCCATAAAACAAGAAGAAATGGGATGATCACCAACGTGTCGCCAATATTTTTTCCAGGGATTCGCAGAGATCGGTAAATTTTGTGGGCTTGATCATGTGATGGACCGCACCGGCCGCCGTGATTTCGGCAATGTCGGCTTCCCCAAAGAAGGTGGAATACATGATGACGGGAATGCCATCGAGATGGGGTTGTTTTTTTATTTCCTGCAAAACCTGCTTGCCGTTTAGACGCGGCATGTTCAGGTCGATGAATAAAAGATCGGGCTGGGCCGTAATGTCGTTACCCAACAGGATAAGCGCTTCTTCGCCATTGTTGGCACAAAGGCAATGGACAGAAGAGTCAACTTCCTCAATAGCGTCCCTAAAAATTTCCTGATCCTCTTTGTCGTCGTCGACCAGGAGGATGGTACGGTAAAGACTCATGAAGCAAATGCGTTGAATCCGGAGAACAAGACAGTGAACAAGCCGAGAAAGTTATAGGTCTAAAGATATACAAGAATCAAATTACGCGCTGAAAAGGCCGTATAATTATTCTTTGGACGGCGTTCGAAAACCGGAACCAGGTTTGGGATGGTCAATACCATTCCACCCCCGGCAGATGCCAGGATTCATACGGGGAATGTCCGGCGGGTAACCGCTAGGAGAAATTGGGCATTTCGATAACGAAGGTTGTGCCTTTCCGGATTTGAGAGTTGATCACCACGGTGCCTTTCAGCTTGTCGACCGCCTCCTGCACGATGTACAACCCCAGGCCGGCGCCGTCGTTGTTGTGCGTGGCCCGGAAAAACATATCGAATACCTTCGAAAGGTAGGCCGGATCAATACCGATGCCGTTGTCCTCGAATTCCATGTGCGCCTTGTCTTTGGATACCGTGATGGCGATGCGCAAAAAGGACTGTTCTTTATGTTCGTCGTAGTATTTAATGGCGTTGGAAATGATGTTGTTAAAGATCACTGAAAGACGGTATTTATCAGAAAACAACGCGTAGTCTTCTTTCACGTCGATCTGTTTCACAATGCGCGAGGAGCCGGGCATGTACTGCATGCGTTCCAGGTTGTCGGTCACCAATTTGCGGATGTCTATTTGTTCGATCGTCAGATCCTGGCGGGCATTGCGTGAGTAGTCCAGGATTTCTTTGAGGGTATCGTCCAGCTTGTTCATGCTGGTTTCCATCATGCCGAAATATTCGTTAAAAAAGTTGCCGCGTTTTTCGTCCTCCATGCGGGCCAGGTTGATCAGGCCCAGCACAGAGCGCAACGGCGCCCGCAGGTTGTGCGATACGCTGTAGACAAAGCTGTCCAGCTCTTTGTTGATCTTCATCAATTCCTCGTATTGCCGGCGCATCGCATCGTTGGCCAGCATTTTGGCCGCTTCTGCTTCGCGTTGCCGTACGGCGTTTATAATGGCCGATGGCAGCCGGGTTAGGTTGGACTTCAACACGTAGTCGTCGGCGCCCTGCTTTAATGTGTTCACCGCAAATTCCTCCGACACGGCACCTGTCACCAAAATGAAAGGAATCTTCAACCCTGATTCCAGGTAGATGGCCAGGGCCTCTTGCGAATTGAATTGCGGCAGGGAATGGTCGGAGAGGATAACGTCTATCGGTTCAGTTTGCAGCGCGGTTATGAATTCTTCCCGGTTGTCGACCCGTTTGGCCGAAAAATCAAGGTTGGCATCACTCAAAATGTACTCAATCAATTCCAAATCATCCTCCATGTCTTCGAGAACAAGGATTCTTAAATTCTTTTTCATAAGAAAGTTGTAGGCGCTGAAGCATTAACAATTTCTGTTCCCAATTTTTAACCGCCTTTTTTCCACCGGAAATTGTGGAATCCCGTGGACGGATGAGTAAGGCTTTCCACAGAGTGCGTAAAAAAGAGCTAAACCGTGGAGAGAAACGCCTCTTTCCTTCAGCCTTCCCGGGTCAAAAGCACGTCCTCCCGGCGCGTCGCAAAGCCATTCTTTTGGACGGTTATTTCCGGGTAGCGGTGGCTTTCTTTTTTCAAGGAAAAGAATTATAAAAAATGTATCCATTCGGGTGTATTTTCGTGTACTAAAGTGCATTATGGATGACTTACTCGCAGCGCGTTTACAAATGGCCTTGTCGCTGGGGTTTCATATTATCTATGCGTGCATCGGCATGGTCATGCCCTTCTTCATGGCGGTAGCGCATTTCAAATGGATCACTACCGGCAACGATATTTACAAAAACATCACCAAAGCCTGGAGTAAAGGCGTCGCGATCTTTTTTGCCACCGGTGCGGTTTCAGGCACTATGCTTTCGTTTGAACTGGGATTGCTGTGGCCTGGATTCATGGAGCACGCCGGGCCAATTTTCGGCATGCCGTTCTCACTGGAAGGCGTCGCCTTCTTCATCGAAGCCATTTTCCTGGGATTTTTTCTTTATGGTTGGGGTCGCTTCAACACGTGGTTCCATTGGTTCACCGGCGTGATCGTGGGCGTGAGCGGATTAGCTTCCGGTATTCTCGTGGTATCGGCAAATGCATGGATGAATAGCCCTGCCGGTTTTGATTATGTCGATGGTCAATACCTGAACATCGATCCCATCAAAGCCATGTTCAACGATGCGTGGTTCACCCAAGCCCTGCACATGACCTTGGCCGCCATAGCGGCCACCGGATTTGCCGTGGCCGGTGTACACGCCCTCATGATCCTGCGCCAGCGCAACATGGCTTTCCACCTGCACGCGTTCAAGATCGCTGCAACGTTTGGTGGCGTCGCGGCATTGCTTCAGCCCCTCAGCGGCGACCTTTCCGCCAAGGACGTGGCCGGCCGACAGCCCGCCAAGTTGGCGGCCATGGAGGCGCACTATCACACCCAACGATCGGCACCGCTCATTATCGGGGGCATTCCCAATTCCAAAACCAAAACGGTTGATTTCGCCATCGAACTACCCGGCATGCTCAGCTTCATGACCTACGGCAGCTTCGACGCCGAAGTGGCCGGTCTCGACAAGATCCCCGAAGCCGATCAGCCGCCCGTGCCGGTGGTGCACTACGCTTTCCAGATCATGGTGGGCATCGGCATGTTCCTGGTGGGGCTCGCTGTCACGGTGTTCATCGCGTTCCGCAAGCGTGAATGGTTTCAAAAGAAATGGTTTCTCACACTCTTTGCCCTGGCCACCCCGTTGGGCTTTGTGGCCGTTGAAGCGGGATGGACCGTAACCGAAGTGGGCCGTCAACCCTGGATCCTTCAAGGCATCCTGCGCACCAAAGACGCTGTCACGCCTATGCCCGGCATTGCGTGGACGTTCTATCTGTTCACGGCCGTATACATCTCGCTTAGCCTCGTCATCGTTTTCCTGTTGAAACGCCAGATCCAGATGGTGCCGCGCCTGTATGATGTTCAACCTTCAACAAAGCCGGCATGAGCTACGTCGTGGTAACGTTTCTTTGGCTCTCGATACTCTTGTATTTTGTATTGGGTGGCGCCGATTTTGGTGCGGGCATTATCGAATTGTTCACATCGCCACAGCATGTTCGCCGCACGCGGCGCACGTTGTATCTCGCCATCGGGCCCATATGGGAGGCCAACCACATGTGGCTGATCATCGCCATTGTTATCTTGTTCGTGGGTTTCCCGGTAGTCTACACTCAACTGTCCATCTACCTGCACATCCCGATGTTGATCATGCTGCTGGGCATCACGGCGCGCGGAACGGCATTCGTGTTCCGGCACTACGATGCCGTGCGCGACGAGATGCAGGAAGTGTATAACCGCATTTTTGTGTGGTCAAGTTTTGTCACCCCGCTCTTCCTGGGCATTATCGCCGGCAGCACCGTGTCGGGCCAAATCCAACCCGATGCCAAGGATTTTCTGACCGCCTACGTCTATGGCTGGCTCAATTGGTTTTCCGTCTCCGTGGGCTTCTTCACGGTGGCGCTATGCGGATTCCTCGCCGCCGTATACCTCATCGGCGAAGCCGAAGACGATCGCGACCGCCGCGAATTCATCCGCAAAGCCCGAAACGCAAACCTGATCGCCATAGCCTGCGGCGTACTGGTGTTTGTAGCGGCAGAGATCGACGACGTGCCGCTCATGAAATGGGTGTTCAAAGACGCGGTCGGCTTGCTGGCCGTATCGGCCGCCACGGTATCGCTGATCGCACTTTGGGCGTTGATCAGGCGAAAAAGACGACTCCTGCTAAGGCTGCTCGTGTCGTTCCAGGTGACCATGATTTTATTGGCCATCAGCTACGCCCATTTCCCAAACATCATTATCATGGCCAACGGCGAAAGCCTGTCCCTCTATGAATACGAGGCCCCCGAAAAAACCCTTGCTGCGTTAGGTTGGGCATTGCTGGTAGGAAGCCTGTTTATTTTGCCGGCCCTGTTTTACCTGTACTACA
The DNA here is from genome assembly GCA_036525235.1 of Chryseolinea sp. Taxonomy (GTDB): domain Bacteria; phylum Bacteroidota; class Bacteroidia; order Cytophagales; family Cyclobacteriaceae; genus Chryseolinea. Next base: position 25,118 of record DATDAV010000314.1, on the reverse strand, counting down.
GTTTTCAGATAAAAAAGATGCGGCATTTTGAGGAATGAGGGATGGGTTGCAATGCGAGCCGTGGGGTGAGTGGCTACCTAAGCCCGTAGGGCTTTCCTATCACAGCCCAGTAAAACTGGGGGTCAGAGAAAGCGTGCATTCAACCCTGGAAGGGTTACCCACGGCGTGATGCACATTTAAAAGAAGAAACACTAAAAGACGGAAGGTCAACGAACACATATCTCCACAGAAGGGAAACCCCTCCGGGGTTGAACATTTCGATTCACTGTAACCCCGGGTTTCACCCGGGGCTATGATAGGGATGCCCTTCGGGCATTTGTGACGGTGGAAGAACGTAAAAGGGCTTACCGGTTGCCTACAGGAATCAGAAACGGATCTCAGGTACATTTCCATTTCTAGTAAAGAAAAACTGTCGCCTCCGGGTTTCTGGTGCAACTGGAAATTTCAAGAACTCCATTTCGCGTCACCATTCTTGTCGATGACGAGCATGTTGCCGCCCGTTCCAGAGATCGCTCTAAAGAAAAAGGTCAGTCTCCGAGACGAACTTTTTCATATATCAATAGTCGGCGCATATACATAACGTTGCTGACCAATTTGATTCACGCCGATTTGAATCAATGCCACTCCTTGGATTGCCTGCCTCATGCGCAGCAATTTCCCTCATACTCCTTATCCATCCTAACCTCAAACGATAAACCCTTAAGGATTCATCGCTAACAAGGCTTCTGCGGGGGCGCTGCGGCTCAGATCATAGATATAGGCGGTCTGACCCACATGGACCTCATACGTATTGCTTTCGATCGCGTGTATTAAGTCCGTTGCAACGGTTGCCGGAGGAATTCCCCTCTCGCCGCCGATTTCCTGGGAGAAATCTGTGTTCACGAGGGGAGGCATCAGCTCAAAAACTTTCACGGCCGAATGCTTCGCCAACGCGATGCGCAACGATTGCGTATAGGAGTGGAGTGCTGCTTTGCTGGCACCGTAGGTGGCGGTGCGATGGTTTGGTGTGAGCGCTACGATGGACGATACGTTCACCACGGCGGCCTCCTTTTGCTCTTTCAGCAAGGGCAAGACGGCTTCATTCAAACGAATAATGGAGAGATAATTGGTCAGCATTTCATCGCTGGCTTTTTCAAAAGTACCCTGTCCTTCGGCGAGGTCCGACAGGTGCGCGCGTCCTGCATTGTTGACGACGATGTTGAGGGAGGGAAATTCGGCGTAAAGCTTTTTTACTAACTGTTCTACATCCTTAGCGTTCGAGACGTCGGACACGATGCCGTGCGCGCCGGGAACTTCTGTGAGTGCTTTCTTTAGTCGTGCTTCGTCTCTTCCGGTAACGATCACCTGGTTGCCTTTTGCAGCGAATTGTTTTGCGATCTCCAGACCGATACCCGCGGTGCCGCCGGTGATGAGGATGGTGTTTTTTGTTGTTTTCATGTGTTGATGAGTTGATGGTTTCTTGTTTGTTTGATTTTATCGATCGATTGCCAAACGGCGGCAATCCTGGTCTTTGTTTCCGCGAAAGCGGTCTTTTATAAAATATACCAATCGGTATATTTTGTATTACGCAGCTCCAGCGAAATTAGTTTATGCCCGGTGCGATTTATTTTTAAAACCGGGATTTATTTGACCGGAAAAGTTTGCCGGGAGCCGGTTAACCTCCCCGGCGTCCTGTTATGCTAATGTTAAGTCCGGCGTGGCGTTTTCGGGGAACTTGTGTTACTTTCGGACCTGTTAAACCCGACCAATGATATGAGACACCATTACCGGATTTCTTTGTCGCTGTTATTTGCAGCGGCGCTTTTTTCATGCAGTAAGCCCAAAAAAGAAACACCTGTCGCATCCGACGACAACCCCCTCCTGAAGGCCTGGGAGGGACCGTATGGCGGCCTGCCGCCGTTCGACAAGGTGGAACACAAACATTTTATACCGGCCTTTGAGGCGGCCACTGCCGCCAACCTCGCCGACATCGACAAGATCACGGCCCAAACCGCTGCTCCGGATTTTGACAACACCATCCTGGCGCTGGAACAGTCGGGCAAGTCGTTCAACCGGCTGCAGACGTTTCTCAATATCTGGGCAAACAACATGAACGACAGCTCCTTCCAGAAGATCGAAAGCGAGCTCACCCCCAGGCTGGCGGCGTTCAACGACCAGATCATCCAGAACGGAAAACTCTTTGCCCGCATCAAGACGGTCTACGAATCGGACGCCCTCAAAGCCCTGACGCCCGAGCAACAACGGCTCACCTGGCTGTATTATACCAACTTTGTCCATTCCGGCGCCCAGCTCGACTCCACGGCGAAGCAGCGCCTGTCGGGCATCAACCAGAAGCTCGCCGCCCTCTTCACTAAATTTAGCCAGCATGTGTTGGCCGACGAGAACGATCAGTATGTCACGATCAATAAAAAAGAAGACCTGGCCGGACTGCCTCAAAGCCTTATCGACGGAGCTGCCGCCACGGCTGTGGAAAAGAAACAGGAAAACGCCTGGCTGATCTCCAACACCCGCTCGTCCGTGGACCCGTTCCTGACGTTTTCCACCAACCGTGAGCTCCGCGAAAAAGTATGGCGTATGTTCATTAACCGCGGCGACAACGGCAACGCTAACGACAACAACGCCATCATCACCGACATCCTGCAACTGCGCGCCGAACGCGCCAAACTCCTGGGCTTTAAAACCCATGCCCACCTGATGCTGGACAACAAAATGGCCAAGACACCCGAACGCGCCATGGCCCTCATGGAAGAAGTGTGGAAGCCCGCCGTCGGCCGTGTGAAAGTGGAAGTGGCCGACATGCAGGCGATCGCCCAAAAGGAGGGAGCCAACATCAAGATCGCGCCGTGGGACTATCGGTTCTATGCCGAGAAAGTAAGAAAGCAACGCTACGACCTCGACCAAAACGAAGTGAAGCCCTACATGCAGCTTGACAAAATGCGGGAAGGCATGTTCTGGGCCGCCGGCGAAATCTTTGGTTTCACGTTCACTCCGCTCGACAGTGTTCCCGTATATCATCCCGACGTAAAAGTATGGGAAGTAAAAGACAAGACCAGTGGCCGTACCGTTGGCGTTTGGTACTTCGATCCCTACGCACGTCCCGGCAAGCGCTCGGGTGCCTGGATGAACACCTACCGAAACCAACACAAACTCGACGGCGGCTTGTTGCCCATGGTATCCAACAACAGCAACTTCATAAAAGGCAAACCTGGCGAACCCGTACTTATTTCGCTGGACGACGCCAACACGTTGTTCCATGAATTTGGCCACGCCCTCCATGGACTTTCTTCCAATGTTACCTATCCATCGCTGCAATCTCCCAATGTGGCCAGCGACTACGTGGAGTTCCCGTCGCAGTTGAACGAGCGCTGGTTCCTCACGCCCGAAGTGCTGAATACTTTTGCGCTGCACTATCAAACCGGCAAACCCATCCCCAAAGAACTGGTAGACAAAATCCGGAAAACCAAAAGCTTCAACTCGGGTTTCACCACGGTAGAGTACCTGGCCAGCGCCCTCATCGACATGAAGCTCCACCTGGAAGGCGACAAGAAAATTGACCCCGACCAATACGAACGCGAAACCCTCACGGCCCTGGGCATGCCCGCCGAAATCGTCATGCGTCACCGCACCCCTCAATTCCTCCACATCTTCGCCGACGACGGCTACTCCGCAGGCTACTACAGCTACCTCTGGTCCGACGTCATCTCCGCCGACGCCTTCACCGCCTTCACCGAAGCCGGCGGCCCCTACGACAAAACGGTAAGCGACCGCTACAAACAACACGTCCTCTCCGTCGGCAACACCATCGATCCCGCGGAAGGCTACAAACAATTCCGCGGCCGCGACCCGAAGATCAATGCCCTCATGGAAGTCAGAGGGTTCGCCAAACCGAAATAGCGCAACCTAAACACAAAGAACGCAAGGCACCATCGCCTTGCGTTCTTGCATTTCCCCCTGTATTTTATCCCCACCACCAAGACCATCCACAACAAATTTCCCCCACAAAAAACGACACGCCCCACCAATACCCCTCCTGCCTCAAGAGGGACCGACTCCGACTCCGCCGGAATCAGGGAGGTGAAAACGCCCCCCTAATCTCCTTCATAACCCCACCCAAATCCTCAAACACCCTCTTATTCTCAAACCTCAACACCTTTATATTCAACCCATTCAAATACCGGGTCCGCACCTCATCGCGCGCTCTACCTTCTTCGGTAAAATGATACTTCCCATCCAACTCTACCGCTATCCGCTCGGTGGCACAATAGAAATCCAGGATATAATTTCCCACGCTGTGTTGTCTTCTGAATTTCCAGCCGAGTTGTTTCGCTTTTAGGTGGTGCCAGAGTGTGGCTTCTGCGGAGGTGGAGGTTTTCCGGTTTTGTTTGCGGAATTTCTCGAGGTATTTGCGGTTATGGATATCGGGCATGGGGGACATACACCTCCCTCGTTGATGACACTGTGTCATCAACGGATCCCTCCTGAGGCAGGAGGGAGTGGGTGTGGGTTTGGTTTGGATAGAAGATAGGGAAAGTTTTTTTGGTGTGAAAAAAAGTTTTGTGTAGTGGTGGGGTTGTGTTTGGGTGAGCGTTGATAATTGGTGGTGAGTTTTTGCGGGGGAAAGTTGGGGCATGGAGGTGCTTGTGGCTTGGGGAGCCCTGTTATGTTGTGAGTTTTATGGCTTGGGGTGGACTAGCGCTCGCGGAATTCGAAGGGGATGTCTACTTGTTCGGAGAATTCGGCGCCGGCTTCCTGGACTTCTTCGTCGTCGGCGTACGAGTGCCAGATGACGCGGATGGCGGGGATGGCTTTGAGGGCGGTGAGGAGATCTAGAAGGAGTTTGGAAGAGGCGGTGTTGAAGTAGTCGAGTTTGATGTGGAAGGCTGTGGCCGGGTTGGGTGACTGGGCGTAGCGTTTGACCCAGTCCATTATGGGATTGAAAAATGATACGGCGTCCTCCGGGAGACAACGGCCGGAGATCTCAAAGATGTTTTTGTCTTTGTCCAGGATCACTTGTGGTGTGTCGTCGCTGCTTTCGAGGGTGAGGATATCCATATTGCTCCAATTAATGCCGGCCTTTGCTTTCTTACTACTTCAGTTCTTGTAAACGAGGTGGTCTTTCATGGATTGCGAAAGAAATTTTTGCGGTGCAAATCTATTTCTGTTCGGAATGTGGCGCAACGGTGTGGCCACTCTAAATAACCGGTGGTCAAATTCTTTCTACGGTAACAAAGGTATTTAGAATGGCGGTTTTGAAGAAGCGATGTAATGAATGCTCGTGATTTATTTTTAAAACGAAGAGAAACGGGCCAGGAATGCCGCATCATGTTTCCATTTGGCATATTCCTTCGAATGCGGCGTGGTGTTGCGACGCATCCAGCCGATGTTTGGTTCTGGTCAGTTTTTGCATTTTTAGGTGGCGATTGAAGAAGTGATTTAGTAGCTTTCATTTAACCACCTGTTTGAATGTGTTTTAAACGTTTGGCTCATTCTTCTGAGGCTTGACGCTGGGTTTCCATGCTGGTTTTGTGCGGTGGTAAATTTCATTTTATACGACATAAAACTATAACCATGAAGAAGTACATCGCCGTTTTGTTGTGGAGTGCATTGCTCGCCCCGGTGGCCCGGGCCCAGAACACGTCGTGGCCCGTGTTAAAGCACTATGAAAAAGAAGCGACCGACCGCATCGCGATGCCGGTTGGCGGCATCGGGACGGGGAACATTTCTATTGGGGGCAATGGCCAGTGGAAGGACGTGGAGATGATGAACAAGCCCGGCATTGGTTTTTACGGCTCGACCACCCCGAAGCAAGCGCCACTTTTCATGGTATACACAGAAGATCCCAATGGCAAAAAAGCGTCGCGGGCGTTAGTGGGACCGATCCCGCCATACGAATACGCAGGCTCTGAAGGCAGCACAGCCCCAAACCACGGATTTCCCCGGTTTGCGTCGGCTACGTTTGACGCGGCCTATCCGTTCGCGGTGGTGAACCTGGAGGACTCCGAAATGCCCGTTTCTGCCAAAGTCAAAGTATTCAATCCTTTTATACCGGCCGATGCCGATGCCAGCGGCATACCGGTGGCCGTCATTCGCTATGCGCTGACCAACAAGACCAGCAAACCCCTTACCGTGGCCGTGGCCGGCTCGCTCGACAATTTTATCGGCATGGACGGCTTTAAGGTGGAGTTCAATTCCTTCAACCGCGCCATCGTGCCGCAGGGGGCAAAGGATAACCGGAATATCTTCCGGAAAACGGACCGCCTGGCCGGCATCTACATGACCTCCGACAGCGTGGACAAGGACGCCAGCACCTGGGGCACCATGTCACTCACCACATCGGAGTTGGACAAGAACTATCGCGTAAGCTATCGCACAGCCTTCAACCCCAAAGGATGGAACGCCAACATGAACGACATGTGGATGGACTTTGCCGACGATGGCATTTTCAAGGACATCGCGTTCGACGAACAGGAAGACAGCCCGCGCGCAGGGCTGGCCGTGAAGCTATCGCTGGGACCAAACGAAACGAAGGAAGTACAATTCCTGCTCACGTGGCATTTCCCAAACCGAAAAGACTGGAACGACAAACAAACGGTGGGCAACTATTACACCACGCGCTACACCGACGCCTGGGATGTAGCCGAGAAAACGCTCACGGCCTTACCGGACCTGGAGCGAAAGACCCTGGACTTTGTCACGCTATTCCTGCAAAGCGACTATCCCGACGTGGTAAAAGAAGCTGCCCTCTTCAACACGAGCACGCTCCGCTCACAGACAGCGTTTCGAACGCGCGATGGAAATTTCTTTGGGTGGGAGGGTGCTTTTGCGTCCACCGGATCGTGTTATGGTAATTGTACACACGTCTGGAATTATGAGCACGCCACGCCCTTCTTGTTTGGCGAGCTTGCCAAAAAAATGCGCGAAGTAGAATACACCTATGGATTGTGGGACGACACGGGGCTCATGAGTTTTCGTGTATCCCTGCCGTTGGAAAAGAATAAGAGCTGGAAAGCTGCCGCTGCCGACGGGCAGATGGGAACGGTCATGAAAGTGTATCGCGAATGGCAGCTTTCGGGTGACGATGCGTTTTTGAAGAAAGTCTATCCCGGTGTGAAGAAAGCGTTGGCTTTTGCGTGGATCAAAGGCGGATGGGACGCCGACAAAGATGGGGTGATGGAAGGCTGCCAGCACAACACGATGGACATCGAATATTACGGCCCTAACCCCGAGATCGAATTCTGGTATCTCGGCGCCCTCAAGGCCGCGGCGGCGATGGCGAATTACATGAAGGACAAAGAATTTGAAACCACCTGCCATCAGCTTTTTACGCGCGGCAGTCAGTGGACCGATGCTCACCTGTTCAACGGCGAATTTTACATCCACCAAATCCAACCGGTGGCCAGCAAAGAAGCTATTGCTCCCGGCTTACTCATCGGCATGGGCTCGAAAGATTTGAAGGACCCGGATTTTCAGATCGGTGAAGGCTGCCTGGTGGATCAATTAGTCGGGCAGAACATGGCCCACATCTGTGACCTCGGATATTTGGCGAACCCCGAGCATGTGAAGAAAACGCTCCAAAGCATCCGCCGCTATAATTATGTGAAAACGTTTGGCGATCACTTCAACAACATGCGCTCCTACGCCCTGGGCAACGAGGCTGGTCTCATGCTAACGGCCTATCCCGATCCATCCAAGCGCCCGGCCATTCCGTTGTCATACTGGTCGGAAGCATGGACTGGGTTGGAGTACACGGCCGCTACGGGTATGCTCTACGAGGGCATGCGCGAAGAAGCCCTCAGCACCATCACCGACGTCCGCGACCGCTTCAACGGCATCAAACGAAACCCTTTCAACGAAGAAGAGTGTGGCAATCACTATGCGCGCGCCATGGCGAGCTGGTCGGCCATCATAGCCCTTAGTGAATTTCACTATTCCGCCCCCACCGCAAAATTCACCATCACATCAACCCCCGGAAACTATTTCTGGTCCAACGGCTACAGCTGGGGCATAGCTCATGTAACCCCAGAAAACAAAACCACAAAAGTCGCGATCGAGGTCCATCATGGCACGCTCAAACTGAAAACCGTAGCCACCAAGGGGGCTGAAATCAGGCTGAAAAAAATGGTGGTCTTAAGTGAAGGGGGATCACAGACTTTAAGTCTGGTGCAGAAATAATGGGGGGTGGAATTCAGGAGCCAGGAGTCAGGAGCCAGGAGCCAGTAGTCAGGAGCCAGTAGTTAGTAGTCAGTAGTCAGTAGTCAGTGGTCAGTGGTCAGTAGGAAATGCGGTTTGTGCTTTTTGTTCTGAATTTGTCAGTATTTGCAGTTTTCTATGGTCGATCACGTGTCGCACTCTAACTTCTAACCGACAACTCCAGACCCTGATTTTTATCTCCTAAGTTCCACCATCTGAATTCACCCTATGGCTACTTACTACTGGCTACTGACTACTGGCTCCTGGCTTCTGGCTCCTATCTCTGCAAATACAGGATCGCCAGAAATGCCATAAGATTATTCGTTACATGCAACGCTACCCCTGCTGTAAGACTTTGCGTTTTCCGTGCGAAGTGTCCGGCCACCATGCCAAAGGCAAAGTAGAAGGGGATGAGCACCGGTTTTTGGTGAAGTATGGCAAAGGTCAGTGATTGCGCGATGTTGGCCCATACGAAGGGTATGTTGCGTTGGCAGGCGGAGAGAAAGATGCCGCGAAACAGCACTTCTTCATAGAACGGCACCAACAGCACGACGAACATGAAACCCAGCACCGGATTATAGAACTGGTTTATCGAGACAATGTTATCCACTACGGAGGCCACCACGGTCGATGCTTCTTCGGTGAGGTTGATGTCGAAGGCGGCCAAAAGAGATTGATAAAACACGAGGCCTATGCGCAGCAGGAAGGCCAGCGCAATGCCCAACCCAATCTGGCGACGGATGAGGCCGAGGTTATAACGCAGACGCAAAAAGAACATCCGGATGTCCTCCGGGTCGATGAGCGCGACGGTGTACACAAAGGAGATGGTGCTGAAAAACAGCATCATGTCGGCGGACGCTTTATTGATCGGGCTGGTGTGATGGGATGTGATTTCTTCGCTGAAGTTGGAGAGGAAGCCCGGGTAGTCGAAGAACAGGATCGACAGCAGGTCGCACAACAGCAGCATCGAGCAGGCCACCCAGAAATGCCTCAGGCCCCAATGGAACGATGTTTCGGGTGTGAGTTTGCCGCGTGCCCTGCGGATGGCGCCGATGTAGTGGATCGGTAGAACCCACACGTACGGGACGATGAACACCAGTGCGATCGCGCAGATCAGTAAGACCACGCGTCCTGCGTCGGCCAATGACCATCCTGCACCGGGTGAGCGGATAAAAAGTTCAAGCCGGTAAATGCCGAGCGGATCGTTCATGAACTCGTCGGCGGTGAAGCGCTTGTAGGAGAATGCCGCCGAGTCGGCGGAGCCGTGGGAGAGGTCGTATTCCAGTAGTTTCTGTGCGCGTTCCGTGGTTTTCCACTGATTTTCTTTGTAGTCCTGCAGCAGGTAGACACGGGCTTCGTCGTGCAGGCCGTTGTCGATCATGGCTTGGGCGAGGGCGGCAAGGTCCTGGTGGGTAGAGGTGTCGCGGGCGGCCAGGTGGAACGCTTCGATGGCACGGGCGGGTGCGCCGAGTTCGAGGAGCATGCGGCCTTTTTGATTCAACACCCATCCTACATCGGTCGAATCAAGGTGGTTGGCCAATACTGCGATGGCGCTGTCAATTTGCTTTATGCCCTTGTAGGCTCGCGCCTGTAACAGCGAAAGGTCGAGTGTATCGTTGCTGGCCATGGCACGGGTGGCATAGAGCAACGCCTCGCGATGTGCGTCGGTATTGTCATACTGTTCGGCGAGTTGATTGTAGACTTTCCAGCCGCTTGCCTTCCACAACCTAGGGTCATACTCGACCGCGAGGGTCAGCTTTTTGAGATAGGCAATCGCCGTGTCGCCGTACAAAAACTCGGAGGCATACAGGAGCACGTCCGGGTCTTTCGGGAAAACGTTCAGCAGTTCGCGGGCGCATTCTTCGGCTAGTTCTTCGTTGGGGTTGTAGTCTTCATAATCATCATAGTAGGCCGTTTGAATAAATCTGCAACGCTCCAGCCGGGCGTGTGGATCTTTTGGGAAGCGCCAGATAAAAGCTTTGTATTGGTCCAGGACGTTTTGATACAGTGAGTCTTTGGCATGGCCCAAACGTTCTACGTGCTGCGTGTGGTCGATGGTGAAGGTGGATGATTGTGCCGAGGCATGGCGACAGGCGATCGCGGTGAGGACAAAGAAAAGGAGATGTTTCAAAGACATCGGGATTAAGCGTGGTCGAAGTTTAGCTCGGGAAAACGGGTCTAAATAAATAAAAATTAACGGTCTAAATTCTTTCTTTCTACGGATAATCTAACATGGCGGAAGGCCAGGTTTGGGTATGGATGGGTTATAAATGCCGGATGATGCCGGGGAGACGATTCACGGAAAGCGGGGTATCTTCGGGAAAAGCATGCATCCCAATCTGAAATCAATAGCTTTGAAGACATAAAAAAAACACCTCCATGAGCAAGATCATCCTCTGTATGCACACCACCCTCGACGGCTTCGTGGCCGGCCCCAAAGGCGAAATGGACTGGATCAGCCACGGCGCCGACATGTTCGATTTTATAGGCAAGCTTACCGATCACGCCAACACCGCCCTCTACGGTCGCGTCACGTATCAAATGATGGACAGCTACTGGCCCACGGCGGCCGATCAACCCAACGCCTCTAAACACGACATGACACACTCGGCGTGGTATAAGCGGGTGACCAAGGTGGTGCTGTCGCGTTCCATGAAAAACGAAAAACGCGAGCGCACAAAATTTGTCAGCGACAACGTGCTGGAGGAAATCACGAAGCTAAAACAAAACGCTAACGGCGACATTCTCATCTTCGGCAGCCCGGGAGCGTCGCACGCCCTCATGGCGCTCGACCTCATCGACGACTATTGGTTGTTTGTGAACCCTGTGTTGCTGGGCCAGGGCATACCATTGTTCGATAAAATAAAAGACCGGATGTCGCTTCAATTGGTGGAGACGAAGGTCTTGTCCGCTGTGTTGAGTTTACATTATGAGCGGAAACGGGAGTAGAATCACATTTATCCCGTAAGCCATAAACGTTGAACAGGTAGGCTCTATCATTAAGCCAGTGAAGCGGCCATCATGACGCAGAAGTGCGTCGAATATTTTCAAATTGTACCATTATCATACACGCCATCCGTCTCCCTGTTGATTTTGATTACTTTGCATAGTAATTACGTTCAAAGTAAATCATATTATCACGCTATGGCTACTATCACCAAGAATCTGTTGTATGTTCTCGTATGTTCTCTTCTCCTTCTTTCCTGCAAAAACGATGAATCTGACACGCCTGCACCCGCACTGGTCATCTCATCGTTTACCCCGGGCGAAGGACAACCTAACGGTACCACCGTTACGATAACCGGTGTATCGTTTAGTGCCACGGCATCCGAAAATGAAGTCCGGTTTAATGGCACAATCGCCAGCGTAACCAGTGCATCGACCACGCAGCTGATCCTGCAAGTGCCGACGGGCGCTACCACTGGAAAAATTTCGGTGAAGGTGGGCGATCAGACGGCCACCTCACAAACCGATTTTCTCGTTCCCACCATCACAGGCTTTACCCCGGCCAGCGCTGCCGTTGGCGCCACGGTGGTGATCACCGGGTCGGGATTGGTTTCAGGGTCGGGCAATGAAGTGACCTTTACAGGTATAAAAGCCGAAATACTGGAAGCGACGGCCACGCAAAAAAAAGTTATTGTTCCCGTCGGTGCGCTTTCAGGCTTCCTAACGGTCAACACCGGTAACTCAACAGTGACGGCGACCGGTTTTACGATCAAGCCCTGGGTTCATGTCTCGACCTATATCGACGGCACCACGGGCGCTAGCGATCAACAGTTCAGCAGCCTCTATGGAATTTGTCTGGATCCCAGCAACAACCTGGTAGCCGCCGATAGATCTAACACCAAAGTACGGAGATTCAAAACCGATAAAACGCGCGAGATCATTGCCGGCAGCACGGCAGGATACCTCGATGGCGACGCCCTCACGGCGAAATTCCTCGGCTTAAGCGGCGTGGTATCCGACCCTTCGGGCAACCTCTTTATCGCGGCGGGATCTGCTGTGAGAACGTTGACCGGCACGACCGTTTCCACCCTCGCCGGTAATGGATCGACAGGTTACACCGATGCCACCGGCACGAACGCGCGCTTTACACAAAACGACGTCATTGCCATGGATGCCAACCTCAACATTGCGGTGGCCGATGATAACAAGATCAGAAAAATTACCCAGGCCGGCGTGGTGACCACTCTCGCCGGAAGTTCGGCAGGCTTTGAGAACGGTACGGGTACTGCCGCAAAATTCAATGGCGTTTCCGGCTTGGCATTCGACAGAAGCGGCAATTTGTATGTGGCCGATGTGGCCAACAACGTGATCAGAAAAATAACACCGGAAGGGGTGACCACAACGTTTGCAGGCACCGGTACTGCCGGCACGCAAGATGGTACGCTTGCAACCGCGCGCTTCGACCATCCGGCTGTCATCACTATCAACCGCGACGGCTATATGTATGTGATCGAGGCGGGTGGCTTGGGCTATAAGAGCCTGCGCATGATCACGCCGGCCGGTCGTGTCATTACGCTAACGGGGCAGATTACCGACGGCGACAATCCTACACAGATTTATGGCGCGTTCTTAGCGTCGCCTTCCGGCATTACCGTGGATGGCAGCAATGTTATCTATGTGGTCGATGGTCCGAAAATTCTAAAAGTAGAGTTTCAGTATTAAGCACTTCCAATAAAAAAAAGAAGCCCTGGAAAACATCCGGGGCTTTTTTTTATCCAGGTTATGGGCCCCTTATTTTTTGAGAAGGTTGGCGGCGTGGAGCCATTCAAGGAAAGTTTGTAATTCTATTCACGATGAGGCGACATACTGGCTATGTTGCAGATCAGGAATTTCAGGAAGGCCTATGGAAGGTTTACCGTGCTGAGCATTGACGAACTGGCTATCAAGCCCGGCGTTTTTTGGATCAGGGGTGTTAACGGTTCGGGGAAGAGCACGTTGTTGAAAGCTGCGGCGGGAATATTGGATTTTGATGGTGAGATTTTGTTAGAAGGGAAGATCAGTCTGAAAAAAGACCCGGTCGAATACAGGCGGAGGGTGAACTTCGCGGAGGCAGAACCCGTGTTTCCCGAGTTCCTGACCGGCAAAGAAATGATGCACCTGTTTGCTTCGGCCAAGCGAGCGCCCTCTGAGCAGCAAGACTATCTGATCGACAGCATGCACATGAACGCCTATGTGAACGAGCCGCTCTCAACCTACTCCAGCGGCATGCTAAAAAAACTTTCCCTCGCCCTGGCTTTCCTGGGGCAGCCCGACGTGATCCTGCTGGACGAGCCTCTTATCACGATGGACACGGCCTCTTTGCAGGTGCTGTATCGCTGGATCGAAGAAAGGCACCGCGACGAGAACGTGAGTTTCTTCCTGTCGTCACACCAACCGCTCGAAACGGTGTTGACCGATACCCTGACCGTGGAAAACCAAACCGTTACAGCAACCGCCTGATGGTCTCGCCGCTAACCCGTGTCCTTACAAAAATATTTGTCAAAGGCTTCTACCGCGTGCATGCCGGCCTGTTGTTGTTTTTCTTTGTGACGTTGTTTACGTATGGATTCTTCATCAACGTGCTCAATGAAACGCACCTCACCCCGGCAGACCGCATTCTCTACAACCTGATCCTGGTACTGACCCTCCTAAGCTCGCCCATCATGGTGATCGTGGTTTTCGTAGCGTGGTTCTTCTATACTGTGAAAAGCTGGGACTATGTGCTGGGCCAAATGGCAATACCCTCGAACGAGTTCCTGTACTACAGCAGCACGGCGATGGCGCGGCGCGGGCAGGCGAGGAGTTGGTTTGTGGTGCAGTTGCTGATCTCGGTGCCGATGATTGCGTATGCGCTATTTTCGATCGTGGTGGGAGCGGTGTATCACTACTATGTGGTCCCTGTGGTTATCGTTCTTTACATTGTATTGCTTTCGGGCGTCAGCGCAGGGCTGTATGTGCGGGTCATCAACCGGCGCATCCGGTCGCATAAGGGATCGTGGCTGAGCGGGTTGGTGCGGGGATGGGATAAGCCGTTCTTTAGCTTGTTTCTGTACGCGGTGATGGACAAATTGAAAGTGGCGTTTGTCGTCACCAAACTGTTGTCCGCGCTGGCCATCATCGGCGGCTTTCACATTCTTACTGACGTTCGCGAAGACACGCGCGCAGCAGGGATGGTGACGTTGGGTATTGTGATGGCGCATGCGTTGCTGCTCTATCAATCGTATCGCTTTGAACACACCGCCTTGCGTTTTTCGCTCAATTTTCCTTACCGCAAGATCCAGGTATACGCCAGTTGGGGATTGACCTATATTTTACTCACCTTACCCGAGATATTGTGGCTATTCACCCGCTTCGAAGCCGGGCTGGCATTGGGACTCCTGCTCTTCAATCTGAGTGCCGGCCTCCTGTTGCGCAGCATCCTTTATCGCACCACCCTCGACATCAAAAAATTTATCTACGCAGTTTTCTACTTCTTCATTCTCTCCTTTGCCGCCATTGTCCTGAAACTCCTCTGGCCATTGGTGATGATCACCCTGGCGACCTCTTGGATCATCTTCCAAAAATACTACTACAAACAAAACCCCTGAATGCCCTTTGCCATGCTGCGTCTTCGCATTTACTCCTCACTACTTCCCAAAGACCTTCATAAAATCATCCTCATAACTCACACCAATGGGAATCTCCTTACCACCCTTCAACAAAATGATCTTATTCCGCACCGATTCAATCTTCGAGAGCGGCACAATAAAAGACCGGTGCACCCTGACAAACTCTTTCACTGGTAACTTCGAAGCGATGGCCTTCATGGTCATCCGGCTTAGGATGGTCTTCCCGTTATCCAAAATGATCTTCAGATAATCCGCAAACCCTTCCACAAAGCCAATCTCCGCCAGCGCGATCTTTACCAGGTTATATTCCGACCGGACAAAAACATGTTTCTCCATCGCCGAAGGCTGTTGATGTAAGTAGTTGAAATAGTCGCGCGCCTTGGTCGCGGCTGCGGTGAAGCGTTCCAGCGAATAAGGTTTGAGCAGATAGTCCACGGCACTTAGCTCGAAGCCTTCCACCGCATATTGCGCGTGTGCTGTGGTGAAGATCACCATCGTTTGCTGGGGAAGGCCCTTATAGAATTCGATGCCCGAGATGGCGGGCATGTTGATGTCCAAGAACAAAAGATCGACGGGATAGCTCTCGAGGTGTTTACGCGCTTCCGCCGTTTGGGTGAATGTTTTTTCGAGTTTTAGAAAATCAACCTGTTCGCAGAAACTTTCCAGGATCTCCAACGCGAGGGGTTCGTCATCGATGGCAATGGCGGTTATCATGTGAAATGGAGGGTTAATTTGATGCGATAGTGAAGCGGGTCCTCGTGGACGGCCAGGGTGTATTTCCGGCCATACAGCGACTCCAGACGGGCGCGGGTATTCTCGATGCCCACACCGCTTTTGGCATGGTGCTCGTGGTCGATCTTTAGTTTTTGATTTTCTACGTTCAGTTCCACAAAGTTGTCGTTCACGTCGATGTGAATGTTTATAAACGAATCCTGATCGGGATTCACGCCGTGTTTGAACGCGTTTTCAATAAAAGGCATCAGCACCAGCGGCGCGATCTCCTGATCGCGGATCACGCCCGTTACACGATATGATAGGTTCATATTTTTCGTGAGGCGCAGTTTCTGTAAGTCAATATAGTCATTCGTATAATTGATTTCCCGCTCCAGCGGCACAAACTCATGGCGTGTTTCCGTGACCACATAGCGCATCATGCCCGAGAGCTTTAGGATGGTCGATGCCGTGGTGGGCGATTTTTCGCGGATGGCGAGCGCGTAGATGTTGTTCAACGTGTTAAACAGAAAATGCGGGTTGATCTGGTTCCGCAGCGTAGACATCTCCGCCTTGAATTTCAGGACCTCGGTGTCGAACAGCTTCATCCTCACCCGGAGAAGAATCGAAAACAAGATTACGGCGATGTATAAAAAGATGTTGTGTTTCACTTGCGTGAGAAAGGAAGCATCGCTGCGCATGGGCGGCAAGGCGGAAGGGGCATCCATCGGTATGCTGACGATGCCCCGCGGTGTATGTGTCGGTGGATCCCACGGCACATAGCCGGTCATGAGCGAGGGCAGCAGGGTGATGGCGAGAAATCCCAGCAAAATGAGCATCCCATACCAAAATGTTTTCCCGCGAAAGTAAAGCCCCGGGATCAGCAGATAGAAGTTGAGGTAAAAGATGATCAGCATGAGCCCGTCGGCCAGGAAATCGCGCATCGTGGCCGGCGACAACAAGGGCATGCCGGGAGGGCGCGGCGAGAGGAAGAGGGGGATGACGAGAAACGCCAAACAACCCAAAACGTGCCAAACGATGGTGATATATTTTTTTGTCATAGACCTTACACAGCTTTGATAACGGAATGATTACGCCTGTAAAACTATCACACCCGCATCCGTTTCCGTACGGCGTTCTTCGTCACATCCGCTCAGTTCGTCGCAAAGTTGCCGCGGACTGCACACGGCGCGGGTTATGTCGCGTTACCTTGCCATATCAATCATCACAAATTAACAAATATCGCTCTATGCAAAGGAAGGAATTTATTAAGCGTCTGGGTTTTGGTAGTCTCATGGTGCCCCTCGTGGTGGCCTGCGGAAAGGATGACGACCCCACTCCGGCAACCGACACCGCGACAGACACGACAACGGGCGGATCCACCTCAACCGGAACCTGCACGGTGTCCCCATCCGAAACCGCCGGTCCGTTCCCCACAAAGACACCGGCCGACCTGGTGATGGTCGATATTCGTTCTGACCGCACGGGCATCGAGATGGTGGCGAACATTACCATCCAGAACAGCAACAACAGCTGCGCCGTCCTGGCCGACGCCATCGTCGACATTTGGCATTGCGACCGGGACGGTTATTATTCCGAATACGGTGGATCGGGCATGCAGAGCGTCGATTTCCAATCGGTTCACTTTTTGCGCGGCCGGCAGTCTACCAATAGCGACGGCGTGGTGGCGTTCAAGACGATCTTCCCCGGCTGGTACAGCGGGCGTGCCCCACACATCCACGTGCACATCTACGATTCCACCGGCAAATCGCTGCTGGTAACCCAAATCGCTTTTCCCACAGACGTCTGCAATACCGTCTACACCACGGCCACCAACTTCTACACGAAAGGCACGCAAGACACCTCCAACACGAGCGACAACGTATTTAGCGATTCGCTCGCCAACGAGCTGGCCACTGTTACCGGAAGCGTAGCCGATGGCTTTGTATTGACCCGGACCATTGTGGTTAGCGCATCATAAAAATCAAAGAATAAAAAGAGAATAAGAATATGGAGCTGGAAGCTATGATCTATTTGGCGGAGAAGAGGGGGTGCACTCAAACGCAAGTGCACCGTAGCTTCCATTCTTTTAATTTTGGAACCTATCAGTTGGCGCATCGCGAACCGTTTGGCGCGCTGCGCGTGTTCAACGACGAAACCTTGATGCCGGGTGCCAGCATCACCTATTCGTTAACCGACGACCACCTTGTGCTTTTACTGCCCGTCGCCGGCGGCATCAACTTTGAGATGGGAGCGGGCCATCAATTTGTCGAAGCCGGAGAAACGGCGTGGATAAACGGGAGCAAAGGTTCCGTGCTCACCATCACCAACCCGTATGAGACCGGGCCTGTAGATTTTATCAGTGCGTGGATAGCCTTGCCCGAATTAAATGACCAGCCGCCGGTAACGCTACCGTTTGACCTCACCACAACCAACACCCTGCACACCCTGTTTGCCTCACCCCAAATCAAAGCCTACATCGGCAAATTCTCGGGCCGCACGGACTGCACGTTCAAAACAAGCGAAGGCAGTACGCGTTTCTTTACCTTCGTCGTGGAGGGAGCCTTCGAATTCAAAGAACGCCTCCTCCTGCAACGGGACGGGCTCGCCTTAAATGCCGTCACCGAAGCCGACTTCGAATCCCTTTCCGACGGCGCGATCATACTGATCCTGGAAGTATAGTTGCACCCCGCATCCCCTGGATTTCACATCCCTTACCTTGCGTGAGTGCGATAACCTTTGCGCCATCTTTGCTTTTGGAATTCAAAAAGCTTTGTGTAATATTGACACAAACAACATTTGTCTACCGCTACCGTGCGACACACTAAAACAGTTTACAGTGTACTAATGGCCGTCCTTTGCGCAGCCTGCTCTCCAAAAGAGCAGGTACGTCAGGACGTAGGGAGTATTGTGAAGACGGAAGGTGGATTGATCTCGGGAACGCAAAAGGATAGTGTTCTCATCTTCAAAGGCATTCCTTTTGCAGCACCTCCCGTGGGTGAGCTCCGGTGGCGTGAGCCACAGCCGGTGAAACCGTGGGCGGATACATTGGCCTGCGTGGCGTTTGGCGCCAGCCCGATACAAAATGATCCGAAGCCTTTTATGATGTGGTCGCAGGAGTTTATCACACCCGCGAAGCCGTTGGGCGAAGATTGCCTTTTTCTCAACCTCTGGACGGCTGCCAAATCGCAGGATGAAAAACGACCCGTGCTGGTGTGGATCCACGGAGGCGCTTTTTTATCGGGATCGGGAGCATGCCCGGTGTATGATGGCGAGGCGCTGGCAAAAGCCGGAATAGTGTATGTCACCATCAATTACCGGCTGGGTGTATTTGGATTTATGGCCCATCCCGAACTAACCGCCGAATCGGAGCATGAAAGTTCCGGCAACTACGGTTTGATGGACCAGGTGGCGGCCTTGCAGTGGATAAAGAACAACATCGCCGCTTTTGGCGGGGATCCATCTAAAGTCACCATTGCCGGCCAATCGGCTGGTTCCATGGCGGTGCAAGCCCTGGTAGCCACTCCGTTGGCGAAAGGCCTTTTCCATGGTGCCATTGCCGAAAGCGGCGCCATGACCGGCCGGCCATCGATGCCGCTGAGCGAAGCGGAAAAAACAGGTACGGCGTTGTCGGAAAAAATCAATTCAGAATCCATTGAAGCCTTGCGCAAATTACCGGCCGATAGCCTTTTATCATTGGCCAACACCTTGCCGTTTGGATCATTCTTTCCCGTTGTCGATGGCTATGTATTGCCTGGCGATGTAAAAACGATCTTCCAAAACAAGCAGCACAACGATGTGCCCGTGGTGGCGGGGTGGGTAGCCGGTGATGCAGACCTGGTGTTGGGGGATATTCAATCGCCAGCCCAATTCAAGGCGTCGGCGCAAACCCGCTATGGCAACCGGAGTGCAGAATTTCTGAAGCTCTTTCCTGCAGACGACGAGGCCGGCAGCAAAGCCTCTCAGCGCAAGCTGGCCTTGCTTCAGTTTGCGGGCTATCCCGATCGCGAATGGGCGTTGTCCAATCAGCATAACACGTATGTGTATGAATTCACTTACGTTCCCACCGACAAACCGGGCTTCCCGAACTACGGAGCGTTTCATACTTCCGAAGTTCCCTATGCCTTGCATACATTGAAGCACTGGGACCGTCCCTGGGTGGAAGCGGATCTCCAGGTGGAAGCTTATATGTCGTCGTATTGGATCAATTTTGTGAAGACGGGCGATCCCAATGGAAAGGGTCTTCCGGAATGGAAAAGATACCAAGCCGCTGGGGGCAATGTCCAGGAATTGGGTGCCGCCTCTGTGGCACAGCCGGGAAAGTATGCGGCGGAATTTGAATTTTTAAAATCCGCAAACCCGAAAGAATAAAATACGGGTAAAGCGCACGGCGGGCAGATACGTCTCGCTATTCCGTAAATTTCACTAAAAGGTAGGTTTGCCTGCTCCAAATGAAGTTGGTGTCGTCTTTTGCTTTGTTCAGGAGCGCGCCAACTTTTTTTTATCTAACCTGAGTTAATTTTACGCCCTTTTTCGCGCTTCCTTTGCGCCTTCGCGCCTTTGCGGTGAAAATCAAATTCCCGCAAATCCCCACATTTACCACCCACCCCAATCTCCGTTGCAATTTCCCGAATTAACTATATATTGTGTCAAAGTTACACAATAGTATTCCCTACACTATGACCCGAAAAAACGCAAGCTTAGTCACCATCCTCCTGATGTTTCTGGCACTGTCGTGCAGCAAACCAAGCCACGAGGTCCGCATCCTGGTCTTTAGCAAGACCGCGGGATTCCGCCACGAGTCCATCGGCGCGGGAATCGAAGCCATAAAGGCGATGGCCAAAAAACACAACATCGTCGTAGACACCACCGAAAATGCGGCGAACTTCAACGAAGAAAATCTGAAGCAATACAACGCCGTGATCTTCCTGAGCACCACCGGCGATGTGCTCAACCAGGAACAACAAAATGATTTTGAACGCTTCATCCAGGCGGGTGGCGGATACCTGGGCATACACGCCGCCACCGACACGGAATACGATTGGCCGTGGTATGGCAAACTGGCCGGCGCCTATTTCACCAGCCACCCCAACAACCCGAACGTGCGCACGGCCGATTTCCTGACGGTCGACCACAAACACTCTGCCTCGGATTCGTTGCCCGACAAATGGCAGCGCACGGATGAATTTTACAATTTCAAAAACATCAACCCCGATATTCATGTGTTGGTGAAGATCGACGAAAAGTCATACGAAGGCGGCACCAACAACGGCGATCACCCCATGGCATGGTATCACGAATTTGATGGCGGCCGTGCGTTCTACACCGCGATGGGCCACACCGACGAAAGCTTTAAGGACCCGTTGGTGCTGCGACACATTTGGGGCGGCCTGCAATATGTGCTGGGTGGCGACAAACCCGCTACGTTGGACTACAAACTCGTGAAAACGAAACGGGTGCCCGAAGAAAACCGGTTCACCAAAATTGTGCTGGACGAAAAGCTGGAAGAGCCCGTGGAGCTCGCCGTGCTTCCCAACAGTCAGGTTCTTTTTGTGGAAAGAAGGGGCAATGTGAAACTCTACGATCCCACGGAGAACAAGACCAAGCTGGTGACGAAGATCGCGGTCAGCACAAAATATAAATTTAAAGACGGCGGCCAATCGGAAGCCGAAGACGGCTTACTGGGTTTGGCCCTCGACCCGAAGTATAGCGAGAACCATTGGATCTATCTCTACTATTCCCCGGCCGGCGACGAAGCGAAAAACATTTTGGCGCGCTACGAATTCAAAGACGGCAAGCTCAACGAAGAATCGATGAAGGTTGTGCTGGAAGTGAAGACACAACGCGAGCAATGCTGCCACACCGGCGGCTCGATCGCCTTCGACGCCAACGGAAACCTTTTCCTTTCCACCGGCGACAACACGAGTCCGCGGAACACGGCGTATGCACCCATCGACGAACGTCCGGGAAGAAGTCCGTGGGATGCCCAGAAAGGTTCGGCCAACACCAACGACCTTCGCGGCAAAGTGATCCGCATCCATCCTGAAGCAGACGGAAGTTACACCATTCCCGAAGGAAACCTCTTTGCAAAAGGCATGGAGAAAACCCGTCCCGAGATCTACATGATGGGGGGAAGAAACCCGTATCGGATTTCCGTCGACAAACACACCGGCTTCCTTTATTGGGGCGATGTGGGACCGGACGCAGGACAAGACTCGGTGGGTCGCGGAACAAGGGCCTACGACGAAATCAACCAGGCCCGCAAGCCCGGATTTTTTGGATGGCCTTATTTTGTGGGCGACAACCAGGCCTACTTCGATCGCGATTTTGCTACGAAGAAAGTGGGTGAGAAATTCAATCCCGAGAAACCGATCAACAACTCCCCGAACAACACAGGGCTAACGGAGCTGCCACCCGCCCAGAAGGCGTTTATCTGGTATCCATATGACGAGTCGAAAGAATTCCCGCTGTTGGGTAAAGGTGGACGGACGGCTATGGCCGGCCCCGTATTTTATGCTGCCGATTTCAAGGGTGTCAAACGAGCATTTCCTGATTATTATGAAGGCAAACTTTTTATCTACGAATGGATGCGCGGATGGGTGATCGCCGTGACTATGGACAACGAAGGCAACTACGTTTCCATGGAGCGCTTCATGCCCAGCCATCGCTTTAGCAATCCCATGGATATGGAGTTCGGCCCCGAAGGCGATCTCTACATGCTGGAGTATGGCACGGCCTGGTTCCAGGGCAACGAGGACGCCCGGTTGGTGAAGATCGAGTACAACGGCGGCAACCGTGCGCCGATGGTGCAGATGGCAGTAGACAAGCCGCAGGGCGCCGTGCCCATGACCGTGAAGCTGACATCGGCCGGAACAAAAGACTATGATCACGACGCGCTGAAATACACCTGGAAGATCAGCGACAGCGCCGGCAAAGAAGTGGCCACCAAGAACGAGACCGACATAGACTACACGTTCGATAAACCCGGCACCTACAAGGCGACGCTTGAAGTAGACGATGGAAAAGGAGAGAAGACCAGCCGCGAACTGGAAATTCAAGCCGGCAATGAACCGCCTGAGGTCACCTTCGACATCACCCGCGGCAACCAGACCTTCTTCTTCCCCAACCAATCGTTTGACTACGAAGTGAAGGTGAGCGACAAAGAAGACGGCACACTGGACAACGGCATCGCAGCCGACCAGGTCTCGGTCAACATCGACTACCTGGCAGAAGGGTTTGACAAAACCCAGATCGTGCAGGGTCACCTGAACGCCGACGAGAATGCGCAGTTCATCAAAGGCAAAGCGTTGATGGAGAAAAGCGATTGCAAGTCGTGTCACTTGATCGACAAGAAATCGATCGGTCCCATGTACATGGATGTGGCTAAGAAATACAAAGACGATCCAAAGGCAGCCGGTCGTCTGGCCAAGAAAGTGATCGACGGCGGTGGCGGTGTTTGGGGCGAAGTGAACATGGCGGCCCACCCACAGATCTCGCTTGCCGACGCCACGGAAATGGTGAGCTATGTGTTGAGCCTGGGTTCACCGGTAGTCAAAACCTCCTTGCCGGCAAAAGGCACCTACACCACCAAACTTGAAAAAGGCCAAGCCGCCGGTGGCGTATACCTGATCCGTGCATCCTATTCCGACAAGGGCGCCAACGGCCTGCCACCTGCACGCGCCGAAAAAGCATTGACGCTCAGAAGCGCCTCCATTGACGCCGGCAGCGCCGACAGCAATGATGGCATCCAAAAATTCAAACTTCCCGACACGCCCTTCACCATGATGATCGGCCAGAAGAACAATTCCTACATAGGCTTCAAACACTTCGACATGACGGGCGTAGACGTGGCGACGTTTGTTGCCTCGGCCCCCAAGCAATACGGCATGACGGGTGGCACCGTGGAAGTGCGGATCGACAGTCCCACGGGCGAAGTGATCGGCGAATCTTCCGTCATCGCTCCCTCGGTGAGCGCCGGCCCTGGTCCTGCGGCACCGACCATCGCGATGGCGAAACTGAAACCTGTTTCCGGTTTTCACGATGTGTATTTTCTTTACAAGAATGAAAAAGCAGCCGGTGGCCAGATGTTATATGTGTTGATGCAAATAAATTTTAGCTACAACGCGAAGAGTGCGGTGGTGGCGATGAAATAAGATCTAAAGAAACTTGTTGGTGTTGTGCCCGGGCAACGTGGCACGACATCAACGGGGTTTCTGAGGGCGAGTGTTGTGTACTATTCTTTTAAAAAATTGTCCTTCAAATAGCTGTAAAACCTTTTTTCAAATTCGCGGTTGTCGAGGCCAAGCGCCTTTTGAAGATCGCCATTCTCCGACAATACATTCAGCAGACCTTCTTCTTCCCAGGTCGTTTCGATGAACTCCATCAGTAGAAAACCGACGTCGTAGATTTTGCCATTCCCGTCTACGTCATTGAGTTCTTTCAGGGTGGGGTACTGGCCGGTGCGCAGGTATTCAAATTTTTCGGGAGGATAAGATTGTTGTGCCACATAGCTGGCCATGGCTTCGAACAGCCAGGCCGCGTCATCGGTTGTTTCGAAACGGGTGGGATCGGACTCGCTCAAGCGGGTTAAGAATCGATAGTGTACACAATGTGCAAACTCATGGATCGCCGCTTTGAGAAGACTCTCTCGCGTGTGATAGCTTCCGGGATGGCCGGGTGAAACCATTTTAAAGGATTGATCATCCACCGCCATACCCACATCGGTGTCGGCTGCCCCGGGCTGCCCGATCGCAAAATGATAGTTTTCGATGCTGGGATAAATCTCTACGTGCACCGGCCCGGGCAAAGCATCGATGCCAAAGCTGCCGAGTACCCTGGTGTAATTATTTTCCAGGACAACGGCCACGGCTTGGGCGCTGGCCGAATCCCCGGCGAGGAAGGACAACACGAAATGTTTTGTGGGTAACGTACGGTTGAGCGCCGGATATTTTGGTGTGTATAACTTGTTGTTATTCTCGCTCCCCAGGGAGGATGGGAGTGCCTGGGGAAACCCCGAACGCGCTGTGCGTACTTGTTGGCATAAAATAGAATCGCGCACCAGGAGCGAGCGGTCGCTTTTATAAGGTTGATATCTTCGCCAGAAGTTCATGTCAAGCCCGTATTTGTTATTTTTTGCAGCAATGGCCTGGAACGCATCTTCCATCGTGGCATCGGAAGGGATGGTATTGATGTTATCCCAAAACGCGAGCCGGTAAACATATTCCCAGTTTCGCTGATCTTTGGCGCTGAGCACCTCAGTGGGATCGAATGGTCCAACATTGTCGGTCTGAACGTCCGTCACCACGACGTCGCCGGTCAAGAGTATCTCGGCAAAGAAGTCCGATTTCGGTTTTGCGAGACTTGCATTCCAGGCAACGCCGATGCTGGCCGGATACCATTTTCCTTTCCACGCTTTATAGGTTGTGATGGACTTTTGCCCAAGGATAGCGCAATGCGAATAGCCAAAAAGCATGGCGGCTCCTCTTGAGGTTCCAAAAAATTTTGCCTTTCTGATACCTTTGGGACTAAGCTCTATTTCTGTGCGGACAAACGCCAGACTTTCGGTGTCGATGTAGAATTTTCCTTTGTATAGCGCTTTATTTCTATAAGTATCTTTTTGATCGA
>DATDAV010000313.1:0-26793 GCA_036525235.1 Chryseolinea sp. | reverse complement strand
ACGGAAGAACGGGAACGTTTTGAAGTTGAGCGCATCGACAAAGACCATACAAAGGTCACCGTCTATGACATCAACAAGAAAGGGGAGATCAAACACCAGATCTTTCAGCGAACCTTCGAGAACGACATCACACCCGAGATTGATCTCTACGGCAACGGCGACGATGATGATTTTGTGGTGAAGGGCGATGTGTCGAAGGGCATCCGCGTGCGACTCATCGGTGGTTTGGGGAACGATGAATTCACGGATGAATCGCATGTAGCACGAGGCAGCAAGAAGACCTTTGTTTATGACGACCTCCGGAAGAATACGCTCCATGCCGGACCCGAGACCCGCGACAAACGAACGGATGTCGCCCGTTTTAATATTTACGACCGGCGCGGATACGACAGCGAGTACGACATCGCCATCCCGTTTCCAATAATCGGGTTCAACCCCGACGATCAGCTCTTGGTGGGAGGGACGATGAATTTGGTGAAGCACGGATTTAAGAAAATTCCCTATGCATCGCTTCAGCGTATAGGGGCCTCGTTTGCTTCGGGAACCCTGGCCTTCAAGGCGAACTATGAGGGCGACTTCCTCAACGTGGTGAAGAACTGGGATTTCTATCTCGACGCGCAGTATCACGGCCCCAGCTTTGCCTTCAACTTTGCCGGCCTGGGCAACGAAACGCAGCGACCGGTAGACGATCCCAACTTCTATCGCGTGCGGCAAGGATTGATTCGCCTGTATCCGGCCATCAAGAAACGTTTTGCAGGGGTGGGTGGCTACTTCACCCTCGGCCCCACATTTACCGCGTCGAATATTCAGAATACCGCGGGTCGTTTTATTCGGATCTACGGTCAGGGAGAGAATGCAGAGGTATTTGACCGGAAATATTTCGCGGGCGCCGAGCTTGGGTTTCACTACAACAACGTCGACAATTTGTTTGCGCCACATGCCGGCGTCCGGTTCAACACGACCTTGAGTTGGATGGATAATATCCGGGAAGGTAATAGTTTCACGTCGCTGCGTTCACAGCTCGCGGTCTTCAAGGCGGTCGACCGGAAAGAGAATCTGATTATCGGAACACAGGTCGGCTATGGACAGAACTTCGGAGATGGCTACGAATTCTTTCAGATGCCGACGCTAGGCGGATCTTTAGGTTTGCGGGGTTATCGCACGGAACGGTTCTATGGTGACATCGCCTATTGGCAAAGCACCGACGTTCGCTGGCGGATCAGCAGCAGCGCCAACCGGATCCTTCCGTTTACACTTGGTGTGTTTGGCGGCTTCGACTATGGCCGGGTATGGCTCCTGGGCGAGTCGTCCGAAGCCTGGCACAACAGCTATGGCGGTGGCCTTTGGGTGGCACCGGTAGATGCATTGGTATTTTCTCTCGGCGTGTTTATGCCTAAAGAGGAATATGAAGAATCTCCGCGGGGCGTGTTCCGGGTTGGGTTTAGCTTTTGATGGATGAGATGAGCAACGATAATGGTTATCGCCAGACTTCTTTTCCTTCCTTATCAAAATAGCCTGATTTCCCGTCCAGCTTAAAGGCAATCCTAAAGTATTCGAGGTATACTTCGTCATACTTCGGTTCGGCTACGATGTTTCCTTTCGTGTCCATAAGGCCCCATTTGTCATAGAGCCGGGTAGCGACAAATACGTTTTCTTGGTCATCAGTATTCACGATTTTCACCTCCGTAAATCGAGTCGGAATCACTACTTTTCCCGTTGTATCCACCATGCCCCATCCTCCCTTTCGAACGGGCGCAAATTTGTTAAACCCGAATTCACGAACGTCGTCATAGATGAAGTCAACGAACATTTCTCCCTTTTCATTGACAAATCCCCACTTACCTTTCCGTTGAACGGCTCCCGCATAGCGATGGAAGGTAGTCGCGCGGTCATAGACCGGTGGGACAAATTCAACACCCTCGCTATTGATAAATCCCATTTTTGCATTCAGGGTGACCAAGGCATGACCTTCCTGGAAGGCGTCGACAGCATCATACTTGAAGGGTACCTTTACGTTTCCCTGCAAATCGATAAATCCCCATTTCCCGTTCTTCATGACGCCGATCCTGTTTTCTCTCCAGTAATGATCTTTGGTCATGGAATCATATTGGGGCGACACGATCTCGACGCCGGCTTTTGAGATAAGCCCATACTTCCGGCCATTTCGGATATAGTCTACATCGTAATTGAAGGCGTAGCCCACGTCATCATACAGGGTCGGAATGACTTCTATTCCCGTGCCGTCAATTATTCCCGCTTTGCCGTGGAACAACACCCAGGCTCTGTCTGTGGAGCGGAAATAGTCGTCGGCGGAATCATATTTTAAGGCCGTTACCAGATTTCCTTTTTGATCGACGAATCCCCACCTGTGATTCAACTTTACGCGTGTTATTCTTCCATAGAAGTCGCCGATGAAATCGTATTTGGCGGGAATAATGACGTTACCGTGGTCGTCTTTGTAGCCATATTTGCCGTACTGCTTATAGTGGACCAAGTGATTTTGCGACATCGCTGAAAAGGGTATCCATAACAAGGCGAGCAGCAACGGGAGTGTTTTCATGAGGTATCTGATTGACATTTTAAACGCCCAAAGTTACGCGTCTTTCTCAAAATTTTGCTGTCTTCTTAGCGCCTTTATCCGTGCGTATATCGCGGGCGTGGGCAGCCTATTGGCCAATGAGCATCCCAGGCTAAAAAATCAGGTTGAGCGGATGGATTTAAAAAAGGTTCACCAATAGCCATAGCCTAGTTCCACTAAACCACACCGCTGCCAGCACAAAGCCCGCCAATCAAATGTTAAGAAGGCCGTGAAAATTTAGTGACATGGTCGCGAAATGCCAGACCCTGGAGATTACCGACTACCGACTACTGACTACTGACTACTGGCTACTGGCTACTGACTACTGAATTCAGGCTCCTGGCTCCTGGCTTCTGGCTCCTGATTGATGGCCTTAAACGGATCCACCCATAACCACAACATACTTCCAAAAAACAACACCCCCGCCACCACAAACAGCGGCGCATTGAAACTGTGCGTAACATCCACGATCTTTCCAAAAACGATAGCCAGGAAAAACGCTCCCGCCTGTCCGAAGAAATTCATGATCCCCACTACCGTGCCCACGCGGTTGCTCCCAATGTCGACACACGTCGCAAAAGAGGCGATGACGTTGAAGGGATAAAAGAGTAGTCCGCAATAAAGACAGATCACCACCAACACATTGTTCGCCGTGAGCGCGGCTGCTAAAAAAGAAACGGCCATCAGGCTCAACGCCAGCACTCCAATGACCCTCCTGCCCCAAAGCAAGCCCTTGCGTTTCACCCACCAGTCGCTGAGCAACCCGGCAGACAATGAGCCGGCGATTCCAAAAATAAACGTATAGAACGTGATCATTTTCATTTCACTTTCCGGAAAGTGACGTCCCTCTTGCAGGTACACGGGCATCCAGGCAATAAAAAAATAAAGGCCCCACTGCGAACAAAAGAACGCACCGATCAGCGCCAGCAGGCTGCGGTTGGTGAGCGCCTTTCTCCAGGGGAACACCGCCCGCTCCGTCACAAAACGGCGGTTGTCTTCGATGAGCTTTTGCTCTGCTTCGGAAATGCCTTTCATCTCCGATGGATTGTTCCGGAACCACGCGAAGCACACCGCCACCCAAAGCAAGCCGATGATGCCACTGATCATAAAACTCGCGCGCCATCCAAACGCCGCGGCCACGGGAATGACGATGAGTGGCGCCAGGGCCGCGCCCGTGTTTTGTCCGACAAACAAAGCAGATAAACTTCGCCCGGTTTCATTCACGGGAAACCACCGCGACACCACGCCCGAACTGGTAGGAAACGCCCCCGCTTCACCCGCGCCAAACAGAAACCGAACAGCAATCAACGAGACCAACCCCGAGGTAGCGCCGGTGAGCACGGTGAATACAGACCACCAGATGACAATACGCATCAGCACGGCACGCTGCCCGATACGGTCGCCCAGGATACCGGAGGGAATTTCAAACAACGCATAGGCCAGTGAAAACGCAGCCAGCACCCAACCGAATTCTTCATTGCTTAAATTGAACTCCGATTTTATGCGGACGCCCACCAACGAAATGCAGACGCGATCGAGATAAGTTATGAGAATCAGAAAGAAAAGTAAGATCAGTACGCGATACCGGTAGGGAAATGTTTTCAGCATGGTGGAGCTTTGGTTCAGGTCGTGCAACGGTCGCCTCCATGGTAGTTCACCTGGTCCGACACCGTTCCGGTCAAACCAAATTTAGGTAATCGTAAGGAGTTTTCGTAGCCGCTGTCTTCCGGCACGGACGCGTGTTGGTATTGCTTTTTGAAGGAAAAAAGGTTTTCTTTCATGTCCTAAACCTATTGGCCTAATTATGAAATTCATTTCCTGCTGCTTGTTCTGCCTTGCTGTGATCACGTGCGAGGCCCAGATGCTCACCGATTTTGATGTTCCCTTTAGTGAAACTCCGACCTATACGCAGGTGTGCGAGTCGGTCGACGGCAAATACTTTGTTTATGGAGATATCGACAAATACGGCGACGAATCCGTGGGTGGCTTGCTAAAAGTTGATGCCACGGGCACCCGGGTGCCCGGGTTTAAGACCGTTCAGACCGACTATCTTATCCGGCAAGTCATTCCGTTGGCTTCGGGCAAGCTGTTGCTGCGTGGAGATTTCCGATACGTCAATGGCGTTCGGCGTAACAACGTGGTGCGGTTAAATGCCGACGGATCGGTAGACGAGTCGTTTGCTTTGCAGGATAAATACGTAGGGTCACTGCACCTTCAGTCGGATGGTAAGATCGTAGCAGCAGGCGAAGGCAAAATTGTCCGCTACAACGTCGACGGTAGCATTGATCCGTCGTTTAGCTTTAGCGTGCCTGCGACGGCATTCGGCGGTCAGGTGTATCTCGATCCCGAGGATCATGTGTTTGTAACCATCCTCTCGTGGGTCGGTCCGAGCAGCCTCATCAAGCTAAAAGCGAACGGCGACGTGGACGATTCGTTCCAATACACCTGGAGTTTCTATGGCCTGAGCATCGATGCGATCGTTTTTCAGAACGATGGTCGCCTCGTTTTTTCGGCCACCCATGTCGAGCAAGGAAGCTCAGGCTCTCATTTGATGCGCGTAAATCCGGATGGTTCGAAGGATAATACTTTTTATGCGGCACTTGCCAATGGCATTGCCCTGGACGTGTTTGGCCGCAAGAATGGCAATATCATTTTTTCCACGGGCTATTCTATGGTGGATAACCAACTTTGTGGCATTGCTGAGTTGGACAAGGATGGTCATTTTATACGTCCTGTGGTCGCCGGCACACTGCGTGATGTGAGTTCGATCAACGAAGATTCCGGAGGCAATCTGCTGCTGACGGGCTTTTTTGAAAACATCGACAATTCGGACATCAGCCATACGGCGAAGGTCGGGCCTGATAATGCCCTGGACCTTTCGTTTAAAGTGCCCATTTCGAACATCAGAAGTGTTCCCACGGGCAATAAGCAAATGGCTGTTCAATCCACTGGAAAAGTTCTGCTGACCGCGCGGAAGTCGCTTCTGCGGCTATATCCCGATGGCACAATAGACAATACCTTTGTGCCTGCTTTGGCCCCTAGCGTCGACTATGGTGTGGGCCCTGTGGCCGTACAAGAAGATGATAAGATCATTGTAGGTGGATACTCAATTTTCTCAGGACCGGCGTCTCTGGGGAGGTTGAACGCGGACGGATCGCTCGATGCAACATTTCAAATAGGCAGTGGGCCGCAAACCAACGGCATCCCCACGTCGATCGACCGGGTGATCGTTAAACCCGGCAAAATCTACGTGGCCGGCGCCTTCGATTCGTTCAACGACCATCCCTCACCAGGCTTCGCCATACTGGATATGAACGGAAAATGGATCGGGCCCGAAAAAAACGGGCTCCCCGGCAATCATCAAGTTAACGACATCGATGTTCAGTCTGACGGTAAAATAATTCTGCTCACACTAGCCCCTGATGCCGTGCGACTCAATGCGGATGGATCCAAAGATGATTCGTTTGCGCCTGCGGTGACCGGGTTCGGCTTCCGTGTCGACGCTCAGGATAGAATCTATATGCGCGGATGGTTCTACAGTGACCAAGGCCGCACGGCCCTGGTAAGGCTTGATAAAAATGGTGCGGTGGACAATAGCTTTAAAACGACGCTCGTCGACATGTATTTTGGGCAATTCTATTTTGTGCAACCCCTGCACGACAACATGATCGCCGTGGGCGGAGGATTCAACGGCTTTGGCGATACGTCCAGTCCGGCCGTGATGATCCTGGATGAAGAGGGCTCGCGGGTGGCGATGAACAATCCGTTGGATTCAACCTTGTCGAACACCTGGTCAGCAACGTACCGCGACAAGACCTTATATATGTTCGGACGTTTTTCCAGCGAGCATGGCATGAAGGTCGCCGCCGGGGCAAAGATCGTTTTCTCCGACACCACCCTTGGGACTTTTGTGGTGAAAGCCCAAAAGGACGAAGCCGCCAAGCTTACCTGGCGCAACAATGTAAAGAACGCCACCGGCATCCGCATAGAACGTTCCACACCCGACGACGCGCACTTTGAAGTGATCGAGGAACTTGCACCCCATGTGACCAGCTATATCGCCAAGGACCTGCAGGAGCTCACGCCGTACTATTTCCGCATCACCGGCTACAATGATTCCTATTCATCATCTTTCGTCGGCCACGACTCCACACTCATCGCGCCGCAGCCAGCCTTGCCGGCCACGAAGGTTACCGACGATTCGTTCACGGCAAACTGGAAGGCCATACCGCTTACCGACTCCGTGTTGTTGCAAGTGTCGTCCGATAACTTCACAACCTTCTTGCCCGGCTATCAGAACCTCATCCTGAAGGGGACGAACTCCGCCACCCTTACCGGCCTGGAAGTAGGCCAGCAAATCGGGTATCGCGTAAAGCGTTTCCGCAACGGAAAGTCATCCGACTTCTCCGAAGTGGTCACGACAAACATCGTGTTGGCGGCAGAAGAAAATGTACTGTCACACCTGCAAGTCTATCCCAATCCAACGCGCACCCAGCTCACGGTCACGCTACCCGGGAACATCCGGCAGGCATCGGCCAACGTCCATTCCCTGCAGGGCACGCGCATGGCCCACTACGCACTGAACAGCGGAACCTCCCAACTCGACGTACAAGCGCTTCCCGCCGGGGTTTATATCCTGGGGATCGCGGCGGACGGTGTGAGTAAAAATGTAAAGTTCGTGAAGCTGCAATAGCAATCTGCTGGTGAGACCAGTTAATTAAAAACCCATCAGACCTTATAGGCTGATGGGTTTTTGTTTGTCAAGCTGTTTAAGGCTCTGATGGTATTAGCAATTGTACTTTTAAAATTCCGATGGTGCCGGTCAATAGCAACGTACACCCAGGTGAAACCTCCTGATTTAAGAGGAACGGTTACTCTTTTATAATCATCGACTTCGTATTCGTCCGCCTGTAAAAGTTCTTCCTTCGTAACGTTAAACACCGTTCCTTCTACTTCGTCTTCCGCTTTACCACTATACTGTATAATGGGATGATGCGTTTGCCCGCTTTTTGCAATCACTTCCTTGTCGACAATTTCGATATACGAAAGCGAATAGCCGAGGATTGACCCTTGCGGCCTTTCAATAAGCGATGAAAAGTGCTCAGCTGGACGGATTCCAGTTGTGCCGTAGGAGAATAAGTTTTCCGTCATACGATCACGAGTAAGAAGTTGCCAGGATATTTCATTGCCCTTCAAGTTACTTGGATCCAGCTTTTCCTGCTGCGGCCCTGGTCTTTGTTACTTCGTCTACTTTAACATCATCCGCTTTGTTGCCGAAAGATTTTCGAATGTAGGTCAGCACATCCGCGATCTGTTGATCGGTCAGCCAATTGTGGGGAGGCATGACATTCTGATAGGTTTCGCCGTTGATCTTGTCTTTCTTGTCATATCCTTTCAAGATAATATTGATCAACGCTGTTTTGTTTCCTGTCACAATGTTGATCCCCGCCAAGGGTGGATTCATTCCCGGTGCTCCCTTGCCGTCGCGTTGGTGACAAGGTGCACAGTATGTGTTGTAGACGGTTTGTCCTGCAACAATTTCAGCCGCCACGGGTTCTTCCTCCTCCTTCTTTACTTCTGGTTTAAACAGCGTACGATCTGCGGTTTTTTCTATGCCATCCTTGTAATACACAATGCGCCAGATGCGTCCATGCTGTGAATCGGAAATATACAACGATCCGTCAGGACCTTCGGCCAAACCGCAAGGCCTGAAGAACGCATCGCTGGTATTGGTAATCGGTTGCGGACCAATGAACCCGTCTGCAAAAACTTCGTATTGGCCCGAAGGTTTTCCATCTTTCATGGGAACGAAAACCACTTTAAAGCCTTGCTGCTCATGGCCCAGCCGGTTCCAGCTTCCGTGAAAAGCAATGAAGGCGCCTTGCTTATATTTTTCGGGGAAAAGATCACCTTTATAGAACAACACATCGTTGGGGGCCCAATGCCCCGGGAAGCCCAGCAACGGTGTTTTGGCTTTTTCACAACGGTCGCTCTTCGCGCCATCGCCGCCATATTCAGGATTTGTGAATTTCTTGCCTTGGATGTGATCATAATAGCAATAAGGCCAACCCATATCGTCGCCTTCCTCGAGGTCGAAGAATATTTCAGAAGGGAGTTCCAGGTTCTGATCTTCGGTATAATGTTCCGGCCAATAGCGATGAAGATCATCCCTTCCGTGCTGAAGGGCAAACAGCCGGCCAACACTGGCGTTCCAGTTGATCGCAACAGCGTTTCTTATCCCTGTAGCGTAACGGAATTTAAGGTCTTGTTTTTGGCCAAGGGTATTGTCATCAAACTTCCAGATGCCCGCGCGGGTTTCCAGTTCTTTACATGGATCGTCGCCGGCGGTGTGTGGCATGCGCAAATTTATCTCACAACAATTGCTGGTGGAGCCTATGTTCACATACATGCCGCCTTTGTCATCGAACGTGAATGTTTTTGCCATGTGTCCTACGCCTTCCACCATGGTGACTAAGGTGTCGAGCGCTTCGGCAGGTAACAATTCTCCTTCGGTCATCTTGCTTCGGAAGACGTGCGTTTCATCCGCATAATACAGATAGCCATTGTGCAGTTCAATCCCAGTGCCCGTGACGTTGGAATATCCCTTCATGATGTCGGCACGGCCATCACCGGATGTGTCGCGCAAGGCAATAATTCCTTTTCCATCCAGCGCAAGCTTACTGAGATGCAGATAGATATCACCATTGGAACCAATGGCCATATGTCTTCCTCGTCCAATGGAATCGACCACCACAACCGCTCCGAATTTCTCAGGGAGCGTGATGCCTCCGTTGTCCTTATCAGGTACTAAATTCTGAATTTTTGATTTGGTACATGCCGTAGAAAGAACGGCAAGGATCAACAAGATAAATCTTGATAATGATTTCATAATCTTATTTGAGTTTATAAGTTGCCACGGATATTTTAAAGTAGTTGATGGGGACGAATGTAAAAGTAATTTATTTATACCTGAAGGGGATTGGCGTTCGCCAGGATTAAACCATTTGTCCGTGATTTTTACATGCACGGGTAGGGCCGGTAATGGCCGGGGAAAAATTTATGCCAATGCGCACATTTTCAGATACCCCAAGTGCGCGGGGTCTCCTCTAAACGCGTCGGTGGATGACTATTGACCAAAAGGTCAAGCACTCAGGATTGCGCAGATCCTCCAAAAAGCCCATTAAAAATTATCTTTGGTGTATCCCAAAAATCATATTATCTTTATTATCAAGATAATTAATCATTAAGATATATTATGGAAGCCGACCTGATCACCCGGATAAGAAGACTGAACCAACTCCATGCATTCACCTCCCTTCAAATGCACGAAGCCATTGCCCGAAAAGCAGGGCTTCCGGGAACCGACCATAAATATTTGGGATTCTTAATGCAAAAAGGGCAAATGACGGCGGGGGAGCTTTCCCATTTAACAGGTCTGACGACCGGTGCCGTGACAGCCTTAATAGACAGGCTTGAAAAGAAAAAACTAGTAAAGCGACAATTTGCTGAAGACGACAGACGGAAGGTCATCATCGTGCCAAATACTAAAAATATTATGTCGCTTCTAGCGCCGCTTTATAAAGAATATCGAAGCAAGTCGGAAAAACTTATTGCTTCATTTTCAAACAAGGATGTCAAAGTGATTGAAACCTACTTTTCAGGAGCCATTGAAATCATGAAAGAGACAACCGATAAACTCAACATCAAACGTAAAAAGGAAAGCAAATGAAAAACATGAGTGCCTACGTACTTCGTTTTCAGGAGATCGACAGATCAACGTTTGTGGCGGTAGGTGGGAAGGGCGCTAATCTAGGCGAACTGTCGGGAATTGAAGGAATTCCGGTGCCGGAGGGTTTTTGCGTTACTACCGAAGCGTATAAAAGAATAACCGAAAACAATCAGGAGTTTAACAGCTTGCTGGATGAACTATCGCGTCTCCGTGCAGAAGAGCGGGACAATATCAGGAGGATCAGTGCAAAAATCCGAATGGCCATCGAGAGAACGCCCATTGCTAAGGATATAGCAGAAGAGATTGCGCGTCATCTCACATCCTTTGGTGAAAGAGATGCCTATGCCGTGCGATCCAGCGCAACCGCGGAAGATTTGCCGACGGCCTCTTTTGCAGGCCAGCAAGACACGTATTTGAACGTCATCGGAAAGGAGGCCATCCTAAACCATATCAGCAAGTGCTGGGCATCGCTGTTCACCGAGCGGGCCGTAGTTTACCGTCTTCAAAACGGCTTCGACCATCGCAAAGTCCATCTGGCTGTGGTGGTTCAGAAGATGGTCTTCCCGCAGGCCGCGGGAATTTTGTTTACGGCCGACCCTGTCACTTCGAATAGGAAAGTGGCATCCATCGATGCCAGCTTCGGATTGGGTGAGGCCCTGGTCTCCGGCCTGGTGAATGCCGACAACTATAAAGTGTGTAACGGCAAGGTTATCGATAAGCGGATCTCTACGAAGAAGCTGGCCATTTATGCCCTGAAAGATGGCGGCACAAAAGAACAGGAGATTGAACCCGGGCGCCAGAACGAGCAAGCGCTGACGGATGAGCAGATCTTGCACCTTGAGCGGGTGGGCAGAAAGATCGAAGAACATTTTGGCCGCCCCCAGGACATCGAATGGTGTTTGGTGGGCAATACATCCGACAGCTATCGGATCTATATTGTTCAGAGCCGGCCGATCACTACTTTATTTCCGATTCCTAAAGCGGACGATCAGGAGAATCATGTCTATATATCGGTCGGTCATCAGCAAATGATGACCGATGCCATGAAACCATTGGGATTGTCTTTTTTCCTGTTGATGACGCCTGCCTCCATGCGTATCGCCGGCGGAAGGTTGTTTGTTGATCTCACACCTCAACTCGCTTCGCCTGTCAACAGAAAAATAATAGTAGATGTCCTGGGAAAATCTGACCCGCTCTTAAAAGACGCGCTTGCTATCCTACTGGAGAAGAGAGATTTTATAAAATCACCACCTCCCGACAGCGAGCCATCGGTCGCTAAGGGCCCGCCGCCGGCGCAGCATGGCGATAAAAAAGAACCGGGTTCCGGTAAGAGCGATAAAGCTGTGCCCCTTCCGGATTATCAAGCGCTAAACGACTACGATCCGGCAATTGTTGCTGAGTTGATTAGGAACAGTCAAACATCGCTGGAAGAATTAAAACATAACATTCAAACGAAATCTGGATCGGAGCTGATGGATTTTATCGTGGAAAGCATCCAGCAATTAAAGCGGGGTTCAGCGGATCCACGAAGTTTTGGTGTGATCATGACGGGGATGAATGCTTCATCCTGGGTCAATGAAAAAATGAAGGAATGGTTAGGTGAAAAAAATGCAGCAGACACGCTTTCTCTGTCTGTGCCCAACAATATCACATCGGAAATGGGTCTGGCGTTATTGGATGTGGCGGATGTGATTCGCCCGTATCCTGAAATAATTAATTATTTACAACAGGCAAAAGATGAGAACTTTTTGAATGAACTCGTAAACTTTGACGGCGGCCAGGAGATCCGGAACGCTATCGAAGTTTTTCTCAACCAATACGGAATGCGATGTGCCGGTGAAATAGATATTACGAAACCTCGCTGGAGCGAAAGACCCGCCACAATTGTTCCCATGATTCTGGGTAACATCAAAAACTTAGCGCCAGGCGAAAGCCATCGGAAATTTGAACAAGGGCGACAGGAGGCTGCAAAAAAAGAACAAGAGTTATTGGATCGGTTGAGGCAATTGCCGGAAGGTGAACAAAAAGCCAAAGAAACAAAACGAATGATCGACCTGATCCGCAATCTCAGCGGTTACCGTGAATATCCAAAATACAGCATCGTTAGCCGCTACTTCGTTTATAAGCAGGCCTTATTGAATGAAGCCGAAAAACTCGTTCAAGCCAACGTTATTCATGAAAAGGAAGATATCTATTATCTCACGTTTGAAGAACTTCGCGAAGCCATACGCACCCATAAACTGGATGGCGGGATCATCAGCAAACGAAAAGACGAGCACAAAGTAAATGAAAAACTAACGCCCCCACGCGTTATCACGTCCGATGGTGAAATCATTACAGGAGCGTACACGCGGGATAATCTTCCCGCCGAAGCCATTGCGGGTATTGCGGTTTCTTCCGGCGTGATAGAAGGAAGGGCACGCGTCATCTTAAACATGGAAGAGGCGGATATAGAAGAGGGCGATATATTAGTCACCGCCTTTACTGACCCGAGCTGGACACCCTTGTTTGTATCCATAAAAGGCCTCATCACCGAAGTGGGTGGACTGATGACCCATGGAGCTGTTATCGCACGTGAATATGGCTTGCCCGCAGTAGTGGGAGTGGAGAATGCCACCAAGCTGATCAAAGACGGACAACGCATTCGGGTGAATGGAACGGATGGATATGTAGAAATACTATGAAGGAGATGGTCCTTTTGTAAAGTGTTTCTTGGCGGCCCCCTCTCGGAAACCTCGGGGCGGGCTATCCACTACAAGTCCGTCCGCGCCTGGGCCATCGCACTTCGGGCTTTCCGTTCCTATCCCTGGCCGTGTCCGTAAAGGTGTGCCGTTGCCAGCAACCGTGCACATTGCTGCTAACGACAAGCTCAATGATTGTTAAAATAAAATTCCAGAGACTCCTCCTTGTTGCGGGACAACAACATAGATGTTTATGCTGCTCACACCGCTAATAAAAAATAAATGGATTTATTTGAGAAAAATGATATACTTAGCCTACGAGTCTTAAAACCACCAAAACCATCGATATAACAAAATAAGTCTTTATGGGAAACGATACATCCAGATCGAGAAGAAAATTCCTCCAGCAAATAGGCGCAACCGGATTGGCATTAGGCGCCTCCCCACTGTCGTCGCTGGCGGCCAAAGCAAAAACAGAAGAACGCATCCTTCGATATGAAAGAAAAATTACGGCCAACGACAAAGTCAGAATTGGCGTCATTGGCTATGGCGTTCAAGGGCATTTTGATTTGAACTCGGCCCTCAAAGTGCCTGGAGTGGAATTGGCAGGGATTTGTGATCTCTATACCGGCCGCCTGGAGAATGCAAAAGAATTACACGGCAAAGACCTGTACACCACCATCAACTATAAAGATCTGCTCGACAGAAAAGACATCGACGCCGTATTGATCTGCACCACCGATGTCTGGCATGCACGCATTGCTTTAGACGCCCTGGCGAAAGGCAAACATGTGTATTGCGAGAAACCCATGGTGTACAAGATCAGCGAAGGACATCCCGTGGTGGACGCGGCAAAAAAATCGGGCAAGGTATTTCAGGTGGGTAGTCAAAGAGTGAGCAGCATCGGATATGCAAAAGCCAAGGAATTGTTGGCTGCCGGAGAGATCGGCAAACTCAATATGGTGAATGCCGTCTACGATAGACAAAGTTCGATCGGAGCATGGGAATACACCATTCCCAAAGATGCCAGCGCACTAACCACCAACTGGGATAAATTTATCGAAGTCACCGAAAAAATGGCATTCGATGCCAAGAAGTTCTTTTGGTGGAGAGCCTTTAAAGAAGTGGGCACCGGTGTGGCGGGTGACTTATTCATCCATTTGTTAAGCGGAACACATTTCATCACCAACTCCAAAGGCCCGGAAACTATTTTTAGCACCGGACAATTCAGCTATTGGAAAGACGGCCGCAATTTGCCGGACGTCATGTCGGGCGTTATGCAATACCCCGACAGCAAAGAACACAATGCTTTTCAACTCACGCTGCAAGTCAACTTCATCAGCGGCACCGGCGGACATGAAGTCATTCGCCTGGTGGGCTCGGAAGGCGTCATCGAAGTGAATGGAAATAATATCACCGTAAAACACAGCCTCATGCCCGAAGCTCCGGGATTTGGTGGCTACGATTCAGTTTTCACGTTCTCAAAAAGCATGCAGGACGAAATGCAAAAAGAGTACGATGCCAAGTGGACGCCCGAGCAACGGAAAAGAAAAACGAAAGAGGATATCATTTTCAAAGTCCCCGAAGGCTATAGCGATCATGTAGACCACTTCACCAATTTCTTCGATGCGATCAGGACAGGCAAGACCGTAGTGGAAGACGCCGAATTTGGATTCAGAGCGGCGGCCCCGGCACTGGCGTGTAACGAAAGCTATCTTTCCAAGAAAATAATGACTTGGGATCCGATAGCCATGAAAATGAAATAACCAGCAGCCGTCGGATGAAATTTTATAAACGAACAGCGCAGGCTGTATTTTTTCTTGCTTTAATCATTACCAGCAACTCCGCCAGATCTCAGGATTCGGTGAGGCTTCAATTGTCTTCGGCCGACGGAGAATTGTGGTGGAGCGGCGTGATCAATCATGGCAACCTCATGCCCCTTGCAGACGGATACCATGCCAGTCTTTTCAGCAATCTCTACGGGAACCAGGCACAACCCCTGCTGCTTTCGAACAAGGGAAATGTAGTGTGGTCTGAAGATCCGTTTACCATAGCTTGTGAAAATAAGACCATACTGTTGAAAAAGCCGGCGGGCGAATTCAAGACCTTTCAGGCGGGCAGGACGTTAAAGGATGCTTATCTGTATGCCAGCAAATCCTTCTTTCCGCCCTCGGGGCTTACCCCGGCGAAATTCTTGTTTTCAAATCCCCAATACAACACCTGGATTGAACTGCTCTATAATCAAAACCAGGAAGATGTACTGAAATATGCAAAGGCCATAAAGGACAACGGTTTTCCGCCGGGTGTTATCATGATCGACGACAATTGGCAGGAAGACTACGGAACATGGCGGTTTCATCCTGCAAGATTTGCGAACCCAACGGCGATGGTCGATACGCTTCATGCCTGGGGCTTTAAGGTAATGGTCTGGGTGTGCCCGTTTGTAAGTCCCGACTCGGAGACGTTCAGAAAACTTCAGCAGGCAAACGCTTTGCTCACCGATGCGGAGGGCTACCCGAAACTTGTAAAATGGTGGAACGGCGCCAGCGCAGTGCTCGATCTCACCGATCCCAACGCCGTGAAATGGTTTCATGAGCAGCTTGGATCGCTGATGACTACGAACAAGATCGACGGATTTAAATTCGATGCCGGCGACCCCGAGTTCTACGTCGACACCCATGGAGACCGCGCCGTTTCCCCCAATGAGCATGCAGCCCTGTTTGCAAAAATAGGACTCGACTATCCCTTCAACGAATACAGGGCCACCTGGAAGATGGGTGGTCAGCCGTTGGCGCAGCGCCTCAGAGATAAAAATCACAGCTGGAATGACCTGAAGGTTCTCATCCCCGACATTTTATTGCAGGGCATCATGGGCTATCCGTTCACGTGCCCGGACATGATTGGTGGCGGCGAAATGGGATCGTTCCTAAACCTGAAGTCCATCAACCAGGACCTTATCGTAAGGTCTGCCCAAATCCACGCCCTGATGCCGATGATGCAATTCTCCGTCGCACCGTGGAGAATACTCGACCCGGCGCACCTCGACGCCGTAAAGAAGGCCATCGCCCTTCGCTCAAAGTACACCCCGACAATTTTGAAACTGTCGGAAGAGGCGACAAAAACCGGTGAGCCTATTGTAAGGATGCTGGCCTATGAATTTCCCGGCCAGGGACTGGACCACGTGACCGATCAATTTATGCTGGGAAGCGAAATATTGGTGGCACCGATTCTCAATAGCGAAAATACGAGAACGGTCATGTTGCCAAAGGGAAAATGGCGCAACATGATCGACAACAAAGTGATTTCAGGCCCCAAGACCATCACGCTGAAAGTGCAGCTATCTGAATTGCCGTATTTCGTAAAGCTATAGCGCTGGCGCAAGTCTTCCAGCGCGGAATTGCGTGCTGGAAGGACTTGTGCCTGCCATGCCTACAGTCTTCAGACTGCTGCGTACGCCTTTGTTTGTGTTCTTCACCAACAAATCAGCTTCCCCGGTTTCAATCCGTGCAAGCACTTCCTGCACCATGATATGTTCGCGGGAAACTTCCTATCTTGCTGAAACATACCTTGCTCTTATGAAGACCATGACATGCAAACAATTAGGAGGTTCTTGCGACCAAAAGTTCAGCGCCATTAGTTTTGACGACATCGCCATGATGGTCAGCAAACATGCTCGCGAAATGGTGCAGAATGGAGATGCTGCTCATATCGAAGCCAT
Source organism: Chryseolinea sp. (assembly GCA_036525235.1). GTDB lineage: Bacteria > Bacteroidota > Bacteroidia > Cytophagales > Cyclobacteriaceae > Chryseolinea. Next base: position 10,087 of record DATDAV010000313.1, on the reverse strand, counting down.
GAATGAAATGCGCAAGAACATGAGCTCCCCCGAAGCGATGAATGCATGGATGAACGAAAAACGACAGGCATTTGACGCCCTGCCCGAAGAAAATGAAGTGTAAGAACCCAGTATGACAAAGTTTGGTCCCCAGGCTATCGCTTCAACCCTTTGAATGTCTCGGGCTACTGCCGACAATGCTAGAATTTCATTTCAATCACCCGTTGTCCGAACGCATGGTGAACGTACCGCATTCTGAATTGCTTTGTCGATAATACGAACCCGGTTGGATCAACCTCTATGCAATAGACATCTATGGGGATATGCAAATAGCTGGCAAGCCGATTCAAATCCCAATGATCAATTTCAGATGTATTGTATTGCCTGCAAGAATAGTAGATAGCACCACAAATAGTTTTTATGGCCAGTCCATTTATAATCATAACGACTTACGGTTTAGGGTTAGTCGTTGCTAGTGCCATAGCATTTTAATGTTGCCTATTCTTCTTTGGATTTGCTTACGTAGCCCACGGCTTTCGCAAGGTCAGGGTTATCGCGAAGGAAGGCAGCGAATATTTGGACTGTGTCGAATGCTTTGTAACCCTCGGCTAGCTCATCCGCCCAATACAATTCAATTTTGACTCGCTTGATGGGCGGTTTTACGGGGACCTTATAGACTCCTTCGCCTATTTTCTTTTGCATGGGTCAAAACTAATAATATTAGTATTATTACCAAAATAATTAGTTTTATTTAAAAATTGCTTATCTTTGATTTTGTTGCTCGTCCGCTTTTTCATTTGTGACGTCCCGCATCAACCCTTCTTGCGCTTGATCTTTTTTGTGAACTGCTGAAAATAGATATCCTCGTCAGCAGGTGATACTTCCTCGCATATACAGGGCGTGACAATTTGGTAATGAACGCCAATTCTAGAGTTGGTTTTGGGAACCTCGTCTCGAATGAGAAATTTATTTGGCGATACATTCCATTGTTTCACGAGGGTGTCGATAGCTGCTTTGGCTCGACGCAAACCAATTGTTCCGTCAGTTCGATATTCATGCTCTGAGCTTATACCCTCCAGAACGATTTCTAGAGGAACAGAATCTTTTGCCGCAGCGACCAGATTGGCAATATATTGCAACTCCTCGGTGGCGGCTGGCGTCATTTCAAGGGTAGATTCCTTAAAGGGTATAATTGAAAATCGGTCGCGAAAGATCTTCAGTTCATGAATATTAAACGATACAAAATCTGTGCGCTGGACTGAATCGGTTATGTTTAATGTTTTAATGGTAATGGTATTCACGGTGTCGCCCTTAGATTTTTTAAACTTTACGGTTCTCTTCGTGGCGGCAGATAGTTTGTCGATTTTCGCGACTAAGTTGCCACGATAGAATATTTCAATATCTTTTACCTCGTGCTGTAGTTCATTTATTACTTGAACTTCGTTGCGTTTGAAGTTTGTTACGCCTTTGAAGTACGCCTTTCCAATGATCACGCGAGTCTCTTGCAAGGTCTGGCCGTTCGAGCTGTAGGCAATGCACAGGACAAGAAATAAAATTCCGGTTCTCATAGTTTTTTTATTGGCGGAAACTAGGGCCGTAAAAGTTGACCTCACGCGCTAATCACGTAGGGAGCAATGGCTTGGGCAGCGAATATCCAAAGTCTTTGTATAGGCCACTTTGATTTGTGTAAGACTTGCCATCTGCAACGGTATACCGCTGTAACGACAGGCGATCCTTCCCATGTCCATAACGTAAACCCAGTCACCTTCTATGATGACAACGTCATTTCTCTTGCCGGATTGTGCGCGGGAGGCAATATGGAAAAATTGGCGCTTGGTCCATTTCTTTCCCAATTCGAATGACTGGCAACATGTGCCCCTTAAAGGACTTAGTGACGTGCGCGCCAAGAACGATTGCATTTCATCGTCAGTGAGTGCTTGGCGCTCTTTTCGAGGTTATATTTAACCCCAGGCTAAAGCCTGGGGTTATTAATTAATCCGTTTTAGTGCGACCTCGGATTGTTGGTCGCGGTAGCTTCAGCGAAGAAGACTATTTCGCCTCTTTCACGATAAACTGGCCGAGCTCTTTGCCGGATTTAGCATAAGCTTCCATCAGGCGTGCGCCGGTTTCGAAGTCCATACCCCCAACTGGGCGCCCAACGCTTTGAGCATGGTAATCTTGGCAACTACTTTGGAAGGGTTGGCGGTTTCAACCACGGTGATTTCAGAATCAATATAGGCAGGCTTGGCGGATACCCCTACGTTGTATCCAACTTCGGTGCGGGTAGTGTGGAAGATGATGGTGTATTGCGCCTTCTCGTCCACCGATGACATTTCCGAGTACTTGGCAATCAATTCCCGGAATTGGAGCTCAAAGCGCTCTTTGCGGTCGTTGTATCAGGCTTCCACAAACTTGTCGCCGCGGCCGGGTTCCTTTTCATTAAGCTCCCCTTTTCTTTTCTCGAGGTATTCCCTCTCAGGGATACTTTTGCCGCCAATCAGCATGTCATTATACGTGAACTGCGTATTGACAGACTTTTGACCTTTTAGAGGGGCAAGGCTTCCTTCAACAATTTTAGTCTTCTGAGCATACCCAGCCAGGGACAGGGCCAGTAATGAGATCCCGGTCGCCATGACCTCATGGAAGGAGACCCGGTCGTCATGCCTTCAGTGACGTCCATCTCTCAATCGCTATAGCGAAGGAACCTTATTTTCCTTCGGTCGCCGTAGCTTTAGCGAAGGAGACTTATTAAATTTAACTAGACCAACGCCCAAGCTCACCCATGATCGTCGACTGCGCCGAATACCACGAAGGCTGCAGGGTTACAAAAGTAGCCATCGCAGATATCAACGAAGTGCTGAAAAAGCCGAATCGTTTTGTGTGGATAGGCTTGCAGGAACCCGACGAAGCCATGCTCAAAATCATACAGAAAGAGTTTGGCCTGCATGAGCTCGCCATCGAAGATGCGCTGCGGGCACATCAGCGGCCAAAGATCGAAGCCTATGGCGACACACTTTTTATTGTGCTCCGCACCGTGCAAATGAAGGTCAAGCGGGTTGAGTTGGGAGAGACGCACTTTTTCGTGGGGCACAATTTCATCGTGAGCATCCGCCACGGCTCCACCATTAGTTATGCCGATGTGCGCGTCCGGTGCGAAAGCACACCACACCTTTTGCGTAACGGGCCCGCGTTTGCACTCTATGCCGTGATGGACTCCATCGTGGACCAATACTTTCCGGTCATCGATACGCTCGAAGAGGATCTTACCTCCATTGAAGAGAAGATCTTTCATGAAAAATTCCGGCGCGATACCACCGTAAAAATTTACAAACTCAGACGCCAGCTCCTCGATGTGAAACGATCCGTGTCGCCCCTCATCGATATTTGCAACCGACTGATGCGCTTCGATTTGAAAATCATCGACAACGATACAAGACCGTACTTCAGGGATGTATACGACCATACGATCCGTATCAATGAAATGGTCGACAACTCGCGTGAGTTGCTTTCGGCCGCCCTGGAAGCCAACCTTTCCATGATCACCATCGCGCAAAGCGAAATCTCGAAAAAATTCGCGGGGTGGGCCGCGTTGATCGCGGTGCCCACCATGATTGCGGGAATCTATGGCATGAATTTTAAGTCCATGCCCGAGTTGCAATGGGCGTGGGGCTATCCGTTCGTTCTCGTGCTTACCATTGTTATTTGCATCGTACTCTATTTTCGGTTTAAGCGATCCGGATGGCTATAGGCTTGCCGATAACCCCAACCTTTAGGCCGGGGGACTATCGAACAAACTCGGCACCGTCCGCCAGCTGGCGGATTGACTTTCGCATGGTGTGTCTTCCTCCCCATTCGCAGCCCAATCAAGCGTTCCCTCGACGTGGTCAGGGCTAAAGCCCTGGTGAAGAGGTTGCCATTGTGCCCTGGCCTAAAGGCCAGGGTTATTTAGGGTAGTGTACGATGATTTGCTCTATGTTGACAAATGTGTGCATAGACAAGAGGCTAAAGCCTGGGTTATGACGTACGCTTAAAAAATTAGCGATAGAGTCCAAGCGTTGCCGAGAGCAGTATTACATTGCTCCGTTGCCAGGAATTGAATCCGTCATCAAAGTCTGTTAGACTTTTGTTGTAATGCAGCATGAAGGTAAGGTCTTTCTTTTGGGAGAGTGGTATGACGTACCCGGAATAGGCCGATACACCAAAATCCCTTTGGCTGGTGAGGTGGCTTGTGTTGCCCGTGGTATGATTGAAGGAGGTTGTGACGCCGGTATTGTTGTCGGTTCTGTCTTCATATATGCTTATGCTGGTCATCACGCTGTAAAAACCGCCGGCACCAATCAGTAAGCGTTTATTTTTCAGCAAATGGAACGTGGGCATTAAAGAGGCTGTAACGTAGTGAAGATTTGTTGAAATAACGCTTGTTACCTCTGTGGTCTGATTATCCCGGCTATAGGCGGAGCCAAATTTGGTCTTGCTGCCTTTCAATTCATACAAAGCCCTTACTTTTAGTTCAAAGGTTTTGGAAAAGACATGCGACACCCCACCTCCAAAGGAGTAGCCAATTTTGTTCTCATTGACAGGGTAATACGTATCACTTTTTAACGAACCGATACCCGCAGTCAATTCATACTTCGAGATAATTTTATGATTTGGAATACCCGGTGAAGACTGTGCTGCCGCAGTTGTCGCGAGACAGACGCAAAAGAAAAAAGTGCAAAATTGATACATATGAAAATATTAACGGTTTTGTGTCTGGCGACTTTTCTTTTTGATTTGGGGGCGTAGCAATGATGACAGGATGAAGGTATGATTTAATAGCTACACCGTTGTGAACTTGAGGTCAAAATTTTTTTGGATCCCCCCAGTGTCAGGGCATTTATTTCTGTTAGCGGTCAATTTCAGTTGTGGCGGGATGGACCCCGAATGGTCTGGTCTGGATGGGTTCGATAGCCTCGTGAATGTTCCATATTCTCCACTCGGTGATTCCTTCTTGCTGGAGGCTGAAAACGACGCAAAAATTCGCAATCACGAACTAACTTTCCATGATTTCCGCAAGTGCTCAAGACTTTAGAAGGAACATAGTTAAATTACATTCTCACAATACATTCTACCAAAATGGCTTCTCCTTTACCCGAAGTGTGGCTACGCGGCCCACTTCCAAATGTGCCACCGCTGTTGCAACCCATTGCTCATGCACTCTTACAGGCCACGGAAGAGATAAGTGCACTGATGAACGACTTCCCGGATGCGTTACTTTGGCAACGCCCCGCGGGGGTGGCTTCTGTTGGCTTTCATTTGCAACATCTTGCCGGAGTGTTAGATCGGTTGTTCACTTACGCCATGGGAAAGCCTTTGGATGCAGATCAATTGCGCTATTTGAAAACGGAAGGGGTGGAGTCGGATCAGCTTACCACAGGACTTTTAGTGAATAAATTCAGAGATCAAGTGGAGCGTTCCATCCAGTTGCTAATAGCGATCGGGGACCAGGGGCTGACGGACCACAGAAGTGTTGGTCGTGCTGGTTTACCTTCCACCGTGATAGGCCTGCTCACGCACGCAGCCGAGCATACGATGCGCCACACGGGTCAATTGCTGGTGACGGTTAAAGTCCTTCGGAATCGGTAGGGAAACGATTGTGGCTGTGACTGCGAAATGAAGAGCGGTTAGCGAAGCAATTTCGTCTCGCCAATATCAAAGCAGGACAGGGAGGCTATTTCTCCAAGCCGGATGAGTATTTTTCTTTGTGATGGTTCCGGTTCCATCGGGGTGCATAGAATGTCTCCATTTTCAATGGAATTGAGAAAGAAGAGCGATGGAGGCCCATAGGGACTACTTTTTAAACGAATTTCAAGAAGCGTTCCTTTGTCGATACTTTCGGCGATAAAGGCCACCATCTTACGGGGGTCGGTAGTTGTTTTCTTCACGACAGGTCTAACAGATAGGGTAGGGGATTGTTATAAAAAAAATCACATCACCGTGATTCCAGAATCTTTAAAAGAAGCTTCCGTCAGTTCCCTCCCCTTATCATCCGTAATAATCACATCGACCGACGAGGCGGGACAAATAAAAAAAGCCTCTGCTGTATTGATTCTCTCGTTTGGCGTTAAGGCAACCACCTTTTTAGAGACTTCAACAATTGCTTTTTTAACCTCGCTCTCTTCGTAGTTTATGGTCGTTACCCCGATCGTTGGATGGATGCTGCAGATCCCCATAAAATAGATATCGGCACGCACGTTCTTTAAAAAACTAATAGTGTCGTGCCCGATCGACGTGAACGCGGCCTTATATAAACGCCCGCCGGCAAACAACACCTCGATGTTGGGATGGGATTCCAGCACATTCACGATGGGAAAGCTATTGGTCACCACAGTGATGTGAAGGTCCCGGGGGAGGAGGCTTGAAATCGTCATCGCCGTTGTGCCTCCGTCAAAAACAACCACCTGGCCATTCTGCAACAATCCCAATGCCTTCTCGGCAATCGCCCGCTTAACGTCACTTTGATAATTCAGCCGATCGGCATAGTGATGTGGTGTCGGCGAATGAGGAACGGCGCCGCCTCGCACCGCTTTTAACAGGCCCTGATCGGTAAGCTCTTTAAGATCTCTCCTAACGGTGTACTCCGAGACTTTTAGCTGTTCGCTCAGGGTCTTCAGAGTCACTTTCTGATCTTCCGAAAGCCTGTTAAGGATAAGCTGAAAACGCTCTTCTTTTAGCATAATTGCAATATTATGCATTTTCTGAGCATTTTTTTGCTCCAAAAGATCATATCGCGCGATTTTATGGCCTCGATTATTGCAATAATGTGCAATTATTGTCATTATTGTTGCATAACATTGCATTATATGACAGCAGAAAGAAGAGAAATTGAATCTATTGATGGCCCATTATCGCCTACAATAAATGCCACTGACCAGGGGCGCGATGGCATTCCTGCAGCGGAGGAATGGCAGCCTGGTCCATTCCAATTGCGTATGCATCGCATTTCCGTGGGGGCTATCTTTTTCATGCATGGGCTTTGCTTTGCCAGCTGGGCGTCGCGTATCCCCAGCATTCAGGAAAAATTGAATCTTACCGCGGCCGCGTTGGGGACGGTTCTGTTTGCATTGCCGGTGGGCTTTTTCATTTCCCTTCCGTTTGCCGGATGGTTTGTGGGCAAAGTGGGAAGCAAAAAAGTCGTGGTGCTGTCGGCTGTTCTTTATGGCCTGTCACTGGTAAGCATCGGGATCACTTCGAATGCATTGGGATTATTTTTCTGCTTATTCTCCTTCGGTTTCTTCGCCAATCTCCTCAACATTTCAATCAATACCCAGGCCATTGCCGTGGAGCGTCTTTACAAAAAGAAATTAATGGCCTCGTTCCATGGCCTGTGGAGTCTTGCTGGTTTTACCGGTGCGGCGGTGGGCACATGGATGATTGGGAACGGGTTTGCTCCCTTTCCACATTACGTTCTCATCTGCGTTGCGTTTCTAATCGCCAATATCGTTTGCTCGTTTTATCTCGTCACGAAGGATGAAGGCCTGGACGAAAAGCGTCCTCTTTTCGCGATGCCCGACAAGCCGCTGATCGGTCTCGGAATAATTGCATTCTGCTCGATGATGGCGGAGGGCGCCATGTTTGATTGGAGTGGCGTGTACTTTATCAAAGTTGTAAAAGTAGAAGCGGAATTTACCGGTCTGGGATACACCACCTTCATGATCGCCATGGCCGGCATGCGTTTTATGGCCGATGGACTCTCCAACCGGTTTGGGTTAAAGCGAATTCTTCAGGCCAGCGGAATGATGACCACCCTGGGATTGCTAGTGGCCGTGCTGATGCCTCAGATGATGACCTCCTTGATCGGTTTCTTTTTGATTGGCATGGGCGTTTCATCGGTCGTTCCCCTGGTATATAGCGCTGCTGGAAAATCAAAAACGCTGTCATCCGGAACGGCGCTAACAGCCGTCTCTTCGCTAGGATTTATGGGACTTCTTATCGGACCTCCCATCATCGGATTTATTGCCGAGGCGACAAGCTTGAGAGTTTCTTTTCTGGCCATTACGGTCATGTCACTTGCCGTGGTGGCGTTTTCTTCGCTGATGCGCGATCAACCAAAACCAGAACAACCGCTATGAAAACAGTTTTTGACGAAAACGTAAGAATAGAATTGATCAACCGGATTCATTCCGTGAAGGAGAGCAGTTCAGCGCAATGGGGTAAGATGAATGCCTATCAAATGGTAAAACATTGTACGCTGTGGGACACGTGGATATTAGGTAAGAACAACCCTGAATACAAACAGTCTATAATAGGGCTGCTCTTTGGCAAGATCGCATTGCCGGGCTGGGTAAAAGATGATAGCCCGTTGAAGCGAAATATACCCACGAGCCGGGATATGATTGTCAAAGAAAAAGTTGGCGATGTTGAACTGCAAAAAAAAGAATGGATCGAGCGGATAGCCGAATATGAACATTTTTCAAACCCAGCGTTTATACACGATTTCTTTGGAAGAATGAAAAAAGAAGAAATTGGAATTTTTGCCTACAAGCATTCGGATCATCATTTAAGACAATTTAATTGCTGAACGATAGCGACGACGAGGTAGATTCATATCGGCTGATCATTCTTATGGAATGACGTCGCCTATGCGGCGTGACCGGATGAGTTGAATCCATCAGCATTAAATTAGTCTTTGTCAAAGACCAGGTGTTTTGCCACAAAAGGAAGCAGCCTTGTATAGAATCGTCCATCGTCGGTCCAGACGCGGGAGAAAGGATCGCCACGGTATTCTTCAGCTTCGTGCTCAACGCCCAAATCTTCGAGGCGCCGGCTGAATACGCGGTTGGCAATAACGTGATCCTGATTCGGGTCAAAACGGCCCCAGTCAAACGCGAAGCCTCGCATGGTTCTTAAGCCGGCCGCGGCCTCGTCGATGGTCTCTTCCAAGTGAAAACCCATCTTTGCCCTTGCCATGTGTTCGCCGTCAATGACGAGTTTCCCGTCCTTATCGGGCTCGTATAAAAAATCGCAATACAGCGGCGGCCGCGAGGGATTCGGCAGAAAGGCCTGACATACCACAAGAAAAAATAGTGACCGGCCCGTGCCATTCAGATCAGTGACCGATTTGGCCTCCATCATTTTTTTATAATCCAAGTCTAAAGAAATCCAGGGCGAACTGCCCATGCCGGTAGCAACCGGATGTAACGCATAGACAACGCTGAAGACTTCCGGATGGACCATAGCAAGTTTAAGGGCGCCACGTCCCCCAATAAAATCGCCGGCCACCGCGCGACTGTCCCGGCTTTTAAGGGTCCGGAAATTGCTGTCAATAAAAGGTACGAGCTCCTTTGTTGTAAAATCGAGCCAACGTCCGCTAACTGGTGAGTTTTCGTAAATACTGCCCGTCGTGTTGGTAGAGTAGTCAGCGGCAACGAGTATGAAATCTTTTATTATACCGGCAGATAATGCTCTTTCAATTAGTTCTACTATCGGCTCGCCTTCAAACAGTTTATCCGAATCCGTGAAAAAATTATGCATCCAATAGAGCACGGGATAGGCCGTCTTCGATGTTTCGTAACCCTGCGGCAAATATATTTTAACGCTGCGGTTCACGTTAAGCCCCACCTTATTTTCTTTCAACACTTCCGATTGGATGATTTTTGTCAAAACCACGCCATGATGATTACTCACGTCATTTCTTTTCGTTTGACCCATCACCCAAAATGTTTGCAGGAGCAAAGGTGCGATCATCAAAACAAGGCAAGAATTCAGTCTTGTCCATGTCCCTGACACGGCAGCGGTTTTTTCTTTGACGTGATGCATTTTCATTTTTACCTAAAGGTACCTGGCATCACAACGACAAAAACCACTAATTGACAAACCGCACGCCTGGCTATATGAACTACATACCCTGGAACATGACGGGTGAATAACCACCTCACGTAAGTTGAACATCGCAAAGGGTCAAGCGATCTGCATTTTATCAACTAATCGCCGCTTCTTGTCAATGGTTTGATGTTGTTTGTGTACGTGTGCTTTTTTTGACACCCGTCGCATCAATCCGGTAGTCATAATTTTTCAGTGGTTCCCTTGCAGAAAGGTTTTTATCCTTCCCGGGTCGTGTACCTTCATA
>DATDAV010000312.1:0-93517 GCA_036525235.1 Chryseolinea sp. | reverse complement strand
AATCAAAGGATGTACCCCAAGTACAGTTGGTGTTATAGTGCACGGACCCTCTCCGTGATAGCAGTTAAGAAATAGAAAATTAGTTAAAAGCCCTGAAATAAGGTGACACAATACTAAAGGTTGGTGTTCTTCACCAACAAGGATCGCCTCCAGCAATATTCCCGAAGCAACGCTTATAGTATCCACCCAACCTTCCCAAACCCAACACTGTCCACCGCCCTCACTACGCTTGTTGGTGTCCCACCAACAAGAATCGCTTCGATTCATCATTCCCGAAACAAACAACATCGCTTCCACTTAATCTTCCCTCATAATTTGACTCAATACTGTGGGGTGAAGGCACATAAATCTTGTTGGTGGGACACTAACAAGGGTGGGAATGCAATGATCAAGTAAGTCGTTCAGAACAAACCGTCTCATAATTTACTATGATATGCGAAGCCATAAGTCTTGTTGGTGAAGAACATCAACAAGGGCGGGTCATTCCAAAACCACGTCCAACGGTTTTATATAAATTGGATACTTTTTTATCAGGGCTCCGCTGGTGGTTAACGTGGTTATCGTTCCAATATCTTCGCCGCCGCCAACAATGAGTATGTTGCGGGATTTGTCGTAGCGGATAAAACCGGCGCCACTTGGAAAGGAAGGTTGGTTACTCTTGCTTAAGGTCTCAACTTGTCCGGTTGTCAAGTCTATTTTCTTTAGAACATCAAATTTGTCGTCCTTATCAAAAAAATACAAAACGTTCGCATCGCTGTCCAAGGCCGGTTGCACGCCACCTGGGTGTTGGAAGACGTCTATTTTTGCCGACGTTGTGGTGATGGAAAGATCCGCTGGATTGATGGACTGGATTTGTCCGTCGGGGATAAGGATCTGGTTGTTTTTGTCCACGATCATCCCCGCCCAGCTCTTTGCCTGGAGTTGGATGGTGCCGGTGTGCTCGAGGGTGGCGTTATTGTAAACTCTTATTTTATCGGTAAGCTTAACAAACAACTGATTCCCTACCAAAACGACATCCGTCAGATATTCAAGGGGCGGCATGTGAAGCGTGTCTTCTGTCAGCATAGTTTCCGGATTCACAATGTTTACAATGTCCATCAGTTCATAGGAATTGATGCCGGGTATATAAAGTTTGTGGTTGTAAAGGGCTATGCGCGATGGCGGATCGTAGAACTCCAAAGGAGTAAAGGTCGTAGTTTTTTCCAGGCTGTCGGTCGTCAAATTGATCCGGTTCAACCAGTGGTAGTTCCAGAAAAAGTTGTCCTTCGCAAGAACCAAAAGTTTATCGTCCACCTTGCTGATCGCTACGGGCAGGCCTTTAATGTTCGAGAGCGTTGTGAGGTTGCCGGAACCGAGCTTCAGCGAAAGCAATTGCCCATGGTATTTCGACGAGGAATCATACTTGGGCGTCACCACTACCAGCAGACTATCCAAATCCAACTGTGGGCCTGGATCGGGGTTTTTACATGAAAATAGTGTCACTAGCAAGGCTAGAATATAGTAACGGCAGGCCTGGGTTGATCTCATGGCGGCTAAGTGCGGTTTGGCTTATATCTTAACGATAACCTGATCTGACTTCGTATTTTCAGCCAACAAAAATAAGAATAAATTTCTGACGCGCCTTGACGCCCTTGTTGGTGTTCTTCACCAACAAGAATCGCTTCCACTCACTTTCCCGAAGCAAAACACCTCGCTTCGACAACCCTCACTCCTCGTAATTTGACTCGTCACGATAATGTGCGAGGTCATAAATCTTGTTGGTGAAGAACACCAACGAGGGCGGTGGGGCGGTAGGCGTTGGAGGCACTTATTTCACAACGTGTATCCAGCCCTTCCTTCGTTCTGCTATTTTTCTGCCTTGGGCTCCGGGATGGGAGTATTCTATCGAATAATAATAAATGCCCGATGCATTGGGGTCGGTTCCTGTAATGCCGTTCCAGGAAGGTATTGAGGAGGTGTGGATGGTTTTTCCCCAGCGGTTGACGATCTGCATTTGGAATTGATCGTAATCACAGTCGGAAGTAAAAACGAAAGTATCATTCTTTCCATCGCCATTCGGCGTGATGATATTGGAAATAAAATCGTTGCAAGTCTCGCAATTCTTTTCGTCCACCACACGGGACGCCGAGGAGATACAGTTCCCCTGGGTGAGTTTTAATGAATATGTTCCGGCCTCGTCGACCTGGATGTTGGGTGTGGTAGCTCCGTTGCTCCATTCAAAAATGCCCGGGGTTGTTTTGGGCAGGCCCATCGAAAACGAATCGCCGTCGCAGATTACGGTGTCGCGGCCCAGGGAGATGTTTTTTAGCAGCGCATCGCATTGTGCGCAGTCGCGATAGCGCAGATTGAATTTACTTTCGGCCAGGCATTGGTTGCGAACGATCACCAGGGAATATTGACCGGGATCGCCGGCGGTGAGTTGGCGCTGGGATGAGCCATCGCTCCATTGATAGGTGGCGCCGGGAATGTCGGATGACGGTCCAAACGTGACAGGCGTGGCAAAGCAAAAGTCGATGTCTTGTTGCAATACAGGAAGGTCTTCCAACACTTCGACATTTATCTTTTTTACGGAAGTCCCGTTTGCCGTGAGTGTGACTTCGTAGGTGCCGGCCCTGGGGTAAACGTGTACAGGATCAGATAGGGTGCTGGTGTTACCCGGCCCTGGATCGCCAAAGTCCCACGCCCATGTGGTGCCGGCGTTACAATCCAGCGATTCATTTTTGAAGTTCACGGCGTGGCCCACACACGCAACGGTATAGCTGAAGTTCGCTTCGAGGACGGACACGCCGACATCTTTTTGAACCGTCGTCCCAAAACAATAATAGTCAGAGGCTCTTAACGTCACCGTATACTTCCCCGGGGCCGGATAGTCGTGCGTGATCGGATCCGTCCCCGGGTTTATATAGTAGCCTTGGTTTTCAAAATCCCATGCATAAGTAGGTGTGCCCGCCCAGGCAAAATAATCGCCATGGGCATGATCAAATTGAATATAGTCGGCCTGGATGTCAAACTCCACGGTCAGGTTTTCGCAAACGCTTTTGGAAGTAAAATTAACACCCTTGAAAAAACTTACGGGCAATTCCGGGCACGTGCCGGAGCGAACGAGTGGCGTTTCAAAGTAGGATTCGATGTAGTTGGGAAGTCCATAGCCCGTTTGCATCGGGCATGGATATTTGATGTAGTCCCGGATCAAGCCCGCCGTCGACCCGATGCCGTTGGGATTTGTGAAAACGCCCAGACCGCCATTGCCGTTGTAGAGTTGAAAATATAATCTACCATCGATCCCTAACTGTAATGCACCCACCTCAGCCCAGACCGACATGGTTTGCCTTTGGGACATGATCAAATCTGGCGTACCGAGGGTGAGGTCGTATTGTACGATGTTTTGTTCCTGGCATCCCCACGCACAAGCGAGGTAGAGCACCTTGCTGTTGGGTGAAAAGGAAGCGCCGTACATGCCCTTCAGCGAAGACGTGATAATAAAATCGGAAGTGACCTTGCCGGTGTTTTTGTCGAATTTGAAAAGTTCGGGATAAATGCCGTCGGAATTGTTGTACCCGATTTCAAAACTGTTGGCCACCAGGCGTTCGCCATTGGGTGAGAACTTGAGATAACCCCGCCCTCCGGTGTGTACCTGGCCCGTGGTGGAGATGATGGCCGTGGTGTTGAGCCCCGCGCTGGTGATGGAATAGGTATAGAACTCGTTGTTCTGGATGCCGTGCGCCACCAGCCACACATCTTTTCCATTCGGCTGAAAGACGGCCGCTATTTTCTCGGCCACCGGGGCGCGCAGCAGTTGTTTCTTCAGGATCACATCACCCAGCCCATTGTTTAGCGACATGTCTACAACGGAATAGCGAAGCCCGTCGGCAAAGTAATCCTCGGCACAGTCGGTGGAGAAAATATAATATTGATTTGAGTTTCCGGGATGTGGAACGATGAGGGCGCTTTGTGTGGACGACGGGTTGTCGCCAAATCCGAGACATTGGGCGCCGAGGTCGCTGCCATTGGGCATGATCCGAAAGTCTTTGTTCCAGACCTGGTCTCCGTTGGTGATGAAGAGAAGCTTGCCGTCGGGAGTTGACATGGTTGATCCACCTTCCAGGCCAAAGAAAGGTGAGATAGCCAGCCGTGTGTTGGCGCAGGTAAAATCCAGGCCGGCATAAGTTCCGAAGGCCCAATGGGCCGCTTGGTATTGCGCGTGGACCACCATGCTGGGCACAACAAACAGCAGGCATAAGCCCACGTATTGGAAAAGGGAGCATTTCGCTTTATAATCGACCTTTTCTTGTCATCGCTTTTCGTGATGAGCTCAGACTTCTCATTGTAGTCGTAGACAGGCAAAGCAAAATGATAGGTCGTGCCGTCTTGGCTCGTAATGCAAAAACCACCGATCGCCTGGGGATACATAGCCGGCCCTGTGAGATTCTTCGCCTGATAGACAATTATTATATCACCCAATTGCCCCTGATAATTATTTAGGATGGCAGTAGTAGCCGGGTCCAGTTGAACGGTGTAATTTGTCGTATTTACCGCCTTGATCTGAGCGTTGGGGATCTCAGCATGATCTGAAATTGTTCCGGCATCCCTATCTGCAGCGCTACTATAGGTCACCAAATTAAGCGTTACATAATCGTTGTAGGCGAATTGATCGATCACAGACTGATCCAACTGCAGAACAGACGAGATGATATGCGCGCCTACAGGTACTTCATTGTAGGCTGCATTTTGCCCCAGGCCGTTCACTGTCCTGAATTTATACCGAGGCGAGGCCTTAATTTTTGCCGTACAGGTCTCATTCGACATACCCTCTGTACAGGCACCACTTGGCAAAAAATCAATGAACTTCGTTGTGTAGGTGATGGTATTTCTCAGATCTTCATTGTTCATCCATTCAATATAAGGTTCACGTGCCTTTTGCATTGCCTGCACATCCATTCTATAACCGTCTTTAAAAATATTATCGCTCATCTCAAATTGTTCGTGGTACCCATTTAAATTACTATCCCAGATTTCTTCCATATCCAAACCAAAATGGAACCCGGGACTATTTGGAGAAGTATTTAAGTCACTACCTGCGTGATAAAAGTAGCGTCCCGCATTTGCGCCTTTAAAAATGAATGGCACCTTATAGTCGACAAAGGGGACCGGCGCTAATCTGGTATGATGTGGGGTCATCTCGCGAGGCATGGCAACCGACCCGACCTCAAGTCTATACGGCGTTATGGCACCACTGACGCCGGGGGCATTAACCGAGTAGGAGTCCATTGCAAGAACCGTTCCGGTGCGTTGCGCATCATAACTTCCTGACCCCGTGATGAAATTTATATCACTTGCTCCGCCCTGATTAAATGTATCTGAAGGCCTCCGATACTCGTGCATAGTTTGATCGACACCATTTAATTCGACCGAGGTTTGAAAGTCAGCCGGATCCAAAAGAGGTTTATGCAGATACAGCGCGCCATACATATTCTCCATCCTTGTCTGATCAAGATAAATGTGATAAGATTTTTTTTTGCTAACGACAGGGATCGCAGAAATAAAGCTGGCAACCGTGTGATATTTCAGGGAAGAATTTACATCTTTTTTATACGCATAATTCCCCCCCAAAGGGGCTTGCGGCGTATTCGATGGCATAGCAAACGAGACCGCGGTTTGTAGGGTCATATCTATTGCGGCTTGCTTGATAACAGCCACGGCTGTGGTTGCTCCAGATCCCACGCCCCAAGAAGAGAGATTCACCACGGCATTGGCAAATTGCTCTCCATTAAAATGCACTCCATTGTCACCAACATGCACACCAACAATTCCTACCGATCTAGTACTACCAACCTCCACTTCCACAATATCCAACAAATTCAAATCCCCATAATATCCAGTTTGTGAGTTCCAACTGTCTCGATAAGGATGATTAAAAGTTCGGTTCCATCCATGAATACCCGTGAGATCTTGCACGGTTACCGTTTGCGATTCACCCGAAGCATCGTCCGGGTATTGATTGATGTCTCGCGTAATGCTCCCAACATTAATATTCCAACCCAATCCAACCCACGAGGCCTCCTGTTCTGGACCAATCCCTGCATGATAACTTAATGGAATGTTGAAGCTCCCCTCCGGGCCCGGAACCTCGACAACGGGAATGTTAAAAGTCATGTCGCCCGTAAGCAAGTTCACCATATCTGAGGCCCCCCCATCCTCATAAGAAGTATACTCCGGTTGGTGAGGTCCGGAAGTAAGTGCAAAAGCATAATAGGGTGTAAAAAGCGAGTGCACGAACGATATCAAAAAGAAAATAGTCCACACTCTCCTGGAAAAACGGCTTCTCATAAGGCTCATATCAATCAACTTTTAAAGCGGGAATGTTTTTAATGTCATGGGTATGGATGCTAAATTTGTTTGTTCCGGTATGTAACAGGCGGTCCTGGAGATAAACCTCCACCGTTCCATCGCGCTGTGCCAGGTAACTTTTAAAGACCACCATCACGCTGGACGCATGGCTCATACCAAACGTGCGCATGTAGGCGACATCGACGGGCCTTAGGGTGTCGGTTGGGGTGATCATAAACATGTCGTCGAGAATGCCCTGAGAGAAGTAGTGCACAACATCGGCAAGGCCGGCAGGATTTGAAACGTAGCTGTTCTCGATCTCTTTGTCTTTATTGGAAAAACGCAGTACGAAATAATCGAGGCTGTCGTATTGTCTTTTCACGGCCGCCCGTTCTGCGGGATCGGTCACATCCTCCAATTGTTGTTTCACGACGAGGTCTTTGGGGTGATACTCAATCTCCAATCGCGCATCGCCATCTTTCTCGGTGTACTGGAGTCCGTTGTCGGAATCGGCCAGGTATTCATTCAACTGGGGGATGGTCACGGTTCTCCTTGTGTCGCATCCCCACAATCCCAAGAAAAGCATCACGCCAACGGCAAATACAATTTGCTTCATATTCCTACTGAATCATTTCTTTATTAAGCCCTTCCAATACTTTCTCGGTAATGTCTTTGTCGCTTTTTGAATATACGATATTCCCGTACTGGGTGGCCGCCATAATGATCTCGTATCCTTTTTCCTCTCCATATCGTTTGATATAGTCGTTCACACGCCCCAACACTTTGGTCGTCAACTCCTGATCTTCCTTCTGGATTTTCTCGGAAATGACTTGCTGATAGTTCATGAATTGCTCCTGTTTCACGCGGAGCAGATCTTCTGTGAGCGCTCTTTCTTTTGCGGACAGCCGGTCATGATCCTTCTGATAATCCTTGATTTTGGCCTCCAATTCAATTTTCAACGAGTCCACGTTTGCCTTCCACGCGCTCGCTTTCGCTTCATAATCCTTACGGGCTTGTTGCATTCCTTTGTATCCGTTTACGAGTTTGACGGCGTCAACGTAAACGATTGCATTACCCTGATTTCTAAATTGCATCGCCATCACCACGATTAACCCAGCAATGACAAACACTTTGAATATCCACTCCAACACATTGCCTTTTTTTTGTCCTACAGTTGTTTTCATCCTTTCACCTATATAATTTATCTTCTCTATTACAAACAAGCTTAAAGTCCGGCCATCCAGAACATTCCATGGTCAGCTTTTACCACATTGTTCATTTCACAATGCAATCCAAAGCATTTAATAACTAATCTGATAGTGGGGGATTTTGGACAAGTAAAACCGAGAGGAAAGACTTTAAGGTTTGCAAAAACAACAGGCTTCACCGACATCGCTCTAATCCACAAATTTCAAAATCGTTGATGCAAGAAGAAGATTTGTTACATCAAAAAAAACGCATATTGCTTGCGAATAATACACCAACAAAAAGTATTTCCAAAAAGGCTCTTGCAAAAATCAATTCTGTTCATTTTCAAGCACATAGCCCACACGATGTAAAGAAAATATGAAGTACAACCCGTCTTAATCATTGCAAATTGAACGAATTAATACATCACAAATGCTTTAAAATGAAGCTATTGCCGCATTTTATTACACCTACTTGATTGACAAGAGTCATCGAAAAAAAACAAAAATCGCGTACATCTGTTTGTTGCTCTACTTTTTTTGAGAGTTTTAACGAATGGCTAACGGCTGGTCTGAAGGTCGCCATTGTTTTTCCTGTATTTACAGTTCCTGAGAGTCGCGTTATTATTTTAAGTCAAAGTCGGTTTGTTATCCGGGTGAAATCGTCGCAATAAGGAGGGATTTCTAAATCCATCACTCTTTTGTCTGGGGATATTCTTAGAACTATGGAATAATTTATCTGAGGATAACGTCCGGGGGCATTCTGCCTTAATTAGGTATTGAGTAAATTTTCCAGGCCGTTTTCACGTGGCTCAATATATCAATGCGTCGTTGGTTCATTAGAAAATCTCGTCCCCACCTTTCTTCAATTTCCGTCTGCATGGCCTGGCAGAAACACGCAACGTCGCTATCGTATCGAATACATGTGCCGTTGTCATAGCTATCGTCCACTATCCCGTAGTCTATTTCCAGTAGCTTTCTCATCGTCAAGGATGACTCGACCGTCGATCTCGGAAAATAAATTTTATGGATGGAGATTAATTCTCTTCGCCTCTTCTTTCTATTTCAAATCCATATAAAGAGGCAGTTTGTCGGAGGGCATTTACCATGCATCCCAGTAGCAAAAGTGCAGAAAGCAATTTCTTGAGTTTCGTAATACGTTCATCAAGGGTAACCATCCATCAAAAAAAAGGGCAATCGTGCTTGCGATCGCCCTCTACCAAAAGTAAGAAATTTACCCAAACTAAAACTTCGGCAATTCAAAAATAGCGCGTTTTTGCCCTGGTCTATTCCCAAATATTACCTAAAGCCGATAGAATATTAGCAACTATTGGGCCCAACGGGCGCCAGGCCGACATCATTTGAAGCGGAAACTATCGCGTTTCTTTCAGTCTCAGAACAGTGATTGACCACGGCTTGAATTCATATTCAAAGTTCGAAGCGATACCATTTACAATTGTTTCCTGGGGAATGAATTGACGTGGTTGGGCAAAAGAGTTTTCATCCTCCGGCGAACCCGAAGAAAGCGTGATGGACTTTCCCGTGCTCGCCAACGGAGTGTTGTTGATCGTCAAAAGAACTTGTCGCGCCTCCCCTGTCGCATTAACCACCTTGATCACGATTTCATTTGTTTTCTCGTCACGGCCCGCAATGCTGAAAAAATCTTTGGGTTTGGTGTAGGTCATCAGAAGTTTTCCATCCAGGAAACATTCTACCGTGTTGTTGTTCACGTGTAGTTCAATAGCGTACCAGCGATTCAATTCAATGGCGTTCTCAAGACGCACGGGTTGAGAAACGATGGCGTCGGCGCCTTTCGTTACACTTTCAAAAGCCGCGATTTTGTTTACCCAGGCGCCGATGTGCGCGCGGAGATAATTTTGATTGTCGCGCATGGCGAAGGGGATCATAAACGCGTTGGTGCCGCCGGTTTTCTTTGCCTTCACTTTCAGGATATAGCGATCAAATGATCTGTCTTTTAGTGTGGCCAGTGGCCAGGCTCCATCCTTGGTCTGCGCCAGAACGTTGTCGCGTGTCGACCATTGTCCCCCTTCAAAATTCCATTCCTGCCCCGTTCCATCGCCCTTGTAAATAGTCTTGTCGTCTTTGATCACTTCGATGTCTTTGTATTCGGCTTGCGTGTCCCACGTGCTAAAGCCGATGTTTCCCTGAAATGACGGCGTATCGTTGTCGACGGGTACATCTACTTTTGTGCTGAGGTTTATAGACGCTTTGTTTTCATTCAGCATCTTGATGGTGTAATAAGAAATACGCGCAAAACTTTTGGCCTGGTCAAACCGGATCAGGTTTACGGGCCAGTCTGTGTCGTTGATGTTTTCCAGGAGTGGAGCATAGCTGCTCATCGTGATCAAGTCTGAATTTCGTTCCAGTCCGAGTATGAACGTGGCGTCGTTAAGGGCAGCGGTCATGTTTCCGGAACCGACACCGCCGTTGCAGGCATATTCGCCTACGTAGAGCTTCCAATCTTTCCGTTCGTATTTGTCGTACCAATCCGGGTAGGCCATGGCCCAGCCTGCCGCTTTGTAAGCATGCTCATCGGCCAGGTCCATTTTAGAGATGGATGCAATCGTGGGTTTGCTCAAATGCGCGATGCCCATCGCCGCCACGATTTCCAATTGGCGATACCTGGCGTTTATGGCTTCGTAAAAAATATTGAAACGCTTGCCGTACTTCTCGCCTACTTGCTCATTCCCTACTTCCACATAATGCAGCGGGAAAGGTTCGGGATGTCCATTCCTGGCACGCAACGCTCCCCAGGTCGATTCTTTGGCGCCGATCGCATACTCGATCGCATTGAGAACATCCGACAAAATGGGACCGATATCTTTATCTTCCACATACACGCCACTCCTCATTTCACAAGCAATGCCGCAGTTAAAAACATACATGGCTTTGGCATCAATGTCTTCACAAAACTGGAGGAACTCGTGATAGCCCAACCCATCGCTAGACCAATATCCCCAAGGGCTGTACGTCCCTGAACGTTGTTCCACCGGACCGAGCGACCGCCGCCAGTTCGGGGCGCTTTGTGTGCTGATGCCTTCCACAAAGCATCCCCCGGGCCACCGGACAAAAGCCGGTTTAAGATCCGCCAGGTATTGTGCGAGGTCCGGTCGCAATCCGTTCTTCCTGTTTTTAAAAGTCTTCGTCGGAAAAAGTGAAACAAATTCCAACC
The DNA here is from genome assembly GCA_036525235.1 of Chryseolinea sp. Lineage (GTDB taxonomy): Bacteria > Bacteroidota > Bacteroidia > Cytophagales > Cyclobacteriaceae > Chryseolinea. The sequence continues at coordinate 82,810 of DATDAV010000312.1, read as the reverse complement.
ATATCGTGCCAGGCTTGGAGAATGAAAGCTGAAACGTCGCTTTTTCGTCAGAGGCTTTTGCACTCAACGTCGTGGTGATTTTTGTCCAGTGGGGGGAGCTTACTTTTTCAAAGATCTTTTCGCTCAAGATCTTTCCATCGCGCCCCACTAGCCTGGCCGTGATGTTCCCCTGGTAGTTCATGGTGCGGCTATAAAACGTCAGCTCATACGTGGCCCCTGCTTCGACGTTAATACCCCAAAAACCCTCGTTGATGACGGCCACCTTTCCGGCCTTACCGATGCTGGCGATGTCTACCCTCAGTGAACGCGGCGTTTCTTTGTAGAGTGGATTGGTGAGATCGAGCGCCATCGTTGCGTCTGCTCCCTCCTTCTGTAAAGACCACGCCGGATAATCGGTCTTTGCTTCAAAGGGCATCTTCCAATCCACTACGCGCCCGGCGCCATAGTGTGGCGTTTGGGGTGGGATGATCAAGCCCGAATCCAGCGTGCAACCTTCCGGGGTCCGGCTTTCCTCAAATCCCCGGTTTTGGATGAGCTCTGCATACAGTCCGCCCTCGCCGCCATGGCTGATCTCCTCGAAAAAAATGCCATGCAAATCCGCCGACACCTTTGCCCTAGGTTGGTCGCCCTCCACGACAATGGTGGGCGATTGTGCCTGACACAAATTCCAAAGGGATACGAGCATTAAAGAACCGAGCATTCGCTTCATATCATTGACATCTAAAAAATTCCGCGGCCATTTTTTTGAAAGCCTTCGAGCCACTATTGTATTAAAGGTAGTACCCACGTGTGGTTCCCGTTTTACGTATTTTGTCTGCCATCAATACGATTTTACCCTTATTCAAATGATTGCGGCATACCTTAGGATAGGGTAGTACAACAGCAAAGTCGTTCCCGGAGTGATCTGATATTATCCTACCCTAATACTTTATTAACTGTACATTTGACAATTATTAATTTTTTGCGAATATTTAACTACATAATTAACACCCCCCGCCATTATGAAGATTTTACCCTTTAAGATCCCGAAGACTTCACAGGAGTCATTCCGGTTACAAGAGGATCGGGAAATCCACTTTTACGATAATCTTCATCAACACCCCGAAATACAACTCACCCTCATTTTGAACAGCGAAGGAAAAGTGATCGTGGGCGATTTCATCGGGGCCTTCAAACCCGGCGACATTTTTCTGATCGGCCCAAACCTGCCGCACGTGTTCCGGAACGATCAAAAATATTATGACCATCCACAAGAAGGACACGCGCATTCGCTCACAGTTTTCTTCGAATGGAAATCTTTTGGCGATACGTTTCTGTCGATGCCGGAGCTTTCGCATCTGAGCGATTTCTCCAAGCAAAGCGAACGCGGTTTGTTTATTCAAGAACCTATCAAGAGCCGCATTGCCCAACTGATGAAATGCATGTTCCGAAAAACGGGAATGGACCGCCTCATCGTGTTGCTCAAACTTCTGAATATTTTGTCGGCTCACAAGAACATGGAGCCCCTCGCCTCTTCCGGAGTGTACAATGAATTTGATGAACTCGACGGACGCAAACTGGCCGACATCTACCGGTTCACCATGAATGAGTTTCATCGCAAAATTTCGCTGGATGAAGTGGCCGACCTGGCGCACATGACCACCAACTCGTTTTGCCGCTATTTCAAAAAACGCACGCGCAAATCTTATGTGGATTTCCTGACCGAGATCCGTATCGGGCACGCCCGTAAACTTTTACAACAAAACGATCTCAGCATCTCTCAAATCTCCATTGAAGTGGGATTCAATAACCTCTCGAATTTCAATCGCAAATTCAGATCGGTTTGTTCCATCACGCCGACAGAATTTAAAAAGCTCCACGAAAACAAAAAGGATATCGCTGTACACGCGTAAATGGCGAGGGCGCGGAGAAAAAGTTCTACCACGCCTTCTCGCATTTTAGTCTTGAATACTTTTTTTTAAGACGGCGTCAAAACAGCACCGATCGCTGCGGTGTCGCCATTTCAACGGGATTCCTTCACAAGGCGCACCCCAAACACAGGACCGGCCTGATTCTTTGCTTTGGCCTGGAAAGTGATTTTGACATTGGTTTTTCCTTCGACCAGGTTTGTCGGAACCTTATACGAAATATCGTAGAATATGCTTTCCTTAAATTTGTTGAGATCCACGCTGGCGATCTTCTCGCCGTCCACCAGGATGTCGAAGTTGCGGCCGCGGTTGTCCATGCCCCAGTAGGTAGCGATCAGGTTGTAGGAAAAACCGGGAACGACTTTCATGTTGAAACTGAAAGATCCCCCGTCGTTGGCGACCCTGAACTTGCGGGTGTGCGATTCGCCGGTCTCGAGGTTTTCACCGGTGAAGTTGTGATCGCGTTCGGGCTGCATTTCGCCTACGCGCAATTCGTCTACGGTGCTTTTTTCAAGTTCATATGCTACTCGCTTTTTCTCCTCGTAGCGGTGTTGTTCGTCTTTCCATGCCTGCGGGGAGAACACATCCCAGTACACGGAATAGTAGGCGTCGTCGACACTATAAAACGGTTGGAGGGTTACGTCTACAGGGGATCCGATTTTGTTCGTCTTAAAAATCAGGTTTTCTTTGGATTGGGTGACAAAGAATTTGCTCGCATCCGTTTCGTTCGAAACAAACACGGGAATGCCTGTGGTGGGATCGGGTTCCGAAGTTCCGAGGTTTCCGGCCAATAGCACGGGGCCATAAAAGAATGCCCGGCGGTCCGCATTGTCGGGCATAGCCACCGCATGCAGGGACGACTCCAGATCGACCTCGATCACGTCTTTGCTTTTCCATTTTTGCGATACGGCAATGTATCCGTCCGGCTGAACGGTTGCCGGTATAGCCTTGCCGTTCACCCGAACCGCGATTTCTTTCGGTGCCCACTGTGGCTTCCGGATGCGTATGGTTCTTACCTGTGCACGGGGGGTCTGCACGGTAAGCTTGATCGTTTTCTCCTGGGGAATCTTGCTGTTCAATGTCAACTGGAAATCTTTTTCCTTCCAATTCAAAACCGAGGGAATGAAAAGATTCACATACACACTGCCATCCTTTCCTCTGAAATAAATACTCTCGCCATATTTCACATGGTTCTCTATACCCGATCCTACACAACAGGTAAAGGTGTTAAGCTCATCGCTAAACTCTTTGCGCGTTCCCATGCGCAAGGGCACGAAGTAGCACATCATGCCGGTCTTGTGATTTTGAGAAGCGAGAATGTGGTTGTACAAACCACGCTCATAATATTCCATCAACTCCGCGGAAGGTTGCAAAGCAAACAGGTGCCGTGTCAGCTTCAGCATGTTGTAGGTGTTGCAGGTTTCCATGGTGTTGTCCGTCAACTTGTCGTTGAGCTTGTCGGCTTCGCTCAGGTATTCGTAGTTGCTGTTTCCACCGGGGGCGTAGGAATGGTGGTTGACCACCGTTTTCCAAAAGAAGTCGCCAATGACAAAATCACTTTTCGCACCCGTGAGCTCATAGCGGCGGACGGTGCCGATCACTTTTGGGATTTGTGTGTTGGAGTGCCTGCCCGGCAAAATATCCACGCGGTGGGCCAGCGAGTCGAGCACGACCCTGTCGTGAAATTTGTAGGAGAGTTCCAGGTACTTTTTGTTGTTGGTGAAGGCGTAGGTGTTCACCAGCACTTCGTTCATGCCGCCATATTCGCAAAGCAACATTTTCTGGATCTGCTCGTCGTTGAGGTTCTTTAGCGTATTCTCGGTCCAGTCTGCGATGCCTTGTTCGACGACCAGGGCTTTTTGATTGTCACAATACAAATACGCATCCAGCAGGCCGGCCATCACTTTGTGAATGGTGTACCAGGGCGACCACGACCCGTTCAGGTCAAAACCACGAGAGCGGATTTGCCCTTGCGACACTTCCATGAAAACGGAATCCTCGCGCGGTATGGCGCCGACATAACCGGTCTTGCGGGCGACCTGGCACTCCTGCAATTGGTCAACGATATAATTCACGCGTTTGAGAAATTCCTGATTTCCCGAAACGGAATACTCCAACGCGCATGCCGAGAGGTAATGTCCCAGGGTATGACCCGCCAAACCTTCACTCTCCCATCCACCATAGCGTTCTGCTTTTGGCTTCAAGCCGGAGTGCGTTCTGAATTGCGACAACAAACGATCGGGCTCGATCATCAGGAGATATTTGATATCGGCATCCCGTGCCACGGTGAACTCACTCGGCAGCAGGCTCACTTCTGCAAGGGAAAAGGGATACGCGGCCATGGTGACCTGAGGCTTCACTTTGATTCGTGGATTGTTTTCGTCCGGCAGATAAGATTGTCCGTGAGCGATGCGCGGAGACACAATAGAAAAAAGTAACGAAAGAATGATCAAAGCAACCGTGTTACACCGGGTGAAGCGATCGAAGATAAATGCAGGCATAGCCATTCGTTAATAAAGCTTACAAGTCTTAAAAAAATATTTTCGCGTGCGGCGTCAATTCACCGACCATTCTAAAATTCCGGAAGAATGTTCTTTGGGAAGTGTCACTTCCAATCGCAGCGCTTTTGTTGTCACCGGCTCGAAGGAAACTTCGGAATATTGATCTTTCAAAACATCATAGGTCTTCTTATTCTTCACGGGCAGCCATTGGTCGCCGCTTTTATAGAGCAACCTCCACCCGGCGGGGATGCGACAATCGCCGAAGGGGCTGTCGTCGAACCAATACACTTTTGCACTCGTCACGCTAGAAGATTTTTCAAAGTCATACTGCACCCACTGCACGGTGTCTTTCATGGGCCACCAGTGGTAGTAGATGATGCTGTGATCGTTGGAGTTCTTGGGTTCCATCTGGTCGTTCAGGGCCGAGAGCATCCGGGAGTTATAGGATGCGGAGATCGTACTTCCAGAAGCAACAGTAGGCGCTGGCGTAGGTTGGGCGGCTCCCGGTTGGTCTGGGATCCACACCACCATTTCGCCCGCACCGCGGTGGGCCCAGGTGAAATAGGGAATGAGTTCTACGTTTACATCTTTGACTTTGGTTTCGGTAGATGAGACGCGGGCGGCCGATTGGCCTTTTGCCTGCAACACATACATGCCCTTGAAGAAGCTCGAATCGTACACGGCGTTCACGGTGGCATTGTCGGGGATCACCAGGTTCAGCACCTTCTTGTCGGCATTGTCGGGCCACTCTGCGCAATAGACCAGCGGTCCGCGTTGGTAGGCATAGCGGTCTTTGTCGGCTTCGATCTTTTCGTAGCCTTGAATTTTGCGGACGGGCATCGGCAGGTTCACCCGGATGACGTCGCCTTTCTTCCACTTTTTGTTTAGGACCACATAGCCTTTGTCCAGTTTGAATTCAACCGTTTTGCCATTGAGGGAGACGGTAGGCTGGCCCTTCGCTTTGTCATGAAAAGCATACAAGTCGCCGGGGATGGGTTTGTCGATAGACCATCCGGGGATGCGTACGCGAACGTCGAACACCGCGGGTTTGGCGGGGGTCACTGAAATTTGTACATCGCCTTCCCAGGGATACTTTGTCGTTTGCTCGAGCTTCACCGGGTTTTTATCAATCGTAAAATTGACCGCGCTTTCGCCATACAGGTTTACATAAATCGACGTTCCTTTTTGGGCGTAGAAATATCCACCCACCGAAGGCACAAACCGCGTGACGTTGCTCGGGCAACACGCACAAGCAAACCACGGACTCCGCTGGTGCTGGCCGTGCGATTCCAACGGGTTGGGATAAAAGAAACGATCGCCTGTCAATGACACGCCCGACAGGAACGCGTTGTACAAAGTGCGCTCGAGCACGTCGTAATATTTTGCATCGCCATGAAGCAGGAACAGGCGGTAGTTCCAATACACGTTGGCAATGGACGCGCAGGTTTCGTTGTAGGCCGACATGTTGGGAAGGTCAAAGTCTCCGCCAAAGGCCTCGCCGTTGCCGGTGGAGCCGATGCCACCCGTCACATAAATTTTCTTCGTTACGGCATTTTCCCAGATGTCATCGATGGCCTTTATATACTGGGCATCCGAAGTCAGGGCAGCAATATCCGCCATGCCGGCATACATGTAGGCGGCCCTCACGGCGTGGCCCACGGCCTCGTGCTGGTCGACCACTTTCTTGTGGGCCTGGTTGTATTCATCGCCGCCGGGACCGCGCACGTCGAGGATGAACTTGCCAGTCTCGAGGTATTTTTTGTCGCCGGTCACTTTATACAATTTGGCCATGGCCAGCTCGATGATCTGGTGACCGGAATAGGTGTGCAGTTTGTCGGGCCCAAAGTCGGCGCACACGCGGTCGGCGGCTTTGATGGCGATGTTGAGCAGCGTGCGTTTGCCCGTGGCATGATAGTGCGCCACACCGGCTTCGATGAGGTGGCCGATGTTGTAAAGTTCGTGACTGAGAATTTCTTCTTTTTCCCAGCGTTTGGTGCCCGCCCATTCGTGTGCATTGGCGCCCATGATGGTGCGGTTGGTATAGATGTATCCGTCGGACTCCTGGGCTTTGCCGATGATCTCGATCAGGGAATCGACCTTGGCTTCCAGCGCCGGGTCTTTGAAGATCTGGAGGGAGTAGCTGGCGCCTTCGATGATCTTGTAGACATCGGTGTCGTCGAAAGTGAATTCGGTGCAGAACGTTCCCGTCTTCAGGCCGGCGGCGATCTCAAAATTCTTTACCCTTCCGGTGGATTCACATTTTCCAAGCGTAAAGGGAATAGTGACCTCGTGATTCGTTTTTATCCGCGGTGCCCAGAAGTTGTCTTTCAGGTTCACGGCGTTAAAGAGGACGGGTTGTATGGGGTAGTCGCCCGCCTGTAATTTTGCGGTTTGCGCCTCCACGGCAAACACGCTGGTCCAGCAGCAGAAAAAAAAGGCGGCGCTTTTCGTCGTTATCTTCATGGCTATTTTTATTCGTTTAATGGGTGCCTCATTGGCGATCCGGTCACGTTATCAAAACTAAGCCTAATATGCCTTTCCGTTTTGATTTATATTAACAACTACCGGTAGAATTTTAACTCTCTGATGGCCCAAAACTCACTTTGCCGGATAAACCATCTCCCACGACGGCGGCTCGCGGTTCAACAGCGTCCGCACAAAAAAGTCGCGCCGCTTGCGTTCGCCAAATTCACCCCCTGCGGAATGACCCATGCCCGGCACGGTGATCAATTCAAAATCCTTCCCCGCCTTGATCAGGGCGTTGGCCAGTTGGTAGGTGGAAGCGGGGTCCACATTGTCGTCCAGTTCCCCCACGATCAACAGGAGCTTGCCTCCCAATTTCGGGGCATTCACGATATTGGAGGACTCTGCATACTGCGGGCCGATGGGATACCCCATCCACTGCTCGTTCCACCACATCTTATCGATCCGGTTGTCATGACTTCCGCAAGAAGCCACCGCCGCTTTGTAGAACTCCGGGTGAAAAATGACCGCCCCGGCGGCGTTCTGACCACCGGCCGATGTCCCAAAGGTCCCAACGCGATCCGTGTCGACATAACGATACTTCTGCCCTACTGCTTTTATCCAACCGATACGATCGGCAAAGCCCGCGTCCTTGAGATTCTTCCAGCACACATCGTGAAAGGCCTTGGAACGCCACGACGTGCCCATGCCGTCCACCTGCACCACGATGAAACCGAGTTCTGCCAAGGCGTACAACCCGGTATACCGTTCGGTAAAAGATTTCGAAACATAAAAGCTCTGCGGCCCGGCGTAGACCATTTCAATGACGGGATATTTTTTAGTTTCATCAAAATTCGAAGGACGGATGATAATCCCCCAAACGTCGGTCTGGCCATCGCGTGCCTTGGCGGAGAAGACCTCGGGCATCTTCCACCCTGTGTTGAGCAATTGTTGTATGTCCGCATGTTGAACCTCCATCAGTGGTTTGCCCGTCGCTGTCGCGATGACCTGGCTTGACGGTGGCGAGTCAATACGCGAAGAGTGATCAACAAAATAGGCATAGTCGTCGGAGAAGAAGCCAATATGGTTGGCGTTCGCGGTGGTCAATCGTCTAAAACCACTGCCATCAAAATTCACGACGCAATAGTGGGTCAGATACGGGTCCTGGTCTTTGTCGAGACCGGAGGCTTTGAAAATCACCTGGTGTTTGGCTTCGTCGACGTAGACTACTTCACGCATCACCCATTCGCCGGTGGTGATGGGGTTGATCACCTTGCCGGAAGCCACATCATACCGATACAGGTGATTCCACCCGCTTCGCTCGGAAGCCCAGATTGTTTGTGATCCATCCGCGAGATCATACCGGAATCGCTTTCCGCTGTAGTCGATAAAGGTTTTGCTTTTCTCTTCGATCACCACACTCACATCGCCGGTGGGCGCTGGAACTTTTAGAACCCTGTACGTTTGATGTCCCCGTTCATTGTATTCAAACGTGAAGAACTGGCTGTCTTTGTTCCACCGCACATCCTCCAGGGCGTATTGATGCGAGAACAAGCTATCGGAAATGGCTACAAGTTTCCTTTCGTCAACCAAAAACAGTTGGGGTTGCCTATGGGGCAGTTCGTCGCCGGGTTTCAGATACTCGCGTTGTTGAAGCTTGGGTTGTAGTTGATCGGCTGGGGAGGATTCGATCAAGTACACGAGGCGGGTTTGTCCGGGTTTTACTTTATAGGCCACCAGCTTTTTGCTGTCGGGAGCCCAGGTGATGTAAGATGAATAAAAGTTTCCGCCGCTGCCATCATAGCTGAGTTGGAAGGCTTCTTTCGTTTTCCGGGATTGTATGAAAACGTTGTGGTCCTTTATGAAAGCAACCCAGAGGCTGTCTGCTGATTTTATGGGTTGGCTTGCTCCTTCATTGAAGGCATTTCCCCAATAGCCTTCGTCCTCCTTATGTCGGATAACATTTTCCACCGAACATTGGCAGGATGGCAAGAGGCATTTTATCCGGGCGCTGTCGACCGTGAACTGTACAGACTTGTGGTCTTTTGCAAATTCGACGTCTTGAAGCGGGAGGTCTTGTGCACGCACGGATTTTCTCAATTTTTCGGAAAGCGACTTAGCCATGCGGGCGTGATCAAAAGCCTTTTGTTGTGCCTTTCTCTCGACATCGACCAGCATAAACTCCCTGGCACCTTTGATCTCGTTTTTATACCAAAAGCTGTGATCGTTTTTTATCCAATAAAATTTATCGGGCGCATTGAAGACTTTTCCTTTATAAAGAATTTTGCAGGAATCGGCTCTCCGGTAGTCCGGCAGCGCGCCCTGTCCCTGCAGTGAGAAGCTGAGGAGAAAGAAGGGTGCCCAAATAAAAAAGTGTTTCATAGCTTTTAGTTGAACCGCTCCGGATGGAACGCTGAGATGTCCATACTGGTCGGTCGTTCATCGACAAGTTCCGTCACCAATTTCCCCGTAGCGGGACCTAAACTTATTCCCATCATGGAGTGCCCGGTGGCCACCACCAGGTTTTTGAAGCGGGTGGAGCGACCGATGTAAGGTAGTCCATCCGGCGAACATGGCCGCAGACCATTCCAAACTTCTTTCACATCGGGAACCTGGACTTTCATTTCCGGATAATATTTTGGAATGGTCTCCACAATTCCCTTGACGCGGTTCATGTTCACGCTTCGGTCCGTACCATTGATTTCCATCGTGCCGCCAAAGCGAAGGTCGTTTCCCATGGGTGTGACGGCCACGCGGCCTTCCAACAAAAGGGTCGGGATTTGAATATTTTTTTTAACGTTCTTTACATTGAAGCTGTATCCTTTTCCCGATTGCATGGGGAGGTCAATGTCCAGCTTCGAGCAGAACACCCCGGACCATGCGCCGGTGGCCACTATGTATTCATCAAAATGCCATGACTCGCCTTCCACGAAAATCTGTTCTATCCCGGATTGGCCGGTCACAAAATCCTCCACGTTGTGATTTGCCAGAATGACCACACCATTTTTCTTCAAGTGCGCCACCAGATTTGACACCAACCGTTGGGGGATCAAATGCGCATCGCCGGGAAAATACACGCCGCCGCGCGCTGTCAATTTCACATCCGGTTCCATCTGCTGTACCTCTACTGCACCGAGAACATGGGCTTCCACGCCATTTTGGTTGGCCATGTGTGCTGCTTCAATTTCTTCCCGTTCGGTTTCGGCCGTTTGGAAAAGCATAAGCAATCCCTTTTCCTGGTAGCCAAAATCAAAATCTTTTGCCGTGGCCATATCGCGAAACAGAAGCTTACTCAAGGAGCTGATCTCCTTGAGCAACGGCGCCGACCGCTGCACGTGGCGCTCGTTGGCATGTGCATAAAATTTCAATCCCCACTTCACGAGGTCACCGTTCAGTCGTGGCCGCACATAAAAAGGACTCTTGGCATTGAACATCCAGCGAATGCCTTTAGAAATCATTCCCGGGGCCGCCAACGGAACAATGTGACTCGGTACCACCATGCCCGCATTTCCGATGGAGCATGTGTCGTCGAGGTTTCCCTTGTCAAAAACTGTCACACGGTGACCCGCACGTTGAAGATAATATGCAGCACTCAACCCAATTATGCCACCACCAATGATTGCAATATTTTTCATGTCGTTAAATTAGATAGAGGATGCAAACCCTGACGCGGAAACGAGCGACTTTCTCCAGCATCATCGGAAAGCATCCTTGTACGTTAGATCACCTGGAAGCCGTGGGCATACGGATCGTTGTCGTCCATGATAATGGTATTGTAACCCATCACCACAGCCCAACCCTCGATGCTGGGCACGATGGCCGGCTTGCCGTCGAGCGTCGTCTCTTCTTCCACCCTGCCGATAAATTTTGAACCGATGATGCTCTCATGAACAAACGGCTCGCCCTGCCTGAGCTTTCCCTTCGCATACCACTGCGCCAGCCGCGCCGAGGTCCCGGTTCCGCAGGGAGAACGATCGATGGCCTTGTCGCCATAGAAGACAGCGTTGCGCGCCGTAGAGGAAGGGTCCATCACTGCACCGGCCCAAAGAATATGGCTGCACCCGTTGATCGTGGGATTTTCGGGATGCACAAATGAATATTTTGCATTAATGTTTTTTCTCAACTCACGGCTCCAGCCAATCAATTGCTCCGCCCTGAAATGTTCCAGGCCGGGAAAGTTTTTCTGGACGTCGACAATAGCATAGAAATTCCCTCCGTAAGACACATCCACCGTGAGTTCTCCAAGGTCCGGACAGGTGGCCACCAGGTTCTCGGCGGCCAGGAATGATTTGATATTGCGGATTTTTACGGAGGTAACTTTTTGATCCTTCTGCGTGTACTCGATCCGTATCAGGCCGGCGGGCACTTCCACATTCAACACTCCCGGTTGCTTCGGCACCACGAGTCCTTCTTCAATCGCGATCGTCACCGTGCCAATGGTGCCGTGGCCGCACATGGGTAAACATCCACTGGTTTCAATGAATAGTACCGCCACGTCGTTTTGCGGATCACAGGGTGGATATAAAATGCTCCCACTCATCATGTCATGGCCGCGCGGTTCAAACATGAGGCCCTTCCGGATCCAGTCGTATTCCCGAAGGAAGTGCTGGCGTTTTTCACTCATGTTCTTTCCCTCCAATGAAGGTCCACCCCCAGCCACCAGGCGAACGGGATTACCACAGGTGTGGGCATCGATGCAAAAAAAAGTCTTCTTCATTTCGAATAGAAAATCAATTTACTACCATGACCTCCGAGAAGGTCCATTCGTTATCAACACAACGCAAGATCCCGAGCGGGTTTTCGTTTTGCAGTTCCAGGGGAAGCCACGATTCCGGTGCGTTTTGAAAACTGAAGGGGCGTGCGAACCTGTAAATGGCGTCTGTTCCTACCGATGTAAACCGGGCATCGGTAGTGGCCGGGAACGGTCCTCCATGATGCATGGCTTTGCACACCTCCACGCCCGTGGGAACGCCGTTAAAGATCATTCGGCCGCAACGCTTTTGGAGCGCTTTGGCCAGTGCATCGTAAGCTTGTATTTCACTTGGGGTACCAAAAAAAGAACCCGTCAACTGACCGGGTAAAGCCTTTACTACTTCGCCCAGTTCTTTGGCGTCTTCGCACATCACCACCAGCGAGAAGGGTCCGAAGACTTCTTCCGACAAGTGGTTGTTGCTGATGAAATCCGTGGCACGCACTATCGCTACCGTTGCGGCCCCAAGGCTATCGTCTTCCCCTTCCGCTACGGCGGCAAGAATGGAAACGCCGGGCTGCTCCAAAGCATTCTTTTTCAGGGTTGAATAGTTCTTCGCTATCCCGCGATGGAGCATCTTACAAGGCACGCTATTTCGTATCTCAGTGGCGAATTCGTCGAGGAGTCTATCAAGGCCCTCCCCCTTCAAAGCAAGAATCAAACCCGGGTTGGTACAGAATTGGCCAACACCTTGCAGCACCGAGGCGGCCAGGAGCTTTGGTAGCTCTTGGTTGGTTCGTATGCTTTTGGGAAGTAGAATGATGGGATTAACGCTGCCCATTTCGGCAAACACGGGAATAGGTTCTGTTCGTTGGGCAGCCAACTCAAACAACGCCATCCCACCCTGCCGCGAACCCGTGAAGGCCACGCCCTTCGTGAGCGGGTGGCGCACCAGTTGCTGGCCCACTTCAATGCTGGAATCTTCGACATGCTGAAAAACAAACGGGGGCATGCTGGTTTCTATCAAAGCCTTTTTTATCACCTCAGCAACTCTGGCCGATGTGCGCGGATGGGCCGGGTGACTTTTTACGACTACGGAACAGCCCGCAGCGAGCGCCGAGGCAGTGTCTCCACCCGCCGTGGAAAATGCCAACGGAAAATTGCTGGCCCCAAACACAACGATGGGCCCGACCGGCACCAACATTTTGCGCAGGTCTGGCTTGGGCAATGGCTTGCGGGAAGCGTCCCCGGTGTCGATGGTGGCTTGCACCCAATGGCCGGCCGAAATCAAATCAGCAAACGCCCGGAGCTGGCCTGTCGTGCGACCGACCTCGCCCTTTATGCGCGCCTCGGGCAAGTTGCTTTCTTCCTGCGCGAGCTTCGCGATCGTCTCCCCTTCGGCTTGAATGCCGTCGGCGATGGCGTGCAAGAATGCGGCTCTTTTTTTTCCGTTATTATTTCTATACTGATCGAAGGCCTGTGCGGCTTGAAGCATTATTTGATCAACCTGCTCCTGGTTCATCTTCATGCGATCACCGTTGATGTTGATCTCTGTCCGTTGCTGCGATTCAACACGGGGCGTTTTTTGATGGCCTCGCGGATAATGCCCAGCACCTCCGTGCGCTCATTCCCCGAAAGGATCAGGCGGGGCGGGCGAACGATTTCCGTACCCAGGCCTACCTCGGCTTCTGCCAGTTTGATGTATTGCACCAGTTTGCTGACTGTATCCAGTTCCAACAGCGGCATAAACCAGCGATTGATCTCCACCGCTTCTTTGATCCGGCCTTCCATCACCAGGTTGTAGATGGCCACCGTTTCCTCGGGGAAAGCACAAACCAATCCAGCCACCCAGCCCTTGGCGCCAACGACCAGGCTTTCCAGGGCCAGCGTATCCACACCACTCAAGATGCTGAACCGGTCGCCGAATTTGTTGATCATCCGCGTCACGTTTACCACGTCGCGGGTTGATTCTTTCACGGCGTCGATGTTCTTGGTGTCGACAAGGTCTTCGAACATGTCCAGCGTCACATCCACTTTATAATCCACGGGGTTGTTGTAGATCATGATCTGGAGGTCGGTTGCTTGCGCCACGGATTTAAAATAAGTAACCGTTTCTTTGTGATCGGATTTATAACGCATCGGCGGCAACAGCATGAGGCCGCTGATACCGCTGCGTTGGGCTGCTTCGGCGATCTTGATCGACTCGCGCGTGGCTCCTTCTGCGATGTTGAGCACCACGGGCACGCGTCCCTGCACTTTCTGAATGGTGAAATTCAAAAGCTCCACCTTCTCGGCCGGCGACAAGACGCTTGATTCACCCAGCGTTCCACCGATGATTATTCCGTGTACACCCGCAGCCAATTGCGCATCCAGGTTTTTCTCAAATGTTTTGAAGTCCAACTGGTCATCTGCCGTAAATTTTGTGGTTACCGCAGGAAAAACTCCCTTCCATGTAATCATGATGAAATCTGTTTAATGTTGATACAAATTTATGGTCCGCCGGTAGTGCCACATGTACGTGAATTACCTTCTACTAATACGATTTATTCACATTTTGAATGTTTTAAGCCCCTTCACTGAATATTGGGTATTGCTTTAGGGCTTGGCCTGGCTTGCCATTTTCACGCGCTGACCGTGGCGGCGCAGCATCAGGTAGTACACCGGGATGCCCAACAAGATGATGGCCAGGCCGGGCAGGGTGAAGTTTGTTTCAAAGATCAGCAGCAACAGGGCTAGGGCGATAGCGATGGCGATATAGAGTGCCGGGAGGATGGGATAGCCAAAGGCTTTGTAAGGACGCTCCAGGTCGGGGCGGCTTTTGCGCAGGCGGAAGATCCCAAAAATGGTGAGGGAGTAAAATATCAGAACCCCGAAGATGATTAGCGCCAGCAATTCATTGTATTTACCCGTCAAACACAGGACCGAGGCCCACATGGCCTGCATCCACAAGCTATTGGCGGGCACGCCTTGTTCGTTCAATTCCTTTGCATGGGCGAAGAACAGATTGTCTTTTGCCATGGTGTAGTACACGCGGGCTCCCGACATGATCAACCCATTGTTACAGCCAAACGTGGAGATCATGATCATGACGGCGATGAGGATCGTTCCGGAAGCACCGAAGATGCGTTCCGCGGCCACTACGCCGATGCGATCGCTTTTGGCGAAAGCAATTTCTTGCAAGGGCACCACGGCCAGATACATGACATTGGCCAGGACATACACAACCGTCACGATCACTGTACCCAGCACGAGGCTTAGACCAATGTTGCGTTGAGGGTTCTTCACTTCGCCGGCGATAAATGAAATGTTGTGCCACGAGTCGCAGGAAAACAATGATCCTTTCATGGCGATGGCAACAGCGCCAAAGGCGGCAAGGCCTGCGAGCGGGAGCTGGCTGGTCGTGTCGCCGACCTTCACCAGTGACGACAGGTTCCAGGCGTCGTGCCAATTCGCGTTCCATATCGCGGCATCGGCGCCCCACCAAAATCCAAAACCAATGAGGGCCACCAGCGAGAGGATCTTGATGATGGTGAGGGAAGTCTGCACAACCACACCGTTGCGAACGCCTCGGGTGTTGACAAAGGTGAGCAGGAGAATCACTCCAATGGACACCAGCTGCGACGCGGCCAGGTGAAAGCCGCCCACCGAGAAAAGTATATTATCTTCGCCCACACCGGGGATCAAGTAGGACGTGAACTTGGCAAAGGCCACGCCCACTGCGGCGATGGTTCCGGTTTGGATGATGGTAAAGAATGTCCAGCCATAAAGAAAACCAACCAGGGGACTATAGGCCTCCCGCAGGTACACATACATTCCCCCGGCTTTGGGAAACATGGCCGACAGCTCGCCATAGCTCACGGCGGCAATGATGGTGACCACGCCCGCCAGCACCCACATGCCCAGCAACAAACCGGCACCGCCCACGTTGCGCGCGATCTCGGCGCTCACGATAAAAATCCCCGACCCGATCATCGACCCTGCCACGACCATGGTTGCATCCAGCAATCCCACATTTCGTTTGAATTCACGCTGCACCTCTGCCATAGGTTTATATCCGGGTTTAGAATAGTTGTAGAATTAAAGATACGGTCCAAACCCGTCAGTTCCCATGTAAAAATTAGCCTTACCTGATACGATTTTCACCACTTGGTAAAACGCGCCATATGCACTCCGGTAGGAAACGTTTGAATTTTTGTAATAAAGATTTAGGTTTAGGCCGGCTTATCCTTGCTGGGAAGCCACACGCTAACTCCTTACCCCATGAACACTCCAACCTTTTCTCCCGACGTTTATAAAAGCAGGCGCGCCGTTCTAAAAAGCAAGGTCGCCTCCGGCATTATCCTGTTGCCGGCCAATCTTCAGTCCCCCATCAACTATACCGACAACGCTTACGCGTTCCGGCAGGACAGCACGTTCCTGTATTATTTTGGCCTGGAGCTGGATGCGTTGGTGGGTGTAATCGATGTGGACAACGACCAGGAGATTCTCTTCGGTAACGACCCCACGGTAGACGATCTCGTATGGACCGGGCCTAAACCCACGGTGCAGGAGTTGGCGTTACAAGTCGGTATCGCGGTTTCGAAGCCGCTGACCTCCCTGGCGACGCTCCTATCAAAAGCCACCGCAGACAAAAGGACGATCCATTGGCTCGCCCCCTATCGCGCTGACGTGGCGATCAGACTTTCCGAATGGTTAGCACTCCCTACACAGACGATTCAAAACGCTCCCTCAAAATCGCTGGTGAATGCCATCATGGAACAACGAATTCAAAAGAGCAAAGCCGAGGTCGTTGAACTGGAGAAGGCCGTGACTGTGAGCGCCGATATGCACCTGATGGCCATCCGGTCCGTTCAGGCGGGCATGTTCGAATATGAATTGCTGAGCCGTATCGAGGCCGTTGCCTCTGCCAACAACTGCCGGACGTCCTATCCTTCCATCGTTACGACCAACGGACAAACGCTTCACAATCATTTTTATGGCAACAAACTCCAGGAGGGAAAAATGGTGCTTTGCGATAGCGGCGCGGAACTCCCGTCGGGTTACTGTGGTGACTTGACGCGTACTTTTCCCATCGGCAAAAATTTCAGTCAACAACAAAAAGAGGTCTACCAGATTGTACTGGATGCCCTGACGGTGGCGGAGGGTCTGTTGAAACCCGGCGTACTTTTTAAAGATATTCACCTCGCCGCCTGCCGGGAACTGACCAAGGGACTGCAGCAACTTGGACTCATGCGGGGTGACGTGGACGAATCTGTGAACGCGGGTGCGCATGCGTTGTTTTTTCAATGCGGCCTGGGGCATCTTATCGGTTTGGATGTGCACGATATGGAGAACCTCGGCGAAGATCATGTGGGTTATGGTCAGGAGGTGACCCGAAATCCCGCCTTTGGCATAAAGAGTCTGCGATTAGCGAGAAGGTTGCAGGAAGGTTTCACACTGACGGTTGAACCTGGGTTATACTTTATTCCCGAACTGATCGATATGTGGAAGAAGGAAAAGAAATTCGAGTCCTTCATCAACTACAGCGCTGCGGAAGGTTACAAAACTTTTGGTGGCATCCGGATAGAAGACAATCTCCTGGTGACTGCGAATGGCTCCCACATACTTGGGAAGCCCCTTGCTAAAACGATAAGTGAAATAGAAGCTTTGAGAAATTAGCGCGTCGTCATAGCGGAGGTGAATGAATTCAATTTGAACCGCAGAGGCGCAAAGACGCAAAGAGCTTTGCGCCTTTTCTTTGCGCCTTTGCGTCTTTGCGGTTTAAGTTTTTTTTAGATGGAGAGCAAATAGGCCACCTTGGTTATCTTAGGTCTTTGCTACAACCGTACGCGAAGCAAATCTCAGCTTCTTGCTGAGTACAAAAACCGTGATCCCTGCAAGGCCAACGCCGATGGCTAGGAACAGGAACAAGTTGACCATCACACCGGGATCCTGCTGGATTCTTTCGTTGCTCATGTTGCTGGTCAGCAAACCGGCCAGCAGATTTCCCAGCGCCAGCGACAGGAACCATACGCCCATGAGTTGGGCCGAAAATTTACGGGGTGCTAGTTTCTTTACTGCACTAAGTCCTACGGGATACAAACAGATCTCTCCGAAGGTGTGTAATACATACGTAAAGACTAGCCACCAGGGAAGTGCTTTTTGTCCGTGCGCCACCACGAGGGCCGCGCCGGTCATTACGAAAAAGCTGGCGGAGATGAATAACAGTCCGAACGAAAGTTTTACGGGTGTGGCAGGATCGATGTTCCGTTTCGACAGCCACAACCAAAGCCATGCGAAAATGGGTGCAAAGATCAACACGCACACTGCGGGCACCGCCTGGAGCCAGGAGGCCGGCATCTCGAAGTTTCCAACGTGCAACTCGGTGTAGCGCAACGCAAATAAATTTAGCGACGAACCCTGTTGTTCATAGCCCATGTAGAAAATAACGGAGGTCGCGAAAAAAATCAGGATAGCCAAAACGCCTTTGCGCTCGTCTTTTGTGAGGCGGGCCCCGAACAGGAGATAACAAAAATATACGATCGTGCACGCCACGATGATATACACAAACGCCTTGGCCAGCCAAACCGGATCGATCACGAGAACTCTTGTAACCAACGCCACCACCAGCAGGCCCACTACCAATGCCGATACGCCAAGCCTGCGCGCGCTCTTTTTACGCTGCCCGATCACTTCGGTGTCTTCTTCTATTCGCTCAGGGGGAAGGTATTTTCCAGATATTTTATATTGCACCAGGCCGATGAACATGCCAGCACCGGCCAGGGCAAAACCATAGTGCCAGTTCACCTTTTCACCAAAGTAGCCCGTTAGAAACGGCGCCACAAAGGCGCCGATGTTGATGCCCATAAAGAAAATAGAAAACCCCGAATCCCGTTTCGCGTTCTCCTCTTTTGCATAAAGCTCGCCCACCAGACTACTGATGTTGGGTTTCAGCAACCCCGTGCCGATGGCAATGAGGAGCAGGCCCACAAAGAACGTTTCCATGTAGGGGAAAGCCATGAGTACATGGCCCGAGCAAATGATGCACGCTCCATAAAAGACGCTCTTGCGCAGACCCCAAACGTTATCGGCGATCCAGCCACCGGGCAGGGCAAGCATGTACACCATCATGGTATAGATTCCATAGATCGCCCCGCCGGTTTCTTCGCTAAATCCCAGCCCGCCTTTCTCGACGCTGGTGACTATGAAGAGCAAGAGCAATGCACGCATGCCATAGTAACTAAACCGTTCCCACATCTCGGTGAAGAACAGCGTGGCGAGTCCGCGGGGATGTCCGAAAAAAGTTGGGTTCATCGTTGAGGCTATTGAAAACGAAGCTAGGGTTTTATTCCGGCTGGTGCAATAAACAAATTTTATCAAGCCGCAATCAAATTTTGACGGCTCATTTTTTTTATTTCTCCACACTTCACTATCCGGGTACGCAGATCAGGTAAGATAATACCACAATAAAATAAAAACGTACCATCTACCTTTTCACTTAATGACCATCTTCCGGTGTTGAAGAAAATGTTGGACTATGGATATCAACAGTTATAAAAGCCATCGAAAAGTGCTCGCTGCTGTCGATTGCATCATTTTTGGTTTTGATGGAAACCAGCTTAAAGCGCTCCTCATCAAGCGCGGCTTCGAGCCCCACAAAGGAAGGTGGTCGCTCATGGGTGGCTTCATCCACGACGACGAAGATGCCGACCGTGCCGCGGTGCGTGTGCTAAACAAGCTCACCGGGATGGATAATATTTACATGGAACAGTTGCACACCTTTTCGCAGGTGGACCGCGACTCGGCCGGAAGAGTGATTTCTATTGCTTACTTTGCCCTGATCAACATCGCGGACTACAGCGAGCAACTGCAAGTTGAACACGAAGCTAAATGGTTTGAGTTAAGTCAATTGCCGGATCTTGTTTTTGATCATACGGCGATGGTGTTGAAAGCCCAGGAGTCTCTGCGGGAGAAAGTTGCCCGTCAGCCGATCGGGTTTGAATTGTTGCCCAATAAATTCACGTTGCCACAACTTCAATCGTTGTACGAAGCCATCTATGAGACATCGCTTGATACGCGGAATTTTTCCAAAAGAATTCTTGCGCTTGGCGTGCTCAATAAGCTGGATGAGAAAGAGAAGAAAAATTCACGACGGGGGGCTTTCTATTATGTATTTGACTCTATAAAATACAAAAACCTCGAAACCAACGGCGTCCGGTTCATTTGAGGCGCGTGCGTCCCTCGTCAATTTTGCCCGCCTCACCTTCGCTAAGCTTCGGCGGGCAAGCAAAGTTAATGCAAAGGGTGTTTCTGTACTTTAGCGGTTTGCGCGTTTGGCTACTCGACCGATTTAAAAATAAATAAGCGGGCTCACGTTGCCGCGAGCCCGCCGATCTTTAATCACTGTCAGTAACCCGGATTCTGGCCGAGGTTTGTGTTGGTTTCTCTCTGCGGTTGTGGGATGGGGAAAATGACCCGGTAGTCGCCGTTGGGTTTGTGTGTGAGCCACTGCTTGGTGGTGTATACTCCAAAACGGATCAGATCTTGTCTCCGGTGGTGCTCGCCGACAAACTCCCAGGCGAGCTCGTCCAAAAATCGTCCGTTCGCGATGTCTGCGCCGCCTTCATAATCGGTGATGGCCCCATTCTCATAGTATCCATATTCGTAGGTGCTGCCGCCGGCCAATTGTGCGCCGGTGACCGTAGCTTTTGCCGGAGCGCTTTTGAAGGCCCGCTGTCTGACCTCAGTCACAATTTGTGCGGCTTCGTCCTTCTGGCCTTTTCTCAGGAGGCATTCCGCTTTGATCATGAGCGCGTCGGCGTAGCGATAGATCGGCACATCGTTGTCGGGGTTTACCGTGAAGCCGATCGGTATTTCGTATTTAACAAAACGATAGCCTTCATTGTATTCCGCAGCGTCGACGCTGGTCATGTAGTTGGTGTATTCGAATTGCTTATCGCCATCCATGATCGGTTCTCCGGAGGCTTTATACTGCAGGCCGCCTTGCCAGCATTCTTTCCTCCGGCTATCCTCAGCATCATACGTATCCAAAAATTGAGGGATACCACAACTTCCGCCCCAAGGTTCGGGCATGTTGTAGGTGGCAGCGCTCAATGGATGAAGTGTTTTGAAGGGATAGTAGGTATTGATGTTTGCCGTGTATTCCTTGCTGTAGGGAATGGAAAATATCTCTTCCGGCGTGTTGGTGTTGTTCACCGCGAAATTGGCCGAGTAGCTTGATAGCAACGTGAATTGGCCGCTGCCAATGATATCGTTCACTTGGGCCAGCGCATCATCCCAGCGTGCCGTGCCCACGTATACTCCCGAATTCAGGTACAGCTTTGCAAGGGTCATCTTGGCCGTCCATTTATTGACGCGTCCGTATGTTTTCTGACTGTTCTCCTCGCTCAGGTAAGGCATAGTTTGAGTAAGTTCATCTTCAATGAAATTATACACTTCCTGTCCGGTGTTCTGTTCGGGTAAAAATCCTTTCGGCACATCAAACTTGGTGACGATAGGGACGTTCCTGAAATTGTCCAGTAGCAGATAGTAATAAATGGCGCGCAACGCTCTCAACTCAGCCAGCGTATTTTCCTTGTTCTCGATCTCGCCCAGCGCTTCGATTTGAAACGCTGCTTTGTTACAAGCATTGATCCCGGCATAGGCGCGTACCCATAAGTTATTACCATGTTCAATGGCCGGTCCCCAGGTATGCTTATGCATGTCCAGGTACAGGTCGCCCCAGCCGATGCCCACGCGGAAAGGTGTAACGATCAAATCCGACGATTCTTCATAGATATCAAAGAGACCGTTCCATCCCCAATACACTTCTCGGAACTGTGCAAAGGCCGGCGCAATGATCGTGGTCAAATCATCGGCGGTCAGTTTCGTTTCATCCGAAGAAATGACATCATACATATTTTCATCGAGGTTGGTGCAGGAGAACATGCCTATCGAAAACAATACGCCTGACAGCAACCGTTTCATATTTGTTATTTTCATAATCCGTTCTTTAAAAATTTACATTCACACCAATGGTATAGGTCCTTACAGTTGGGAATTTGTCGCGGTTGTCTATGCCCTGCATCCGGATGTCGTTCCGGGGTATTTCGGGATCAATTCCTTTGTAGCCGGTAATCGTCGCCAGGTTGGAGCCGGAAACATAGAACCTCAGGGCGCGCATAAACTTTACCTTCGAAACATCCACATTGTACCCCAACGTAGCATTTTCCACTTTCACGTAGTCGCCATTCTCGATGTAGTAGCTCACAAAGGCCTGGTTGAGATAACCCAGTCTTCTCTTTCCATATACGTTGTCCATGGCCGAGCTGAGCACGTTGTAGTTGATGTTCGGGTTTTCATAGAACATCCGTTGCTGGTTCATGATCTGGTAGCCAAAGGCGCCGCTCAATACAACACTCAAATCAAAATTCTTATAGCGCATCGTGTTGATCCAGCCGGCGCGATATTTAGGAATACCATTTCCCAATATCTGGCTGTTTTTGTCGGTAGCCATGGAGTTGCTGGTCATGGTTTGCCGGGTGCCGTCCGGCAGTTCGATCACCCACATGCCGTCGTCGGTGATGTCCACCGATTTCAGGCCCCAAAAGTTGCCCAGGGGTTTGCCCGGCTCCAGGCGGTGCGATGCCATGGATATGGGTTCGCTGATGCCGTACTCGTTGATATAGTCGCCTTCGATCTTGTAGAGATCGTTCGACAGACTCACGAGTTCATTTTTATTAAAGGAAAACGTCACGTTCGAATTCCACTCAAACGCCGAGCCTTTCACCGGCGTGGTTTTGACGAGCACCTCAATACCTTGGTTCAGCATTTCGCCGACGTTGGCCAGCGTGGTGCTATACAAATTGGGTGGCTGCGGCACGGAATAATTCCAAAGCATGTCCTTGGTCCGCTTGGAGTAGGCATCGATGCTACCCGAGATCTTGTTTTGCAGAAAAGCAAAGTCCAAACCGATGTTCACTTCTCCTGACTTCTCCCAGCGAAGATCCGGGTTGGCGTTGCTCGACGCCACCAGGCCGTTGATCCACTTGCCATCATCCAACACGCTAACCCCTTCATAGGTCAGCAAGGGTTTTGACAAATAAGAATCTCTCGGGATCACACCCGTCACACCATAGCCGGCGCGGATCTTCAAAAAGCTCACCACTGACGATGCTTTCAGGAAATCTTCGTTGCTGAGGGTCCATCCGCCAGAAACTGCAGGGAAAGTTCCCCATTTATTGTTCTGACCAAATTTTGACGATCCCTCACGGCGTACGCTGGCGAGTACATTAAAGCGATCACCAAAGCCATAGTTCACACGACCGAAGAAACCGATCAGCGTGTTGTCATTCTTATAGCTGTCCATGCGGGCGGTCCCCAGACGCATCGCGTTTCCGGCCGACAGGTTGTTGTAGGAATAAGCGTTAGTAGGGAAATCAAAATTGTTGGCAGATCCCCCCTGGTTAACATTGTACTGGTAGCTGTAGCCCGCCAGCACCGTAAAAGAGTGCTGGTCGAAAACCTTCGAATATTTGGAGGTCAACTCCAGGTAGTTTGTCTTGATCTGATCATCGCCGCGAGAGGCAAAGCCATTTCTTCTGGGGCCTTTCACCGAGTTGTAGTGTTCCTTGGTTTCGGCATAGCCGCGGTAGTTGTTCCGTATTTCGGTGGCCAACATCAGGTTGGTTTGCCAGCCGTCCACCAGTTCCAGCATTGTGTTGGAGGTTAACCGCGTCCAGTTGTTGGTGATCACGCCCGACGTTTCGCGCACCATGCCCACGGGGTTGATGTATTGCAAGCGATCCGTTTCGATCCATTTGCCATCGTCGTCCTGTATTTTCAGCATGGGATTCCGGATCAACGCATTTCTGTAAATCAGCGGATTGAACGACCCCGAGCTTCCGTCCCCTAACGCTCCGATATCCTGCGCGCCTCTTAAAAGATTTGCGCTCAGCTTCAGTTTGTCGTTGAATAGATATTGACTCAGGTCCAGCGAAATTCTCAACTCCTTATTGTATGATCCTACGAACACACCGTCCTGCCCGATGTAATTCACGCTGGCTGCATAGTTGGAGTTGGCGCCTCCGCCCTGCAGGGCCAGGTTGTGACTTTGCATATACGCTTTCCTGGTAATTTCACCCAGCCAATCCGTATCGGTCACCCCACCGTTGGCGTTGGCCTCGCCCACAAAATCATTCCGGAACGTGAACTCCTGAGAATATTTTTGATAGTCGCTGGCCGTCAGGAAATCGGCTTTGCGGGCCATGGAGGATACCGCGGAGTAATGCGAATAGGTGAGCGTAGGCGCTTTTGCTTTGTCGCCGCTCCGGGTGGTGATGAGGATCACGCCGTTGGCACCCCGTGTTCCATAAATGGCCGCGGCCGAAGCATCTTTCAACACATCGATGGACACGATATCCGAAGGCGACACCGTATTGAAATCCCCGGGCACGCCGTTGATCAAAATCAAGGGAGCAGCCGAACCCTGCAGCGTGGCAACACCCCGCAGCGAGATGTTCGGTGCTGCGGATGGATCGCCCGAGCCATTGGTGATGGTGAGGCCCGCCACTTTTCCTTTGATCAGTTCCGAGGCGTCGCGCATGGCGCCCGCGGTAAATTCTCTCTCCTTCACGCTGGCCACGGCGCTGGTGACCTCTCCTTTCTTTTGTGTTCCATAACCGATCACCACAACTTCCTGGAGCGATACCAGGTCGGGCATCATCATCACTTCGACATTCGTTTGGGTGCCCACCGTCACTTCTTCGGTGAGGTAACCCACAAAGCTGAACATCAAAATCGACTCGGCGCCGGGCACGATCAATTTGTAGTCACCATTGGCATCTGTGGTGGTGCCTTGGCTGGTGCCTTTCACCAGCACGTTCACTCCCGGCAAGGCTTCCTTGTCATTTGACATCACTTTCCCGGAAATCGAAATTTGCGCAAAAGCATTCTGACAGGATAACATCGAGAGGCACAAGGCCAATGTTATCATCAAGAGTTTAGTTAAAATTTTTCTCATGTATTAGGGGATTGAGATTAGAATATTTTGACAGGATGAAAGTAGGTAAACACCAGACACGTGTTTTTCCAGAAATTATCCTCATGTAATACAAATTTATCCACATCGTGCCCGAAGGCTCATGAAAACACCGCACGCTTCAGCATGGCGTAGTTTGAAGTGTCCGGCTACCGGCTTATCGTCCGGGGAATATTGGGACATAATTGTCCATCCTAATCCAGCGAGAGTTTAAAAAATGGAAGGTCCCTTCGAACAATAAGTTTCACCGCAGAGGCGCAAAGGGCGCAAAGAAAACGCAAAGTACTCTCTGTATTTCCTTTGCGTCTACTTTGCGCCCTTTGCGCCTTTGCGGTTCAAAATGATTTCCAGGGTTAGGCTGGACCTGTGCGATCGCACACGCCAGGACAGCGCCATGCCTATACAGCGCAGATCAATGACAGCCCTTAAAGAGTCATCCCTTGGCTTCTTCTCATCACGATCGATTGAAGAATCTAAATAAATCAATCGCATGATGAATGGGTGCCTATTTAGAGGCCAGAGGACCGCAGGTCACGCCCCTTCACAAAAATAAACCGAACCACATATGGAAAGAACGATGGATATTAAGCGCGCATTCACTAAATTTTATAGTTCAAAATAGAACCCATACGATCAAACAGACATACCCAACAAACAACCCCTGCCCCAAGCGAAATCACTGCATCAAAACCTGATTACAAAACCACAACCCATGATCCAAATAGGCCAGCACCTGAAACCCTCCGACCTAAACTCCAAACTCAAATCCTTCTGGGAACTCTCCGGAAAAAAAATAGACCTGATCGAAAAGCATTACAGCGCATCACAGGGCTCGCCCGTCTTTACCGTGCAAGGCCGCTACACCACGCGGGGATGGACAGAGTGGACACAAGGCTTTCAATACGGCGCCGCAATCTTGCAATATGACGCCACCGGCGAAGACCGGTTCCTCGAACTCGGCAAAAGAAAAACCGTTGAGGTAATGGCGCCGCACGTGAGCCATACCGGCGTGCACGATCATGGCTTTAACAACGTGAGCACCTATGGTAACTTGTTGCGCCTGATGAAGGAGGGCAAGATATCTTATAATGAGTGGGAGCGGAATTTTTATGTGATGGCCCTGAAAGTGTCCGGTGCCGTACAGGCCAGTCGTTGGACACCCATCAAGACCGGCGGCTTTATTCATTCCTTTAACGGGCCGCATTCTCTTTTTGTAGATACGATACGGTCATTGCGCTCCCTGGTTTTGAGCCACAGCCTGGGGCACATCCTGCAAGCCGAAGGCGATGTGCGCATCATTCTGTTGGACCGCGTCATCCAACACCTGCAGGCCACGGCCGACTACTCTGTGTATTACGGCGAAGGCCGCGACACCTACGATGTGCGGGGCAGGACGGCGCATGAAATTATCTTTAATGTGAAAGACGGAAATTTCCGCTGCCCCAATTCACAACAAGGCTACACCGGCTTCAGCACCTGGACGCGGGGACTTGCCTGGGCCATGTGCGGTTTCGCCGAAGAGCTCGAATGGTTCGACACCGTAGGCGAAGACGAACTCAAAGCATTTTCCGGCAAAGAAAAGATCATGTCCTTTATGATGAAGGCGGCGAAGGCCACGTGCGATTTCTACATCGACCACACCCCTACCGACGGCGTACCCTATTGGGACACCGGAGCGCCCAACCTATACCAGCTTGGCGACTATCTCGACCAGCCTTCCGATCCCTACAATGATTTCGAACCCGTAGACGGCTCGGCCGCTGCCATTGCCGCACAAGGATTGCTGAGGCTCGGTCAGTATTTGAAACGCAAAGGAGACGAAGACGCCGGCAACCGCTACTGGCAGGCAGGGCTCACGGTGATGAACACCCTTCTCGACGAGCCGTATCTCAGCGTCAATCCGAAGCACCAGGGGCTGCTGTTACATTCCGTCTATCACCGGCCCAACGGGTGGGACTATGTGCCCGAAGGAAGTAAGATCCCCAATGGCGAGTCCAGCATGTGGGGCGACTATCATGTCCGCGAGGCCGCGCTCTATTTGCAACGGATCATCAACAACGAAACCTATCACACCTTTTTCAATATTCAATGAGCGCTACCGCACCCAAAGACCTCTCCAAACTTTGCATCCACACCATCACCACCAAGCCGTGGGCCATCGAAGAGGCGGCAAAAAATTATGCAGCTGCCGGCGTGAAAGGCATAACCGTCTGGCGCGACGCACTTGAAGGAAGGAACATCCGGCAAACGGGCAACCTGCTGCGCGAGCATGACCTCAACGTGGTGTCGCTCTGTCGTGGCGGGTTCTTTCCACACAAAGATCCAAACAAAAGAAAAGCCGCCCTTGACGATAACCGGAAGGCGATCGAAGAAGCCGCAGCCTTGGGAACTTCTCTGATCGTGCTGGTGTGTGGCGCCGATCCTGGGCAGCCCCTGGAGGAGTCGCGAAAACAAATCCAGGATGGCATCGCGGCGGTTCTCCCCGAGGCATCGGCGGCCGGCGTGAGGCTTGCCATCGAACCGCTTCATCCCATGTATGCCGACTCGCGCTCGGCGATCAACACCCTGGCGCAGGCAAACGACATGGCCGAAGCGCTGAACTCGCCTTATGTGGGCGTGGCCGTCGACGTGTATCACCTTTGGTGGGATCCTTCCCTGCAACAGGAGATCAAGCGCTGTGGGGAACACGGAAACCTGATGGCTTTTCACATCTGCGATTGGAAAACACCCACAACGGACCTACTACTGGACCGCGGACTGATGGGCGAAGGCTGCATCCCCGTGCGCCAGATCCGCAGCTGGGTGGAAGCTACGGGATTTACCGGGTTTAACGAAGTCGAAATATTTTCGACTGCCTACTGGCAGGGAGACCAGGGCGTGTTCCTGAAAAAAATCATAAAAGCATACCGCGAAAATTCTTAAGCGTAAACGTGATAATCATCCAACCATGAAAGAACAAAACATCGGCATCATCATGAATGGTGTCACCGGCCGCATGGGCACTAACCAGCACCTGTTGCGATCCATAGTCGAGATCATAAAACAAGGCGGCATCAAGCTGCGGTCGGGCGACCGGCTCATTCCCGACCCGATCCTCGTCGGCCGCGATGAAGACAAGCTGCAACGGCTCGCCGCGTTGTCGGGCATAAAAAAAATAACCACCAACGTAGACGAGGCACTGGCCGATCCGCAAAACAAGATCTACTTCGACTCGCAGACCACGGGCCGGCGCGCCGAGGGTGTTCGAAAAGCCGTGAAAGCCGGCAAACACATCTACTGCGAAAAGCCCGTGGCCGTCGACACCAAAGAGGCGATGGAGCTCTACCAGCTTTGCAAGAATGCGGGATTGAAACACGGTGTGGTACAAGACAAACTTTGGCTTCCGGGCATTTTAAAATTGAAGCGTCTCATCCAGCAAGGCTTTTTTGGTAAGATCCTTTCGGTGCGCGGAGAATTCGGCTACTGGGTATTTGAAGGCGACTCCATCCCAGCCCAGCGGCCTTCGTGGAACTACCGCAAAGAAGACGACGGCGGCATTATCGTGGACATGCTCTGCCACTGGCGCTATGTGCTCGACAATGTCTTTGGAAAAGTGAAAGCCGTTTCCTGCCTGGGCGCCACGCACATTCCCGAGCGGGTAGACGAAAACAACAAACGCTATAAATGCACCGCCGACGATGCCGCCTATGCCACCTTTGAACTGGAAGGCGGCGTGATCGCACACTTCAATTCCTCCTGGACCGTGCGCGTACGACGCGACGACCTGCTGACCTTGCAAGTGGACGGCACCAAAGGCTCGGCAGTGGCCGGCTTGCGCGAATGCTACATCCAACACTACGGAAACACACCCAAGCCCGTGTGGAATCCGGACATCGCTCAACCCATCAACTTTTTTGAAGGCTGGGCAAAAGTGCCGGAGCAGGAAGTCTTTGACAACGCTTTCAAAGCGCAGTGGGAGTTGTTCCTGAAACACGTGGCGCAGGATGATCCTTTTCAATGGGATCTTCTGCAAGGCGTGAAGGGTGTTCAACTGGCCGAGAAAGGTCTGGAAAGCTGGAGCAAGCGATGCTGGGTTGATGTTCCTGAAATTTAAATAACGAAGTCCATGAAACGCGTAGCACTAATCACCGGAGGCAGCCGCGGCATCGGCTTTGGCATTGCCGAACAACTGGCCAAAAACGGATTTGACCTCGCCATTAACGGCGTGCGCACCGAAGCGGATGCCGCGGGCGCCATCGATACCTTAAAAGCATTGGGCAGCGATGTGGTCTATTGCCGCGGAAACATTTCCTCTCCGGCCGACCGCGAAAATATTCTGGCCGACGTTCGCCGTCATTTCGGGAGGCTTCACGTGCTCGTCAACAATGCGGGCATCGCACCCCGGGAGCGCCGCGACATCCTCGAGGCCACCGAAGAAAGCTTCGACGAGGTGCTGTCCACCAATTTGAAAGGCATGTATTTCCTTACACAAAAGGCAGCCCAATGGATGATCGCGCAAAAGAAAGTCGATCCGCAATTTCGTGCGAGCATCATTAACATTTCCTCTATTTCAGCCACCGTGGTGTCGATCAACCGTGGCGAGTATTGTATCGCGAAAGCCGGTCTGAGCATGGCCACACAGTTGTTTGCCGTGCGGCTGGGCGAGTTCGACATCCCCGTGTTCGAAGTGCGGCCCGGCGTGATCCACACCGACATGACGGCGGGCGTGACCGAAAAATACGACAAGCTCATCGCCGAAGGATTGTGCGTGCAAAAAAGATGGGGGGAATCGGAAGATGTTGGCAAGGCCGTGGCCTCCCTGGCAAAAGGTGACTTCCCCTACTCCACCGGGCAAGTCGTCATGGTGGATGGTGGAATGACCATACCCCGATTGTAGCAACCGAGTAAAAAAAATATTTGAATGAAAGATCTATCCGCCAAAAGCACATTCCAGCATCTAACGTCCATCCCAGTCCTGGTGGCTGCGCTGGGTTATTTAGTCGACATGTACGACCTGTTCCTGTTCAACATCGTTCGGGTGCCCAGCCTCAAGGCACTGGGTCTTGTCGACGAGCCGTTGCTAAGGACCGGCATTTGGTTGTTGAACCTGCAAATGGCCGGGATGCTCCTCGGCGGAATGTTTTGGGGGATTCTCGCCGACAAGAAGGGACGATTGTCGGTGTTGTTCGGTTCCATCCTCATCTATTCCCTGGCCAACATCGGCAACGGATTGGTCAATTCCGTGGAAGGTTATGCCGTGCTGCGGTTCCTGGCCGGATTTGGGTTGGCCGGTGAATTGGGTGTCGGCATCACGCTGGTGGTGGAGGTCCTTCCCAAATCCATCCGGGGCTATGGCACCACCCTGGTGGCCACCATGGGTGTATTTGGTGCGTTGCTTGCTTTTTTGATCGTTCATTTTTTTGCGTGGCGCGTATCCTATTTTATCGGTGGTGGACTTGGCCTCATGCTGATGGCCTTGCGGTTGAGAGTATTTGAATCGGGTATCTTCATCCAGTTGAAGGAAACGAACACCCGGCGCGGCGACTTCCGGATGTTGTTCAACAACAAAAAACGGCTGTTGAAATACGTGACCTGCATCGTGATGGGCGCCCCCATATGGTTTGTCGTCGGCATCCTCATCACCCTGGCACCGGAACTTGGCAGGGCAATGCGACTCGATGAGCCGGTCGATGCCGGGAAGGCCGTGTTGTTTGTCTTCGCCTCCCAGGTGGCGGGCAATCTCGTGAGTGGTTTTTTCAGCCAATATTTACAAAGCCGCAAAAAAATAATTTTCGTTTTTATGGGAGGATCACTTCTGTTTATGTTAGCGCTTCTGCTGGGTCCGATCAAGCACGTGAACGAGTATTACCTCTTGTGTCTAGGCCTCGGATTCTGTTCCGGTTATTGGACGCTTTTCATCACCGTGGCCGCCGAGCTCTTCGGCTCCAACCTGCGCGCTACGGTTGCCACCACCGTGCCAAACTTTGTAAGGGCCACGATCATTCCCTTGTCGTCCCTTTTCATCTTGTTGAAAAGTTACCTGAACGTTGGCCGTGCCGATGACGCCGGCACGCTCCCAGCCGCACTGATCACCGGTCTGGTCACCTACACCCTCGGCATGGTGGCGCTGGTGTTCCTGGAAGAGACCTTTAAGAAGGACATGAATTATATCGAGGATAATTGACAATCTAAAAACTCCGCAAGAATCGGGTTCGACTCGCTTGTCTCCTGCCATAGTTTTGAATTAAATATTTAATACTATGGAAAATCAAAAAGGATTATCAAAAGAAGAAATCAACAAAGCCATTGTTGGACGTTGGTTTACAGACTTCTGGGGTGAGACCTGTAACCTCAGCATTGTGGATGAGCTGGCATCGCCGAATATGCTGCTTCAATATTCGCTGCATGATCCGCGCCGCGGGCGACAAGACATCAAAGCTTTCATGCAGGATTTCCGGGCCGCATTTCCGGATCTGAAATTCTGGGGCGCCGCGGATCTTATCGCGGAAGGCGACTATGTTGTTGGACGTTGGGAAGGTGGCGGCACACACACCGGTCCTGCTTTCAGCGACTTTCTCGCAGGGTCTTTGCCCGCCGCGACCGGCCGCAAAATGCACTTCACCGGAACAACGGTACTGAAACTGGAGAACGGTAAGATCGTTGAAGAGATCGGTCTTGACGATGGTGTTACGGCATTGTCACAACTTGGTCTTATCAAAACAGCGTGATCAAATAAAAAAGCCGGGATATGCCCGGCTTTTTTCATTTGCTTCAATGCGTGTATCCTCATGGTGGCGTAAAATACTCCATAAACACCACCTTGCCAGATTTGAAATACATGATCACATAATGTTTTGCAGCATCGCCCCTCAGCACCAGGTACCTCGCGATGGATTTTATCTTGTAGGTCTCGAGCGCTTTGATGACATCCGCCACCGGCATGCCTATAACGATCCCTTGTTTGGTTTTGAATTTCGTGGTCTCCACATCCGCATGTATCACCGAAGCGTCGCCGTGACTTGTTTTCAGGACAATAAAGATATCGCTTCCAAAAGCAAACCGGTAAGCGGTATCGATGGCGTTATCATCATGCTTGCTCCGCACAGGCTGTGTTTGGGTCTGAGGGCCGGGCTGCGTGGATGACGAGAGATATTTCATTGGGTCCGTTCCGAAACTAAAAAGATCGGCGACGAGAGTCTCGTCACGAATGACCAGGCTATCGCTTTTTGCTTGCACGACATCTTGGGCGAGTATTCGCGTGGCACCAAAAATAAAAACGAATTGTAAAAAGAACTTCATGGCGATAAGGGCCAGGGGCGATGGGTTTTGAAAGTCTACCTGAACAGCCAATATAAACATTATTGCTGAGTTTATCTCAAGACACTTTCCGGTTTCCATTGACTTTGCGTCAAAGAATACATCATTTTGGCGAACCAATGGTGATCAGGTTATTCTCTTTGGCCAACGTCACATTTGCATCGGTCGTGAAGGAAGTCTTAAGCGCCTGCACCTGAAAGCCCTCTTGCAACGTTGCATCGTACACATTAGAAAGATCGAGTTTGACAACATGCACCCTTTCAGAAATGGCCACGGACGAATTACCCGAGCCCTCAACGGACAGGGTTTCAAAAAAGGTATGATACCCCACGGCCGTCGAAGCAAGATGACTTCTCTGGAGAAAGAATGAAAAAGAAGGGCGTTTCAGAAAATCGTACCCACCATTCAAGTCGATGTTGCTGGAGTCCGAAACCACCGTGGTGCCGCTGGGCAAGTACAGAATCAGTTCATTGACATTCATCTTACCAGGACAACATGCTGGAAAGCGCAAGTGCAACGTATCGTTTGATGACGCAACCCGAAGCGTTGAAGTATATTCCCGCGCCACCTCCAGCCGCAGGGAGTCGGAGGCGATGATGCGGCAACCCGACAGGTTCGACAAGGAAATGACTTTTGCTTCCTTTAGCGGAATCCTTTCATACTTCAACTTGTCGTTGTTGCTGTAGCGGTAGTCCCGGTTCCGGAACTTAAGATGTATTGTTACCGTGGCTAAGCCGATCAAAACAAAACTTGTCAACACAAGCCCAAGCAATATGACGTTGCTGGCCTTAACACGTTTCCTGAATTTTATCTCACCCTTTTGTTTCATACGATTGGGAATTAGGCATTTTGTTTTTTATACTTTTTATAAAGCGGCTCCAGGTCATCCATGTCCATTTGCAAAAGCTGCAGGCTTTTAAAAAACGAGGGCATCTCCTTCTGCATAAATTCGGACCGCCGGTACTCCAATGCATTTTTGGGCCCACCCGCAGACACAAATAGTCCGACACCGCGCTGGTTGTAGAGAATATCTTTCTGCTGAAGAAATTCATACGTCCTCATAACCGTGTTGGGGTTGACCTCCAGCAACACCGCCAATTCCCTGACGGCGGGTATGCGCTGCTCGACACTCCACGTTTTTGATATGATCTTCTCACAAACGAAGTCGGCAATCTGCAAATAGATAGGCTGGGTTTCTTTGAATTCCATTCTATTGTCCGGTTATAATTCCTTTTCCTTAAGCCGGAAATAGGAGGCCAGCCACAATGCCGGCGTAACTAAAAACTTAGAGAAAATAATGATGACACTGACCAACAGGTATGGAATGACGATCACCTTGTTATCACCGCTAGGTTCCACAATCTCGTAGGAATCAATCCCCTCCAAAAACCGTCCCTGGGGAAGCAACATGTGAACCAGCAAGTAGAGCATGATAAGGCACACCCAAAGCAAGCCGAGGCTTACCAGCGCTTTGAAAAGTCCGTGTTTGTTAAAATAAATGGATGCGAGAATAAATCCTGCCTGGAGCGGAAAGTACAGGTAGAACAAATCGCTCAAGGGCCCGTCAACGAAGGGGTTTTCATAGTCGTTCAAATGAAAAATATCGATGACTTGCCAATGCGTGTCATATTTCCAATTGGCGATGTTCACCGCCGCCGCGTCGATCGCGTAAAAAATGGTTGAGTATACGGCAAAGAACACCAGCACCCCGAAAAAAACGTTGCATAGAAATTTCTCGCCTGTCGATACCGGTGTCAACAAATAGTTGATCGCTTTCGGTTTGACGCCCAGCTCGGAAAACAGTATTCCAGACGAAAGACAACCGGCTAAAAATAATGTCACAAAATAATACGCTATCTGGTTTTTCTCGCTAAACAGAAAAGGGTTGGTAAAGGTGAGGTACACGCCCAGCCACAAAACCAAAAAAGCGCCGATCGACAGGTAAAGAAGCGCATAGGCTTTACGGTTCTCGAAGGCATATTTCTTAAAGAAAAGAAACGTGCGGTTAAAAGAAATTGTTTGAGATCTCATATTTCCTGATGGCTATTGAGTATGGACTTCATTTTCTTCGGGTCTGCCATGGCGGCTTTATAAAGCAATTCCAGATCGACGTTACTTTCCGTCGCCTCGGTATTTAGCGCAACGATCGTATTTCCACGCAAGATCGACTCCGAAAACAATGCATCTTTCAGGTCGTCGGGATCGAAGGAAATTTTAAAGAGCAGTTTACGGGCCACCGTGTCGAGACTTTGCTTTAGCAAAATCTCCGTGTCATTGAGAATAAGGACCTCATCAATCAGATTTTCAAGATCCTGCACCTGGTGCGAGCTGATCAAAATAGTCCGGGAGTCTGTTGCCGCGCCGGCGATGACTTTCCGAAGCTGCCCCTTGCTGATAATGTCCAGACCGTTGGAAGGTTCGTCCATCAAGAGCACCGACACATTGCTGGCCACGCCGAAACTTATAAACACCTTTTTCTTTTGACCGTAGCTCATGCCTTGCAGCAAGCTGTCGGGAGGAATGTCAAAAGATTGGACGAAGTCATAAAAAGCCGGTTTGTCGAAATTCGGATAAAAGGGACTGTGGTATTTCACAAAATCCGAAATGGAGATGTTCGGCAGATGAAACTCCTCCGGCACCATAAAGATATCCTCCAAAAAGGCCGGTTCACGTCGCGCGGGAACGAAGCCGTTCACCTGGATGCTCCCTCCTTTCGGATACAAGAGGCCTGCGATGGCATACAATAGGGTGGATTTTCCCGTACCGTTCTTACCCAGAATCCCACAGACATGGCCTGGCTCAAGCGTGGTGGAAATCCCCTTAAACACATGATTCTTCCCATAATGGAAATGCAAATCTTGAATATCGATCATGTTGTGTGTATTAGTGTACTACTTGAATAGTACACCAAGGTAGATAAATTTCTTTTCAAATTCCAAATCTCCAAAAAAAAATAAAATGGATTGGGCTGGAAAAGCGGCAGACGATGGCGCTGATGACACATTCGTCATAACCAACGGACCTAAATACATTATCCGGCGACCTCGCCTACATCGCCAGCATCACCGCCACATAGTGACAGACGGCTGCCGTCAGCGCAAACAGGTGCCATACCGCGTGTGTGTATAAGTATTTGTCCCACACATAAAAAATGATCCCTACAGAATATAGTACGGCGCCGACAACGAGCAAGATGATCACCGCAAGGGGCAGGTGCTCAAAAAATGTTCGTCCGCCTACCACCATGATCCATCCCATCAACAGGTAGACCGTGATCGAAACCATTTCGAACCTGCCTGTATAGCGCAGCTTGAAAACAATACCGAAGGCCGTCAATCCCCAGAGGATGGACAGCAAAGAGATGCCAAAGGAATCGTTCATGTATACCAGGAGGAAAGGTGTATACGTTCCGGCGATCAGAAAAAAGATACTGATGTGGTCGAATATTTTGAAGATCCTTTTTACCTCCCGGTCTTGCGCCAGGTGAAATAGGGTGGACGAGGTGAAGAGCAGTAAAAAACAAAAACCGTAGATACCCGATCCAACAATGCCGGCCGTGTTGTTGTGCGCGGTGGCCAATCCCGTCAACACGGGCAGGCCGCTAATGCCAAAGAGCGCTCCCATCCCGTGGATGAGGCCGTTAACGATCTCTTGCTTCCGTGTATACGTCTCCATGGGGTATCGTGCTTCAGATATCTATGTCTATAACCCTGTTGGTTGGGTGAAAGTTTTAGCATGGATGGCTGCCCATTGGCCTGGAGGTTGGATTTTTTGAACTTTCACACTCCCCGACCACTGGCTTTTGCCGCCATTTGTAACCTCTGCACAAAAACCGGTGTCTAACCCAAAAGTCTTGCAAAACTTTATCCCGCCATGCTATCCAACTACCTCAAGGTCGCCTTCCGGCAACTGCTGAAAAACAAGCTTTATGTTTTGATCAACACCCTCGGCATGGGCATTGCGATCGCATGCGCCATGACCGTCTATCTGCTGATCGCCTACAATATTGAATTTGACAATACTGTAGACAAAACCAGGGTAAAGCGTGTGGTAAAGGTTTTGCATCATCGGAAAGACAATGGTGGCGACGCCTTCAAGGAGCTGGTAACACCGCTTCCCCTGGGGCCGGCTGCCCTCCACGACATTGCGGGCATTACCCGTTTCACCCGCTATTGCAGCGACGGCGGCTATCTCAGTCATGGCGAAAAAGGTTTTCACGAAACCATCTTCTTTGCCGACTCAAGCTTTCTGAAGATGTTCACCCCCGGGCTTGCCCAGGGCTCCTATAAAAGCTTTGACGACAAGAACTCCATTTTTATCAGCGAGAAGTTTGCCTTGAAGTATTTTGGCACCGAAGATCCCCTGGGAAAAGAGATAATCGTTTCTTTCAACAATAAAAAACTAAATGTCGTTGTCGGGGGAGTGCTCAGGGATGCGCCCTTTAATTCAACCTTCACGGAAAACATCCTGATGCGGATCGAGAATTATCTTGATCTCTATACTATCAAAGACAACGATTGGGCCTCCGCCCACACGGCCTCGGTTTTGTTTGAGTTGACGGATGTAGCACACGCGGGGGCGATCGGCGATCAGTTAAAAAAATATGTTTCCCTTCGCAATGCTGCCGTGCAGGAGGCCGGGTCGGTGCGTTATGAGTTGATCCCGTTTAATCAACCGGTTTCTCCAAACGATGTCAGACGGTCCGATCTGCATCTTCGCATTCCCTCCATTGCCTTGACGATCTTCACGACGCTTGGCGGGATCATCCTGCTTATTGCATGTTTCAATCTCACCAACACCACCCTTGCTCTCTCCATGAAGCGCCTGAAAGAGATCGGCATTCGAAAAGTCGCGGGCTCAAACGGCTTCCAGATCGGTCTTCAGTTCTTCAGTGAGATCATGTTGACCGTGACGTTGTCGGCGGGCACCGGTTTTTTCTTGTCGCTCTATATTATTCCAGAGTTTGCCTCGATGTGGGAACTCCCCTACGGACTCCGGGAACTGAATAGCATGAACATGGTGATCGCGCTGGCCATTCTCCTTTTTGCCAGCGCTGTCTTGGCAGGCCTGTATCCGGCCGTGTTCGGAAGCCGGCAAAGCCCCCTGCTTTTATTCAGAGGCGGCAAAAATCCTGGGGGCACAAACCTCTTCACCCGCAGCCTGCTCGTGATGCAATTTGCACTCTGCACCATGGTACTGATTGCCGGAACCGTTTTCACGCGCAACGCGACCTATCAGGATAACATCAGTTTTGGCTACGACAAAGACATGCTCATCACGGCCCTGATACAAGGCCCTCATGAAGCCGAAGCACTCCGCGAGGCGATACAAGGGGATCACCGGATCATAGGGTTGTCACCTTCCGTTCATCATTTCGCGTTCATCAACGCACCTGAAAGACCGGCCACTCTTGAGGGAGAAAAATTTAACGCTACCGTCTATGAAGTCGGCCATGATTATTTTTCGATCGTGGGCCT
The DNA here is from genome assembly GCA_036525235.1 of Chryseolinea sp. Lineage (GTDB taxonomy): Bacteria > Bacteroidota > Bacteroidia > Cytophagales > Cyclobacteriaceae > Chryseolinea. The sequence goes on along the minus strand of DATDAV010000312.1, from coordinate 45,458 downwards.
AAAGCTCATTTCCGGCAAGCTGTTTCCAGAGAGTGATACGATAGACAGCCGATCTGTCGTTGTGGACGAAAATTTTGTAAGACAAAATCACCTGGGCCATCCCCTGGAGATGAAAGTCGATGTGGAAGGAGAAACCTTGACCATCGTCGGTGTCGTTAGCAATCACCTGACAGACCTGGAGAGCCACAACACCGAGAACTATATATACCGCCTTGCCAAACCTAGTCACTACCAGATCCTCGTCGTGAGAGCAGAAGCCGCGACGTTGTCGGAGACGCGACAGTATATCGACCTGCAATGGAAAAAAATATATCCCGACAAGCCCCTCCGAACAGATCTGCAACCTGAAATCGTGTACCAGGAAGCGAATATCTACAACAGAAATCTCAGCAAGATCTTTTTTTTCATGACCGTTTTGGGATGTTTGTTATCGGTTTCCGGTCTTTATGCGATGGCCAACCTCAACATGACGCGGCGAACAAAAGAGATCGGTGTACGCAAAGTGTTGGGCGCTTCTGTGGTCAGCATTTTGAGACTCGTCAATAGGGAGTTTGCTGTGATCCTTTTGATCGCGGTGCTTTTGGGTGGGTACGGTGGTTATCTGCTCACGGATGGGTTGCTCGCGAGTCTTTTCGCTCAACATATTGATGTGGACATTTTCTCGATCGTGAGCAGTGGCGTGTTTGTGTTTTTGATCGGGATCTTTTCAACAAGCCTGACCATATGGACAGGAGCCACTATGAACCCGGTCCATGCATTAAGAAGCCCATAGCGCATAAACACCTGTACAAAGCGTTGGGCTTGAAGCGCGCGGAATCCTTTTATGAATTCGACAAATACTTTTATAATAAATCAGAATCCCCCACGCCGAAATTGCGGCCCGAAAGAAATTCCATCTCCGACCTTGGTTTCGGCATAGTCTTCTTTATAACAATACGTTTTCCTCGTTCAATTCATGAAAAAAAAGTTCCTGCAACTCACGCTCATTGTTGTTTTCCCAATGTACGATCATTTGCAGCAAGTCGGCCGGAGTCTCCAATCCAAGCGTCTCCGCGTAGTGTAAAGATGCCTCGTAGGCGCTGGCCTTATACTGGTTGATCCGCAGCAGTTCGCTGACGAGCATGTAATTCTGCATCTCGGGCTCCTGCGCAAACTTGAGCCGGTCGTACAACTCGCTGATGAGCTCGTCCATCACGTGGGTTTGACACGACCGGGGTTCCCGGTTCAAATAAGAAAATACACGATCGACCTTTGTTCTTTTATGATCGCAGCTTTCCAGGTATCGTTTCAGAATATCCTGGAGTTTGGCCGACTGAATGATCGTCGTCAATTTTGACAAGCCTTCCCTTAGTTTTGCCTCGGCTTGATATAGCGATTCCAGTTCCAGCACCAACGCTTCTTCCAGTGTGTTTATGTTGTGTTTCATGGAGGGTGTTTTTTTTAATTTCAATACCTTTCGTCCGTTTCGGTGGCCAGCTTACCAATGGCCGTTCTCAGGTCTACTTTAAGTTTTTCGAAGCGTTTGGATAGAGCCTCGGCGTCGGCCATGAGTCCGCTGTGCTCTTTATAATAATGGGTTTCCCATTCACTTTTTGTTTCTAACATCCTGGCCAACTTGCTCTCGTGGTTGCGCAGTTTTTTTCGCATGTCCTCGATGACCTCGACGGTGTAGAAAAGGACCAGGTTTTGAAAATGGTTTACTTCGCTTCTAACCTCTCGCGTCAGCCTCAAAGCAGACAGTCCTTCGATTTGTTTTTGAAAAAACGCCAGCTCACTTTTCCAGAGCGCGGTAGCCGACAGCCAGGCGAGGGTCTTGGCATGTTTCTCCAGCAAAGCCGGTTGCAGCACGTAGTTGTTGGTTACTCCTATTACGCTGATCATATCTTTTTTTTCCAAAGGTAAGGCCTGAGACCACGGCCTTACCATGATGTTTGTTTTGCCGCACTATGATTTTGGTCATCCTTGTTGCGTCAGCGCGCCACTGCTGACGAAGATTACCGCCGGTCCTGATTTTTATCATGCCGGCGTGTCCGGCGCGGCTTTAGCTTTAGGATCAGATCAAAACGACAATCCGCCGTAGCCATGAAGCTGGAAGAAATCAATTCCGCTTTCAACGCCCGCGTGGTCTTGTCCGCAGGAAATTAATCATCATCATTTAAACATCAGCGCTATGAAATATATCAATGGAGAAGACGCAGTCAAGGTGATCAAACCCGGCGACCGGGTTTACATACACGGTGGTGCGGCCACACCGCATTACCTTTTGAAGAAGCTTGCCGAACGTTCGGCCGAACTTTGGAACGTGGAATTGGTGAGCATCAGCCTGCAAGGACAGAGCATCGTGACCGAGCCGCAATACCAAAACAGCTTCCGGATGAATTCGCTGTTCGTGTCGGAGAATGTACGTGAAGCCGTGAACGACGGCCGTGCCGACTATGTTCCCATCTTCCTCAGCGAGATCCCGCTCCTGTTCAAAAGAAATATTCTTCCGCTGGATGTTGCATTGGTGCAGGTATCACCGCCCGACAAGCATGGCTACTGCTCGCTGGGGGTTTCGGTCGATATCGCCGGGGCCGCCATTCAAGCGGCCCGGCACGTCATTGCCCAGGTCAATCCACGCATGCCCCGGACACTCGGCGATGGGATCATTCACCAGGATAAGTTCGATACGATGGTCCTGATGGAACAAGAACTTCCCGAACTCGCCAGCGGCAATCCGTACGGCGAGATCGCCCATCGCGTTGGAATGCATTGCGCGGAATTGGTAGAAAACGGCGCCACGCTTCAGGTGGGCATCGGCGCTATTCCAGATGCTGTGCTGGCATGTCTCGCCAACCACAAAGAATTGGGGGTTCACACCGAAATGTTTTCCGATGGCATCATACCGTTGATCGAAAGTGGGGTCGTGACCAACCAGCATAAAAAGAAATATCGCAACAAAACGGTCGCTTCTTTTTTGCTGGGTAGCCGCAAGCTATACGACTATGTGGACGACAATCCCGCCGTCGCTGTTCTCAACATCGATTATGTAAACGACACTGCGGTGATTCGCACCAATCCAAAAGTGACCGCCATTAACAGCGCCATCGAAGTGGACATCACAGGCCAGGTGTGTTCCGACTCCATTGGCACGTATCACTATTCCGGTGTCGGTGGCCAGATGGATTTCATGCGGGGCGCCGCGCTCTCGGAAGGGGGAAAGCCGATCATCGCTCTATCTTCGACGACCCACAAAGGCGAGTCCAAGATCGCAGCCTTTCTTAAACCGGGCGCCGGTGTGGTGACCACCCGGGCACATGCCCACTATATTGTTACAGAATATGGCATTGCCTATCTCTATGGCAAGAACATGCGGCAGCGGGCAAAAGCGCTGATAAACATCGCGCACCCCAACCATCGTGAAGCCCTTGAGCAAGCCGCTTTCAAGCGGTTCCACAACTATGAATTTGAGCGCACTTACTATTAAGATCGCATAGGCCGATGCCGGGTTTCACTGCCAAAAAATCAATGTGAGCGGGTGCCTTCCGATGCTCCATATCGATATAAAAAACTGACAAAAATCAGTTTACCGGCTGACGGGCCTCACGCGATGATGCAAACGGCAGGGCTACTTTTAAACATCATTTAAAACCGACAAAGCCATGAAAAAAATACTCGTCCCCTGCGATTTCTCCAAGCCGGCGATCAATGCCTTCCGGTTTGCGCTGGACATTGCTTTCCAGTCCGGAGGCTCCGTTCACCTCGTGAATGTGATTGAGCTCCCTGTTCTGCACGACACGGTGATCATGCCGGTCTTGAATTTCGAACAAAAACTTCTCGACGACTTGAAGGAAAATGGCGAAAAATCATTTGCGAAAATAACCGAAAAGTATAAATCCAACGAAGTCGCTGTAAAGACCGTGGTTGAATTCGGATCGGTACACGCAAAAATTCAAGATTATATCGTTGAACAGGGCATCGACCTAGTGGTGATGGGCTCGCACGGCGCAAGCGGGGCTCGCGAATTTTTTATCGGGTCCAACGCAGAGCGAATCGTCCGCAACTCCACTGCGCCGGTTCTTGTCCTGAAAGATTACTTCAAAGGTCCGATCAAAAATATTGTTTTCCCCAACACGCTTGACACCGAAAACCAGGAAGACCTCACGATGAGGGTCAAAGCCTTACAGAACTTTTTTGGATCGAACCTGCACATTGTATGGGTCAACACGCCGTTGAACTTTACATCCGACGACGTTACCCTGAAACGGTTGGAAGCCTTTGCCAAACGCTTCATGCTGAAGAATTACACGCTTAATATTTTCAACCACACCGACACCGAGCAAGGCATCCTTCACTTCGCCAACCGGGTTGGCGGCGACCTCATCGCCATGGCCACCCATGGCCGCAGGGGAGTCTCCCATCTGATCTATGGCAGTCTTGCCGAAGATGTGGTTAATCATACCAAGGGGTTGGTGTGGACCTACGCACTGAAGAACGAACCCGTTGAAGCCTAGCGCGCCCAAAAAATTTAATCGATGACGACCAGCGTAGCTGAATCTGTAGTATGCTTTCATTGTGGCGAGCCTTGCGAGGACATCACATGGCTGAGTGACAAACCCTTTTGCTGCGAAGGATGCAAAACCGTATTTGAGATCCTGAGCGCAAATAACCTGTGCGCCTACTATCAATTGGACGGTCAGGCCGGAACATCGTTGAAAAATGCGCGTACCGGATCCTATACTTATCTCGACACTCCCGAAGTGCGCCAGAAGTTGTTATCGTTCGACTCGCCGGATCTTTCGAGAATTACTTTCCACGTTCCCGCGGTGCATTGTGTCTCGTGTATTTGGCTGTTGGAGAATCTCCGGAAACTGAACCCCGGCGTTTTCAAAGCGGAAGTAAGCTTTGGCCGCAAAACCGTGGCCATCGCTTTCGATCCCAGGCAGGTCAAACTCTCCGAGCTGGCTGGCCTGTTGACAGCGGTTGGCTATGCACCCGTCGTCGGCCTGGATGATGAGCATGGCGCCGCCACAAAATCCGTATCAGGTCGCGCGCTCGTTTACAAACTGGCGATTGCCGGATTTTGCTTTGGCAACGTCATGCTCTTTAGTTTTCCCGAGTACCTGGGACTGGACCATCATGACGCTTCGTTACAATCCATTTTCTCTTGGTTAAACCTGGCACTGTCCGTGCCGGTATTTTTCTATAGCGCTTCCGAATATTTCCTTTCCGCATTTAAAAGCTTCCGCCAAAAACAAATCAACATCGATGTGCCCATTGCTGCCGGGCTGTTGGCGCTATTCCTGCGCAGTACGTTTGACATTCTTTCCGGAACCGGACCGGGCTACCTGGACTCCTTCACGGGCCTGGTGTTCTTTCTGCTGATCGGTCGATGGTTCCAGGGAAAAACATATGAAAGCCTGGCCTTCGATCGCGACTTCAAATCCTATTTCCCCTTGGCCGTAAACCGGCTCGTTGACAATGCCTGGAAGCCGGTGATCATCTACGAACTAAAAAAAGGTGACATCCTAAAAATCAGAAACATGGAGATCGTTCCGGCCGACGCGGTGTTGAATGATCGCGATGCCTTGTTCGATTATAGTTTTGTTACCGGGGAAGCCAAACCCATAAAAATAAAAAAAGGCGACCGGGTGTATGCCGGTGGCCGCCTGGTCGGCCAGCCCGTCACACTACGGGTTGAAAACATTACCTCGCAAAGTCATCTGACAAGCTTGTGGAACAACGAGACTTTCCGGAAGACCGAAGAGCGACAGTATCAAAAAATAATCGACCGCTCGGCGCGGAAGTTTACATGGATCGTGATCGCACTGGCCATCGTTACCGCGGTTGTGTGGTACGTTTTGGCTCCCCAAAAAATGTGGCTCGTGCTCACATCCGTGCTCATGGTGGCATGTCCCTGTGCGCTGGCCTTGGCTGCTCCGTTTACTTACGGCAGCATGCTTCGTGTGTTTGGGAGGCATGGGTTCTATTTGAAGAACGCCGATGTCATCGAACGGCTTGCTGCCATCGATGCCGTTGTGTTTGACAAGACCGGAACGGTAACCTACGGCCGCGAACCGGCCGTGGAATTTGTAGGCGATCTGAATGGGTTGGAACGGGAAGCGGTTAAGGTTCTTACGGCGGCGTCCACACATCCGCTGAGCGTGATCGTCTCCAGATCCATACACGCGGGTAATACCCAGCATCTTTTAAATTTTAAAGAGCTGCCTGGAAAAGGTGTGCAGGGGGTGATAGCAGGAAAATGCATAAAAGCCGGGTCAGCGGATTTTGTCGGGTTTTATGAAAGGCTGGCCCCGCACGCGTCGGTCGTATTTATTTCCATCGACGATGAAGTCAGGGGCTATTTTATCATCACGGTGAAGATCCGGCCACACCTCAAAAATATGCTGGCGCGACTGGGAAAAAGATGTGTGGCGTTGCTTTCCGGCGATAACGATGCGGACAAAACCAATATGCAGAAGGTATTTCACCCTTCCGTGAAGCTCCTCTTCAACCAAGACCCGCACGACAAGCTGGCGTTCATCCAAAACCTGCAACAGGCCGGCAAAAAAGTGATGATGGTGGGCGACGGCCTCAACGACGCGGGCGCACTAAAACAAAGCAACGTCGGTCTGGCCATCTCCGACGACAGCGGGATCTTCACTCCCGCCTGCGATGGCATCCTGGACGGCACCCGGCTGAATGATCTGGACAGGTTCCTCGGCCTGGCCCGCTACTCGTCGGTCATCTTGAAAATAGCCTTTGGCATCTCGTTCTTTTACAACACTATCGCCCTGAGCTTTGCCGTCACCGGCCACCTCACGCCCCTGGTCGCCGCTATACTCATGCCGGTGAGCAGCATGAGTGTGGTTGGCTTTTCAACGCTTGTCGTCAACTATGTTGCCCGCCGAAAACTTGTCCACGTTCTAACCTGACGCCTATGGAAATCATCATTCTCCTGATCTCGATCAGCCTGGTGATCGCCGTGGGCTTTCTCCTCTCCTTTTTGTGGAGCCTGAAAAGCGGCCAGTTCGACGACACCTATTCGCCCTCCGTGCGCATGTTGTTCGAAGACAAACCTCAACCTGAACCTGCTAACGACGAAAAAAATGAAAGATGAAAACGCATCGGCCCTTCTAAAAAAATATGACACGCCCACACCTCGCTACACCAGCTATCCCACCGTGCCGGCCTGGGATACTGCGAGTTTCACGGAAGAAAAATGGGTTGCGTCCGTGCGCCGCGCGTTTGACGAATCCAATGACAAAAAAGGAATAAGCCTCTATATCCACCTGCCGTTTTGCGAAAGCCTGTGCACCTATTGCGCCTGCAATACACGGATCACGCGCAATCACGCGGTGGAAATACCCTATATACAAGCGTTGTTAAAAGAGTGGGAGCATTATAAAAAGATATTCGGACGAAGGCCCGTGGTGATACGTGAGTTGCACCTCGGCGGCGGCACACCGACCTTCTTCAGTATCCCAAACCTGCAATGGCTTATCACCTCCCTGCTGGAAGGCACCCTGCTACACAACGATTTTGAATTCAGCTTTGAAGGCCATCCCAACAACACCACGGAAGAACACCTGCGCATGCTCAACGAACTTGGCTTCACACGTGTGAGCTTTGGTGTTCAGGACCTGGACGAAAAAGTGCAACATACCATACACCGCCTACAGCCCTTTGAAAACCTGGAGCGTGTGACGACGCAGGCCCGTGAAATCGGCTATAAATCGGTGAGCTTCGACCTGATCTACGGGCTACCCTTCCAAACGCCCTTCACCGTTTCGGACACAATCGACAAGGTGCTCAACCTGCGTCCCGATCGATTGTCCTTCTACAGCTATGCCCATGTTCCGTGGCTGCGGCCCGGCCAGCGCGGGTACGACGAAGCCGACCTTCCCTCCCATTACCTGAAGAGACATCTCTATGAAGTAGGCCGGCACAAACTGCGGAAAGCCGGTTATGCCGACATCGGCATGGATCATTTTGCCCTTCCCACCGACGAATTGTTCAAAGCTCATATTCAAAAAAAACTTCATCGCAATTTCATGGGCTACACCACCAATCAGACGGACCTGTTGATCGGCCTGGGGGCGTCGGCCATCGGCGACTCGCGCTACGCCTACGCCCAAAACAAAAAGAAGGTTGAAGAATACACTGAAGCTATTGGGAAGGACGGTTCCGCAATCCTGAAAGGTCACCGGATGACGGAAGAAGATCTGCTGATAAAGCAATGCATTCTCCAGATCAGTTGCCAGGGGGAGCTTGACCGCGAACTCCTCGAACAAGTGGTCGACAGACCCATACTCGATGCATTGATCGAAATGGAAAAAGAGGGAATCCTCTATTTGTTCGACGGCAGTCTGAAAGTGACCACAGCCGGACAGCCCTTTATCAGAAATATTTGCCGGGTGTTCGACAAGCGAATGGAAAGAATAGAAGAAGAAAAAAACGTCTTCAGCAAAGCGATCTGAATCACCGGGTTTTCAGGAGCCACGAAGATTTTAGCGGATTGATTCAATCGCTCTATTACCGCCCACGCGCTCCATGATGTCCTGCATCATTTCGATCTGGACCTTCTGGATTTGGATGAGCTCGTGTTGTTGGTGGATCATGAGGTGGTCGATCTTTTCGTGCAGGACCCTGATCTCGAGCTCCGATTTCAGGTTGATCATGTAATCTTTCTTTGATCGCTCACGGTCTTTTTCCTCCTGCCGGTTCTGGCTCATCATGATCAGCGGTGCTTGCAACGCAGCAATACACGACAGGATAAGATTCAATAAAATGAAAGGATAGGGATCGAACGACCGATTTTGAAACCAAAAGGCATTCAAAACAATCCAGGCGCCGAGGAACACAAAGAAGGTGATGATAAACCTCCAGCTGCCGCCAAAGGCCGCGATCCGGTCTGCCATTTTCTGTCCCGTCGTCAAAGGCTCATCCTCATTCAATTTGTCGGTGAGGGTGTCCTTGTTCTTTAAAGCTTCCAGCACGGTAGCTTCTAATTCCGACAACTCGCCCACTTCCTTTGCCAGGTAACCAGCGACATATTTTTGCCGGTAGATGTTCAGCTCTGTCAAAGCACAGTGGTCCGCATCCGAAAAGTGCGGATGCTGCTCCTGGATGACCGACAGCACGGGCTTCTGAATGGTGTTCGCTGAGATTTTTTCGCTCAGCGGGAATTGCTTCCTGGAGAGATCACTGATAAAGGTGTCCATAGATACATCGCCTGACTTTCCCAAAGATACCTACCCTGCCCTCCTTGCAGCCTGACAAAAATCAGGTTTTCCCATGGGCAATCGTCACCCTTAAAAAAACTGCCGGCAGATACTTTTATACCGGAACTATTTCAAGGAGAAACCGATAATATTTATGCAAATAGAAAGATTCAGCTATGACAACAAGATCGTGAAGGCATTCATGATCGCCACCGTTGTGTTTGGACTCGTGGGTATGCTCGTCGGGTTAACGGCCGCGATACAACTGGTGTACCCGGTCTTCAACTTTGACCTGCAGTACACCACGTTTGGCCGGATCCGGCCGCTGCACACCAATGCCATCATCTTTGCCTTTGTGGGCAATGCGATGTTTGCCGGCATTTACTATTCCATGCAGCGCCTGCTCAAAACCCGGATGTTCAGTGACAAGCTCAGCTGGATCCATTTTTGGGGATGGCAACTCATCATCCTGGCCGCGGCCATCACGTTACCGTTGGGCTACACCACGTCAAAGGAATACGCCGAACTGGAATGGCCAATCGACATTGCCATCACCGTCATTTGGGTGGTTTTCGGTTGGAACATGATCGGCACCATCATCAAACGCAGAGAGCGACATATGTATGTGGCCATCTGGTTCTACATTGCCACGTTCATTACCGTGGCCGTGCTCCACGTAGTGAATTCCTTCGAGATTCCCGTCACGTTGTTCAAGAGCTATTCATGGTATGCCGGTGTACAAGACGCCCTGGTGCAATGGTGGTATGGTCACAATGCCGTGGCCTTCTTTCTCACCACCCCCTTCCTGGGCATGATGTATTACTTCCTGCCCAAAGCCGCTAACCGGCCGGTGTATTCGTATCGTCTTTCCATCATACATTTTTGGTCGCTCATCTTCATTTATATCTGGGCCGGCCCTCACCATTTGCTGTACACTTCCCTGCCGGATTGGGCACAATCGCTGGGGGTTGTCTTTTCCATCATGCTCATCGCCCCGTCGTGGGGTGGCATGCTGAACGGATTGCTCACGCTGAGAGGAGCCTGGGACCGCGTGCGCGAAGATCCCGTTTTGAAGTTCATGGTGGTGGCAGTCACTGCCTATGGTATGGCCACACTGGAAGGTCCCCTGCTGTCTTTAAAAAATGTGAACGCCATCGCGCACTTCACCGACTGGATCGTTGCCCACGTGCACGTGGGTGGTTTAGGTTGGAACGGCTTTATGATCTTTGCCATGCTGTATTGGATCACCCCACGCATGTGGAACACCAAGCTATACTCCACACGGTTGGCCAACACGCACTTTTGGCTCGGAACGCTCGGCATCATCTTCTACGCCCTGCCCATGTATGTATCGGGAGTGGTACAAAGCCTCATGTGGAAAGAGTTCAACCCCGAAGGTTTTCTCGTCTATAAAAATTTCCTGGAGACGACGATGGCCATCATGCCCTTGTATGCCTTGCGCGCTGTCGGCGGAGCGTTGTACCTGACCGGCGCCTTCATCATGACCTATAACCTGATCAAGACCGCCTATGCCGGAAGCTTTGTCGCCAACGAAGACGCCGAAGCTGCTCCGCTCGAAAAAGTCTATGCCGTTACCAGTGGCGGATGGCATCACCGGTTGCTGGAACATAAACCAATCATTTTTACGGTGCTCACGCTGGTCGCCATTCTCATAGGCGGAGCGATTGAAATGATTCCCACGTTCCTGATAAAATCCAATGTGCCTTCCATCGCCAGCGTTAAGCCCTACACGCCACTGGAACTTCACGGACGCGATATCTATATCCGCGAAGGATGCGTGAATTGTCACACCCAGATGGTGAGACCTTTCCGTTCGGAGACGGAACGTTATGGTGAGTATTCCAAAGCAGGAGAGTTTGTCTATGACCACCCGTTCCTCTGGGGCTCGAAGCGCACGGGACCGGACCTGGCGCGCCTTAACGGCAAATATTCCAACACATGGCACTACAACCACTTGCTGGCACCCGACGCCGTGTCTACCGGATCGATCATGCCGGCCTACCCCTGGTTGTTCGAGCAGTCCATTGAAAAGGATCTGACCCCGGGTAAAATTTCAGCGATGCGAAAAATTGGCGTGCCCTATGAAATTGGCTATGAAGAAAAGGCCAACGAAGAATTGGAACAACAAGCCGGCGTGATCGCGGCTACGCTAAAAACCGATGGCATCGAAGTAGCCGACGACGCCGAGATCATCGCCATCATTGCATACCTGCAACGACTGGGCAAAGACATCAAAATAGAGACGTCCGCTCCGACACTGGTCAACGAAACCTCTAAAAACTGATTTCCTATGTATAAGAATGTTCTTCAAAGCATCGATAACATCGCCATCTGGCCGGTCATATCGTTCGTCATCTTCTTTGTCTTCTTCCTCTGCCTGCTGTGGTGGGTGTTTACGGCCGACAAAGCGATGATCCGAAAAATGAGCGAGATGCCGCTCGAATCTGCAGACAGCAAGGTTACGCCATCCGAAACCCCGGTATCATGAAAAAGATCACATTTCTTCTCGCCGGCCTCCTGGCCTTCATGGTGGCACGGGCACAAGAACCTACACCGAAGACATTTTGGGACGACCCCGTGAACAACCCGGCGACACCGCTGTATGTTACGGCAGCTTTTGTCTTTATCGTCCTCTTGTTGGTGCTCACCGTCTCCATCCTGATGCTGCGGGCATTTCATATGCTGATCGAGCAAACGGAAAAGGCCAAAGCTAAATCGTTGGGCGTGGCTTACGCGCCGCGGCCGTCGTGGTGGTCCACCCTAACCCAGAAGCTAAACGATTCGGTGCCTGTGGAGCGCGAACAGGACATCGACCTGGGACACAGTTTTGACGGCATCCGTGAATTGGACAATCACTTGCCGCCCTGGTGGAAATGGCTTTTCTATGGCACAATCGCATGGGCTGCCGTATACCTCGTAGTGTTTCACCTTTCAGCAAGTCTCCCCTTATCACTCGAGGAATACCAGAACGAAGTGGCTGTGGCTGAACTTGAAAAGCAGAAATTGCTGGCTTCACAACCTCAGGCGGTAATCGACGTCGATAAGTTAGCGTACACCGCCGACGCCGCCATCATCGGGAAAGGACAAAAAGTGTTTCTGGACAATTGCGTCTCCTGTCACCGGAAAGACGGCGGGGGAAACACCATCGGTCCGAATCTTACAGATGATTATTGGCTGCACGGCAACGGCATCAAAAATGTCTACACCACAGTGAACGGCGGCTTCATAGAAAAAGGTATGCCGGCATGGGGGAAAGCGCTCAGTCCTTCCGAAGTGCGCGATGTGACGTTTTTTGTCCTCAGCCTGCAAGGCAGCAACCCTCCCAATGCCAAGGCCGCCCAGGGAGAATTGGCAAAGCCAGACGCGTCACCAAAAACGGACAGCCTGAAAGTGAGTGCGGCCTTATAAACACAAGACAAAATGAAAACCGAACGCCTCGATGTATATCAGTATGAAGAAGAGTTCCGCGACAACATTGCCACCGTCGATGAAAAGGGAAAACGCATTTGGATCTATCCCAAAAAGCCATCGGGCACCTTGCATACCTGGCGCATTGTGGTCTCGACTGTTTTGCTCGCGCTCTTGTTTGGTGGCCCGTTCATCACCCTCAACGGCAAACCCCTGCTTCTGCTGAATTTCTTTGAGCGACGGTTTGTGATCTTTGGCCAACCGTTCTGGCCCCAGGATTTTGTACTCCTGGCCGTCACGCTGATCACGTTTTTCGTTTTTATTATTTTGTTCACTGTGGTCTTTGGCCGCATTTGGTGCGGATGGCTTTGCCCGCAAACGCTCTTTATGGAAATGGTCTTCCGGAAAATAGAATACTGGATCGAAGGCGATGCTCCCGCGCAGCGTCGTTTGGACCAGCAGGCCTGGAACCTGAGCAAAGTATTCAAGAAGGTTTCCAAACATGCGCTCTTTATGCTCATCTCGCTGCTCATTGCCCATACGGTGATGGCATATTTGATCGGGGTCTCGGAAACGTATACGATCATTACACACTCACCGCTTGAAAACCTCTCCAGCTTCATTTCCCTCGTCGTTTTCACGGCCATCTTTTATGGTGTGTATGCCAAGTTTCGCGAACAGGCCTGCATCGCGGTTTGTCCCTACGGCCGGTTGCAGGGCGTGTTGTTGGTGAAAGACTCCATCGTTGTAGCCTACGATTGGCTTCGGGGCGAACCCCGTGGACATATCCAAAAAACTGCTACGGCGACTGCACCCAAAGGCGACTGCATCGATTGTAAATTATGCGTACACGTGTGTCCTACGGGCATCGACATTCGCAATGGCACACAGCTCGAATGTGTGAATTGCACCGCCTGCATCGACGCCTGCGACGATGTGATGTTGAAAATCGGGAAACCCAAAGGATTGATCCGCTATGCATCCTATACATCCATCAAGGATGGCGTACAAAAACTTTTTACGCCTCGCGTGATCGGCTATTCGTTCGTGCTCCTGGTCCTTGTCGGGATACTGGGCTTTACCCTCGCCACGCGCTCTGACGTAAAAACCACCGTGCTAAAAGTGCCAGGCACGCTTTATCAAAAAACGCCCGACGGCTTCATCACCAACCTTTACAATGTTGAATTTTTGAACAAGACGTTCGACGACATCCACCTGGAGACCCGCATCGAATCGCCCGCCACGGCCGTGCTGGAGAAAGCGGACGGTAAACAAATCATTATCAAGGCCGAGGGCATGGTCAAAAATATATTCTTTATCAAGATCCCTGCGAAAGATGTCGTCAGCGCCCGCACCGTCGTACGATTGGGAATTTATGAAAACGGAAAACGCATCGAAACGATCAAAGTAAAATTCATCGGTCCGGTGACAAAATCGTCGGATATGAACAGTCGGTTGAAAGATGAACAACGTGATTAATACAAAAACCAAAATCGTATGAACTGGGGTAAATCCATCGTCTTAGCGTTCATCCTGTTTGCCGCCTTCATTGGCGTGCTGGTGACGGTCTGCGTGCGGCAGGACATAAGTTTAGTATCAAAAACCTATTATCAGGAGGAACTGGCTTTCGAGGCTCAGATGGATCGCCAGCGAAACACGGAGGCTTTAATCGACAAACCTGAAATTCAAGTTGTCGAGGACCGGTCGTTGAAGATCACCTTCGCCGGATTCTCCCAGCTTAAAAAAGGGCGCCTCAACCTCTATTCTCCCGGCGACGCGACGCAGGACAGAACCTTCTCCCTGCAGCCGACAAGCGCATCCGCTCAGATCTTTTCAATCGAAAAATTGAGGAAAGGAAAATATATCGCGCGCATGACCTGGACCATGCACGAAAAAGAATTCTATTACGAAACCACGCTCTATCTCTGATATGTGGTATACCGCACTATTGATCGGGTTAACGGGAAGTCTGCACTGCGCCGGCATGTGCAGTCCCTTGCTGATGGCCGTGACCAACCTAACCCCGGCGGTGGCCCTGAACCGGGTGCTGTACAATGGCGGCCGGATCCTCACCTATGGTTTATTGGGAGCTGCCGCGAGCAGCGCGGGTTCATTTTTCCCAATTGCCCGGTATCAAAATATATTGTCCATCGCGTTTGGAATCATCCTAATTCTGGCGGCCGTTCTCCGAATAGACCACTTCAACATTCCCATCCTGATGAAGGGCGCTGGCACCATCACCGCGTGGATCAAATCAAAATTTGCTTTCTTCTTAGCCCGAAAACGCTCTCCTGCAATCTTCCTGATGGGCATGTTGAATGGCTTTCTTCCCTGTGGCATGACCTTGCTGGCGCTCGGCTATTGTGTGATGCTCAACGGCCCGGCGGAAGGATTTAATTTTATGCTGCTGTTTGGGGCAGGTACGTTGCCGGTCATGATCGGACTGGCTCCCGTGATATTGTTGGGAATAAAGAAATTTAACCTCAGCGTCCAAAAGGTCACGACAAGTCTCATGATCCTTTCCGGTGTGATCCTGATCGCGAGGATCTTTATCCACGCCGGCATCGAGGCAAGTCATCACAACGGCGAAATGATCGACATCGTGTTGTGCCGTTAACGGGCAACGTTCCAGCGCACCACCTTTTCGAGTTTGGGCTGCGATTTGATCTTGATTTTTCCTCCCTCGATCTCGATCAATCCCTCGTCCTTAAAATCCGATAGCACACGAATGACGGACTCCGCCGCCGTGCCCACCATCTTGGCCAGGTCGTCGCGGGAGATCTGAATGTTCTCTTTATTGTCTTTGAGTTGGATGGCCTTGAGCAACGCCTCGGCCGTACGCTGCCGCACGGAATTGTAGGCCAGGTTTACGAGCTGATTCTCTTTCTCCGCGACTTTCTTGCACAACAGCGAGATGAAGCTAGCGGAAACGTCGGGACTTTGCAGCAACGCCAGGAAGTCATGTTTGGGGATCACCGTCAGTTCCGTGTCTTGCATGGCAATGGCCGACTCCTGGTAGAGTGTGCCTTCCAATATCGGTTCAAAACCAAAAAAATCGTTGGCATTGACCAGCGCCGTGATGAGTTCCTTGCCATCCGGGTGGCCTTTGAATATTTTAACATTACCGGACTTTACATAATACACATTTAAAGGCGTGTCGCCCTCGGCAAAAATCTCGCTTTTCTTTTTGAATGATTTTGTCTTCTTGTCTTTGCCCAGTTCCTTCATGTCTAAAATCTGCCGGGCATCTTTCATAAACTGATCCAGTCCCGCAGCAGTCGATTCATACAGCGCACGTTGCATGGCGCTCTTCCGGAGCCGGGCTTCGATGGCGTTCAACAGGTCTGTGTCGTCAAAAGGCTTGGTCAGATAGTCGTCAGCGCCGAGGTTCATTCCTTTGCGGATGTCGATCTTTTCGGTCTTTGCTGTCAGGAAAATAAAGGGAATGCTGGCGGTTTCCTCTTTCTTATTGAGAATGTGCAACACGCCGTAACCATCCAATTCCGGCATCATGATGTCGCAAACAATCAGGTCCGGTTTTTCTTTTTGCGCCAGCTCAACACCCACTTTGCCATTGGGCGCCATTTTCACATCGTAGCCGGCCAGCATCAGAATCTCTGACGTGTTCTCCCTGACGTCAGGGTTGTCTTCAATCAAGAGGATCTTTTTCATTTCGGTAGTAGGTTCGTCGAGATTGGGATGGTCACTGTAAAAAGCGTTCCCTTATTGTCGTCGCTTGAAAAGGAAATGGTGCCCTGCAACAAGTCGATGTATCGCTTCACAATGTTCAACCCCAACCCGGTGCCTTGCACGTTGCCAGAATTGCTGGCCCGGAAGAAACGATCGAACATGTGTTTTTGGTCTTTCTCCGGTATGCCGATCCCCTCATCCTGAACTTCAAAGACTACGAATCCCTGCTGGTCCCGGCAAGTAATGTAGATGGACTTGTTCACGTCGGAATACTTGCTCGCGTTGGTGATCAGGTTGAACAAAATGTTTCGAAGTATCCGGGCATCGCACACCATTTCGGAGGCATCCATCTTACAATTCAAAATAATTTGCTGGCCATCTTTCAGCACCCCGTCCATCTCTTCCTTGATCTCGTCCAAAAACTCGCCCGGATTAACCGCCTCGTTCACCACGTCCACCTTGCCTTCCTCCAATTTTCCCAGCGACAGGAAATCATTCAAAATTCCCGTCAACTGGTTCACCGACGACTTGATGCGCTGAACATGCTTGTTGATCTTGTCCGGCTCGCCCCGGTCATTGTATTGATTGATGAGAGAAGCCGAACTGAGCACCGTGCTCAACGGCGTGCGAAATTCGTGAGAAGCGATGGAAACAAATTTGGTCTTCAACTCATTCAATTCCCGTTCCTTCTCCAGCGACCTGCGCACTTCATCCTCCGCCTTTTTTCTTTCGATAACTTCTTCTTCCAGTTTTAAAATGGTGTTGTTGAGGGCTTCTGTTCTCATCTCCACTTTCTTTTCCAATTCCGCAGCATATACGATCAGTTGCTCCTCGCTTCGTTTTAGGGCATCTTCCGTCTTCTTGCGCATGGAAATATCGCTGATGAAGGCCATGACCAGCAACTCGGATTTAACTTTGGTAAAGCTCAATGAAATCTCCACCGGGAACTCGGAACCATCCCTCCTCAGGGCCGTCAGGTCGCGGCCTGCACCCATTCTCCTGGGATAAGGATTCGAATTGAACGCACTCCTGAAATTTACATGCCCGTTGCGATAGCGCCCCGGCAACAGATCCTCCAACATCAACCCGGTGAGCTCATCGGTAGCGTATCCAAATAACTGTTCCGCTACCGGATTGGCCACCACGATCCTGCCCCCGGTGTCGACCATAATAATGCCTTCCGACATGCTCTGAAAAATTTCGCGAAAGGCTTCATTGGTGATAAGGCCTGTATCCGGTGAATTACCCATAAGCGCAATTTAAGGTTGTAGCGGCTAGGATTCATGACAAAAATCAGTTTTTTACTTGATTTTCATCCCAAAGTCCCGCTTCTGAACACTGTAGGTTGCAAGAGAATTTTCATTCATCACGCTATGACCAAAGGTATACTTTGCACGATCGACTTCTCAGAAGCCTCCCGGCAGGCGCTCCAATGGGCGGTCCAATTTTCGAAAACGCAAGGCAGCGACCTGACCATCCTGTATACCTACCGGCTCACAAAAAACATGAACGGCGAAGTGGTGGTGTGGAAGAAAAAAATGGAAGAAGAGGCGCTACAAAAGTTTGCGGCCTTTGAAAACGAATACCTGAAACCGGCCGGCATAAAATATGAATTCAAAATTGAAGTCGGTTTCGTGGCCGACCGGATCGAAGACCATACGCAAAAAGGTGAAATCAGCTTTCTGGTCATGGACAAAAACATGTGTTCCCAGAGCAAGGATACTTTCGACGACCTGATGGAACATATGACCGTTCCCCTGGTCATTATCCCTTCATAATCCGAAACGCCTAAACAAGGACTGATTCTAGTCAAGCTCCTTCAGCAAATCAGCCAGGTCAAGGGCATTGGTGAACATCACAATCGTTCCATCAGCATGATAGGTCCAGCGTTCCTTAGGCCTGTCCCAATAGAGCTCTACCCCGTTGTTATCCGGGTCATTCAAATACAGAGCCTCCGACACGCCGTGGTCGCTGGCGCCCGTAAGCGGGTAGCCAGCCTTTCTCAGCCGGTCGTAAATCATAGCCAAATCCTTTCTTGTCGGGTAAACAATGGCGGTGTGAAAAAGTCCCACGCCATCTCTTTTTGCAGGTGGGGCATTCTTGCTGTACCAGGTATTCAACCCAATGTGATGGTGATACCCACCGGCAGAAATAAAGGCGGCCTGATCGCCATACGTCGTGGTCAATTCAAATCCAAGAAGATCGCAGTAAAACGCCAGCGCACGTTCAATACTGGAGACCTTTAAATGCACATGCCCAATGCGGGTCTGTGGTGGTATGCTGTATTCTTGGCTCATAAAAATCTGATCAATAATGTGATTCTCCCCTGATGGAAGAGAATATTTGCTCAATGGAGAGTCTTATTCCCGTAATTTAAGAAGTCACGCAGATATTCCCATTGCTTTATGGATTAGGTTGATCAATGGCTAACAAAAAAGCCCGACAGGGCCGGGCTTTCTTCCTTTAAAAATTTCGCGCTTATTTTGACGGCCGATTGCTATTAAATATGTCCTTATACATTTTCCACCCCTCCTTGGTCCTCTTCCACAACACGAGGTATTTCCCTTCGTCATACAATTTTCCACTGGCGTCGAACATTTGCGAAAGGCCTTCCTCGGTCACATATTCAACACCATCGCCGTAGACATTGGTGGTGGTGAACTTTCCACTCTTCAGCCCCACGACTTCATAGCCTTCTTTAAAAAAATTTCCAATCGCCTCATGGCCACAAAATGCCGTCGGTGCCGCACCCGGCACGAAGAGACAGGCGTCCTCCGTGTACAGGTTAACCAGTGACCCGTCATTTTTTGCGTACAGGACAAAATATTTCGCATTGCTTTCAGCGATCGCTTTCTTTGCCTCCTCCAGCGAAGCCTGCTGCTTAGATTGCCCTTGACAAAGCGTGGATGAAATCAACAAGACCAATACCATGGGATAGAATAGTGCCTTCATGATTTTCTTAAGTTTATGTGATTAACGAAAAGCCGGCTCACTAAGCCGCGCCGAATTGCAAAGCGACTTTGGGTATCTTATTAAATAACTGATTCCTCATCTCGTTGGCATTTTCCAGCGCTCGCTTGCCCGCAGCGGTGAGGAGAAAGATCCGCTTTCTTCGGCCACCGCGTTCGCCGGTAGGGTCGCTCATCTTGGACTTCAACAACCCTTTTTCTTCCAGGCGACTCAGTACGGTATGCACGGCACTGATGTTGAGATCGCGGCCGGTCTGATTCTTGATCTCATCCATCACGGCAACACCATACGCATCCTGATACAAAATGCCCACGATGAGCAACACAATCTCTTCCAATTCTCCCAGGTACGTTCCTTTCATAGTTGATACATAAAAATTATTCCTGAACTATTCTCGTTTCAATACTTCCGCCGGATTGCTGTTCGCCGACCGGATGGCCTGATAGCTGATCGTGAACAAGGCAATGCCCACGGCAACCAAGGCCGACAAAGCAAACAATCCAAAATTGATGTTCACCTGGTATGCAAAACTTTCCAGCCACCGTTTCATCACAAAATAGGCCAGCGGCAGCGCCACCACGTTGGCGATCAGGATCATGCTAAAGAAATGTTTGGAGAACAACACGAAGATGTGAGCATTGGAACCGCCCAATACTTTACGGATGCTCATTTCCTTTTTGCGCTGCTCTGCCGTGTACGTAGACAACCCGAACAGGCCAAGACACGCCACCAGGATGGAGAGCCCGGAGAAGACCACGGCGATCTTGCTCATCTTGCTCTCGGCCTTGTAGAGTTTTTCGAGATCGCTATCCAGGAAGAAATACTCAAAGGGCCAGCCGGGGATCTGCGCCTTCCATTGTTGTGAAAGCCAGGCAAGGGTGCCGGGAACATCCTCGCCGGTAATACGAACCGCCATATACTTGATCCGGACATCGAATGCCCGCAGCGTGGTGTTGAGTTGAAGCACCAAGGGCCGGATCGGCTGATGCCGGGAGGTGAAATTGAAATCCTTCACCACACCGATGATCTTGTGCGTAGGGATATTATCAAACTTCTTACCAATCGCATCTTCATTCGACCCCCACCCCATCTGCTTCACAAAGGTTTCGTTTACTACCAGCGCCAGCGAATCATCCGTGATCACGTCTTCCGAAAAATCACGGCCTGCCACCATGGGAATGTCGAATGTCTTTGTAAAATCATGACGCACGGTCAGACGCGGGAAGGGTCTCGAATCTTCCTGCCCTTCAAAAATATAATTGCCCACTTGATGCTTGGCACCCAGCACTTCTTCCAATGCTGTGACGCTGACCGTATTCCTGTTTCTCAAAAATTCGTTCTTCAAGGCTTCATAATTCTGCGCCACGGGAGAACGTGTAACGGGGATCATCACCACATTTTCACGCGTAAAACCCGTGTCACTTTTACGGAGCATATTCAATTGGTCCATCGCGACGCCGGTGCCCACCAGCAAAACGATCGACAATGTGAACTGCACCACCACCAACGCTCTCCGGAACGTGCCGCCACTCTCCCGGTTGGGACTTGCCTTCAACGCCGTGATTGGCTTGAACGACGACAACACAAAGGCCGGGTATATTCCCGAAATCATGCCCACCACCAGGGGAAGCAAGGTGAGCACACCAAGATAAAAAGGCTCGAGCAGTACGATCGTCTTTACGCTCATCTCTGCAAATACATTGAATACCGGAAGCAAGACCGCCACGATGGCGATCGCAATGACAACCGACAACAAACAAAGCAATATCGATTCGAAAAGAAACTGTCCCACCAATTGCATGCGCTGTCCACCCAAGGTCTTGCGCATACCGACCTCCTTCGCGCGGTTTGCCGCACGGGCCGTGCTGAGGTTGACAAAGTTTATACAGGCGATCAGCAACACAAAGATGGCAATGGAACCAAAGACATAGAGTGTGGTCAAACTGCTATTGGGTTGGATCTCATAGTCCATGTTGGACTTTAAATGAATGTCCGTCATCGGGAACAACTCCATCGTGACATCGTTGCGGACAAATTCCGGAAAATACTTTTTGACAAAGGCAGGCATGGCCGCCTGTAATGGAGGGGCGTCGCTGGCATCGCGTAAGAGCAAATAGGTCCAGCACGGATTCCAGTACCAATGCCAACGCTGGGGAACGCGGGGATCGTAAACCTCGTCGAAGGTTCGCAACGAGATCAGGCAATCGAATTGAAAATGCGTGTTGAGCGGAATGTCCCGCATCACCCCCGTTACCAGCAGGTTGGTGTTGCCCTGGAATTTTAAATATTTCCCCATGGCGCTTTCGCCATCAAAATATTTCTTCGCCATGCTTTCCGTGAGCACGATCGTCTCCGGTTTGTTCAGGGCGGTTTTTGGATCGCCTTCGATCAGCGGAAAATCAAATACATCGAAGACGGTGGAGTCGGTGCTGAATACGCGCGACTCATTAAATTCCTTTCGATTGTCGATGGTAGCCATGGCCAGTGTGGGCGCCTGAAAGTTGAAGAACCTCACGGCCTTCTCGATCTGTAGTCCATGATCGTTGACCAACGCCTCCGCCACTGGAAAAGGTTGGCTCGCCGAGCGCTCGCCCACGCCGTCGGATTGCAGTATCTCGTGGATGCGATAAATGCGATCGGCCTTGCTGTGCATGCGATCGAAACTATATTCATTCCGTATGTAGAGACTGATCAACAGAAAACAGGCTATGCCGATGGCAAGCCCGAATACATTGAGAAATGAATAGCCTTTCTCCTTGAGAAAGCCGCGCTTGAATACAGTAAAATAATTCCGGTACATCATAAGACTTGAATGCGGTTGAGACGATGATCGCCTGATGTTTGACCATTTGAAAAATCGCAGGACATTCCACGCATATTGCATGTCCGCGATCTTTCGTCCCCTATTCTTCAACGCGCGACCGTATAGCTCATACGCATCCCCCTGGATCTCTTCCAGCAAAGAAGGATTGCAATACCACTCCAGGAAGCGGTCGGCCCATTTGGGAGGAGAAACCTTGATCATATTATTTACAAACGTGAAAGTAATATATATGTTTCATATTTGTAAATAAATGGAAGAAAAAAATCCAGGTGGAGCACTATATAAAAAAAGCCTTTGCTGCAACGTGCAAGCAAAGGCTCCGGTCGGTGAGACCCGTTCCCACTATGTCTTACCTATTCACCGATCGTTTTTGTCGTTGTCACACCGTTAAAGGTTATGGTGATTGTCTTGTTGGTACACGTTCCGTCGCCGAAATCCACCTGTACAGTGTCGGTGCGGTATACCGTCTCCAGATTTCCGCTGACAGGACCTCTGCGGCGATTTCCGCAGGCCACATTCTCAATGAGCGGCGCATTGGTTTTGTGTGAGTAGATCACGGTCCCGTCGGAGGTAACGACCTTGGCGTCCACCGTGGTGGTGATCGTTCCACTCGTTGGCTTCAGTGTGGTTTCGTCAAGCGTAATGTCGGAGACTCTTGACTTCTCCGAGGTCCAGGTGGCCACCGTTCCATCCGCCAATGTAATTTTGCCGTCGGCGACGGAGGTTGTTGAAGTTCCGGAGCCGGTGGATTTGTCAAAGGTAGAGATGCGGGTCTTTGTTCCCGAAATCCCGATGCCGTTCACTTTATAGTTATCAAATGTGGTCACTTCCGTTTTTGTTGCTCCTTCCACGGCGCGGGTGATGACTATTTTTCCGGAGCGTGTAATTTTAACCGTGTCGCGTCTGAGGGTTACTCCACTACCAAAATCTATCACCGTTTTTGCAATGGTGGCCAGAAGCGAATCGTAGACGGGAAATTGGTGTCCGCTGAAACTGCATCCTTGCGGACCATCCGTTGCTGAAAGGGGTAGGCTCACCGTTTCACCGGAAGCGTTGTAGTTGGTTATGGTTGCTCCCCCACTCTTCGAAATCCGTAACCCCCGGAAATCACTTGCACTTTCTGCATCGACGATGCCCAGGAGTTCATCCGTTGGAGCGAGCAAACTCAATCCATCCAGGATCCCGTTGTGTCTGCCGTTACCCCGGCGACCATTGGGACCCGGCCGGCAATTGATCGCAGCCGTGCTGTCGCTACTGCTCCCCACAATTTCAAAGCTGGTACCGCTGGCCAACTGTCCCGAAGTTTGCGCAATGTCAATGACGGTTTGGTCCAGGTTGGTGTCGCTGTTGTTATCGCTGTTGAGTCCATCCGTACTGCAAGCGGTTGCCAATAAGGAAATGGCGACGACCCATAAGAACATTTTTATCAGGTTCATAAATTTCTGTTGGTTTCACCTCTATACGCCTGAAAGTACAGGGTAATTGTGTGAGGCGATGGACTAATCGACGTCTGGCGACAATGTGCCGATGAACGATAGCGGACCAGCAACCTCCTTCTTTCGGGAACCCGATATTGATTTCATTTTATAAGTCTTTCGAAGCACGCCCGGTCCAAAGAAAGACCTCATAGTCCATGGCCGGCACATTCCCGACCAAACCCAGACACCGAATCATCGTAACAATTTGTCCCCGGTGATAAGAATTATGATTGATGGCGTGCAATATATAGTCGTACCGGCTTTGCATCATGTCCTGCGACGGAACCTGGGTAGACAGTTCTTCCTCCGTGTATGTCGTAAATTTATCAAGCATGCGTTGGGAGCCTGCCAACAATTCGTCGATGACTATGTCGACGGCGTTAAGTTTTATCGTTTCATCCAGTTTTGCAACATCCGTTCCCGTGATGATGGCAAACCAAAAATTTTGTGCATGATTCATGTGCTGCAGGGTTAGGTCGATGCTGCCAAAACTTGAAGGGGTCTCTTTATAGAGCAGGTTTCTTTCCAGTGTCTCCAGCCATTGGGTCATCTTTTCATTCGCCCAGTGGTTGTACCGGGTGTAGCTGGAAATTAGTTTCTTCAGACTCATAGGATTGATTTGTTTCCCGTGTTTCTACTTCTATGACAATACAGTATATTTAGTCAATAAACATCGATTTAAAACCTATGCCTCATATCACCATACCCGAAGGAATACCCGGCATTCGCGGTCCCCTATCGCTCCGGCCGGATGTGGCCAAACCGTTGAGTGAATTTACTGAACTTTTGATGCGGGGAGAAAACTCTCTTTCCCGCGGCGAACGCGAGCTTATCGCCACGGTTGTCTCGGCACGGAACAATTGTTACTTTTGTGAGAACGCGCACGGCGCCGTGGCTCAGTATTATTTGCAATGCGACACGAAGGCTATGGATGATTTGAAGGACAATTTTCAATCGTCAAACATATCGGAAAAGATGAAAGCGTTGCTGGCCATTGCCTCCAGTGTTCAACAAAGTGGAAAAAGTGTGACGCCGGCTTTGGTGCAGGACGCTTATAGCGCCGGAGCAACCGAACGCGAAGTGCACGACACCGTGTTGATTGCTGCGGCCTTCTGCATGTTTAACCGCTATGTCGATGGGTTGGACACCTGGGCTCCGCAAGACCGGGACTTTTATACGGGCCGTGCCCAACAAGCAGCCGAAACCGGCTATACGGTGTCGCCCGCGAAAACGTAAAAGCGCGGCGCGGACATGGTATTAAATAACCCAGCCTTTAGGATCGAAATGGCTTTGCCAACCCCAGGCTAAAGCCTGGGGTTATTGGCTTCGCCACTAGTTTCTTTGATCGTGTAAAGTTTTTTAAACAATGATGGTGAGTGGATGATCTAACGCAGATGATCTGGAGTCGGTTCTTTCAAGTTCGGTATTAAATAAATAACCCCAGCCTTTAGGCTGGGGTTATTGGCTCACTTTTCAGCAGGGCTTTAGCCCTGACCTGCGCGGCCTGCAAAAATTTCTAATCGTTATCGTATGGCTACCGTGACGTTGCCGCTGCTCTGGACGTTCACCGGGATACCGCCGCCGTTGATCTTTCCATTGACGTTGTCCTCGTCCATTTCGCCGCTGAAATTGCTGAGGTTGTTTGTTTTTATTTTATTGCCGCGCAGCTTGAGGTTAAGACCTTGGTTGGGAGGCAATGAGAGGTTGACATTTCCTCCCGAATTCGAAACGGTAACATACTTGCCCAATTGGCTGATCTCCACTTCCATGTTTCCGCCGCTGGTAGAAGCGTCGACACTGCAAGCCAATGCGCGTAACGTCACGCCTCCGCCTGAGGTATGGGCCGTGAGTTCGCCTTTGATGTTGTCGCCGCGTACGGGGCCACCGCTGGTTGAGGCGTCGATGGTTCCATCCAATCTATTCAGCCTGATCGATCCTCCCGAAGTATTGAGCCTGATCTGACCGCTGCAATCATCTACGTCGATGCCGCCGCCGCTGGTGGAAAGGGAGATGTCACCCCCGGAGTCGGCCAGGCTAATGCCACCGCCCGATGTTTTACCGCGGACTGTTCCTGTGAGTTTTACAAGTTCAAGCCCGCCACCGCTGGTGGAGAAATTATGCGTGCCCGATAAATTGGTAAGGTCAATGCCACCGCCGCTGGTGCTGAGGTCGGTGGAAACATTTTGAGGAACATAGATCTTGAAGGAAATATTCAGCGCTTGTTTCCAATTCATGTTACTATGTTTTGGCTCGGCAACAGCCGTTACTTTATGGCCTGAAACCGACAAGGTGAGGTTGTAATCTTCCTCCAGTTTTGCTTTGATCTCTTCTTTTGAAAGAGTATTCCGGTTGTTGTTTGCCGTAATGTATACTTCGACACGCGTTTCATTGACACTAACCCCCGAAACGGTAATGCCTCCGCCCGACGTGCGGGCATAAACATCGCTCACCGTTTCGTTCGAGAGGGATTTCGTCATGTAGGGACTATCTTGTGCCAGGCTGGCCGTCCAAACGGTTAGCGCGACAAAAAGGGTGAGCATTTTTTTCATGTTATTTATAAGGTAAGGTGTTTTAGTTGATCCAATTCGTCCATCCTAATCCAATCCATGTGCCACGCTCAAAACAGCCATCAACGACGCTGTACGGAATTGTAACGCTCTTGAAATGTCCATTTTCAAAGTCCATTGAGCGAATCCGGACATGTATTTAACGATCTCAAGCGACAGGCATTGGGTTCCTAATCGGGGTATCCAGGGTAAAGACTTCGGGAAGGCGCGAAAGGTTGCACGCGCTAAGATGCTTTAGTTCTGGGTTGGGATGGACATTGGCTTGTGATGAACCTCCATGTATCATGAAAGGCTTTCGCGAATGCAAAAAGGATCCTGATGGGCACCCAGACGCTTTAAAACCACAAAAAAAATCAACAACAACCGTTATTGAGGCCGGATTTGGCTTTCAATAAAATTCCGAAACGCTACCGCCACTTCTTCCAAAATGGCAGGCGATGTTTTCGAAGCGTCGTCACTCTTCATGTGAAAGTAAGGGTGACTGTAGGCCGCTCCTGCCACGTTGGGATAACCCTTGTCGATCACGTAGATCAATTCACCACCAACGCGTTGTGTCGTCGTCCATTTATTGCCTTGCACATTTTTGAAGGCAGCCTGAAAAGACGTCGCCACAGAATTGCTATAGAAAAAATTCCGATTCACGTCCACTTTGTTCTCTTTCACCAAACCGGACGGTGTAGACTTCCACGCCAGGGTGGCAATGCCGGCACCGAGATGAACCCACAGTTTTGTCTTGTCCACCGGTGGCGCTCCGCCGTCGAGGAATGCCTTCGCGCCCCAGCCGCCGAGTTCGTGGCCCGAGTTGCCGGTGAACACAAACGTGTAAGGCAATTTCGCTGCGGCTGCCCACTGCGCCAGTGCCAGCCAGGTGGCAACACCCGGCCCGCGTTCGCCACCACAACCAAACCATCCGCTGATCGGTGTTGACACGACAACGTATTGATCGCCGTTTCCAATCGTGCCATAGACATTGCGGGCGGTCACTTGTTTGAACGTTCCCTTGATGGAGACCTTCACCGTTTGTCCCTCCTGCGCCAGCAATTGCCGGGCATCGCTTGGCGACACCAGAACGACCGGCGCTTTCCAGGGTTGGGCTGCTTTCGGGGTATTGAGCGCGGCAATTTCTCCGGCTTCACTTTCTGTGTAGCCGATAACCGCTTTCGCACCGGCGGCAATGAGCTCGCTCAATTTCTGAAGGAGTTGTTCACCGCTTTGGCCAGGTTGACTGGACGTAAAGTTCAGCACCACGACCTTGTCTTTCACCGCCGTGGTCCGCCCCGTCAACGCGCCTTCTACGTCGAGCTTGATGCTATCGCTGACGTACCAAAACGGAAAAGCCTTGAGTGCGCGCTTTTTTGCATCGGTCACGCTCACCGCTTCCGGAAAGAATTGCTTTAGCGAAAACTCATAGTACTTCACGGTGTAGCCCGAAGCCGCCAGTTCTTTTCCCAGCCATTCGGAGGTGGCAAAGTCGGCGGGGGTGCCGGTTCTGTGTTCACCGAGGGAAGCATAGTGAGTGACCGTGCCAAAAAGTTTGTCGCCTTTGAAGGCAGCGGCCTCCGGATTGGGTTGGGCGAGTGCCGGGGCGCTCGCCATCAGCGCTATGAAAAGAAAAATGCGTTTCATAAAAATTCTGGGTTTAGGTTTATTTCTTCACTTTCAGCTCGCCGATGCCCAGGCCGTTCTCGCCGGCAACCGAATAGAGCAGGTACCATTTGTCGCCGTCCTCAAAAAGATAGGGGTCGCGAAGCTGGTGCACTTTGCCATAGTATAAGCCCACTTTCGATTTCTCGATGGGAAGGTCACCGCCCTCATAGGGCTCCTTCGATTCGGCAACGGTGATGGGTGACGTGGGTGTCCACAAATTCCAATCCGCTTGCAAGGGGATCTTCGACAGCAAAATTCTTTCCGGCTCATCCCCCACGCGCGAATAGAACACCCACAACGTGTTGCCCACCACTTTCACCGCAGCATGGCGAAGCGTAGACGGGTTCTGGACTTTCAAAAAAGGGTTCGGGCCTTTTTCAAAAGCTGTGCGCCCGTCTTTCGAGCGGTATACATGGCTGGATCTTCCAATGGCGTAATAGGAACCGTTCCACTGGAACACGCGAAAATAAGATTCACCCAACAACACATCGTCTGATTTGAAACGAAGGCCATCCGCCGATACCGCCCGCAAGGTGTACTGTCCCTTCACGCCGTTCATGACCTGTGGGCAATGGTAGTACAACACGATCTGTTTGCTGGCCTCATCGATGAGCACATCAGGCGACGCCACGTGCTGAACATTGTCGTCGGAATTTTCCGCACCCTGGTGACGAACGCTTTCGCCTGTTCCCCCCGCGGCGTTTTTACAGATGCAATCCTCCAGCTGCAAGGTGCCGGGTTGATAAATTTTCCAGGGTCCTTTCAAATCATCCGCATACGCCAGACGAATGTATTTTCCTTTGTGATGAGCAAAATACAAGTAGTATTTACCCAGCTTGTTCGGGACCCAGTCCGGAACTTTGATCAAGGATGGACCATTGATGTTATCGCCTTCCAGCTTGGGCAGCAGGCCTTCGTGGATGATGGGGTTGGCGCTGAAGCGTTCGAATGAAATGTCTTGCGCGACTGCACCCGAAGTACAAATCACGAACGCGATAAAAATAAAAAAAGCTGTTTTCCTCATAGTCTTAAAAAAAGAAGGGACCACCGCGCGGTATGGATCCCTCAAGTCCGTTTATTTATATTCGATGGTAACACTCTTCAACTTGCCGGTGAAGCGGAACGGCACCTTGTAGCGATCCGAAACGGGCGAGTTCAGGTCCGCCCCCACATCGATACCGTCTTTGTAGGACGCGATGTATTTTATGTCGGCGGCTGTGATTTCCCGCTCGGCCACTTTCGTGTCGTTGACGAAGATCGCTTCAGTTCCTGCGGGAGCGGTGTTCGGGCTTTTCTCCGGCGGGGCAACATAGGTCAGCTCAAATTTCAGTTTCACCTTGCCGGCAGGTAATGCCTGCTTTGATTCGAGGTGTGCGATCTTTGATCCCGTGTTGTGGGCCACCTGGAATTTGCCATCCTTCACAAACAGGCTCAAGCCATCGAAGGCGCCACCGGTTGCAAAAAGAACGCCCTGGTCTTTGGCCGGCGACAGGTCCACATCGGCTGTGATGGCAAATGACTGTTCGAGAAATTGAGGGCCGCTGAAATTGAGTAATTGATCCACACCGTTGTATAGCACGATCTTATCTTTTTTACCAAATGCACTGCGCGCCCGTGTGCCGCTCTTGGCTCCGTCGTTCAACGGATAGATATTGTATTTGTAGGCCTCGGCATCGAAAGCATCCTGAAGCTCCTTCAGCTTCTCCGGATTTTTTGCCGCCAGGTCAATGCGCTCGTTGAAGTCTTCCGCGAGGTTGTGCAGTTCCCAAACATCCTTGGCAAAATCCGTCCCCGGCACGTGATAGACGGAAGCCTTCCAGCCGTCTTTATAGATGGCACGCTTGCCTTTGATCTCATAATACTGAACCGTGTGACGCGACGGTGCGCTGGCCTCGTCGATGGAATACACCAGGCTGGTTCCCTCAAACGGCTTTTGTTTCACACCCTTGATGGTCTCCGGCACAACGGCGCCCACCAGCTCTACCGTGGTCGGCGCGATGTCGTTCACGTGACCATATTGATTCCGGATGCCGGGAGTTTTGATCTTGTTTGGGTAGAATAGAATCAACCCGTTGTGCGTTCCGCCTTCGGAGTTGGCGTCGGCCTTCCATTGACGGAACGGCGTGTTGGTGGCCTGCGTCCAGCCATAGGGTGCATCAGAAAAAGATTGCTCGGTGCCAAACTTGTCGATGTTCTTCAAGGCTTCGGCTACCTGCCTGTCGGACTCCAACCCGCTGATGTACGGGGTTAGGCTGCCGTGTTGGGTGCTGGGACTGGAGCCGTTGTCGCCCACGATGGCGATGATGACGGTGTTGTCGAGTTCGCCAATTTCTTTCAGGTAGTTCACCACGCGACCCAGTTCATGATCGGCGTGCGTCATGAAGCCGGCATAGACTTCCATGTATCGGGCATACACTTTTTTCTCATCGGCCGAGAGGCTATCCCATGCCGGCACTTTCGGGTTGCGTTCGGGCAGCTCGGCATTCGCGGGCACCACACCCAGCTTCTTCTGGCGCTGCAAAACTTCCTCGCGATACCAATCCCAGCCCTTGTCGAACTTGCCCTTGTAAGGATCGCTCCACGATTTCTCAACCTGGTGCGGCGAGTGCGTGGCACCGGTGGCAAAGTAGAGGAAGAACGGTTTCTCCGGGGCCAGCGACCTTTGGTTGGCAATGTACTTGATAGCTTTGTCGGCCAGCAAGGTGGTGACGTGTTTGTGGTTGGGCTCTACATCGATCACATTGTTGTCTTCGTATAGATTCGGATGGAACTGGTCGGTGTGGCCCAGGTGCCATCCGTAGAAATGATCGAACCCAATGCCCAGCGGCCAGCGATCGAACGGTCCCACCGGCGTGATCTCGTTGATCGGTGTAAGATGATACTTGCCCACAGCGTAGGTGCTGTAATTGTTTTCGCGCAGGATTTGGGGAATGGCCGCCTTGTCGGCGGGCAGAATACCGTCGTAGCCGGGAAAGCCTGTGGCCGTTACAGGGAACAAGCCCATGTGTACCGAATGTGAATTGCGTCCTGTTAGTAGGGCTGCACGCGTCGGCGAGCAAATGGCCGTGCTGTGGAAGTTGGTGTAGCGCAGGCCGTGGTTAGCAAGGCTATCCAACGTTGGCGTTTCCATCAGGCCGCCAAAAGCGCTGGAGGTTCCATACCCAGCATCATCGATGAGGAAGTAGACGACGTTGGGCGCATCCTTCGGCGCCTGCTTTTTCTCCGGCCACCATTCCGTGGACTCGGCAAATGTCTTGGCAATTTTTCCTTTGAATTCGTCCGCGGGCGTCTCTGCCGAAGGATCGGTGACCTTGCCCGAGTGGCAGCCGCCGAATACCAATGTGATGGCAAAAAAACGTGCGGGCTTCATCAGTATCCCGCGAAGGCGGTTATATTTTTTTATCATAGCGTATGCAAATGGTAAGGTTGGTTTAGGATGACCTTAAAGGGTTTTCTCTGCCGACTGCTCGACAACGATACTTTTCACCACACCGGTGAACGGGTTGGTGCCGGAGTAGCGCTTGGTCACCGGCGAGTTCAGGTCTTTGCCCACGCTCACACCATCCGATCCAAACGACGCGATATACTTCACGCCACCTTCCACGGTCTGTTTACCGACCGGCTGACCATCCACCGACAGCAACACCGCGTTGTCTGCGGTATACGCCACCGTGATGGCATGCTTGCCTTTGGCGAGCGCCTTGGAAGCGGTGATGACGGTTTCGGAAACGCCGTCGTTGAGCAGATAATACAAGGTGTTGCCCTGGAAGAACAAACTGGTACCCCCCGGCAATCCGCCGTTGGCGAATACCACGCCTTCATTTTTATCGCGTGTCAATTCGATATTCGCCGTGATGGTAACGGGACCCTTGCCGATGTTGATCCGGGTCTTCACCGTGGTGCCTTCCAGAATGATGGACTTGGATTTTATTTCAGGCGCAGCCAATCCCGCGCGAAAATTTTTCAACGGATAAACATTGTATTTTTTTGCTTCCTGGTCGAAGAGGGTCTTCAACTCTTCCAGCTTCTGTGGATTCGCAGCGGCGAGGTCATTCGTTTCGTTCCAGTCTTCATTCAGGTTGTAAAGTTCCCATTTGTCTTTGTCAAAAGGGGCCGGATTGAAATGGATGTCGTTGGTCGGCGCTTCGCCAAACACATTGCGGGGGTGATAGACGGAAGCTTTCCAGCCATCTTTGTAGATGGCGCGGCCACCGTGCAGTTCATAATACTGTTGCGTGTGGCGGGCCGGTGCGGCCGCATCGGTAAGCGTGTACGCCAAGCTGATACCATGAATGGGCATCTGCGGATACCCGTTGATCTCGGTGGGGATTTTAACGCCGGAAAGCTCGGCCGTCGTCGGCAAAATGTCGATGACGTGTCCATACTGTGTGCGGATGCCGCCCTTTTCGCGAATGCCTTTCGGATAATGAATGATCAGGGGATTGTGTGTGGCGCCTTCGGCATTCACATCACTCTTCCAATATCGAAACGGCGTGTTGGCGGCTTGCGACCATCCCAGCGGATAGTTCTCGTTCGTAAACTCCGTTCCCAGTTTGTCGTATTGACTCACCAAAAAAGGAATGTCGTGCCCTTTCGATGTCACAGATGCTCCCGTGGTGCCCGTATACGATCCTTCTTTGCTTCCACCGTTGTCGCCGATGATCACAAAGATCAATGTATTGTCCAACTCACCGATCTGCCCTAGATAATTCACAAAGCGGCCGATCTCATGGTCGGTGTAGGATAAAAATCCGGCATATACCTCGAAGAAGCGGGCAAACACTTTCTTTTCATCGGGGCTTAGCGTGTCCCAGGCCTTCAGGTTTTGCTGGCGCGGCGGGAGCTTTGTTCCCTTGGGAAGGATCCCCAAAGCTTGTTGACGTTTAAAAACATCTTCGCGGTATTTATCCCATCCACCATCGAACTTCCCTTTGTATTTATCACTCCACTCCGGGGCTACCTGGTGCGGGGCGTGTGTGGCGCCCGTGGCCAGATACAAGAAGAAGGGCTTTTCGGCATTTGCCGATTTTTGATTGGCCACGTACGAAATGGCTTTGTCTACGAGCAGTTCGTTGAGATGCTTTGTGTTCGGCTCAATGTCGATGGCGTTGTTCTCCTCCACCAACACCGGATGCCATTGGTCCGTGGAGCCGCCTAAAAATCCATAGAAGTGATCAAAGCCACGGCCAGTAGGGTAACGGTTGAAAGGGCCCGCAGCCGTGAGGTCGATGGGGCGATTGCCGTGCCATTTACCCAGCGCATAGGTGTTGTATCCATTCTCCCGAAAGATCTCGGCTATCGTTCCGGCTTCGAACGGAATGTCGCCAGAGTATCCCGGCGCACCGATCCCCAATTCCGCATGGTGTCCCATGGCAACGCTGTGCGCATTTCGTCCGGTGAGCAACGCGGCGCGGGTTGGACTGCAAATTCCAGTTGTATGAAAATTCGTATAGCGAAGCCCGTTGCTCGCGAGTTTGTCGAAAGTGGGCGTTTCAATGAGACCTCCAAAAGTTGAGGTGGCTCCAAATCCCACATCGTCCAGCAGGATCCACACCACGTTGGGTGCGCCAGCTGTAGCCTTCACGCGCGGAGGATACCATTGTTCGGATTCTTCCAACGTTCGTCCGATCTTTCCCTGGAAGGGCTGCTGCGGATCGTGCTGTGCCCATGCCGCCACACCGGTGATGGCGATGGCAAAACCCGTCGCAGCGATATTCTTTATGTTCATGTTGATGTTTGTTTTTCTATTTGACGCCTGTTAAATCAAGCGCAGGAGAACTAACCTATTCCCACAGAAACTGTGGGCAAAGTCGTGCCACTCCCTGTCTGTGCAGAGACGAGCCTCATCCGGCGAATGCACTAAAGCAGATGGAGACGGTAGCGGAGCGGATTTAGCAACAACAACAACGGAAGCTATCCGTCATTTTTTTCACCATTGCGCTGGGGCCAAGGGGGTCCTTGGAAAACATTTTCATTTTCATGTTGCTTAAAAATTTTATAGCTCCAATTGATCATTGGTAGGAGTTAGCACCTTATCCTGGTGGCGACAGGTTGCTAGAAGATCGTCGAGCCCATTCTCTCCCTTCTTCGGTATAAAATCAATCTGGTGGGAATTGATTGTCTATATAATCGATAGACAAAGAAATAATATCGTATCGGAAATACCAAGAAATAGTTGATAAAAGTATTTAATCATCGTCAGCAGCGAATTTTTGACCCGGCCCCACGGAAAATATCCTGTTGACAAAGAACATCCGTTAGTCATTTCTTCTATCGGTAGTATCCCGCCAAAGCCTTCGCCCTGCTGCCACAATCCTCCATGCTGCACCATCTTTCTTTTTTCATTCCTGGAAGTTATCCAGGAAAAGCCACCCGCAATGGGGGAATTCTTTGACTTTGCCCAACGTAAAATATATATTTTTACGATCAGAACATGCAATGGTAAAGTCCTTCCGAAACAACAAAATCCCACCCCTATGAAATACCTTCCTCTCGCGCTGTTGTTGATGCTCGGCTATGCCGGAGAAGCACAACAAAAAAATGCTGAATTGCCGGTGCCCCCATTGGTCTTCGACTCGAAAGGAGAATTGATCCTCTCCCCTTCTTCAACATCGTCGAAAAACGATTTTGATTTTTTTGTGGGGAATTGGAAAATCCACAACCGAACGTTGAAGAAGAAACCTGATAACACTATAGAATGGAGTGAATTCGAGTCCACGCAAGAGATGCACGTTATCCTGCGGGGCATCGGAAATATTGACAACTTTATCGCGGAGCGAAACGGTAAGCCCTTTGAAGGCATGACCCTGCGGTTGTTCAATCCCCAAACCAAATTGTGGAGCATCTATTGGGCGGATTCAAATTTTGGTGTCTTGGGGCTGCCGCCCGTGGTGGGTTCGTTTGAGAACAAGGTGGGTCATTTTTTCTCGAAGGATAACTACAACGGCAAAAGCCTGTTCACGGTCTACCGCTGGGACGCACGCGACGCCAACAATCCCGTCTGGAGTCAGGCCACGTCGGAGGATAATGGCAAGACTTGGGAGTGGAATTGGTTTATGTATATGCGTCGGTAGAATGATGAATGATATATAAAATTTCCGCGCTTGCGTAGTGTAAATACCGTTTAAACCGCAAAGGCGCAAAGGACGCAAAGTTAGCTTTCCGTTTTACCTTTGCGTCCTTTGCGCCTTTGCGGTTTAATGTATTCCCCTCGTATAAGAAACCACTCCCTCGCTGCAGCATTTTAATACTACGACCCGCCCTTTCTTCTTACCTTTGAAGATGACAAAAAATGGCGACCCTTTGCTGGATGAGAATTTCCTGACCTTAAATCAATTTCTCGCCAACCACTATTCTTTCTCAGTCCAAGACAGTCACCTTGTTTTTAATAAGTTTCAGTTTTTGGAAGCGAAAAAGAACACCCTGCTTCACCGACAGCATGAAGTTTGTGAATATGCCTATTTTATTTGCCAGGGCTGCGTCAGAACTTTTTTCACAAACCGGAAAGGAGAAGAAAATACCCGCTACATCGCCTTTGAAAACAATTTTGTCAGCGCCTTCTCCAGCTTCATTACACAGACACCTTCCCTTGAAAATGTGCAAACCTTAGAAAATTCGAAGCTGTTAAAAATAAAACAGAGCGACTTTTTTCATCTTGTCAATAGCCACCCAACCTTTTCGAAACTCTATGTACATTCCCTAGAACAAGCCCAGGTCATCAGCACCTGGCGGCTTGAGACCATGCTCAGCATGACGGCAAAGGAACGCTATAGAGATCTACTGGAGCGAATGCCACAGATAATATTGCGATTGTCCAATAAACAAATAGCCTCCTTCCTGGGCATCACGCAGGAGTCGTTGAGCCGCTTGAAAGCCCAAAAGTAATCCGAAAGCGTTTTTATCATTTGTCAATGTTTTCCCTCCCCTTGCAGCATAGCTTTGACGCAAATCAAAAAGAACAAGACTATGACAAAGCAAATAAATTATGGGATCGACGGACCGAAATTTGTCCGGAATCTATTTCTGTTTGTGGTTATTTTTTATGCCATTGCCCTCGCCTTTCCAAGATTCAAAGTCGCCGGTGTTACGGTCAACACATTCATATTGAGCGTTAGTATTGGCTCCATCTGCCTGGCCGAAGGTGTGCTTATGCTTTTGTACGCTCGAAAAGGAAAATTTGCGCATCGCGACAGAATATTAAATCTGGTCCATTGGAAGGGCAACGAAAACGTGCTGGACGTAGGAACCGGGCTCGGACTTCTCATGATTGGAGCCGCAAAAAGATTGACCAGCGGGAATTCCATCGGCATCGATATCTGGAATAAGGACGACCTTTCCGAAAACTCTTTCACGAAGGCAAATAAAAACGCCGCCTTGGAAAATGTAGCCAACAAAATTGAACTTAAAGAGGAGAACATTCTTCAGACCAGTTTTAAAAATAATTACTTTGATGTGGTGTTAAGCAATTTGTGTTTACACAATGTGGGCGACAAAGAAAATCGAAAAACAGCCTGTAGAGAAATTCATCGCATCCTAAAAAAAGGAGGTGTCGCCATTATTTCAGACATTGTACACCATGGCGAATATAAAGCCGCATTCCTGGAACTGGGAATGACGACAGAAAAAGTCGGAACATTCTATCTGAACACCTATCAACCATTGACCATCATTAAGGCTGTGAAAAATTGACAGGAGAAGGAACTCTATATCTACTGCTACAAATATAGAGTTCCTTCCATAACAATGACCGAAGAACCGCTCACCCAAATTCCATCGTTCGACACGTTAACACGAATGGACGATGGATGCTTTACGGCTGTTCCCTGAAGAATCCGGAAGTCTTTATCTTTTTTAATGTAACCAAGTTTTTCCAGATACCCTGCCAATGGGCCCGCAGCCGTACCGGTTGCCGGGTCCTCATCGATCCCGATACCCGGATTGAAGAACCTGGCTTCGGCGAGAAACTTATCGTTTGGCTGATTGGTGGTGAAGAGATAACAACCTTCGAAACCATATTTTTCGGAAGCTGCTTTTAAAAGCGACTTGTTGGAAACCGCTTTTTGTAAAACATCCAGGTCCTTTACCGGGACCATCAGGTGGCCGACCTCTGTTTCGACAATGTTGATTTCCCAGCCATTTAAATTCAGATCATCAGGGCCTAACCCGACGGCTTTAGCGATCACGTCGACCGGCACGGTGCCGATTACCTTCGCCGGAGCTTGTTTCATGGCAACGTAGGGAAGACCGGATTCTTCGGTGATCTTGAGGGGGATCCGGGTGTCTTTTATAATGACGTGCGAACTTCCTTCCTGATTTTTAAAAATATCCCAACCTTTTAGTAAAGCCAGGCATACGGCCCCTAAAAGATTATGCCCGGCGCCAATCACCTCAAATTCTGCCGGCGTAAAAGAACGGACTACCAGGGCATTCTCCGTTGTCGAATAGCGTATGAATGATGTTTCGGAATACCCAAATTCTCTTGCGATTTCATGGTATTGGTCGAGCGCGAGTTCCTCATCACTGTACACTACCGAAAGCTGGTTGCCTTTATATCTCTGATCTGTAAATACATCCAATACGTAATAATCTAATTTTTTCATATCCCGTGGTTTTATGTCTCTCCTTGACGCCAATGCTGCGCCAATTTAAAGAACAATCATTTATTATCTTTATGGGTTAACTCGGGGTAACCGGTTACCCCGACGTAACCATCATGACTATGGCCACAATAAACACTAACGGAAAAGTGCAAGAAGCGACTTGTGAACAGGAACTGGCGGCGATCATCGACAGCCTCGAAATATTGGGTGGAAAGTGGAAGTTAAGGATTATGCGCCACCTGAACAACCACGCCTCCGAAACGAATACATTTAAAAAGATTCAGCGCGAGGTGGAAGGGATCTCCTCCAAGATGCTGGCGAAGGAATTGCGGGACCTGGAAATAAACCTGCTCGTCACGCGGACGGTGTTGGATACCCGGCCGGTGAGTGTGAGCTATTCCATTACCGAATATGGTCTGAGTGTTCTGCCGGTAAATGAAGTGCTCGTTCAATGGGGATTGAATCACCGGCAAAGACTGAAGCTTTCTTAATATTATTTCCTTCTTAAACAATCCTGGCAGTATGCAGTTATGACATGACCAGGGATCAACGGAAAAAAAAGACGAATGATTCGCGAATCTACTCCGGAGCGTATAAACGCTTTTTCAGATGGTGTCTTTGCCATCATTATCACGATCATGATATTGGAATTGAAACGCCCGGAGCACCCGACCTTTGCGGCGTTGTTGGCTGAATGGCCAACCTGGATCAGCTATCTCGCGAGCTACGGGTTTATTGCTATCGTGTGGATCAATCACCACTATCTGATGAACCATGCAAAGGTGGCCTCCTTGCGTTTGATATGGGCCAATTTTGCTCACCTTTTCTCCGTTTCATTGATCCCATTTCTCACCGATTGGATGGCGGAGACCAGGCTGCAGCCGGTTCCTGTGTCGATGTACGCTTTGGTATTCCTGACGGTGAATATTACGTATCTCATATTGATTTGGGAGACCATCGGCACAAGAAAAAGCCCGGGTGTTCCGAATCAGGGCAGGCGATTGTTTCATTTGCGATCGGTATTGACGAATGTGATTTTCGGTAGTGCGGCGGTTGTTGCTTTGTGGCATCCCTATGTCGGGTTTGCTATGGCGTGTGCCTGCCTGACACTTTACCTGCGGCCCGATGTGCCGGGTATGCAAGGGAGGAAAAATCTTTAACCGCCTCACCTTCGCTAAAGCTTCGGCGAGCAAAGAAAGGCGCAAAGTGCGCAAAGTCAACGCAAAGAAATGCAGTCGTCTTTTGTTGCGTTTTAGCATCCCGCAGAAGGTGTTAATTTGATCTTTTACATCAGGGTTGATCAAACATAATTGGTGTTTGTTTGTTGCTAGTTATCAGTTATTGTATAAACAACATCCATTAAACAATTTAAATATGAACTCAAGCATAGAATTTCTAAATCCCGAAGAATTATTGAAAAATCCTGCGTTCTCTCAGGTGGCCATTACAAAAGGAAATGGAAGTACGATTTATATTGGTGGGCAAAATGCCATAACGAAAGACCTGGAAATAATCGGGAAAGGTAACATCACCCTGCAAACGGAATATATATTGAAAAACATTGAGGTAGCCCTGAAATCTTGCCACGCCGGCTTGGACGACTTGTTTAAGTTGACGATTTATATTGTGCAAGGTCAGGATGTGCGAAAGGGTTTTGAGGGTGCTCAGGGCTTTCTGAAAAAACTAAAGAATCCGCCCGTTATTTCCGGAATTGTTGTTGCCGGCTTAGCAAATCCTGATTATTTAGTAGAAATTGAAGCGGTTGCGTTCAAAAAAGACAAGTGATTGATTGTCCCGGAGCGATTGACGTCATAGGCCGCATCAATAAATGTCCTGTCCTCATCGATGGCCAGGCACATTACACTTAGAGATGAAAAATTTCCAATGATGAAGAAGCTCACAATCCTGACCTTTGTGCTGGCCTGCACGCTTGCATTTTCCGATGCCCGGGAACTTCCCAAGGTGGTGAAGCAAAACGGCAGGTATCAGTTGCTGGTGGATGGGAAACCGTTTTTGGTGCTGGGTGCCCAACTGTGGAACAGCAGCGCCTGGCCGTCGGTAACGGATAAATTCTGGACACAGCTGAGAGAACTCAACTGCAACACACTCGAGGCCCCGGTCTACTGGCAGAACATAGAACCGGAACCCGGCGTGTACAATTTTAAAGAACTCGACAACCTGATCCTGAATGCCCGGAAGGAAAAACTCAAGCTTGTTCTCCTTTGGTTTGCCTCATATAAAAACGGGAGCTCGACCTATGCGCCGCCGTGGGTGCTTGAGCATTCGGAGAAGTATCCCTTGATGAGAAATGGCCATGGCGAGGAGATCCAGGTCCTGTCGCCGGTATCGCGCGTCAACCTCGAAGCTGACAAACGGGCATTCACCGCCCTGATGAAGCACGTCAAAGAAATGGACAGCGACAGCCAAACCGTGATCATGGTGCAGGTGGAGAATGAGTCGGGGTCGCTCGGCACCGACCGCGACTACTCCGAAGCTGCCAACAAATTATTCGACGCCAATGTACCGGACAAACTCGTGACGGGTCTCAAAAAGCAAGCGGGAAAATGGAGCGACCTCTTTGGGATCGGCGCCGCCGAAACGTTCAACGCCTGGTATATTGCGTCTTATATCAATGAGATCGCCGAAGCCGGCAAGGCCATCTACAATCTCCCCATGTACGCCAACGCCTGGGGACGGGAACATTTGTTCCACACCCCCGGCGAATACCCCAGTGGTGGACCCACCACCAACATGATCGGCGTGTGGAAGATCGCGGGCCCTGCACTGGATTTTCTATCGCCGGATATTTATATCTCCAACCCGAATGTCTTTATCGACTTGTGTGAGAAATATGACCGCGACGATAACATGCTCTTCATTCCGGAGACCGCCAACCGCGTCACCTATTCGCGATTTCATTTTTATGCCATCGGCAACTACCACGCAAAGGGTCTGGCGGTCTATGGCATCGATCCCTTTCACGCCGATCCGAATGATAAGCGCAGCATGGATAAACTCGATGAACGCTTCTCCGATATTGCCAATAACTATAAGCTGCTTTCGAAAGTCTCCAGCACCGTATTGGCCCTCCAGGAGCAAAACAAAATCAAAGCCGTCGGCGAAGAAGAAGGTCTCAATGAGCAGCTCGTCCGGTTCGACGAGTTCGATGTGTTGTTCGACTTCGGGTATCCCTCGTATAAAGACCGGGCCATACGCAGTGGCCGCGCGCTCATCGGACAACTCAGCCCCAATGAATTTCTGATTGTTGGGTTCGATGCAAAATTCCGGTTCAGGCCCAAATATGGCTCGGGCTTTTCCAAAGCCGAATATGTGCTGGTGGAAGAAGGTTATTATGAAGGCGACAAGTGGATTCGCGAGCGTCTCTGGAACGGGGATGAAACCTACCACTCCACGCTGACGCCAAGAGGTACTGTGCTGAAGATCCGCCTCAAGAAAGTGAAGTCATCCGCGCAAGGACCGATCCGGGCTAACTTTGAACAAAATTAGAAACTCCTGCGCGTATCGCTGGTTCGCGTGTCTCTAGTTCAAAGTATGTGATACATCGCTACACAACCCCTGATCGCTACTTTAAAAAACCATATCGCCGCAAAAAATCATCGGTCTTCTCCAGAATTTCCTCATCGAACAAGTTCGAATACGTCTTGTTACCGGCACCCAGATAGTGCTTGCGGCCTTCATAGGTGATGAGCTCGAAATGATTGCCGAGTTTCTCGGTATCGCGTTTGAAGAACTGAATCGTCCAGAGCGGCACCACGTTGTCTTCTTGTCCGTGGAAGGCAATGGTTGGTGGCATTCCTTTTTTCAGGTTATGGGCTGGTGAGATACTCCAAATCAGGCTGCGCTTTTCGCCGAGCAGCATGTCGCACCAGGCTTCCATGCAATTTGTCGTTCCCGAAAAAGAGATGATCGCATTGGGCATGGGGCTCACCTTCCGGTTGTCGGTCGCTTCGTTGTGTTGATCGATGTAGGCCGTGGCATAGGAAAGGTGCCCGCCTGCCGACTGGCCACCCACCACGATCTTTTGCGGGTCGATGGAAAATTCGCTGGCATGCTCCCGCACCCAACGCATCGCCGACCGGGCGTCCTTCACACACTCAACGGGAGTGATACCGGCAACGGGCACGTTGCCTTTGGCGTCCTTGGAAAGCCTGTATTGAATCGAAAAGGTGATGACCCCGGCTTTCGCATAACGCCGGCACGCTCCAAAAAACTCCGAGGGACTGCCATACGCCCAGCCGCCGCCATGAATAAACACCAGCGCGGTGTTGTTCTTTTGCTTCAGGGCCTCCGGCGCATAAAAGATGTCGAGGTGCAGCGAACTGGTGTCGGCCACCTTGTAGACCACCCGTTTGTGGACGAGCGAATCGATGGTGGCGTTGACATTCCAGGAGAGGAAGATCAAGGCGATCGTGAATAGTGTTTTCATGTTATTTCTTTCAATATAATTTCGTTTGATATAGTACCATAAAATTTAATCAAAAAAAGGCGTTTAAATAAGAAGAAGGGGGCTAGTAAAATTAAATTATCAGCGTGTGACGGAAGACTAAAAAAAGTTACCCGATAGTAAAATTTACAAAATAAAATGGAGTAATTTTCTTCAGTCGACTATGACTGGTCGGTTTAGGAAAGCAAACGCACAAATAATTACGAAGGAGTCCCGGATAACCAAATAACTTCTTTTTAGCACATGCTCCATAACCTTAAATCCGCCTTCCGTTATCTCAATAGAAACCGGATCGCCACCGCAATCAATGTCACGGGACTGGCAGTCGCTTTGTCGGCGGCTTTCCTGATGCTTCAGTACCTCGACTTCGAGCTTAGTTACGATACCTACCTGCCGGAGCACGGTGAAGTTTACCGGATAACAACACAGCAATCGGAGAACAGAGCCATCATCCGGAACACGACCGAAACCTATTACGGCGTGGCCGATTGGGTCACGGATAATTTCCTGGAAGTAAAAGCCAGCACCCGGTTTTACCGATGGCCGGCCAACACGGGGGTTCTCTTCGAAGCGGAAGGGAAATTGTACAACGAAAAAAACTACCTGTGTGCCGACAAAGGATTCTTCCTGGTGTTCCCCTCGATGCTTATTTCCGGCGATGCCAAAACGTGCCTCATCGATCCGAATGCGTTCGTTATTTCCGAAAGACTCGCTTTAAAGATCTTCGGGACAACGGATGTTATCGGTAAACACATTTCCGATCCGGAGCAAAGAAATCAATCGCCGGTGATTACGGGGATTATACGACATACTCCCGCGAATTCTCATTTCGACGTAGATGTAGTCCGTCATTATGCGTGGACCCCCACGGGACACGAATGGGACGTAACGGTTTGGACCTACGTCAGATTGGCCGAAGGAACGAGCATTTCCTCCCTGGAAGAAAAAATGAACAAAGCCTTGGTTCCGATGCTGAATGATCCGAAAGTATCGTCGAGACTGTCCTTACAACCCCTTGCCTCCATACACCTCTCGTCCAACCTGGAGGCGGAGATCAAGGCCCCCGGTAACATACTCTATCTGTACATCGTTGTTGGTGCCCTGGTATTGATCATGGTCATCGCATGGATCAATTACATCAACCTGGAAACAGCAAGATTTATCCGCAGACTGAAAGAAGTCGGCATCCGGAGAATCATCGGTTCTTCGAAGGGCGACCTGTTCGCGAGGTTTTTCACGGAATACCTATGCGTTACAACGCTTGCTGTTGCTCTGGCGGTGGCTATAGTGTGGACTGTGTTTCCTTATTTTGGATACATCACCGGTCTGCCGCTTACGAAGCCCGGGTTCTTTGTCCCGGAGTTGTGGACCGCGGCAACTGGCGCCTTCATGATCGCAACCCTGGTAGCGGGAACGTACCCGTTTATAGCGGTGATCCGGCTTAATCCCGTCGTTTCATTGAAAGGCAGGATAACGGACAGCCTCCACGGCATCGTTGTGCGCCGGTCGCTGCTCACCTTTCAGTTCGTCGCTTCGCTTACGCTGATGGCCCTCGTTGTAACCGCATCACTCCAGTTGGATTTCATGCGGCAGGTTAATCTGAATTTCGATTCCGGGCGAATCCTTGCCGTTTACAATCCGGCCAACTACACCTGGCTCGAGGATTCGCTTAGAAAAGAGAAGAACGAAACGTTCCGCAACAAGCTTCTCCAGGTCTCGGCGATCGATAATCTTACGGCCTCCTCAGCCATACCGGGCGAGCCAATCGGTTTTACCTATGTCGATCTTGCCAAAAGATCGATGAGCGATCCCGACCGGCAGATACCGTACAAAGTCATGTACATCGACTACGACTTCATTCCAATCTTCGGACTCGAGTTGCTCGCCGGCAGGAATTACTCGCCCGAGTTTTCTGATGAGCTGTGTCTCGTTGTCACTGAAACCACAGCGCACAAGCTTGGATTTTCTTCTCCCGGAGAGGCGCTGAACCAGCAGATCTATTTTATGGAAGACAAATGGGAAAAATGGACCATCATCGGCATCGTAAAAGACTACCGGCACGAGTCGGTGAAAGCCCCCGTTAATCCAGGCATATTCAGGCTACATCGGAACCGGGGACAGATGGTGTATTATTCGATAAAACTGAATGAACACGCCGATGCCGCAGCGGCATTGCCCGTTATCGAAGATCTCTGGAAAGAAACATGGCCGGGAAAGCCTTTCGATCATTTTTTCGTCGACCAGCATTACGATCAGCAATACAAAAGTGAGATCCATTTTTCGCGCGTGTTCGGATTGTTCTCGGGCATAGCGATATTTGTTGCCTGTCTCGGCGT
This sequence comes from Chryseolinea sp., assembly GCA_036525235.1. GTDB lineage: Bacteria > Bacteroidota > Bacteroidia > Cytophagales > Cyclobacteriaceae > Chryseolinea. The sequence continues at coordinate 1,250 of DATDAV010000312.1, read as the reverse complement.
GATGGGCATGAGCCTGTTCGAAGCCAATGCACGGATGAAAGAGATCAGCATCCGGAAGGTGCTTGGCGCAGAGGTGATGCATATCATTTCTTTATTGACAAAAGACAGTTTCAGGTTGCTGATTGTTTCCTTTGTGATTGCCCTTCCGTTGGTCTATTTCCTTTCTTCGCAATGGCTTACGAAGTACCCGGAGCGAATCGGTTTTTCGGTGTGGTTCCTGGCCGCTCCACTTGGGCTAATGGTCCTGTTGGTCGCGGTCGTCTCTTTCACTCAGGTTGTTAAAGCGGCGTTGCGCAATCCTGTTGAAAGCCTGAAACAGGAATAAAAAAAAATCCGCCCTGGTCAATTCCCATATCTTCGTCCGATTTTTTTTAAAAAATCGCTGCGACAATCCCAGTTGCCGATCCCGTGAAAACATGAAGTGACCAGGGACCGATAAAATACACAACTCACCGTGTAAAAGACATTAAGTTGATCGCCTGGCAAAAAGTATTGTTAATTTAAGGATCTAATGACGATCCCAATGAAAAATAGCATACGCGTTTTTTTGATGGTCCTGGTAGCGGCCACCTTCTCATCCTTTATCGATGCACCGCATCGCGATCTGACTGCCGCCAGTGTCCAGGATAAATGGACTGACCTGTTCGATGGAAAGACCCTCAAGGGTTGGCACACACTTCCGGGCGGCACCTGGACCGTGGAAGAAGGCACTATCGTTGGGAGAAGTCCTGTTACCGACGAGCGTCATGGGTTGTTGGTTTCGGATAGAACCTATAAGGACTTTGTGCTGGACGTTACCTTCAAGTCCATTCGTGGAAACAGTGGCATTTATTTCCGTACCGATGTCGTTGGTGGCATTGAGGGCGTGCGTGGGTTTCAGGCTGAGGTCCATCCCAAGGAAGATATCGGTGGATTATATGAAACCAACGGCCGGGCCTGGGTGGTGAAACCGACGGCCGACCAAGTGAGCCGTTATTACAAGCCCAACGCATGGAACACTATGCGCATCACGGCCAAAGGTCGCGACATCACCGTGACCGTCAACGGAATTGTTTCGGCCGAATTGAAAAATGATCCCGGCAATACCGTTGGCAACATCGCTTTGCAGTTGCACGGCGGCCAGGACATGCTGGTCATGTTCAAAAATGTGCGCATCCGGGAATTGTGATCTCCGGTCACACCCTGTAGTTGTGCCGTTTCGATACGGTTCATCTCCTGTCTCATTTGCTGTATAACCATTCCATAGGAAT
>DATDAV010000311.1:0-7832 GCA_036525235.1 Chryseolinea sp. | reverse complement strand
GGTGTGTTCATATCCCACAGATGAGTGGCACTTTCGTACGTGCTGGCGTCGAAACTCTCTATCGACTGTGCCCCGAGATGTTTGAGTAGCGGCTCAACGTATCCAGTAGACGTGACGCCTGGCTGTGTCGGTGCCGCTTTTGCCAACAGGCTGGCAACATCGGCGTCAGATACTCCCATGAAGGATAATCTTCCCAACATGGCGCATTTCGAAATATCAATGCCCGCCGTTGTGCTCCAAATGAGCAGTTTTATTGAATTGAAATCGAGCCCCATGATTTTGAACTGGGCGCAATCAGGCAGAGGCTGCCACCGCAATTTTGGGGGAACCGGATGTTCGTATGGCGGATGCACTATCGTCAGCGCGGGCACTCACGGCATCCAATCGGCTCATGGCGAGCGCTGCACCCAAAAGGCCCCAGTATACCAGGTTATGTGGATTTGTGTTGAGGTTGCCGCCGCCGATGAACGAGAGGAAAATCATTGGAAGAACGCACGCGACCAGGATGGCAGCGAAGCATCTGGAATCGGCATCTTCCATGCGTAGCGGAAGCCGGTGCAGGCTGCGTAACAGGAAACAGGCGGTGACAGCGACCGCTAGCAATCCAACAGCGCCGAAGTTAATCAGTATTTTGTTAATGATGTCATGATTGTATTCCTGTGATGCCTCAGCTGCAGTCGCTGGTCCCGTCCAGCCGCCCCCCAAGCGCCCTGCGAGTGAATACGATTCTGGCTCAGCGAGCCGTTGCCACCCTTTGAGACGATCAGAAAAGGTTTCCAATGATAAGGCCGTCTGTCCCCACTCGTTGGGCACCAATGATCGCGTGAAGTCAGATATTCTGGCGATGTTTTGGTCAAGGTAACCCGCAAAGCCGACGCCGAGGACGAACAAGCCGAACCCGAGCACGTAAGCGGCAACCGTTCGGCGTGGATGGAGGCAAAACCAGTAGAAGGCGAGGGCAATGAACGGGAAAAATAGAACCGTTCGGTGTTCCGAAAAGACACATCCGGCATAGTAGATTGCGGCAGCCAGGAGATAGAGCAGTCGCTTTTTGGGGAAATGAAACGCATGCCAAAGTCCCAGCGGCACAAACAAAGTGATGATCGAGTAAGAACCTGGGTTCGACCCAAATCCCGTTGGAGCAGGATCCGCAAAGCTTAGCATGAAGCTAGAGGTTGTTGGCGACAACCCCGTAAGAGCGTAGTCCCATTCAAGCTGATTAAAGCCCCAGAAATGTTGTCGAATACCCCAAATTGGCCATGGCAAAAAAATCCAGAAAAGGAACCGAACAAACCCCAAGACTTCCTCCTTTTCTTTCAGCAGGATTGCCACCGTCGGCATAAGACCTACGAAAAGACCCGTGTTGATGGCCAATTGGGCTGCTGCGGCGACCCCTGCTTCACGGTTTAGCCCAAAAAGGATTGCGCAGATGCCCGCTGCGATACCAAACAATGCCACGTCTGAGCGACGCAGCTTCAGTCTCCGGAACACAACGGCACGAAAGAAAATGCCCAGATACGTTCCTCCCAGGCAGGCGATGGATACCATCAGCACCTGAATGATGGTGAGTTGAGATACCTCGCCATAATAGACAGCGACCTGTTTGCCGAAGTCCACGTAAGCGGTGGAAATGGCCGCCAGATAAAGGCCCGTCTTTGGATTGACGACTGCTGCAACCGCTCCGGCGACTCCGAGGCAGGCAATCAACATGGCCACGCCTCCGGTCCGGCTGTACAGAATCTGGTAAATGAGAAAGACCGACAACAAGCAGCCACCGACGGCGGTGAACAGTTTCAAAGCGGCGTTATGGTTCATGGGCAACTTGTGCTGATTCGCGTCAGGGTGTGGAACTCATCCTTATCGATGCGCGGGATGAAGATTCTTCATGATCCTGCCGCGTCCAATTCCTTTTTTCCCGCAATGCTTATCTCCGATGCAACCTACATTCGGCACACATCTCCTGTGCCTGGTGCAATTTCCGCGCGGCTCTGGCGAGAAGGCGGCCCTGAGTTTGCCAGCGGATCGATTGGCTGTTGGCGAACAATAAACCCATAGCCCGCTTGGAGCGATAACTACGAAAGAACCCCATCCTTGTGCGGAAAAAAATCAGGTGGCGACAAGAATTCAAGGGCCGACAAACTGGCGCCTCCGGCAGACATTGGGAACCTTTATTGTTAGTCATTCAGGATTGGTTGTTCGAAGATGCATTCGTCTTCACCGTATGTTTTGTGGCCTGCAACGTGGCGGACCGGCTCGCAAAGAGGCTACGAAGCACTTTTTGCGGAACCACTGCCTTGACCGCGTGATAGGCGAAAAGTTTGATGTAGGGCAGCGCAAACAAGATGATGCCTAGTAGCCCCCAATGCCGTGTGTAAAGCCGCCACTTGGCAGGCGGATACATTTCACTTTTGATCGAGCGAACGCCTTTCCAGCGTTCTCGAAAGGACTGGTCATCAAACAGCCAAGAGTGAGAAAGCGGATTGTCGGAGGGACGATTATCGCAAAGCGCGTCCCCAACGATCAAGATACTGATGCCTTTGGATGTCGCGCGCAGTCCGTAATCTACGTCGGCACCCACCTGCGGGATAAACCTTGAATCTGGATAGCCAATGTGCGTGACAATCTCGGACTCAATAACCACACAATTTCCGGCCATCGAATCGCACGATATCTTTTGTCCTGGTGGGCAAAAAATCGTCTGCATACCGAAGGCTGTTTTGGTCATTCCGCCGTAACAGCCCGGCGGTGCAATCGTTTGCCCTACCGATATGCATTTGTTTCGCAAGGTCTCGGAGACCAACATTTCCAACGTGCCTGCGCGAGGATACGAGTCATCATTAAGCCAAATGATAACGGTGCCGTTACGATTCATTGCTTCCTTCATTCCTGCCGCGATTGCGCCGGTCCACCAAAGGCTGCCATCGCCTTGCAACAAAATGGCATCCGGGAATTTCTCCCGGACCGCCGCAGAAGTGCCATCGGCGGAGCCATCATCAATCACGATGGGCGTTGCCCAGTTGAGAACGCCGAGACGACTCAATTGCTCCAGGCAACCCAGAGTGATGACCCTTCGATTGTGGACCGGGATGACAATGAATATTCGCTGACCTGGAAAAAGATTCATTGCTGAGCGCGACGATCGGGCAACGTCTGCACTGTCATTTGCCCTTTAAGACCGTTTTGTAAACCTGCATCGTTTCCTGAAAACACTTTTGCCACGAGAACATTTTTTCGCGTTCGAACCCCATGTGGACCAGCTTTTTCAAGGTGTCGGAATCTTGCAAGGTCGCCTCCAGAGACTGTCGCATGCTCTCTTCATCCGAGGCTTCGAAGTAGACTGCCGCGTCGCCGGCGACTTCGGGAAGGGAACTGTTCCGGGCTGCGAAAACGGGGCAACCCATCCCCATCGCTTCCAAGAGCGGCAATCCAAACCCTTCGTAACAGGAGGGATATACAAATGCAGATGCATTGGCATAGTACGAAGCGAGCGCGGTATCGGAGCCGGTTCGGTGATGTATTTTGCCGTTCACCCGAAGCTCCAGAAAAAGGCGAACCTCCACTTCCGAAAAGGGACCGCTTCCGAAACATACCAAATCGAACTCGCTACGAAGCCACGAGGATGTCGCATACACTCGCACCAGCCGTTCGAAATTTTTGTAGTCGCCGCGATTCCCGACATAAAGGAGGTACGGTTTGTCGTGGGCCACTTCAATTTCAGGTTTAGGACTTGGATGGATCGAATTGGCCAAGTGAACTACGATTATCTTCTCCGGATCGATTTGAAACAAGTTCGTCAAATCCGCTTTGGTGGAACGGGAGATGGTAATGATCCGATCCGCCTTCTCGCAAATCGCCCTCTTGGCTTTCGAATGCTCGTGAAAAACCTGCCTGTTGGAATCGTTGGCATGAAGTTCGTGAATCATGTCATGCACGGTGACTATGACGCTGCTTTGCCGCACCGGACGTGGGGACCTGAAGTAGGTGTAATGAACGATCGTATCGTCGCGGTCCGGAATATAAAATTTTTCAAGAAAATCGCTAACCATTCTGCGTTGGCGATTGAATTGCCAGCCTGGCTTTGGAAGGTGAAAGCCTTTGGTGTATTTTAAGTCACGTATAGCGTCCGTAAGATACAAACCGCCAAACAGTGTATAGGGCACAGCATTCAACTCCAACTGTCGAGCCAACTCGTAGTGGTAACGCGAGATGCCTCCCACTCTTTGGGTAGTAAATATGTCATTCGTAAAAAAAATTTTCATAGGGTCTAGCTGACGTGGCATCGACTTTTTTAGTTCCGATTTTCTTTCCAATCTCCACGCGTTCGCCGGCGAATAAGAATGTCGAAGGGAAGTAAACTTTCACGACGAAGCGGGATTACTGTCGGCCTTACAGGCTTTTATTCGATTGAATGCACGAACAAGACCGCGCCGTGCGCTCTTGTAAAATCTTCTCCGACGCGGCGACATTATCAAATAGCGGAGAATGTCAGCTAGTCGTGTGGTAAGCGATTTGTTTTTTAGAAGTGGATTCTCGTTCTCGTGGAGAATCTTAATAAAGACATGGCTGAAGGCGTTTCCCTCGGTCAGTCCTAGTAAGTAGGTTTCCGAAAACCGTGTGGACGGGATCAAATGTGTCAGAACCAGCTTGGAAAATAGTCCGATTCCTAGCTGCTTTTGGAAGGCGGTATAGGCCAAATCCACATCGCCGCATCCGTTCAAGTTCGAGCCACTACGGTCAAGTTGTTGGCGAAACGAATCTCCATGGACACCTTTTGCATACTGTTGTGCGACAGATCTCCTTACACACAATCCAGCCCCGAAAGGCATTGCCGCGGATATTCCGGGAATATTGGTCCATCGGTCGTCCTGGAACTGCCTTAATGCGAGCAAACCTAAATAAGGCGCAATCCACGCAGGCGGCTCGATTTCAAACTCCGGTATCGCCTGGCCGCCCCAAGCACCAATATGAGGATGAGATTCGGCAATCTGCAAAGCTGTTTCAAGATAATCCTCTTTCAACAAATTATCGTCATCTACAAATATTATTAGCGGATTGCTTGACTCTGATATTCCTCGCAACCGTGCATGTGTGAGACCTGCCGTTGGTTCATGAACGATTCGGGCAAATGGATGCCATCCCAGTGATATAGCTGTGTTCCATTCGTGCTTGTCGCCATTGTCGATCAAAATCAACTCCCACTCTTGCGTATTTAGGGTCTGTCGCGATAGCGCCTCCAGAGTGCGTTGGAGATAGTTCAGTCGAGGATTGAAAGTGCAAATGATTACTGATATTCCTGAAGATTTCCGGTCGATTGAGTTTTCCTTCATCACGCGATGCTTCATTTTAACAGGCCTGCCCTAGTGGCTTCCGAAAGAGTCTGAAGACGTTCAAAACGTTTGGTTTCTAGGCGAATTTGATTGTCGGTGGACCAGCGATCGGGACAAATAATGTTCTTTTTAGAATAAGGATTAAGCCAAGATGCCCACCAAGAAAAAGTGCTATTGGACATGACGTGATGACGACAGCGTCGCAATAACGCGAAGTCCAGTCTTGGGTCGTCGAGAGGGGTCTGAGTTTCTATGATGGTAAAGTCACGAGCGGGGAAGTGCTGTTTGCACCAAACTGGATCATCGGAAAAAAGGAAAAAGCGGAACTTTTCCGATGTCCGGCGAAAAATATCGATCGCCTGATTGTAATAAGAAAGATTGCAAACAAGAAGATGGGAAAAAAACGCGTCCAGGTAGTCGCCTCGGCGAATATGCACGCCCACAGATTCAGAAGTTAAGATGTCTTCATAGTAAGGTGTGGACGAAGCGTCTATGCCCATATCGTCTGAGAACAATGCGCGAATGTCTCGCTCATGGGGCTTAAAATAACGTTCATTTTGGTAAAAACCCTGCAGCACTGTTTTGGGTCCTAGTGATTCAAATGATAGATCGTATTCGTGATCCCGACGAAAGACGGTATAGCCAAGCCCAGCTTCAGGGAAAGTGCGGCTAAAGCGTCGGCGAAGACCCGGATGGCGCAACGGCGCAACTTTCATCGTGCGGCCGATATGCATAGCAGCGGCCAGAGCGCCCGACTTGAACGGCAGGAGAGTTGCGAGGGAAAAGTCGAGTTTCAGTGGATTGCCATTTTTTAAGCAAAGGGCGTAGCCGGCAGCGATTTGAAACAGGTGGTTGCCTAAGCGACCATCCAATTCGACACGGGTTGCGTGTTTGCTTTTCAATAAGTTGGGCTGCTTTTTACAGCTGCGAGCCTTAGCTGATCTTAAAGTTTTCAATGGTTGTTAGCGTCCGCCAAGCAGTGAAACGGCAGAATAGGCGCGAGCAAACCGGGCCGAGCTTCGCGCCAGAGTGGCGAATCACTTAGACCGCCACGGATGCTGACATTTACCGCTGGCGCTTTGACTCCTGGCTCTGCAAGCCAGGAGCGGAAATGCAGGCTTGAGATGAGTTCGATCCGGTAGTCACCCTCATTAAGAGTGCGTGGGGGCAACCAGGCCAGTAGTCTGTTGTTACCCCTTGAAATCTGAGGCCAATCTTTCTCGGCAGTATCAGTGTGATAGCTCCAAAATAGAAGCACTCCGGATGATGTAGAAACCGCAAAGCCGACCGTTAAAGCTGCGTCCATTTCATCAGCTGTGCCTTCAACTAAAACTCCAATCTGTTCATCGGACCTGATGGCTCGGGAGATAGGAGCTAGATTAGCATCGACTACCGCTAGCAGCGTTGGAGAGAAGTAGGGGTTTTGATGTGTCGACTTTTTGCTAGGCTCCGGCATCCAGACTGTCGCTGTAGCGTCGTTTCTCAGATATGTTGAGATAATATCGGCAGGGGTTCCAGCGGCTTGGAGAGTGCCGTTACGGAGCAAAAGACATTCCGTACAGAGTTCTTCTACAGCATTCATTTGGTGGCTTACAAAGAGCACGGTCCGGCCTTCATTGGCTGCGACGTCATGCATCTTTCCCAGGCACTTTTTTTGAAACTCTGCGTCGCCAACAGCGAGAACCTCGTCTACCACCAGGATTTCTGGTTCAATATGGGCGGCGACGGCAAACGCCAAGCGGACATACATGCCGCTGCTGTAGCGTTTAACCGGGGTATCCAGGAATTTTTCTACCTCGGCGAATGCGACGATCTCGTCGAACTTTCTCTGCATCTCCGACCGGCTCATGCCGAGGATTGCGCCATTGAGGAAGATGTTTTCCCGTCCGGTCAATTCCGGATGGAAGCCGGTGCCGACTTCCAGAAGACTGGCGACACGGCCTTTCAGGTGAACGCGGCCATTGGTGGGCTCTGTAATGCGGCTGAGAATTTTAAGCAGGGTCGATTTTCCGGCGCCGTTGCGGCCGATAATGCCAACCACTTCACCCCGTTTTACCTCGAAGGAAACATCTTTTAACGCCCAGAATTCTTCCAATTGCGGATTGTGGGTTGCAGACTGCGAATTGGATTTTGGGCGGAGGAAGGTTTTGGCGCCGTGAACGAGAGTTTCCGCGAACGTTTTGTAGCGGTGAAAACCGCCGTTGTTGACTCCCTTCGATGCGCCGAGCTGGTAACGTTTTGCGAGGTTTTCGACCTGGATGATGGTGTCGCTCATGAATTGGATTGTGGAGTAACGCGTGAGAGGGCAGTCGACACATACTCGTGCAACTCCGCAGCGAGATTCAGCGCTTCTATCGCCTCCGCCAAAGAGGGTTCAAATTCGTCGCCAGGGTAGCGAAACTCCGTTGCCAGTGGTGTCAATTTGCCTGCGTGATGGCGAAATTGGTCAAAATACGGGTCGGAAGGCAGGCAAAGATCGAGCAGCGTGTCGATATTATGCGTTTT
>DATDAV010000310.1:0-3279 GCA_036525235.1 Chryseolinea sp. | reverse complement strand
AAAAAACACTGCATCGTCATTACTTTAATGCCATTGCCGGATACAACCAGGAAAGCAGCCGCATCGGAACCTCAACGATCCAACGGAGTGGCGTGATCTCTCCTTCCCTTCCCACACCGCAGCTTGCCACCGGCATCCCCCTGGTGGGCGAACGCGTTAAGAGCTGGGCGATCCGGGGAGCTTTCTTCCGCCTGAATTACATTTACAACGACCGGTACATCGTGGAATTCAACGGCCGCTACGACGGGTCTTCCAAGTTCCCGAAAGACAAACGCTTCGGATTTTTCCCGTCGGCCTCGGCCGCTTGGAGGGTGGATAAGGAAAAGTTCTGGGAACCCCTGTCAAACATTGTGAACACATTCAAGTTGCGCGGCTCCTACGGGGCATTGGGCAATCAGTCCGGTGTAGGGGAATATGATTATATGGAAAGAATGAGCGCCTCGAATGCGAACTATCTATTCGATGGCGTCCGTCCCGTCACGATCTTATCGCCACGACCGGTATCTTCCAACTATACGTGGGAGAAGGTTTACACTCGAAATTTTGGTGTTGACCTGGGCTTCCTTCAGCAACGCATCAGCGCAACGTTTGACATCTACAGACGCGACACCAAAGACATGCTTACCCAAGGCAAAAAACTCCCGGGCGTATTCGGAGCCCCCGAGCCTTTGGAAAATGCAGCCGACCTGAAAACACAAGGATGGGAAATGTCGCTGGGCTATGACGACGAATTTTCCGTGGCCGGAAAACCCCTCCACTTCAACGCCAGATTCATTTTGTCGGACAACCGCACCTACATCACACGGTTCGACAACCCGAACAAGAACCTCACGCAATATTATGAGGGAAAAGAGCTGGGCGAGATCTGGGGATTGAAGAGCGACGGCCTGTTTAAAAATCAGGAAGAGATCAACAACCTCGACGAATCGTCCATCATTCCCTGGGGTGCGCTGAACATCGTGCCGGGATGGCCCAAATACCATGACCTCGACGGCAACCATGCCATTGAAAAAGGAACGACCGTCAATGATCCGAAAGATCTGTCCGTCATCGGCAACATCACACCACGCTACCGCTATGGTATCAATCTTGGCGGCGAGTGGAATGGTTTTGATTTTCGCATATTCTTCCAAGGGGTTGGAAAAATGGACTATTATCCTTTGAATTATCTCTACTGGGGATACTATCAGCAGCCTTATGCCGGCGGCTATGAACACCTCCTGGATTTCTATCGCGGAGCAGATGACAGTGAAGCCCTACGGGCGCAACATTCGCAATCCTATCTGGACGCCGGTCTTGCCGATGCGCATACCGATGCCAAGTACCCCGTGCTGCAATCCTGGCTCGCCGACCGCAACCTGGGCGAACGCATCGACCAGGCGCAAGGGTTGGCCATACCGCAGACCCGTTATTTGCTGAACGGCGCCTATCTTCGGTTGAAGAATCTCACCATAGGCTACTCTATTCCCCGTGCCGTCCTGGAGCGGGTTCATATCAATCGCTTACGCATCTATGCCAGCGGCGAAAATCTTGCGGAGTGGTCGGCTGTGAAGAAGTATTTCGATCCCGAAGCGATCACAGACAACATCAACAAGACCAATCCGCAGAGTCAGACCAGCACGGGCTGGGGATATGCTTATCCGTTCCAAAGGAGATATTCTTTCGGACTTGAACTCTCTTTCTAAGAACCAAAAGACTTATAGACATGAAAAAATATATTGTTTTATTCGCCGCGTCCATGATGTTGGGCATCCAGTCCTGCAACGATGATTTTCTGGACCGATTCCCCGAAACGGAGATCACGAAGGAAAATTTTTTCAACACCGCCGAAGACCTGGAGATCTATATCAATGGCTTATATGATTTCCCCAGTTTTGAAATATATACCAACGACAACTCGACCGACAATGCGGCGACGACAGGCCTCACCGAACTCAAAAACATGATGATCGGCACGCCGTCGCCTTCCACCGTTCTCGACGGTTGGGACTGGGAAGATGATTGGGCCCAGTTGAGAAAAGTCAACTACTTCCTGGAAAACTTTAGCAAAGCCCAGGTAGACGATGCCACAAAGAATAATTACGAGGGACTAGCCCGGTTCTTCCGCGCCCGGTTCTACATGGGAAAAATAGCGCGCTATTCCGACGTTCCCTGGTACGACAAAGTGCTGACATCCGCCGACCCCGATATGTACAAAGCCCGCGATCCCCGCACCACCGTGGTGGACCACATCTTTGAAGACTATGCGTTTGCCTGGGAAAACGTTCAGGAAGATCCGCGCACCGGTCCTTTAGACAAATGGGTTGTCGGGGCCTACTATGCCCGTCATGCGTTGTATGAAGGCACGTACCGGAAATATCACGACGAACTCTCCCTGCAAGGCACGGCCGACAAGTATCTGCAGATCGCCCGCGATGTCTCGAAAGCAATCATAGACGGCGGTGGATTTTCGTTGTACTCCACCGGCAATCCCATGGAAGATTACGGGAAACTTTTTGTGAGCACCGATCTGTCGGGTAACCCGGAAGTGATCATGAGCCGGTTCTATCAAAACGATCTACTCAACAGCGGCTGGGCCCCCTGGATGTTTGGCAACTACGAACAGAACCCGGGCAAGAACCTGTTGCAAACCTACCTGATGACCGATGGCACGCCTTACACGGATCAGGCCAACTATGAGACAAAACAATTTGTGGAAGAGTTTCAGGATCGCGACCCGCGCCTCTCTCAAACCTACGCCTATCCAGGTTGGGAACTTATCAACTCCTCCACGTATGCCCAAGGCGCCGGCATCTATGTCCAACAACTCACCAAGAACTTTTCGGGCTATCACCAACTGAAAGGCTTTGTGAATGACACCGATGTAACGGTTCAAAACAGCACCGACGTTCCCGTGCTCCGCCTTGCCGAAGTGTTGCTCGTCTACGCCGAAGCCAGTGCAGAACTTGGCGTACTCACCCAAGGGGATCTTGATGTTTCCATCAACAGCCTCCGCGACCGCGCCGGCATGCCCCACCTCACCATGACGCCCGTGCCTGACCCCGTATTGCAAGCCCAATACCCGAACGTCGGCGGTGCTTTGGCCGATGTGTTGCGCGAGATCCGGAGAGAACGAAGAGTCGAACTCGCCCTGGAAGGTTTCCGCTTCGATGACCTCATGCGCTGGCACGCCGGCAAGCTCATCGAAAAAGAACCGGAAGGCTTGTATTTCCCCGGCCTCGGCAAATACGACCTCACCGGCGACGGCGTTGAAGACATCATCCTCATCTCCGATTCCGA
>DATDAV010000309.1:0-76229 GCA_036525235.1 Chryseolinea sp. | reverse complement strand
AGGAGCCAGAAGCCAGGAGCCAGAATACAGGAGAATGGAGGGAACTTGTGTTTATAGGTTTATGCATTCGATTTTTATTCTGGATGCTCAGCTTCGTCACCCAAATCAATTAACGAACAAGTGACACACCTGGCACAATCCCTAACTCCAAGATTCTAAACTCCTGAATAACTTTCCGCTCCTGAATTCTGGCTTCTGGCTCCTGGCTCCTGAATTCTGTCTCCTGAATTCCGTCTCCTGAAAAGTAACGGCCGGCATAGATCATTCTCCTTCCATAGTAGAGTTCAACTAACAAAATCCCCCGCCGAACCGTCATATTTTTATGGTTTAAGGCACTATCTTTGCCGCGTAGTTTTAAAAAAACTTAACCAACTATGAAAAAACTCATTATCGTATTTGCATTGGTCGCGGCTTCTGTGGGTGCCTATGCGCAGGCTTCGGTGGCGATTGGTATTAAGGGGGGGGTGAACTTCGCCAAGTTGGATGGCTCCACGAGCGTGAAGTCGAATTTCGACAGTCGCACAGGCTATCACTTTGGCGCCTTCACATTGTTCAAGTTCTCCAAAATAGGTATTCAGCCCGAAGTCCTTTTTTCGCAGCAAGGCTCCAAGGTGAAAACAGATTTCGGAAGTTTTGACGGAAACTTCAGCTACATCAACATTCCGGTCATTGTAAAACTCTATACAGTAGCCGGCATCAACCTGCAGGTGGGGCCTCAATTTGGATTCCTGTCACGCGCAGAGATCGACGACACGGATGTGAAAGATTCCTTCAAGAAATCGGACATCAGCCTGGCCCTTGGTGCAGGATGGGATATTCCCTTCGGCATCACGATCGATGCCCGCTACAACCTCGGACTGACCGAGATTGATGATAGCCCTGCCTATGCCAATATCAAAAATCAGGTGTGGCAAGTATCGGTGGGCTACAAACTCTTCAAATTCGGCAAGGATTGATCTTCCTCCCGAAAACGAAAAAGCCGCAGGACGATCCTGCGGCTTTTTTTATGCTTTGCGCCTTCCTTTGCGCCTCTGCGGTTAAAACATTTACTCCACCACGATCAGATAATAATTCTTCTTTCCCTTCTGTGCCAGCAAATACTTGCCTTGCAGAAGATCAAACGCCACCGCATGATTCGGATCGGCAACCTTGGCTTTATTGATACTCACACCACCCGCCTGGATCATTTTTCTGGCTTCACCCTTGGAGGCAAACACCAAACTATTCGTGGCGACGGATAACAGGTCCGTTACGTTGGCACAAGTCTCCAAAGCCGCTTTGGAAATGGTGGTCTGGGGCACGCCTTCAAATACGGCAAGCAACGTGCGTTCATCGATGCTCTTCAGTTCATCGGTGGTGGCATTGCCAAAAAGAATGTTGGTAGCCCGCACCGCAGTGTCGTATTCCTCTGCCGAGTGAACACGCGTAGTGATGTCTTTCGCCAATACCTGTTGCAACTTGCGCAGGTGGGGAGCCGTGGCGTGTTCTGCCAGCAAAACCTCCACTTCTTCGCGCGTTAGCTGCGTAAAGATCTTGATGAAGTTCGAGGCATCTTCATCCGACGTATTCAGCCAATATTGATAGAACGCATAGGGCGATGTCTTCTTCGGATCGAGCCAGACATTGCCGCCTTCCGTTTTGCCAAACTTGGTGCCGTCGGCTTTCGTGATGAGCTTGGTGGTCAACGCAAACGCGTCGCTGCCCGACTTGCGCCGGATCAATTCCGTGCCCGTCACAATATTGCCCCATTGGTCCGAGCCACCCATTTGCAGCTTGCAACCTTTGTGCGCATTCAGCCAATAAAAATCATAGCCCTGTACCAGTTGATAGGTAAACTCCGTAAACGACAATCCCGACTCCAAGCGTTTTTGCACCGAGTCTTTGGCCATCATATAATTTACGGTGATGTGTTTACCAACGTCGCGGATAAAATCAAGAAATTTGAAGTCTTTGAACCAGTCGTAGTTGTTCACCATCTCCGCGGCATTGTCGCCGCTAAAGTCAAGGAATTTTTCCAACTGTTGCTTCACGCACGCCACGTTATGGATCAACACGTCCTCCGACAGTAGATTGCGCTCTTGCGATTTTCCCGACGGATCGCCCACCATGCCCGTGGCGCCACCCACCAGGGCATAGGGCTTATGGCCCGCCTTCTGGAAGTTGAGCAGCGTCATGATCTGGGCCAGGTGGCCAATGTGCAACGAATCGGCGGTGGGATCGAACCCGATATAGCCGCTCGTGCGTTCCTTGTTCAACTGTTCCTCGGTGCCGGGCATCACATCGTGCAGCATGCCGCGCCAGCGAAGCTCTTCAACAAAATTCTTCGTCATCTCAAAATTCAATTGGGCGCAAATATATGAAATTTTACCCCCGCGCCGTTATTTGCTGCCCTTCACCACCTTACTGGCAATGTGATAGATGGCCGGAATTTCGGAGGCGCTGTTCATGGTCACCTCCAGGTCCTTGATCAGGCCGCTTTCCAGGTCGTATACCCAACCGTGCACATAGGGCGAATTGCGCTCGCGCCAGGCATTTTGGATGATGCTGGTCTTGCTCAAGTCGAAAACCTGTTCCATCACGTTTACCTCTACCAGGCGCTTGAAGCGATCGTTTTCGTCCGGAATGGCTTCCAGTTCGTCGCTATGGAAACGGTAAACATCTTTGATGTGGCGCAACCAGTTGTCGATCAGGCCATATTGGTCATTGTGCATGGCCGCTTTCACGCCACCGCAGCCGTAGTGGCCACATACGATCACGTGTTTCACTTTCAGGATCGTCACCGCGTAATCGAGCACACTCAGCATGTTCATATCCGAGTGCACGACCATGTTGGCGATGTTCCGGTGCACGAAGATCTCGCCCGGATCGGTACCGGTGATTTCATTGGCGGGAACGCGACTATCGCTACAACCGATCCACAAAAAATCGGGTGATTGCGTGTATTGATTGCGTTTAAAAAAATCGTGGTCGTGTTTGGTTTTTTCTTCGGACCAAGCCTGGTTTTGCAATAAAAGTCTATGATAAGAATCCATATGTGTTGATTAGTCGTGTTTGCGAAAGAAATCGTTTAGGGAAGCGTAACTCTTTTTTATTTCTACTTGAATATGACGACTTGGTGCGTTCAGCATAAAGTCTTCGATGGTTTCAATAATGTCCGCATCGATGAACTGTGAATCTCCACCGTCGATGATCAGGTTTGTATTCCGTGGAATTTTCTCAAACGTCTGTCGCAGCAAGGCTTTGTTCAGGAAAGAGACGTCTTTGTGCATGCGCAGCAAGTAATTCTCACCGTGCTTCACCAGCGACAACGCTTCCTGGAAATTGGACCGCAGTACAAAGAAGACACCCACGATAATGCCGATAAAAATACCAACCAAAAGATTGGTAAACAAGATCGCCAGCACCGTGACAATGAACGGCAGATACTGGCCGACACCCTTGCGGAACATGTCCACATAAAGCGCCGGCTTGGTGAGCTTGAACCCGGTCATGATGAGGATGGCCGCCAGGCTGGCGAGGGGAATAAGATTGAGAAGGCGGGGGATCAAAATAACCGCCAGCAACAACAACATCCCGTGAAGGATGGTAGAAGCCCGCGTGCGTGCGCCCGATGAAATGTTGGCCGAGCTACGCACGATCACGGCGGTGATGGGAAGGCCTCCGATGAGTCCGGAGATCATGTTGCCGATGCCTTGGGCTTTCAATTCCCGGTTGGGGGGTGTGGTGCGTTTGAAAGGATCCATTTTGTCGGCGGCCTCCAGGCTGAGGAGGCTCTCCAGGCTGGCCACCAGCGCCAGCGTTATGGCGGTGAAATAGACCTTGGAATTGCTCAGCGCACTGAAATCGGGAAACGCTAGCTGTCCAAGAAAATCCGAAACCCCTGTCGACGCCTGGATGGAGACAAGGTGTTCCGCAGGAATGTCGAAGAAGGGCACGGAATGCTCGAAGATGAGGTTGGACGAAATACCGACGAGCACGACCACCAGCGGAGAAGGTATCCGTTGGAAAAATGCATATTTTTTTAGTTGTGGTCTCTCCCACAACATGATGATGGCCAGCGATACCAGGCAGATCAGGATGGCGCCGGGGGTAACGTACTCCCAGGCGTTCAAGATCTCGGTAAACGTATTCTGACCGTCGGGCTGTACAAAGCTTTCATCGCCTTCAAAGTCGCGGTCATAGCCCAGTGCGTGGGGCACTTGCTTCAGGATGAGAATGATCCCGATGGCCGCCAACATACCTTTGATGACTGCCGATGGAAAGAAGTGGCCAATGGAGCCTGCCTTTAAAAAGCCCAGCGCAATTTGAATAGCGCCGGCCAGCACCACGGCACACAAAAAGATTTGGAACGACCCCAGGTCGTGAATAGCGGCGATCACAATAGTGGTAAGGCCCGCTGCGGGCCCGCTCACACTCACTTGCGAGCCACTGAGCGACCCGATGACAAGTCCTCCGACAATACCGGCGATGATCCCGGCAAACATGGGAGCGCCGGATGCCAGCGCAATCCCTAAACACAACGGTAATGCTACCAGAAAGACGACTATACTGGCAGGAATATCATGGGAGAGATTCCCAAGTGGATTTGATACGTTTCGCATATAAATAAGATAGAAAAATTGAATGAATACTGTAGCGCACCGCATACTTTATGGATGGCTAATTCATAGAACTTAACACAGGGAGAAAACCGGTGTTAAAAAAATAACTTATGCGAAATATTTGGGAGGGGGATTCTTGATATCGAAAACTCCGGGTCGCAGGGCTGCGCCTTCAATGTGTACGACAGGCTTGGTGACGATGACGAAATGCAGGGTGATGGCGGCGATTATGTTCGCTTCCAGGTCAACTTCCTTGGTCAGCGCATCGGCCTCATCGGCCAACTCTCCGGCGCAACCTTTTTCTTCTTCATTGACGCCGGCAAAGACCTTCACCATATTTTCCCACAGCACCTTGTTCTTTTTCCGGAGCTCCAGCGCGTTCATCTCGACCAGAAAAAAGCTCATGTTTATAAACACGAGCCCCGTAAAGGCCGTCAGGATGCGACGTAGCAGGGGTGGTCTCCAGAAATTCATCGGTACAAAGATAGTCCAAAAATTGTGTTTTAACGGTTAGATTTCCCGTTGTTCGTTGCGGATTTGGCAACAATCGGGCCAAGGAATTGATAATCCGTAGGTTCGCGCAATGTTAAATCTTATCTATTATTTTTGGCCACCACTAACGAACCATGTCCATCGCAATGAATCAGCCCGAAACGCTCAACGCCGTAGCTCAATTCCACCAAACCTTTAAACACCCCATCCTTCCCAGTCCTGCCATCCCCGACGAGAACCGCTGCAGGCTCCGCGTGGCCCTCATCGCCGAAGAGTTGAAAGAGCTCGAAGTGGCCATCCTCGAAAAGGATATCGTATCGGTAGCCGACGCCCTGTGCGACATTCAATACGTTCTCTCCGGTGCGATTCTCGAATTCGGACTCGGCGAAAAATTCAAGACCCTTTTCGATGAGGTGCAGCGCTCCAACATGAGCAAGGCGTGCAACACCCTCGAGGAAGCCCAGGCCACTATCGATCATTATAAAAAGAAAGACGGTACCGAATGCTACTACCGCGAAGAAGCCGGCAAGTGGCTCATCTACCGCACTTCCGACAACAAGACCCTGAAGAACATCAACTATAGCCCCGCCGACCTGGAGAGCATCATCGCGAAGTAGCCAGCGTTTTTTTCCGGGAAGCTGATATGAAATCCTACCCTTGCCGCTTGAGTCATGGTAGGTTTTTGCTATGTCGTAAAATTTGTTGAAATTGGATGGCACCCTTTCATGTTAACCGTTATGGAAATTGGACGAAAAGGTAAAAGAGCGGATAAAGTTTAATACGGAAATCACCAAGCTTCTTGTTTTATTGTTTATCACAACGGGAGGTGGTGCATTGTCGTTAATTGCTGATGGTGTCGGTGCTGCCAGAGAGGCGATTCTCGCATTTGCGGGAATGGTTTTCTCGATAACGGCAGGAGTATATGGGTTGGTGTTTTATATTCAGACGAAAAAGTTATTAAAATGAACGACTGGTTTTCAAGCGATTGGTTTGCATACCTGATCATTGGTGGCGTATTCCTGGGTGGCATGGTGCCCCTTGTAGCGGGGATCATTCACGTCCTTAAAGAAAATAGGGAATTGGACAGGCAGTTCCGGCAACAAAGAGAGAAGCGAGAATATGCACCACGTTTAACGTCCATAAAGTAACCTATAGAGGCCTCTCGGATGCCTTTTTTATTTTCCACCAGCCTTGATCGTGGACGGCTCTTAGGAATCGTTTGGTGAAAGGGAGCCTAGATATAAAACTCAAATTGAAAAACCGCATCCTGCCCCCGCAGTTGCATGGGATTGATGGCCAGGATAGGGGAGTCGTTGTAAGCTTTTATGAATTCCGAACGGCTGATCCGGAGCTTGCTGTGACCCGGTTTGATCTTATGATATTGCATGCGGCCCGAGGCGTTGGCCGTGGCGGTATAGACAAAGCTAAATTGAAGGGGCGTGGGAGAGGGGATATACCTCATAGTGGGATAGGAATGGCTTACATCCCATGATAAGCGTTTTGGAAATCCGTATGAAGCATCGAATTCTGGCGGGAATTGTATTGAGCCAGCAACGCATATGCGCAATTTGGCACATAACTAAACCGCCTTTCCAGCTCCTCGATTTTGAGGCAAAGTTCGCGTACATAGAACCGGATTTGCTCCAGATTCCGGCATTCTGCGGGCCTTTGGAAGTTTCGGGCGGTGAACGCCAACAGGTCCATCTCAATTTTCTTACGGTCGAAATCTGACATAGAATTGTGTATTATTACACAATTATAGATTTTACCTTTCAGGAAACCTAGCGAAATTGTGCAATTCTTCACAAGTATATCATTCTCATGGCATAATCGACGTCGATAAAGGGGGTACAGCTACACAATTTGATTCCGCCCTCTTCATCAGAAAATCACTGATTATCAATGTTTTGGATGTAGAGGAATAAAACAAGAAAACGGCATAGGGTTGACTTCAAAAGCACCTCCACCGGATGGCTGAGGGTCACGGCTTTTGCGTGATAAATCATCCTGAAAAATTCTGAACCATAACAGAAGGCTCCGCGAGGTGTTAAAAGGGGAACATTATTTTTTTGGAACGATGCGTACGCTCGAAGAAGCGAATTCGTTTTAATGCTTATCTTTAAAAGCACTAACTAACCGCACAACTAACCTTCATAAGCGCTCTCTAATGCAAACCGAAACCAGCCCATTTCTACAATTCTGGCATCTCAGCATGATCATCGGCGCCATTGCCGTTGCCGCCATCGGAATTCTCATCTACATCATGCACAACCTGCGGATATCGACCATCCGGGACTATAAGGGGAAATACGATTACATCAACGGTCATGAGATCAAGAACTATAAAAAAGTGTTCCTCTGCTTTGGCATAGCCGCCATGCTGATCATCAATCTGTATGGCATGGGCACGCTGTTTTCTATCGGTGTATGGTTCTTTGTGCGCCTCTTCATTTCCATCGCCGGCGGAACGCTCATTGCCTATGTCGCTTTCCTGATTTTGGACTATTATTATCCCACGATTCTCAATCGGAAACTCCGCAAGTGGCGTTTCATGCCCCGCAAGGGAAAGACCGGCAACACTTTGCGATTGCTGAGCGAAGAGGAGGAAGATGTGCACCTGGAAGAAGGTATGAAGGCGGAGGAAAACGCGTTCTCCATCGACTATGACGTGTGGATCGACGAGCGGAGCGGCGAAGTGAAGATCGAGAAATATCCAGGCCACCTGCAAGCCCTGCGGTGCAACAGCTGCGGTTTCTACACCATGAAGGTGGTGCGCGAGGAAATCACAAAAGAGCCCGGTCCCGACGGCCCCGGTGAACTCATAAAACACTATCAATGTTACTACTGCAAGTCTGTGCGCGCCACAGCCTTTAATATTTCCACCCGCGAAGCCGACGACTATAAAAACTCCCCCCGCATGGCGTTCCGTCGCAGCAAGAATGTGGAGGTAATACGACTTGAGATCCAGACCAATACCGGTGGGAAGAAATTCTTTGAGTTTCAAAGCGTGGGACAGGCCCAGAAATTCCTCGAAGAATACGACTCCGAAAAACCTTAACGAAGAAAAGAACCGGCGACATACGCATTCCACGTTTGGTGGTATATCGCGGGTATAGGACGATCGAATTGCCCACTTTTACGTTCCAGAGAAAAAGCGAGGCATAACATTTGCCCTAGAGAACGGAATTAGCCTGAAGTGACCCCGAAGAGGCGTGAAGCAGGGTTTTTTGAAAGATACCGAGGAAGCCTCCCGGCTCCGGTGTCACAAAGGCAGAAATGAAATGTAAAGACGACATGAAAAGAACTTTTTTAGCGGCGGCAATCGCCACTGTACTATGGACCGCTCAGGCCGCACAAGGTGCGACCGGCGTAGCGGATACTACGGCCCTGAAACCCAGCGCGGTGTATGGAAAAGAAGCGAAAGTGATGGCCTACATTCTGGACAACAACCATTACCGCAAACTGAGCCTCAACGACTCCCTGTCGTCGGCCATCCTCGACGGCTACGTGAAGAGCCTGGATAACAATAAGACCTATTTTACCGCGTCCGACCTGGCCGCATTTGAAAAATACCGGACAAAGATCGACGACCTCACCAAAGCGGAGAACGTGGACCCCGCCTACGAGATCTACAAGGTCTTCCGAAAGCGATTTACCACCCGGATGAGCTATATCAAGACCAAGCTCATCCCCCAGGCTTTTGATTACACGGTCCAGGAATCCTATGAAACCGACCGCGACAAAGAGCCGTGGTGCAAGAATGAAGCAGAACTGGACGAAGTGTGGCGTAAGATCATCAAAAGCCAGGCCCTCAGTCTCAAGCTTGCCGGCAAGGGTCAGCCCGAAATCGAAAAAACGCTCACCGAGCGCTACGACCGCTTTGCCAAATCCATACAGCAATTCAACAGCGAAGATGTGTTCAGCATGTACATGAACACCATCACCGAAGCCTACGACCCACACACCAGCTACCTTTCGCCAAAAGCGGCTGAAGTATTTCAGCAGCAGATGAGCCTTTCGCTGGAAGGCATCGGCGCTCGCCTGCAAACCGAAAATGACTACACGCGTGTGGCCGAAGTGATCACCGGCGGTCCCGCCGACAAAAGCAAGCTCATTAACGTGAACGACAAGATCATCGGCGTTGCCCAAGGCAGCGACGGCGAACTGGTGGACGTGATCGGCTGGCGCATCGACGACGTCGTGAAGCTCATCAAAGGTCCCAAAGGCACCACCGTGAAACTCCAGATCCTGCCCGTCGAAACCGGCGTGACCGGACCCTCCAAGGTCATCACCCTGGTGCGCGACAAGATCAAGCTGGAAGATCAGCAAGCCAAAAAGAGTGTGATCAACTACAACAAGAGTGGCAGAAACCTCAAGCTGGGCATCATCACCCTGCCAAGCTTCTACATGGACTTTGAAGCCTACCAAAAAGGCGACCCCAACTACACCAGCACCACCCGCGACGTGAAACGCCTGCTCAAAGAATTGCAGGTCGACAAAGTAGACGGCGTCGTGCTTGATCTGCGCAACAATGGCGGCGGCTCCCTCACGGAAGCCATCGACCTCACCGGGCTCTTCATCAAAGACGGTCCCGTGGTGCAGGTAAAAAATTCAGCCAACAAAATTGATGTCGGCCAGGACGACGACCCGACCATTGCGTATAGCGGTCCGTTGGTCGTGATGACCAACCGCTTCAGCGCTTCCGCGTCGGAGATCTTTGCGGGCGCCATTCAGGACTACAAACGCGGCGTCATCGTGGGTGAGTCCACCTATGGCAAGGGTACCGTGCAGACCATTGTTGATCTGAACCGCTTTATCAACGATCCCAAAAACAAGGTAGGAGAATTGAAGATCACGTTTCAGAAGTTCTACCGCGTCACGGGCAGCAGCACACAGCACAAGGGCGTAACACCCGATGTGAGCTTCCCCACGGCCCTCGAACCTGAACAATTTGGCGAGAGCTCAAGCCCCAGCGCTATGCCCTGGGATGAGATCAGAGGCACGCTCTATCAAAAGACCACCGTCCTCAACGACCGCGTCATCGCCAACCTGAACAAGGCCTATCAGGAAAGGTTGAAAACAGAACCCACCCTGCAACGCTACGCGGAGGAAACCGTAGAACAGCGCAAGAACTTTAAAGAGACCACGATCTCCCTCAACGAGGCCGTCCGCAAAAAAGAAATGGAAGAAGCCGAGAAAAAGAAAGCCGCCAACGACAAACTCGACACCAAGATCGTCGGCAAGGAAGGCAAACCTACCAACGTCCTGGAACTGGATGATGAATACCTCCGTGAAGGCCTCTTTGTGCTGGGTGATCTGATCAACACGAAAGTGGGATAATAAAAAATATTCGAATTGAAAATGGAAAAGAAGCCATCGTAAGATGGCTTCTTTTTTTTGCCCTCGCGCCCTCGCCCTTGTTGTGTTCTTCACCAACAAGATTCGTTTCCACCCAACCCAACCAAAACCAGCATGGTATTCTAGGGGTGATGTGGAGAATAGGAAGATTGAGGTTCGGTTGAGGTAGGGAAGGTCCCTTAAGGGAATTGGGGTGGCAGCCGTTAAAATCTTGTTGGTGGGACACCAACAAGGGTGGTGGATTTACAAAAGTAGGGATCACAAATGTTAAAACGTGAGGGCGCAATTGGGTTTTCTGGGGTGGTGTGTGTCGCTGTGAGATCTTGTTGGTGGGGACACCAACAAGGGTGGTGGGTCCACAGAACATGGGATCACAAATGGTTAAGGCGAGGGGCGCAATGGTTTTTTTGGATGATGTAGGGTGACAAATTTTTTCAAAAAGGGGGAGCCACAAATCGGTTTCTGGCGTTATATAAATGTCTCGTCATCAAATCTTGTTGGTGAAGAACATCAACAAGGGCGACGGATGGAGTCTTGTTTGTGAACAACTGCAATGGTGAGGTGTTGATATTTTACAACTAACCAAAACTGCCATGGAGATCACCGTAAAAGAAGGTACCGTCATCGAATATGAGGGCCGGCACTGGATCATCACTCAGATCGGCGAAGACAACGAAGGCCAGACCGTCATCCACATCCGGTCCGGCGACGAGCTAAGCGTCATCAAGCTCAGCGACATGCCCTACGATTTGAAATTGGTCCGCTAGAAAGAACACACTTGCCCCTCGCACCCCACGGTTGATGCTCCCCACCAACCCAGTCCCTTTTGTGTTCTCCACCAACAAAACCACCCCATCCCTTATTGGTATCCCACCAAACAAAACCAATCCCATCCAATGTTTGGTGTCTCATAAGAAAGACCACCCACCCCTTTGTTGGTGTCCCACCAACAAAGATCAGCTTCCACCCCCACGCCCAAAACCACCCACCCTCATAGTGCTCTCCACCAACCATTATCCCTTCCACCCAACCTCTCAAAGCCCATAATCCCCCAAACTCACCCCAATTTTTTCCCTCAACCCACAACCTCCCGACCACCTCCCGTCGTATAATGCTTGTAACCCAAACGGTTAGCTCGCAACGTCCTTGTTGGTGTTTTCCACCGATAAGATTCCCACATTTTCCTGAACCCCAATACCTTTAATTTCCATTTTTTAAAAGCTATTTTAGGGGCTCATTGCCTAGATCCATGAGTGAAGAATTACTCAAAGCCATATTGCAGCTCTTTGCTATCGTTGCCCGTGAAAGGATCACCGAAGCCGAGCGGACCAACATCAAAGAATTCCTCAGCCTCCACCTCAGCCGGGAGGCCACGAACTATTACCTGAAGCTTTTCGACGAATTTGCCGCCTCGCACGAGATCGAATCCCGCCAGGAACTCAGCAGCCTCGATGCCGAAACCCAGCAGTTTGTAGACGATTGGGCCAAGATCATGAAGATCGTGAAGCAGGTGAACCAGGCGCTCACCATGCAGCAGAAGGTCGTACTCATCGTCAAGATCATCGAGCTCGTGTTTGCCGAGGACGTCATCTCCGATCGCCAGGGAAACCTCATCTTCTACATCGGCCAGGCCCTTAAAATACCCCAGGCCGACGTCCAGGCCCTCCAGGCGTTTGTGACCGGCCACGACATCGACGAGCTGGCCAGCAAACAAGTGCTCATCATCGACGAAGGTTCGGGTGAGTATCCCGGGCCGCGCATCATTGAAAAGGACCTTACCGGCCTCATCGCCATCCTGAGGCTGCAGGATGCGGATACCTATTTTATCAAATACCTCGGTATCACCACCCTGTATTTGAACAGCATTCTCCTCAAAAGCCGGAAGATCGACGTGTTCCCTACCGGTAGCACCATACGCGGAGATAAAGTCGGGCCCATCTATTACAGCGACATCATTGGCAAGTTCCTCAGCGACGCCAGCAAAACGCATATTTCGTTCACGGCCGACCACATTTTCTATCATTTCAAAAGCGGCCGCGCCGGCATTCAGAACGTGAACATCGCCGAGCAGGGCGGTAAGCTCGTGGGCCTCATGGGCGCCAGCGGCTCTGGAAAATCCACGCTTCTCAACGTGCTCAATGGCTCTGAGAAGCCGTCCAGCGGCCGCGTGCTCATCAACGACATCAACATCCACGAGCACCCGGAAAAGGTACAGGGCATCATCGGCTATGTGCCGCAGGACGACCTGCTCATCGAGGAGCTGACCGTCTTTCAAAATCTATATTACGCCGCCAAGCTGTGCTTTGCCCACTATACGGAGAAGGAGATGATCGAAGTGGTCATCCGCGTGCTCGTGAACCTCGGCCTGTCCGAGATCCGCGACTTGCGTGTGGGATCGCCGTTGGACAAGACCATTAGTGGAGGGCAGCGCAAACGCGTGAACATCGCCCTGGAGCTGCTTCGGGAGCCGACGATCTTGTTTGTGGACGAACCCACCTCCGGCCTTTCATCGCGCGACTCGGAAAACATCATGGATTTGCTCAAGGAGCTGTCGCTCCGGGGCAAGATGGTGTTTGTGGTAATCCACCAGCCATCGTCCGATATCTTCAAGATGTTTGATACGCTCATCATCATGGACGTGGGGGGCTTTCAGATCTACTATGGCAACCCCGTGGAGTCGGTCATTTATTTTCGCGACATCATCAATGCCGCCAACAAAACACAGGGGATGTGTCCCGAATGTGGGAACATCAACCCCGAGCAGGTGTTCAGCATCATCGAGACGCGGGTGGTAAACGAATACGGCCGGCTTACCAATACGCGCAAGGTTTCGTCAGGTCAGTGGTATCAGTACTTCAAACAAAAGATCAAGGTTCCCCGCGTCGATCACGTGCAGGAATCGCTGCCGGTGCTGCAGGCCATTCCCGCCTGGGCCAAACAGCTCCAGGTCTTCATCACCCGCGACGTGCTGGCGAAGCTTTCCAATAAACAGTATTTGTATATCAACCTGCTGGAAGCGCCGGTGCTGGCGTTCTTCATCGCCTTTATGGTGAAGTACTACAACGTGCTGAGCGACACCAATCCCGTATACACGTTTTATAACAATAACAACGTCCCCGTATACTTCTTCATGAGTGTGGTGGTCGCGTTGTTTTTCGGCCTCACGATGAGCGCCGAGGAAATTTTCCGGGACCGCAAGATCCTGAAGCGCGAAGAGTTTTTGCACTTGAGTCGAAGCAGTTACCTGGTGTCGAAGGTGGCCGTGATGTTTGCTTTTTCCGCTATCCAGACGTTGTTGTTCCTGCTGGTGGGGAATACCATTTTGGAAATACCGTTGACGGAGATGCGCTACTGGCTCATTCTTTTCAGTTGTTCCTGTTTTGCCAATATGTTGGGATTAAATATATCGGCATCATTCAACTCTGCTGTTACGATCTATATTCTAATTCCCTTGTTGGTGATCCCACAACTGTTGCTCAGCGGCGTGGTCATCAGCTTCGACAAATTCAATCCGCGTGTGGGCAAGCCCATTGGTGTGCCGGTGGCGGGAGAGATGATGGCATCGCGTTGGGCCTTCGAGGCGTTTATGGTCACGCAGTTCAAAGACAACCCCTTTCAAAGACAATTCTACGACGTCGACAAAAGCGAGGCAGAGGCTGAGTACAAACGCGTCTACTACATTCCTGCCCTGGAGTCGAAGCTGGCCTATGTGGTGAACCGCCCCTTTAGCTGGCGCCACACCACCGACGAGCAGGTGATAAACTCCCTGAATCTTCTAAAGACAGAGATTGAGAATGAACTGGGCCATGTCGGGAAAGAAAACTTCCCCGAAGTAGACCAGCTCGTGGTGGGCGGATTCGATTCGACGGTCTATAAAAAAACCACGCGTTTCCTGACGACTCTCAAGCAATATTACAGCATCCAAAGGCGAAAGGCAGTAGCAGAGCGTGAAAAGCGAATCGCCCAGCTCACCTCAACGCCGGTCAAGGCCGCAAGCTTCGAAGGGTTGAGAGAGCGCTACTCCAACAAGGCCGTCGCCGACGCGGTGGAAAACATCGGCACGCCTGACCGCATCGTGGAATACAACGGCTCGCTGGTGCAAAAGATCTATCCCATCTATGTCGACGACCACAAGCCCAAAAACAAACTCGACTTCTCGGCCAACCTATTCCAACCCACCAAGCAGTTTGCCGGCCTGGCGTTCGACACGTTCTATTTCAATGTGGCCGTGATCTGGAGCATGACGATATTCCTGTTCCTCACGCTCTATTTCGACGTGCTGAAACGCCTCATGCGCCGTCTCGAACGCAGCCGCAAATATCGCGTTCGCGACAAGCAGTAAATTAAATCCTGACTTCGTATTTTTGCCCAACGCCATAACACCGACTAAACCATGATCAAAAACGCAACCCAGACCATTTTCACCGCCCTGTTCTTTGCTCTTCTCATTGCCTGCGGCACCAAAAAAGAGACCACGGCCACCGAGACGACCACCGACTCCACAACGGCCGACACCGAAGAATGGAAGGCCATGGACGATTTCCACATGATCATGGCCGAGTCTTTCCATCCCTTTAAGGATAGTGCCAACCTGGCCCCCGCGAAGGCCAAAGCCGCCGAACTGGCCGCCTCTGCCGAACAATGGCTCGCCGGACCCCTTCCGGAAAAGGTTAACAATGAAAACGTGAAGGCCAAGCTCGAAGCCCTGAAAGTAAAAACAGCGGCCTTTGTAGAGACTTCCAAATCAACCGACGATAAAGTAGTAGGCGATGCGTTGACGGAGCTTCACGACATGTTCCATGAGCTGCAAGAGGCGTGGTATGCGGGGCATGGGGAACATCATCATTAGTTTGATGTCGGTCCTGGATAATTCCCGGTGTTAAAATTTTGAAACAGGAAGGCCGTAGAGTTTTGTTGCCCTACCGATGTTCGAAATAGGTGTGTAAAAATTACGCCCAACGAATGCGGAGGCAACAAAAAATACAATAAAGCTTGTTCATTTTTGCGACGTTGAGGGACTATATCTTTCCGTAATATGTAAGAAATACATTTTCCACCCGACTTCCGTTTTCCGGAAAGCGGCGCTCTCGATCCAATCAAAACTCTGTTTGGTACTGTCGAATGCAAACTCACCGTGATTGTTATAGGTCATGTGCCCGGATTGGAGGTCGATGTTTATTTTAAAGTTGTCGAACTTATACACCACGGTATAGGGAAATTTTTTCATTTCTTTAAATACACTGTCGTTGCTCCAGACTCTCCCCATTTCATAGAGCACGAAGTCGTCGGTCGTAGCATCGGTCATTTTTTTGAAGTCTTTGTTTCTAATCCCGTCAAAATAGGCGAGGAGCACGCTTTTTAATTTTTCGGGGTCGTCGGCTGGTTTGTGCTGCTGGCAGGCGCAAAAGAGGGCAAGACCGGAAATCAGGGCGAGTATGGAGGTCGCTTTCATCAATCGTGTTTTGTAATTTGCTAATGACACAAAACTAGCCGTGGCGATGAACCGACGATGTGCAGAAATGCTCAATTTGCCGTGTCATTTTCTTTAACCAAGGCGTTTAGACACACAGGTCGGTATTTTAAATGACAAAAAATACAGTTATGAAAGTAGCCTCTTTCGCAGCATGCATTACTTCAATTCTTCTGACCACAAGTTGCGCCACGCATTCCTTAAAAAATCAACGCGCTACTTCAGTAAAAGATAAAGACGGCAATACGTATGCTTCACGGATCATGTTAGACAATCGAGAATGGACCACCGAAAATCTGAAGATCGATATACCGGGTTCCTATTGCTATGAAGATCTAAAACAGAACTGTGACCGCTATGGCCGTTTATATACCTGGGAATCGGCAACGAAAGGATGTGAAATGCTTGGGGAGGGATGGCAATTGCCAACAAACGAGGAGTGGGAACGAATGGCCGGATATTATGGCGGAGTCCATAGGGATTCAATCCACACAGGGGCAACAACATATGCGGCTTTGTTGTATGGAGGCAAATCCGGTTTCAATATCTTGTTGAGTGGCAACCGCGAGGTTTCCGGTACCTACAAACGCCTTGAAGCTCATGGATTTTATTGGACAGCAACAGAAACGAATGCCGGTAACGCCTGGTTCTACAATTTTGGCAAAGGTTCAAAAATTCTTAACCGCCATAATGATGGAGAGAAGCCCGGGGCGCATTCCGTGCGTTGTATTAAGAAGTAATCTGGCGGGTGACGATGATGCACATCAAGAATGCAGGGAGAAAAGTAACAAGTCACTACTTCTTCCGCAGCGATGACCGCCGGATGATCAACTCCGGCTTCAGTACAATTTTCTGAGGAATAAATTTTCTATCGCGGGCACTGATCTCTTCCAGAAAGATCTCGGCAGCGGCATTGCCAATGCGCATGCTGTGCTGGTCGACGGTGGTGAGGGGAGGCTCGGTCACTGATGTGAAGGTTTCATTACTGAACGTGACAATGGCCACATCCTCGGGAATGCGGAGGTTGCGTTCTTTCAGGGCTTCCATTGCCCCCAGCGCGCCAAAGGCGCTGGCGGAAAACACGCCATCGGGAATTTCTTTTAGCGTGAGCAGGTGCTGCATGCTGGCCTTGCCGTCTTCCAACTGCAGGTTGCTTTCTACAACAAGTTCGTCGGCGTAGGGTATGCCGTTAGCGGCCAGGGCTTCGCGATAGCCGCGGAGGCGTTCTTTAAAGATGCTGATCTTGCGCGTGTTGGTGAAGTGCGCGATTCGCTTGCACCCTTGCTGGATCAGGTGTTCCGTCACCTGGTATGCGCCCAGAAAATCGTCGATCACCACGTTGCTCACCTCCAGGTCATCGTTGTAACGGTCGAACATGATCAGCGGAATGCCGCGTTCTTTCACTTTCAAGAAATGATTAAAGTTCAATGTTTCCTTGGCGTGCGACACGATGATGCCGTCCACGCGAGCGTTGAGTAGTGCTTCGACGGTCGACACTTCCTTTTCGAAATTGTCGTAGGTCTGGCAGATCATCACATTGTATTTCGCCGCGTTGGCGATCTCTTCGATGCCTCTTACCACCGACGAAAAAAAACTGCGATCTACTGTCGGCACGATGATACCGATGATGTTGCTTTTTCCATTGCGCAGCGCTGCGGCGATGTGGTTGGGCTGGTAGTTTAATTTCTGGGCGGTCTTGTGAACCGCCTTCTTTGTTTCGGTGCTGATCTTCGGGTGATCCTTCAGCGCGCGCGACACGGTGGATGCCGTGATGTTGAGGTGGCGCGCGATATCGTGTATGGTCGTTTTTTCTTTTTTCATGATTTGAGTCCGCTTCTGCCTGCTACAAGTTCATTGGTCCGTGGGCACTCCCCGTCACACTCCGCTGGAAAGGTTCGCTCCAGGCGACACGAAACAGATGTCTTTTGAAGAATGAAAGAATGCCGTTATGCTCCTCGCGTCCCGAAGGACCATCGATTGCGCAATATATATGAAAAACAAACACAATGGCACGTCGATCGACATGATTTGTGCGAAGGGCTCCCTGAATAAGGGATTACTTGACAACTGGAAATTGGTCAATAAACACGGTTAACAATCGTTTTTAGCCCATTTTCATAAAAAAGAAAAATTTCTTTTGGTTAATCAAAAAAAGTGCACTAAAATGCAATCGATTGCACTATGAACTCGATTGCGGTCACCGAAATAGCCTTTATTGAACCCCCTAAACCCATACTCTTTATGACGCATTATTTACAACGCTGTCAACACCCGGAAAGGCGCCATTATTTCCGGTCCCTGTTGTTGAAAAGATGGCTCCTCTTCTTCCTCGTCAGCGCAGGCCTTTACATCCCCGCCGTTGGACAAACCGTTGTCCTTCGTGGAAAAGTGACCTCGTCGGAAGACAACTCACCCATCCCCGGCGCCTCCATCCTGGTGAAAGGCACTGGCCGTGGAACGACGTCCGATGCCAACGGTGACTATACGCTGGAGGCAAGTCCGGAAGCGACGATCGTCTTCTCTTTCATCGGCTATGCGGCCCAGGAAATCCTGGTAGGCACGAGGACGACGCTTGATGTTGCCTTGACGGCCGACGTGAAAGAACTCTCCGAAATCGTGGTGGTCGGTTATGGCACGGTGAAGAAATCAGACCTCACCGGCGCAGTAGCATCGGTCGATCCGGACCAGATCACCAAACGCGGTTCGATCTCCGCGCTCGAAGGCGCGCAAGGTCAGGTGGCCGGCGTCGACATCTCCAATCCGTCGGGACGCCCCGGCGCAGGGTTTAAAACACAGATTCGCGGGCAGCAATCGCTCAAAGGCGGCAACCCGCTCTACGTCGTCGACGGCGTGATCACCGACAACATCGACTTTCTGAACCCGCAGGACATCGAGCGGATCGACATTTTGAAAGATGCCTCTTCCACGGCCATTTATGGTTCGAGAGGTGCCTATGGTGTGGTGATTGTCACCACCAAACAAGGGGCGAGTGTGAAGCATAAGGCCGTCATTGCCTACGACGGCTACTACGGCGTGCGGGAAGCTGCACGCATGCCCGAGCTGATGGACGGCGACACGTGGTGGAATTTCAGACAAGATTCCTTCATCACGCCAGCGCTACTGGCCAACCCACAGCAGCCCTACGACTCCAACAGCGGCAACAACGCCCCCAACAAAGATGAGCTGAACCGAAGAGTCGCTGAAAAAGACTATACGGACTGGCCCGCACTGCTGATGCAGACCGGCAAGCAACAGAATCATTGGATCTCCGCCTCGGGCATGAGCGACAACAAGATCGGCTATGCACTGGGTGTGGGCTACCAGGAAGAAACCGGCAACATCGTTCACGACAAATACAAACGCTATAACTTCAAGGCTAACGTCAGCCACGTGCTCAACGAACAATGGAGCGCCGGCGCCAACCTGAACATGGCGCTCGCCGACCAGGAGGGAGGCAGCCCCAATGCCATGGTCAATGCCTTTCGCATGACGCCGCTGGTGAAGCCCTACGCTACAGACCGGCCCACAGAACTTCTGATACAACCCGGAAAGGACCTTCCCTACATCGACATGACCAGCTCGGTGAACCCGCTGGTGGATATGGAGAATGCTCAGAACGACCGCCGCACCTACAACGTGCTGGGAAATGTGTTTCTGCAATATGCTCCCATCAAGTCGATGAAAGTTAAAAGTACGTTCGCTCCTTCGATGCGCTACGACAAACGCGGCCGTTACTTCGGCCCGAACTCAGAAGGACGCGTGGGATTGTTGGGCACAGCCGACCTGAAAACAACCGAAAGCTTTTCCTATGTGTGGGACAACCAGGTGTCGGTGAGCAAAACCATAAAGGATCATAACTTCGATCTGATGGGCCTCTATTCCATGAACTTGTTCCGCGGCGACACCACCACGATGTCGGCCAACAACCTGCCCTTCAATTCGGGCTACAACAACATTGGCAGCGCGCCCACGGCCGACCAACGTGCCGATACAGGTTTTGGTAAATATTCACTCCGGTCGTATGCGCTCCGGTTGAATTATTCGTGGCGTGAAAAATATTTCGTTACCCTGTCCGACCGGTGGGACGGCGCTTCGGTGTTAGCGGAAGGCTACAAATGGGCATCGTTCCCGTCGGCCGCCGTGTCATGGAAAATTTCGGAAGAGAAATTTTTGAACGACGTCAGGCTCATCAACCACCTTGCTTTACGCGCAAGCTATGGCTTCACCGGCAACAACGCCGTCGATCCCTACACCTCGTCCACCACGGCCAGCCGCCAGACCTACTATGACTTTGGAGGCACTAACGCCGGAGGCTTTGCTCCCGTGCTGGGCAACTCACAATTGACATGGGAACGTACGAGCGAATTCAACGCCGGACTTGACTATGCTTTACTGGATGCACGCATCACCGGGTCGATCGATTTTTATAACCGGTTGTCCAAGGACTTGCTGATCAAACGAGACCTGCCGCTTGAAATGGGGCATGCCTGGGTTTGGGACAACGTGGCTTCCGTCAGGAATAAGGGTGTTGAGATCATGTTGAACACCGTGAACGTGCGGACCAGCAAATTGACATGGACAACTTCCTTTAACTTCACCAAAAATAAAAACCAGATCACCGAACTGCTAAACGGAACCGACGACATTGTCGGTAACAAATGGTTTATCGGCCAGCCCATCCGTGTGAACTATACCTATGAATTTGCCGGCATCTGGCAGGAGAGCGAACGTGAGTTGGCCAAGCAGTACGGACAGCTGCCGGGCCAGGCCCGCGTGAAAGACCGGAACGACAACGGCGTGATCGACGCCGACGACCGCACCATCATCGGCACCCCGATGCCTACATGGACCGGCGGTTTCTCCACGACGCTGACCTTCCACGGATTTGATTTCTCGGCATCGCTCTTCACCCGTCAGGGTGTGCAGGTATACAGTCCCTTCCACGAAGAATTTCTCAACTGGGACGATCGGGGCCGGCAGAAGCTGAACGTGAACTGGTACATGCAACCCAACGACGTGACACAGACGCGCGAGTCAAATGAATATCCGCAACCGAAAAACTTCGGACCGTACTGGCGCACGGAAAGTGGCGTGGCCGCCTACAAGGATGCGAGCTTTGTGAAGATAAAGAACATCACCCTGGGCTACACCATTCCTTCGGCGCTGTTGGAGCGCGCGCACATCACCAGCCTCCGGGTGTATGGCAACGTGTTGAATCCTTTTGTGTTCACCAAATACCAGGGGTTTGATCCGGAGTGGGCCGATGCACAATACATGGATGGCGGCATCGCCTCGATCACCTATCAGTTTGGGCTCAATGTGAAGTTTTAAAAAATCATGCGTATGAAAATCAGAACAATAATCCTTACCGCAATGCTCCTGGCCGCGTTCACCCGGTGCAGCGACTTCATTGAAGAGGAGAATAAATCGAATATTGAGGCCGATCCGTATTATAAAACCAAAGACGGCTATGAAAGCCTCATCAACAGCACCTACTCCACCTTGCGCGAGGTCTATGACCTGCCCTGGGTGTTTGAAGCCGGTACCGACATGTATGTGCAGGGGCGAAGCGACAACCAGCCGGAATCGCTGAGCGAATATAGAAACCTGACACCCGCCGATGTGAACGTGGCCAACTTCTATGCCGCTGCATACCGCTCCATTCAGCGCTGCAACACGGCGCTGTACTACAATGACATTACAGAACCCACCGATCAGTTGCAGTCCCGAAAAGGCGAAATGAAATTCCTCCGGGCGTTTTACTATTTTCTGCTCGTACAACAGTTCGGCGGCGTGTCGCTGGTGACGGAGAGCTTCGACGCTCCCGTGCTGCAACTGGACCGCAATTCGGCCGAGGAGGTCTATGCTTTTGTCATCGCCGAAATGGAAGCAGCGTTGGCGGACGTGCCCGATACCAACGCCCAGTTTGGCCGTGTGACCAAACGCGTCGTGCAGCATTATCTCGCCAAGGCTTATCTCACGCGCGGCTATGAAACCTTTGCCGCCGGTACGGATTTCGCGAAGGCCGCCTCCTATGCCGACGCGGCAATCGCCGGACAGGCGTTGTCTGTTACTTTCAAAGATCTTTTTTGGCCCGGCAAAGAAAAAAATGCTGAGGTTATTTTCTCTGTGCAGTATGATAAGGCCTCCATCCTCAACGCGCAGAACGACGGTAGCAATCAGAATGTGTTTTTTGGACCGTATATGGGCGGCGAAGGTGCAGCAAAAGGTTATCCCTACAAACAATACACGCTTTGTCCTACCAAGTACTTGTTCGATTTGTTTACCAAGGACGATGTTCGTTTTGAAAACACGTTCATGTTGACATTCTACGATCGCTATTATGATTTCTATGACAAGAATGCCACGCTGCCCACGCTGAACGTGGCCGTCTATTATGCACCGTCATGGGAAGTAGACGAAGCCACCTGGAAGGCGGCCGACCCGGCGCACCGGAATGCGGCAAAGTTTGTGCCCTACTCCAGCGCGTGGGAAGCCACGACCAACAGTGCCGACAGAGCCACACCGTCAGTGCGGAAGTTCGATGACCCCACCGCAGTGTACACCGCCAATGTCAACGGCAGCAGTACACGCGATATTTATCTGGCCCGACTGGGAGAGACCTATCTTATCGCTGCAGAAGCTTATATGAAGACCGGCGATCAGTCAACGGCTATGGCGCGTATCAATGAAGTGCGGAAACGCGCCGAACGTGTGGCCGGAAGCCTGGTATTGACCGACCCTGCGGCCGTGACCATCGATTTTATTCTCGACGAAAGAGCCCGCGAACTGGTGGGCGAATATCATCGCTGGATGGATCTGAAGCGCGTGGGCAAATTGGTGGAGCGCAACGAACTCTACAATACACCGCTGCGCACAAAGTATGCAAACAACGGCATCGATGCCTTTGCCGGCTCGGGTGGTGAACGCAAAATTCTGCGCCCCATTCCACAACGCGCATTGGATTTGAATCAAGCCGAGATCAAACAAAATCCTGGATATTAAATTAGTGGTTAAGTCAGAAAATCCCCGCACAGGGCCCCCGGGCTCGTGCGGGATTTTTAATTTCCTGATGCCCGATACGATATGAAACCGGTAAAGACAGCGATTCTTTTATCCCTTACAATTTTTCTCTTTTCGTTTTCCGCCTTCGTGCAGAAACCGAGGATTTTCCTTGTCGGCGACTCAACGATGGCCGACAAGAAACCCGAGGTCGCTCCCGAGACGGGGTGGGGAACGATCTTCAAGCAGTACGCCGGACTTGACGTACAGAACCACGCCGTGAACGGCAGAAGCACGCGAAGTTTCCGGACGCTCGGTCACTGGAAAAATGTAATCGACCAACTGCAGCCCGGCGACTGGGTGTTGATTCAATTTGGGCACAACGATTCAAAAGAATCAGACACCGCGCGCTATGCAGCTGCCGACACCGACTACAGAAAAAACCTGACACGCTATGTGCAGGAAATTCGTGCCAAGGGTGCCAAACCTGTTTTGATCACCCCGGTGATGCGAAGAAAATTTGACGCGCAGGGAAACTTTGTAGATCAACACGGCGACTATCCACGCGTAGTGAAGGAGGTGGGGAAGACGCTTCAGGTTCCCGTTATTGATTTGCATGCAAAAAGTAAAACCATTCTGGTAGCACAAGGTGTGGAGGATTCAAAACGGCTGTTTTTGAATCTTGATAAAGATGTGTGGAAGGGACACCCCGATGGCAAGGACGACAACACGCACTTCACACCCTATGGCGCGGCGCTCATGGCGTCGGCCGTGGCTGAAGAGATTCGCAGCCTTAAACTGGAGCTGGCCAACAGCCTCGCCGTGTTGCCCACGGGAAAATATACATACGAGCTCCCGCACATCGACGAGGTTTCGTTTCGCAAAGACACGTTTAATATTGTAGCCTTCGGTGCCATACCCGATGGGGTGACGCTCAATTCAAACACCATTCAAAAAGCCATGGATTCCTGTAGCCATGCCGGTGGCGGCACCGTGGTGGTTCCTGCTGGTCTTTGGCTAACAGGTCCGCTCACGCTTCGCAGCAACGTGAACCTTCACCTGGTGAAAGATGCTGTGCTGCAGTTCAGCAATAACACCGGCGATTATGCTTTGGTGAAAACCAACTGGGAAGGCGTGGAAGCCATCCGGGCACAATCGCCGATTTTTGCAGAAGGTATTGCTAATGTTGCCATCACGGGGAAGGGGATAATCGATGGTGCGGGGGAAGCCTGGCGACCGGTGAAGAAGAGCAAGCTCACGCCACCCGAATGGGAGCAGCGCATAGCAAGCGGCGGTGTGCTGAATGAAAACAAAGATACCTGGTACCCAACAGAACGTGCCTTGTTAGGATCAAAGGCCAAACGCCCCGGCGTTGTTGCCGAAGGATATGACCTGGAGAAAGCGGCGGCCATCAAAGAATTTTTGCGACCCAACATGGTGAGTCTCACGCGGTGCAAGCGGGTGTTGCTCGAAGGTGTCACGTTCCAGAATTCACCCGCATGGTGTTTGCATCCTTTGCTCGCACAACACCTCGTGCTGCGCAACCTCACGGTGAGAAATCCCTGGAATGCGCAGAACGGGGATGGCGTCGATATTGAGTCGTGCAGGAATGTGCTGGTCGAGAACAGTTCGTTCGATGTGGGTGATGACGGCATTTGCATAAAATCAGGACGTGACGAAGAAGGACGAAGACGCGGTGTGCCCACCGAAGAGGTGATCGTGCGGCATTGCACCGTTTTTCATGGTCACGGCGGGTTTGTGGTGGGCAGTGAAATGAGCGGCGGCGCCCGGAATATTTTTGTGTCGGATTGCAATTTTCTGGGCACCGATGTGGGCCTTCGCTTCAAGACCACACGCGGTCGCGGCGGCATCGTCGAAAAGATCTATGTCGATAACATCCGGATGAACAACATTGGAGGAGCGGCCATTTTGTTCGATATGTATTATATGGCCAAAGATCCGCTTGCAGTGTTTTCGGGCGAGGACAAACCGACCATCGAATTTCAGCCGGTCAACGAAGGCACGCCGCAGTTTCGCGACATTGTGATTCGTGAAGTGGTGTGCAAAGGAGCGGAGACTGCCATTTTTGTTCGTGGCCTTCCGGAGATGAACATCGCCAATATTCGACTGGAAGACCTGGTCATACAAAGCAAACATGGGCTGGTCTGCATCGAGGGCGATGCGGTGGCGCTGAAAAATGCAACGCTGTATTGTGATGACGAAATTGTTGTCGACCTTCAGGATAGCAAGAACGTTGTGTTGGATAATGTTCGCTACAAGCCGGGGAAAACGTTGTTGTCGGTGAAGGGAGGCCGGTCGAAAGAAATCCGGCTGCTGAATGCGGCGGTTCCCGTCGCTACCCATGAAATCAAGTTCGGTCCCGGAGTTTCAGATAAGATCATTAAAAGAAAATAGCAGATGAGACGAGGAATGAGTATAGCTGTCTTTTTGGTCGGCATGGCAGGGTTGGGATGTGAAGCACAACCGTCATTGGCCATAAAGATGGCGGAGACGGTCATGTTCACCTACCCGGACTCGATCGTGGTGCGAAAGTATGTGACACACGGCGCCTCCGAAGAAAAGATCGAAGAAAAGAAACCGAGCCGCCCCGCGTCGTGGGACTATGAACAGGGCGTGGTGCTAAAAGGATTTGACCGGCTCTGGCAACAGACCCACGACAAACGTTACCTGGACTACATGAAGAAGATGACCGACATCTTTGTGATGCCCGACGGCACCATTCGCACCTACGACCTCACCGAATACAACATCGACGACATCACTCCCGGCCGCATATTACTCACCCTATACCAGGAGACAAAAGACGAGAAATACAAGAAAGCCGCCGGCCTCTTGCGCGAACAACTGCGCTGGCAGCCGCGCACCAAAGAAGGCGGCTTCTGGCACAAGCATCGCTACCCGTACCAGATGTGGTTGGATGGTCTGTACATGGCCGAACCGTTTTATGCAGAATACACAAAGCTCTTTGGGAACCCTAAGGATTTCGGCGACATCGCCAACCAGTTTATCTGGACCGAGAACCACACCCGCGATGCAAAGACGGGACTGCTGTATCACGGCTGGGATGAAAGCAAAAAGCAACGCTGGGCCAATCCCACCACAGGGCAGTCGCCCGAGTTCTGGAGCCGTGCCATGGGATGGTATGCCATGGCCTTGGTGGATGTGTTGGATTATTTTCCGGCCGATCATCCCAAGCGAAAAGAATTGGTTGCCATTTTAAAACGTCTTTCACTTGCGCTGAAGAATTATCAGGACCCGTCTGGTGTCTGGTTCCAGGTGACGGACAAACAAACCGTGAAGGGTAATTATGCGGAAGCTTCTGGCACGTGCATGATTGTGTACGCCCTGGCAAAAGGGGCACGGCTGGGCTATCTGGATGAAAGCTTCCGCGCTGCGGCAAAGAAAGGATACGACGGAATAGTGAAAACGTTTATCGAAACCGACCCCCAGGGACATCTTCACCTGCTGAAAACCTGCAGCGGTGCAGGGTTGGGAGGGACACCCTATCGCGACGGTTCATTTGAATATTACATCAAAGAACCCTTGCGCACCGACGACCTGAAAGGAATAGGCCCGCTGATGCAGGCGGCCATTGAAATGGAATTATCTAAATAAGAAAATATACCGATGATGTTGAAAAATCTTCTGATAGGGCTGCTGATCCTCGTGACAGGAAATGTAACTGCGCAGCAAATTGAAACGGATCTCCCGCTCACCTTCCGCGTCAAGGTCACCAACCCGCTAAACATCGCGCGCGAAAACACGCTGGTAGTGCTCTCGCCCGAACAAATCCGCAAAGTGGCCGCCAAGTTCAACAGCAAGGCTTTTGTTGTGGTGGATGCGGGCAGGGAAATACCAAGTCAATACAACGCTCACGACATGGATGATCCCGGAGTGGTCTTCGTGCTTGAAAAGCTGAACCCCTCCGAATCGCGTGAAGTGACCGTGCGCTACAAAGTCGACGGCACGATGTCGCGAAATTATGCCAAGCGCACACAGGCGGAGTTGTCGCACAAGACCGGCGGTGAATGGAAAGACCGCGAATACATGGCGGGGGCGTTTCAGAATGTTGAGTACCTGCGCGTGCCGCCACAGCATAAAGATCATTCGTGGTTTATTCGCTATGAAGGACCGGGCTGGGAGTCGGACAAAGTGGGTTACCGCTTTTACCTCGACCAACGGAATGCTACTGATGTGTTCGGCAAGAAAGTCCCCGAACTTGTTTTGCAAAATGTGGGCCTCGACGGTTTTGATTCCTACCACAACCTCCAGCCCTGGGGAATGGACGTAATGAAAGTAGGCAAATCGCTCGGCCTCGGTTCCCTGGGTGCAACCGCCGAAGGCAAAACCATTCGCGTTGAAAAGACCGACAGCGTCAATTGCAGGATTGTGGAGAATGGCGCAGTCTTCTCTTCGATCGTGACAAACTATTCGGGCTGGCTCACCGGCACACAAAAGCATGACGTGCGATCAAAGATCTCGATTCACGCGGGCACAAGACTCACGCACCAGCAATTCGACATCACCAACCATCCCGAAAACCTGGTCACCGGAATCGTGAAAGACACCAAAGCCAAACTTTTCACACAAACCGGAAGCGCCAACCAGTGGGCATACCTGGCGACGTATGGCAAGCAAAGTTTAAATTCGGATGAGCTGGGACTTGCCGTCCTCGTAAAGCCTTCGGCGTTGGCCGCCTTCTCGGAGGATGAATTCAGTCATATTATGCAATTAAAATCCGGGCAGGGCAAGCTGGAGTATTATTTTCTGGCGGCGTGGGGCGGCGAGCCGGGAGGTATTTCAGACGAGAAACAATTTCTGGACTATGTCAATCAGGTGGCAAAGGAATTGGCAGATCCAGTAAAGGTGCAGTTGATGACGGGAAAGAAATAGCGAGCGCATGCCATGACTAGCATCGATGTGATCTTCGCGGGCCTCCTTTGTCTTCTTCTGTTGTGTCCAAAAGACCGTCACGCGTTTTTGGAAGAACGCGCCACCGATACAACGGCGATTGCATTTCCCGGCGCAGAGGGATTCGGCAAGCATGCGTCTGGCGGGAGGGGAGGAGCTGTCTATGTAGTGACCAATCTCAACGACAGCGGCCCCGGAAGTTTTCGGGAAGCCGTCGCTGCCTCCGGGCCACGCACCATCCTGTTTGTTGTTTCCGGAAATATAAAATTAAAGTCGCCTCTTCGCATCGAGCACGGCAACGTCACCATCGCAGGGCAGTCTGCACCGGGCGAGGGCATTTGCATTCAGGATTTTCCCGTCACCCTGCATGCTGACAACGTCATCGTTCGCTTCATGCGTTTCCGCCTTGGCGACTTGATGAAACAGGAGGCCGATGCCTTTGGAGGCAACAACGGAAATACCGACATCATCATCGATCATTGTTCCATCAGTTGGGCCACCGATGAATGCGCGTCCTTTTATGGAAACAAAAATTTCACTTTGCAATGGTGTATCATCTCCGAAAGTCTGAACCATTCCGTGCATAAGAAAGGCAATCATGGCTATGGCGGCATCTGGGGTGGGAGAGGGGCAACCTTCCATCACAATCTCATCGTCTCGCACACCAGCAGGCTGCCACGCTTCAGCGGGTCGTCCACGACACCCAATACGCCGGATGAGTTAGTGGACTTTCGCAACAACGTGATCTGCAACTGGGTGAGCGATAATGTATATGGCGGAGAGAAAGGCCGCTACAACATCGTGAACAACTATTACAAACCCGGGCCCGCCACCCCTGTGAAAAGACATTGGCTTCTAAATCCCTATTCGCCCTACGGATCTTTTTTCGTGCAAGGCAATTTCTTCGAAGGCAACGCGCAACTCTCGGAGCAGAACTGGGATGGAGTGCACACCGACCATCCAGATTCAGCAAAGGCCGCGCAACCGTTCGCCGTGGAGGCCATTGCGCAACAAAGTGCCAAGGAGGCATTCCATTCCGTCCTCCAATTTGCAGGGGCAAGTTTCCATCGCGACGATGTGGATAGTCGTGTGATGGAGGAAGTTCGTACTGGAAAATGTCAGTTCGGAAAGAATCGGGAAGGCATCATTGATTCGCAAACCGAAGTAGGCGGGTGGCCCCTGCTTCATTCGACGAAAATGCCGGCCGACACAGATAGTGATCATTTGCCCGACAATTGGGAAACGATCCGTCACTTAAATCCAAACAATAAATCAGACGCAACGATGTCGCCGGCTGCATCTCACTACACGCAACTTGAAATATACCTGAACAGCCAGGTAGAAAAATGCATGCCATGAAAATGCTGACCCCCATCATCGTGATTTTATTAATGATGGTTACTACAGTAGCCCGCGCGCAGGCCGTGGCAGATTTTACAGTGTCGGCCGACGGAAGTGGAAACTGTAAGACCGTGCAGGAAGCGATCAACGCCGTCCCGGATTTCCGAAAGAACCG
This sequence comes from Chryseolinea sp., assembly GCA_036525235.1. Classification (GTDB taxonomy): domain Bacteria; phylum Bacteroidota; class Bacteroidia; order Cytophagales; family Cyclobacteriaceae; genus Chryseolinea. The sequence continues at coordinate 46,858 of DATDAV010000309.1, read as the reverse complement.
CACCACCATCTTTATCAAACCGGGCGTCTACAAAGAAAAACTGGTGCTCCCAAAATCCAAATCAAACGTAACGTTCATAGGCGCCGATGCCCTGACGACTATCCTCACCTTCGACGATTTCGCAACCAAGAAAAACAGATTCGGTGAAGAGATGGGCACCACGGGTTCCACCAGCTTCTATATTTTTAGCGACGACTTTGTAGCCGAGAACATCACCTTCCAAAATTCTTCAGGACCCGTCGGGCAAGCCGTGGCCGTGCGGATCGATGCCGACCGTGTCATGTTCACCCGGTGCCGGTTTCTTGGATGGCAAGACACCCTCTATCCCTTTGCAGAGAAGGGCCGCATGTATTTCAACAACTGCTACATCGAAGGCTCAGTCGATTTTATTTTCGGATGGTCGACGGCCGTTTTTGAATCGTGTTCGATCTTTTGTAAGACCGCCGGATACGCAACAGCTGCCTCAACACCCGAAGGCGTACCCTATGGTTTTGTATTTCTTAACTGCAAAATCACAGGCGACGCCCCCGAAAATTCTTTCTATCTCGGCAGACCCTGGAGACCATTTGCCAAAACGGTTTTCATCCACTGCTTTTTAGACAAACAGATCAAACCCGAAGGCTGGCACAACTGGAACAAGCCAGACGCCGAGAAGACAGCATACTACGCCGAATACAAATCCACCGGCCCCGGCGCCAGCCCCTCATCACGCGTTCCCTGGGCGCACCAGCTTACGGACGAAGAAGCAAAGCAATACACTCTGGAGAATATCTTCGGCGACTGGAAAGTAAAGTAATATCAGGCCTATCAACGATCACACCCCATGAACCAGCAAACCACCTTTAACCCCCTCACCCTGCAACCGGCCATTCCCAAATACCGCTGGACCATCTGCGCCCTGGTGTTCTTCGCCACCACGGTGAACTATCTCGATCGCTCGGTGATCAGCCTCATGAAATCCGAATTGTCACTGGAGTTTCATTGGGACGACGGCGACTACGCCAACACCGAGATCGCTTTCAAACTGATGTATGCCTTCGGCATGCTCGGCGCCGGAAGGCTGATGGACAAACTGGGAACGAAGATGGGCTATTTTCTGGCCACCGGCTTGTGGAGTTTGGCGGCCATCGGTCACGCGTTCGCCAGCAGCACACTGGGATTTGTTTTAGCGCGCGCTGCACTAGGCGCTACAGAATCCGGAAATTTTCCGGCGGCAATAAAAACCACGGCAGAGTGGTTTCCAAAAAGAGAACGCGCCCTGGCCACAGGCATCTTCAATTCGGGAACCAACATCGGTGCCATCATCGCTCCCCTCAGTGTACCCTTCATCATTGCCCAATGGGGATGGCAGTGGGCCTTTATCATCACGGGTTCGTTTGGCTTCATCTGGCTGGTGTTGTGGATAGTTGTCTATGACGTGCCGTCGAAGCATAAAAAACTTTCCGCCGAGGAATTCGAATACATTCACAGTGACGTAGAGGACAACACCGCCGCATCGCCCACCGAAAAAGTATCCTGGTTCAAGTTGCTCGCCTTCCGCCAAACATGGGCCTTCGTGCTGGGAAAATTTCTGACCGATCCCATCTGGTGGTTCTATCTTTTCTGGCTCCCCGATTTTCTCACCAGCCAATATGGATTGAAGGGGACCGAATTGTCGCTGCCCGTGGCCATGGTGTTCGTCATCTCCACCTTCGGCAGCATCTGGGGCGGCTGGCTTCCGCTCCACTTCATCCGCAAAGGCTGGCCCGTCTTCAAAGCGCGAAAGACATCGATGCTCCTCTACGCCTTCCTGGTCATCCCTATCGTCTTCGCGCAGATTGCCGGCCAAATCAACATGTGGCTGGCCGTGATCGTCATCGGCATAGCCACCTCCGCCCACCAAGCCTGGAGCGCCAACATCTTCACCACAGTGTCGGACATGTTCCCCAAAAAAGCAGTCGGCTCCGTCACCGGCATCGGCGGCATGTTTGGCGGCCTGGGAGGAATAGTCTTCACACTCTTTGTGCAGAAAGATCTCTTCGTACACTACAGGTCCATTGGTGACATTGAGACCGCGTACTACATTATGTTTATTATCTGCGGGTCGGCCTACCTGCTGGCCTGGACCATTATGCATTTCCTGGTTCCGAAAAACCAACGCATTTTATCGCTCCCAGGGCTTTAGTCCGGACCGGCGACACCGACATATTCGCTCCAGGCTTTTAGTCTTGGTAAATCGATCTCACATCTTTATAACCCCAGGCTTTAGCCTGGGGTTATAAGACACACCATACACCTGCGCCACGCTCATCCTATATCAAAAATGCACATGCTCATGGCGCACACCTCTCCACACTTGCATCGAAGCGAGACCGCACGCCACTCACACCGTTGTTGGAGTTGCACAGAAAGGATCCAACTCAACAGCATTATCATGCGGCCCCCCTCGGAAGCCTCGGGTCGGGCTTTCCGTTCCAAGTCCGTCCACGCACAACCCAACGCACTTCGGGCTTTCCACTCCAATCCCTGGCCGGGCCCGATTAATATTTTCCCAAAACCGATAGTATAACCACAGGCTTTAGCCATACCGTTAGAACACAAATCAGATTCAGCAGCCCAGCTAAATGCAACCTGAATAACCCTGGCCTTTAGGCCAGGGACGAAGATAACCTTTCACCAGGGCTTTAGCCCTGACCACCCTGATAGCATGCTGGACACGCAAAGGATAGGATGAAGCTATCGTGGTGGGTGGTGGTTGATCGGCAGCGCGGGAGAGGTCAGGGCTAAATTTTCACGACCTTCTAACCTACCTTCACCCAACTTACGTCGATCTTGTCCAGGCGAAAGTGATCGACCGAAAGCCATTGGACACTGACTGCTTCAACCCTCCAACTCATGGAATACCAAAATGTGCCCTACCAAACCTATATACTTATAAGAATCCGTCGGCAGAGTAACCACCATATGCGTGGCAAGCCGTTTCTTAAGAGCGACAACATCTTTTTCTCTGTTTTTTGAGTACGCAACGGTAACCATATTCGGGCTTTCACCAAACGAAGCAAGTGTTTTCAACAACCATTCCTCTTCCGGCAGAACCGTGTCTACATCAACGAGCAAATAGTCAATGGGGTCGGGCTGCACAAAAATGAAGTTAACCGCTTCATTCAAATTGGTGAACTTAAAACAGGCAATGGAAAAGCCCGACAACTGCATCGCATGCTCCAACCGTGCCATCTCCTTCACATCCTCGTCAACAATCACAACCACCTTCAATTCCATATCACATAAATTTCAATTTATCTTATAAAAGGGAAGGCCCGACGCGGGCCTTCCTCAAACCGACTACGGCGCAACGTGCGGAGGCACCGCGGCTTTCGCCGGCGTGTCTACCGTAACCATGCTCAGCGCGTTATAGGAACCGCTTTGCAACGGATACGCAGTGCCGTTCACCATCTGGCTGAACGTGATCCCCAAAACAAAAAACAAAGGATGCGTGCTCCCGGCCGTCACGGTCGCCTCCAGCAGCACTGGCGTTGCCGTCTTCTGACTAACGGCCAAGTCCGCACTTTGAGAAACAGACACCACGATGTCGCCGCTGTTGAAATCAATCTCGGCGCCACACACCACAAACTGGAAGTGCGTTGCCCCGGGAGGAGCGAACACGTTGTTCATCGGAACGAATTTCGGCAGGTTCGCCGCCATCTTCCCGGTTGCGCGGTCGATGGAGGTGGTGTATTGCGCCGTAAGGACGCTGCCCAGGTGAGAGTTGTTGTTGAACTCAAACCCTTGCAGAAATCCCAGTTCGCCGTCAACCACATTGCGCTGCCCGCGATCGCTGGTGGCATCGGCTTTGAGTGCCACCATCATTTGTTTCGTGAGCCTGCTGGCCACGCGGCCATCGGCCGTGTTTCGCAGCACACTTTGAAACGCTTTGCGCAGCAACTTGCCGGCCTGGCCCGCATGCGAAAACTCCTGATTGTTTTCACGTGTGCGGGCAAACTCCGGCGCATTCCGAATTCGGTTGCCATCGATCCCCGAAGACTGACGAACCATAAATCCATCTTTCCCTTTGTAGAAGGACAAATCTCCAATGGCGCCTTTGAATTTAATGACGCCTTCTTGACTAGCCATAACACATAAATTTAATTTCCCCTCGTGTTTCGGGCACACTCCGGATAGGCCCCTCATTGCAATGATGGAACAAAACAAAGGCAAACCGCCGGGGTATCCTATGGCCGTTGTCAAACCGAAACGATCTTGATAGGTCTGCGCAGGTCTCGACTGGTTTGTGAAGGTTTGTGAAGGTCCGTGGTGGTTATGAAATGTTTGCACGTGACCAGGAACGATGCGGTTCATGTAAGATTGTTATAGGCGCAACCAACGACCGGATGGATAGGTGTGCATAAACCACATTACAAGACATCGCCATACTGCAAGCAGTTTGCAGTTATTCGGAAGAAGTCAAGATGGTGCATTGTATTTTCATATTTTACTTACATCGTTTTTGCTATCGATGCGGTATAACTTTTTGTGAGAGGGGCCGCCGATACCTTTGCATCATAATTGTTTAGACGAAGTTAATCGGCAAAAAGAAGTTAACGTAATGATAAAGCGTTGCAGAATGGTGATCTACTGTAAAGACATACAGACCCTCACCGGCAGGAGCGAAAGTTACGCTCGCAAGATCGTGGCGGCCATCCGCAAGAAGGGTGGCAAAGAAAAGCATGAGCTCATATCGGTAGAGGAGCTTTGCAGCTATCTCGGACTGAGTGAAAAAATAGTTTTAGAACATTTGCATGCCAAAAGTGATTGATCTTCGGCCTGTCAAAGCCCACTATCCTCCGTTGCGAGACCGCTGTAAGTCCGGTGCTAGTCCGTGTCAAAGACTAGTCAAAGCCCAGGATAAGCCATACATAAGCCATAGACAAGCCTATCATGAGTCATTTATGCCATCGATGGGGGTTCCTATTCCGACAACGAAACGAGTCACAATTTTAAAGCTAAATCATATGGCAAGAGCATCAAATTCCTCAGTCCTTTCAGGCCTCAGCGGCATCATTGGTGAAGTCGTTGTACGACAAACGCGACACGGCGTAATAATTGCGAAGAGACCGGAGCAACGTAAACGCAAACTGTCCAAGGCGGAACAAAAAACGCGCAAACGTTTTGCAGCGGCTGCGGCCTACGGCAAAAAGGTGCTGGCTGACTTTAAGAAAAAGAACCCTAAAGCAAAAACCGTTATAAACGGCAAATCAATCTACAACGCCGCCGTTGCAGAATATCTGAAGCGAAGGTAAGTTCATCGACGGCACGGAGCTATACCGTTAGAGCAAATTGTAAAAGAAGGTCCTCGGGGTCCTTCTTTTTTTTTGGTGTTTGCCCAGAACGCTACAATGCGATATACCTGTTCCAGATATTTAATATTCACAACACTGCGCAAATCCTGCACTGATAAGCCAGACGTTTTCCTGCAATAAATTTTTTATTTCAACCTTTTAGCGAAATATAACGCAACTAAAAATATTTTTTTTAGCCACTAAACGAAAATTCCTGGAATTGTTTAGATTTGCCCCAACAGCAGTTGAGTTAAATAAAGGAGCCTGACCAACGTTACTTTTAATGATGGCTAGCATTGATAGAGTAATATCGTGCAGAATGTGAGTGATTTGGTAAGATGAATGTCCGCTGTTGAACTTGACCCTCCAACGATTGTTTTAAGCCCTCTTTCACAAGGTAACTTGTGCAGGGAATTTATTGACTTGTAATTTTTCTGCCATATACTTCAACGTTTCATCTAGACAATGGACCGTTGACATTAGCGGAGTGATTACAGGTGTCTATGTTGTGATTTTAATGATAAGTAATATGATAATTAGTGTAATGAGAGGAACAGCATTTCTCCTTCTAACGTTTGTATCAATTCATTTCATCTTTGCACAAGCCGATCCGGCAGCCCAATTCAAGGTAAAGATATTCCCACCATCACCGGAAGCGGCTTCATTAGGGAAGTACGGAGAATATCCGGTTTCGCTGTCCAACGGTCTAACTAACATCTCCGTGCCTTTATACGAGATCAATACCGGCAAGCTAAAATTACCCGTTTCACTCAGTTACCATCAGGCTGGCGTAAAAGCCTACGACATTTCTTCATCCGTCGGACTTAAATGGACCTTGAACGCGGGCTACGCCATCAGCAGAGTAGTGAGAGGGTATGATGATGCTGCGCCTTTTGGGATATTGAATCTCCCTGTTCCCAATCAGGACGATCCAGGCGAACACTATTCCTGTTATGTGGCCCAATTGGCGTATCCCTATTCAGGTTATGACGGGCAGCCGGATTTCTTTTACTTTAACATTGGGAGTTTTAGCGGGAAGTTTGTTTTTAAACCCGGCGTAGATGCCAGCGTGCCGTTTCAGATTGTGACGATTCCCTACTCTTTGCTGAAAGTTCAAGTCAACTCAGATTTTAGTGCCTTTACGATAACCGATGTAGACGGTACGACCTATGTTTTTGGGCAGCCGGAGACGACAGATGTAATGACCGAAAATGGATGAGTTCACACGGTCCCACAGCGTGGTATATCACCTCCATCACGTCTGCCGATAAATCAGATGTTATTTCCTTTACCTATACTGATCCCGTTTTCGTCAGGACGAGGCAGGCCTACAAATCACTCACGGTTGTCGATAATCCTACCCAAAGCCTTGCTGGCAATATGAAATATTCGCCGGGAAGCTCCACAAGTGATCACATGGCGATTCACGTTAAGGACATCATTTTTAAAAACGGTCAGGTTTCTTTTAACTATGTTCCCGACCGACAGGATGTCTTGAACGAAAATCGACTTTCGGCGGTCAAAATATTTCAGAACAAGGATGGCGCGCAAACCGAGATCAAGCGCTTTAGCTTTGTGCAATCGTACTTCGTAGCGACATCGGGCCAAAAAAGTCAATTGGATGACATACAAAATCCACCAGGGTTCAATGAGAAAAACAAAAGACTAAGACTTGACGCATTATATGAGCAAGGATTCAAGGACGATCAGATAATCACGAAGCCTTCCTACACGTTCACCTACGAAGATGGCGGCTTCCCTGCATATGGCACAACGGCCCAGGATTTCATGGGATATTATAATGGTGCGCATGGGAATGGAAATCTGCTGTTTTATGACTATGGCGAGGGCGTGTTGGGCCCCGAAATAAGTCAATCACACGGGGCGAATCGAAAAACGGATCCAAGCCAAATAGATGCCGGGGTTTTAAAACGAATCGATTTTCCTACGGGGGGCTACACGGCCTTTGAAGTGGAGCCCAACCAAGTTCGTTTTGTCGACACGATCATGGTGCCGGATAAGGTTTCAAACAGGTATACGCTAACGACTCGTAACTTGGCAAGAAACGACACGACGTTTACCCTGACACTGCCTCCAGAAGCTGATCCCAGCACACTGGTGGGCTATTTTTCAGTTTCTGCAAAGAATGACATAGAGTTAGAGGATATAAAGAAAATTTCCACAAGCATTTCGCTTTTTGACGAGACCACCCATGCGTTAGCTGAAATTCGTCCGGTGGTGGGTCCCACAACGCCAGGCGCTATATTCGGACTGCCCGCCGAATCGAAAGGCCTGACAGCGACGATGGAGCTTGTGCTGTACCCGAATCATACCTATACACTTTCCTATGGGACGACTGTGCCCGTCACTAATAATTTTATCTATACGTCCGTTTGGTGGGAAGCGAGCAAAGGAATGGTGCCGAAGAACATTGATGAGATTTATTATACGGGCGGATTAAGAATCAAGTCTATTGTCACCGATGATGGGGAAGGGAACGTGCAGAAAAAAAAATACGCCTATACCAAATGGTATTATAATTCTAATTTGTTTAATGGCGACGTAGGCCAAATGGCGGATGTCTTTAAATCTAAGTGTTTTCGATGGTACAAGTATGCAGGGGAGGCGCAACCAACTCATGCATGGTTTGATACCTATGGTGAAAATGTTACGTTTGACTTGGGGTCTTCCAACAACACCACGGCCTCCTACGAAGAAGTGGAGGAATACCAGGTGGATCTGCAGGACCATCCCCTCGGAAAAACGGTTACCACGTTTAACCGGGCCATCGATCAAATCTCCAGTTGGTCACCTTCCTATCGGACCGACGAGGAATGGAAGAGGGGCCAGGTTCTTTCGCAGAAAGTTTATCGATCCGGTCCTTCGGTCTCTTTTGAATTATTGAAAGAGACGATATACGAATACGATTATAAGCCAATGTTCACAATCGAGTATAATTCGTCCGTGCTATGGCAGGAAGCCAACATATTTGTGGATATACAAATGCTATATCAGGAATGCATTCTACCTAAACTAAATATTTACAAGTACTCGCATATTTTACAAGATATCTTTAAATCTGATTTAATAAAGACCACCACAATCGACTACGACCAGAATGGTGAGGCTGGCGGAAATGCTAAAACTACGGTGGAGTCGTTTGTTTACGATCAGACGAAACACTACCAGTTGGTCCGTACAATAAAACAGACCAGTGATAGCCGAGAGCTCACGAAAAATCTGAAATACGCCCTCGACTATACGGTGGCGACTTGTGACGAACAACCCTGCTACGCTGCATTCAATGGTCAGGTGGATCAGTTGTTAACAGAAAAGAAGGCTTGTGAATCGCAGAACTTTGAAAATTATGTTATCTATAGAAACTCGGATTATCCTCTCGCAAATACCTATTTCGACGCCTATCTGGAATGTGCTAATACCTTCCATACAGCCGTTGTCAACGAGCTGTCAACGTTGAATTCATGTAAAGCTGACTACGCTTCATGTGTGACATCCTTCATAAATGGTAGCGCGAGCGACAAGGATAAGGCGTTATTGATCCTGCAACAAAACAATGTAGTGAATACGCTGATCGATGCGACAGAGGGTGTCCTGGAGAATGGAACGGAATATATGCGATACGGGGTTCGTACGGATTTTAAACCGGCGCCGTATGCAGGCGTTGCTGTTCCGGATGTGATCTGGGCCTTCGGTCAAACATCGAAAGTCACAAAGGATGCTGTTGAACTGAATCCAACTCCATATTACCGCAAGGTCGGCACATTTTCAAAGTATGACAATCGAAACAACCTGACACAACGTTCAAAAGACAGCGATGTGATCAGTAGTTTCATTTGGGATTATGATTCGCAATATCCGATAGCAGAAGCCGTTAACGCAACCGTAGATGACATTGCTTTTACTTCTTTCGAAGCCGACGGCACCGGTAACTGGACAATCCCCAGCTCCGCACGATATAGTGAAGCGCGAACTGGAATGAAGTGCTACGATATAGTCAATGGTTCGATCCGTAAAACCGGAGTGGTCCAGGGCCGTAACTATGTGGTAAGCTTTTGGGCCAAGACCAACAGTAACGTTCTTGTAAATGGTGCATCAGCTTCTCCCTCGGGACCTGAGATCAACGCCTGGCAGTATTACGAAGTGAAGATCATAGGGAGTGCCACCGTTACTGATATCGTCATTTCCGGAACGGGATACATCGACGAACTCCGCCTGGCACCAGCCAATGCACTGATGACGACCTACACCTACGAACCCTTGGTGGGTGTTCGGTCGGTCACCGATCCCAACAACCAATCCGTTTTCTACGAGTACGATGCATCGCAGCGGTTAAAGTTGGTCCGCGACTCGAAGTTGAACCTGGTAAAGACTTATACCTATCACTACGCAGGCCAGAATTGATCTACGGTTATGAAAATGCTATTTAAATTTACCTTATGCCTTAGCCTCGTTTTTCAACTCGGCCAGGCGTATGCTCAGTGCAACTTTGATGGAACGTTAACGATGACTTCCGGTTGCAACGGCAACAATACCGTAACGCTCCGGGTTTGCAGTCCACCCTATCCGCTTCAATTTGACACCTATACGCTCATCGGTGACAATGGCCGTACCTATGTAGGCACCTATGGTGCAGTTCCTAACGGTTCGTGTAACGTAATGGTAACCTGGCGGGGTGTCACAGATGGGTTTTATACGTACAAGCTCAATACCAATGCACCGTGCAGCAACTGGACCGTAACGGTCACCAGCCTTCCGGAGACAGGTGGCATCACTTTAAATGCTTCCCGCTCGCCTCAGATATGTCAAGGAGAGTCGATAACGCTCACTGCGGCGGGAGGAACAAATTATCATTGGTCCAGCAGTGCAGGCGATTCGTGGAATGGTGGCTCCATTTCAGTTTCGCCCCAGGTCTCAACTTCTTATACGGTAACCGGAACTCCTTTTGGATGCAGCGCGCCAGGAAGTGAAACCACAAGCATACCCGTTTCGGTTACTCCGACGGTAGGGCCAGTCACCATCACCTCAGGAACATTCGAGCGTTGCCAAGGCGAAGGTCAGAGTATCTTCGGTGGATCAACGGCGGCCAATGCACTAACGTATGAATGGGATTTATCACCTGAAACCGCTGGATCGAGGGTTGGCGGCGTGATAACCTGGTCGTCAGCGTTTTCGGGCACAGCCAAGGTTACTTACAAAGCTAAAGGCTGCGGCACTTCTTCCGACGAAAAAGACGTAACGGTCCATCCTCCACCGGATGTGACGTTGTCGCCAAGCGGTAATTTACAAGTTCCTCTAGGTACCTTTCAAACCGATTTGTCCGCGCCGTTTAATAATACCTATAACTACAAATGGAGCTCGGATGCCATCAACTACTCTTGGGTCACCGGGAATGTATTCACGGTCAAAGAATCCGGTTCGTATAAAGTGAAGATAACAACGCCCGAGGGCTGCTCGGCCACTTCCCTCGCAACGAATGTGATCATTTCAAAAGATCGGAACTACATTATCGAACGAAATGTACAGATCGATAAAAAAACAAACGAACTGCCTGTTGAGGAGAGTGACGTGCCCTCGCTTGCCATTGGCGATAAAACAGAAAGCTATACTTTTTTCGATGGCATCGGTCGGCCCTTGCAGACGGTAGCCACGGGTGTTTCCACTGGCCACAACGATGTGGTGCAGCCTATAGTCTACGATGTTTATGGCCGGGAAACCATGAAATATCTGCCTTATACTTCGTCCGTAAACCCGGGTTGGTTTAAGGAGAAGCCCGTGGGTATAGCATCAGCACAATATGCCTTCTACAATCAACCGAATTCGACGATCGCGCAGGACGAACCTTATGCGCAGACTATTGTGGAACCCAGTCCCCTGAACAGGGTTCTGAAACAAGGCGCTCCTGGCGCGGCATGGCAACCCAACAGTGATGCCTATAGCCTGGAAGATAAGACGATCAAGAAAGGCTATTGGAATAACAGCATTGATGATGAAGTGTTGTTTTTCACGTATGATCCTCAGACCGATGCCTTGAGCGCAGGCGACGCCGCGTCCTTTGACTATTATGACCCCAATGCCCTTGCTGCTAACAAAACGACGGATGAAAATAAAAACGAGGTTATTGAATTCATAGACAAACAAGGACGCACGATTTGCAAAAAAGTGCAGTCAGGGACACAGAACGGCGTGAAGCAATATGCCAGCACCTACTACATCTACGATGACAAGGACAAGCTTATTTTAGTACTTCCTCCAGAAGCCATTGTCGAGATCCTGAAGCAACATTAATCGTTTACCGAGATGAAAAGAACGTTACATATTTTCCTGGCGTGCGTTACCCTAACCCTGTTTGGAACGCTCCAAGCCCAAACGCTATATCCCATGCAATGGATCAACGTGGTGGGAGCGACGGTAAACGCCGACCAAAGTCTTACAAAGACCGGAGCCAACGGTTGGATCAGCGGAGCAGCGTCCACAAACTTGTTACGTGCCGGAGTCGATGGCCAGGTGCAATTCACCTGGACCGGTGCGACAGGCCAGTACATGGTCGGGCTTTCCAGAACCGATAAGGATGTGAATTACAATTCCATCGAATATGGTATCGCGTATAGCAGTGGAGTGATTAGCGTGATCCAATCCGGCAATAGTGTGGGCACCTACGGAACCCCACAGGCAAACGAGGTGTTTAAAGTGGTTCGCACCGGGAACACGATTTATTATTATCGAAGCTCCTCCACCATGCCCATGGCGACGGCCACACTGTCCAATATATACAATAGCACTTTCCTGGTCGATGTGTCGGTGTCTAGCGGCATCATGCCCGTAGTGCAAGCCAGCTTCGACGTTGCGCTCAACATATCGGCATCAGTGACCCCGGTAAGCTATGGCGGCATCAATGGCGGTATTTCCGTATCGGTAACACAAGGTACAGGTCCTTACACGTATTCGTGGAGCAGCGGTGAAACCACTAGCAGCATAAGCGGGAAGCCCGTAGGCACATATACCGTCACCGTCACGGACGCTGTGGGCCATGTAACACCCAAAAGTATTTCGATTGGTTACAAGCCCAACTGGACGGACCTGGTGGGTGGCGTCTCCGTCGACGTGAACAAGAACCTGGTAAAAACTGGTAACAACGCCTGGGACGGCGGCGCGGCGTCTTATAATATTTTACCCGAAGGCTCAGACGGCTGGTTAGAGTTTGCCTGGACGAATTCCTGGGCATATGAAATTGGTCTTTCACGTCGCAATCTCGATGCTTCGACTTCGGTAGAGTATGGGCTATACGTCCTGGCTGGTGGCGATATTAATATCTATGAGTCTGGCACACTCGTCGGAACGTTCGGTCGTGCAGCGTCCGGTGATATATTCCGTATTGTAAAAGACGGTGTCGCCATGAAGTACTATCACAATGGTGTTGTCTTGCGTTCGGTAAATTATGCCACCCTGGATGCGAGCTTCTTTGTGGATGTGTCTATCTATTATACGGGCGCCATTGTGCCCCCCATCATGACTTCTTTCGATTCGCGCATCGCAATAAAGAAAACCATAACCCCGGTGCAAAGCGCTGCGGTTGGCGGGGCAGTCGTGGTAACGCCAAGTGGTGGCATGCCTCCCTACACTTACAGTTGGACGGGTGGCGGCACAACCAATCGCATTGAAAATAAACCGGCCGGTATTTATTACGTTACGGTCGCGGATGCGGAAGGTAGGACCGCTGCCTATAGCATCGGGTTGGGTTATGAAATCGACTGGACATTGATCGACAGCAAGCTCTTGCTTTTGGATGACAATTCATTTAGCCGCGGGGGAACAAAGGGATGGGATGCGGGAAGCAGTAGTGTGAACATGCTGCTGCCGCAAGCGGAGGGCTGGATAGAGTTTGAAGTGGACAGCGGGCCAGGATCGGTCTACGAAATAGGCCTTTCCACCGGGGATGCTAACTATTCCTATACGGGCATAGACAACGGCCTCATGGCAAATCTCGATGGCTCATTCTATTCCTTTAAAAGGACTGCAGCCCAGCCCAGCAGCCCCCTGGCGTTAATCAAAGTAGGTGACGTGTTTCGAGTCTCTCGCGAGGCAGGCGGCAGCCTTGTTTACTACAAGAACGGGGCGCCCATCTTCACCACAACAATAACAGCGGTGCCACAAGTTGTGGATATTTCCGTCTACCAGGGTAAGACTCCCGTGATCTATAGTTCATTCGATACTCGCCTCAATATCGTCCCCACGCTGCGGCCGCTCGATGCCAATGGCCAGAACGCTTCGATCAACGTGTCAATAAAGGGTGGGAGGGCGCCCTATGCTGTGAGTTGGACAACCGGAGAAACCGGCAGCGTTTTAAGCGGGAAAGACTTGGGCGCGTACAAGGCTACCGTCACTGATAAAGATGGAAGAACAGTTTCAAAAACCTATAGGACAGGATATGCCGTAGAGTGGGGAAGCTTGGTCGGCGCAACACGCGAGAGCAACTATACTTTGAGAAAGGCGGGAGGTACAGCGAGTTGGACTGCCGGTGCTTTCTCCCGCAACGTTATGGCTGCCGATACGGACGGGTGGATAGAATTTGTGTCGCAGCCGGGTCTGGTTACCGCTTATGCTGTGGGGCTATCGACTTCAAATCCCAATGCCTCCTACACCAACATTGGATATTCATTTTTATTGAATACGTCCAATACGATTAGCATTTATGAAAATGGAACCTATATCGGGGATTACGGTTATGTTTCCCCCGGCGACGTGTTCACCATCACGAGAACATCCAAACCCGGCCACACCAGCACCATTAGCTATTATATTAATGGAGGAGATCCCGTGCGCACGGTGTCGGTCAATGCATGCCCAAACCTGTATGTAGACGCTACGATAAACACCCCAAATGTTACCATACCTGCCGTGATGGGCTCATTTAAAAGAGACCTGGTTACTATTGACCAAAGAATTCGGAACAACTGGGCGTTTGAATATAAATACGACGATCGCCAACGCATGATCGCCAAGAAAGCGCCGGGTGCGGAGTGGGTATATATGATCTATGACAATCGCGACCGTCTTGTGCTTACCCAGGACGGCAATCAACGCGTGACTAACGAATGGTTATATACAAAGTACGACGCGTTGAATCGTCCTGTACAGACAGGAATTTATAAACATGCCACCGACGAGGTGACACAGGAGACCCTGCAAAACTTTGTGGATGGCAAATACCCGGATGCCAATTCATATTATGAGGATTATGTTGGCACAACCGCAGGTTTTGGTTACACGACACGGTCGTTCCCCACGACCTCGATAACCCCTCTGACGGTGAACTACTATGACGACTATCAATTCAAGACGCTCTACAGTGATCCCCGGTTTGATTTCGTGACCGATCATCTGAACGGACAGCAGCCCATCGCCAATGATCGCGTGAAGGGCCAGGTCACCGGCACGCTTGTGCGCAGCTTGAACGATGCGTTTACCTGGATGGAGTCCGTTAACTACTACGACGATAAGTACCGCGTGATCCAACGCGTGGAGGAGGACCACCAAGGCAAGATCTCGCGGCACACCTCACTATATGATTTCGTGGGAAAAGTTATGGAAACGAACAGCACGCAGGGGCAGGCCTATGACGTGGTATGGAAAGTTGCGGGTTGCCAGGTAGACAATTCGGATAATAAACTGATCTGGACGGGCGGCACCTGGACGGGTGGCGGCTACTCCACGCAAGTGCTGGCGGCTGCTCAAGACGGATGGGTGGAACATGTGTTCGACGGAGCCTCTACGAACATCGTTGGGCTTTCTGCAGCCGATGGCGGTCCAGATGCAGGGTCCATTGGATTTGGGGCCTACGTGATATCGGCTGGACAACTTTACTCCGTATTCAAAGGTACGCCAGGAAGCCTTTTGAAGGCTATCAAAAAGGGCGACGTCATCCGTGTTGAGCGTATAGGAACGGCCGTGGTGATCAGGTTGAATGGCGATGTGCTATACACCTTTACAACCGCCTCCACATCCTCGTTGATTGCCGACGTTTCCATGGCACAGGGAACGATTCAACACGCGCGCACTTCTTTTGGTGCCGATAAAACCCAAGCCACAGCGCTCGCGTGGGCCTACGCCACAACAATGACGATAGCCAATAACACGCTCACTAAAACGGCCACAAGCAATAATTTGTGGAACGCCTATGCGGTTTCGCAGAACATTTTATCGGGTCCGGGCTGGATACAGTTCAAAGCCTTGGAGACCGACAAATTCCGCATGGCGGGACTTGCATCGATATCGCCGATCAGGGACTATAACGACCTGGACTATGCCTTTTATCTCCAGACAGGTGGTGTCTTCTCCATAAGAGAGGGAAGCCAAACGATCTACACCGGCAACTATGTCGCCGGCGATGTATTCCGTATAGAAAGCAATGGAGACGCGATAACCTATATCCGGAACAATCAAGCCATTCCGGGGTTGCCTCCCTCGGCGAAGCCTACTAAGGCATATCGTTTCCAGGCGGCTATGTACACCAAGAGCAGCACCCTTGCAGAGGTAGCCGTTTCTTTCGGCATCCCGATGACCGAACAAAAGACTGACCTCTATAGCCGCTTTGAGTACGACCACGCCGGTCGCCTTAAGAAGGAATGGCAAAAGATCAATAGCGACCCCGAAGTATTGCTCACCGCCAATGACTACAATGAACTGGGCCAACTGGTCACCAAAAAACTCTTCAACACCGTCCCGGCAACCGACCAAACCACTCCCCGCCAATTCAAGCAGGAAGTAGACTACCGCTACAACATCCGCGGTTGGCTCACCAGGATCAACAACAGTGATTTGACGCCCGACAATGGAAGCCCGGTGAAAGATCTTTTCGGAATGGAATTGGCCTACGAAAAACCGATGACCAACATCACCACCGGAAGCCAAGTAGCCTTCAACGGCAACATTTCCGCCATCCGATGGAGCAATAATCTTGGCCTGGGAGGCATCGACAATCCCACACAACGCGCCTATCGCTACAGCTATGATGCGATGAACCGCCTCACCACGGCGGAGCATTTTGAGTTGGCTGCTAGTTGGAATACAAACCCGTCGTATAAGGAGTCGATCATTGCCGCCGATGGTGTTAGCAGTGGTTATGACCTGAACGGCAACATCCTCAGCTTGCAGCGCACCGGCAAAGACGGTGCGGGCATCGATGTGCTCACCTACAGCTATGGCACCGACCTGCAGCGTTCCAACAAGTTGCTGGCCGTGGCAGATGCACCCAATGCCGATGCCGACGTTAGAGACAAGGGTTTTAAAGACGGCGCTAACACCGCCCTGGACTACAGCTACGACCCCAACGGCAACATGGTGAGCGACCTGAATAAGGACGTGCAAAGTATTACCTACAACTACCTGAACCTGCCGACACGCGTGAATAAGACCACTGGAGAGTATGTCAAATACATCTACGATGCCACCGGCCGCAAACTGGCCCAACAGGTGTTCGATGCCAGCAATGCCATGATCAAGCGCAGTGACTATGTGGGCAGTCTTTTCCTGGAGAATGACACGCTGAAATTTATCAGCCACGCCGAAGGTCGCATCATTCCCGCCAAGGCGAACACCGAAACAAACGAATATCAATACCACCTGAAGGATCACCTGGGCAACGTGCGTCTGACCTTCACCACCAAAGACGAAACGGAAACCTCCATGGCCACATTGGAACCCGATCATGCGGATGAAGATCGGGCCAAATTCCTTTACTACGATGAAGCCATCAAGGTCAGGAACCACCTGTTCGATCACACCAACAACGTGAACAACGGTGACCCCGCGGTGTGTACAGGTCTGGGAACAGTTGACGGCTATGCCACACGTTTAACAGGAGGCAACACCAATGCGAAATACGGTTTGGCCCAATCGATAAGCGTAATGCCAGGCGACGTAGTGAGCATGGAAGTGTGGGCAAAATACGTCGACCTTTCACAGGAAGACCCGCAAGGCGCCCTGGCCACTTTTATCACTTCGTTGGGTTCTGCAGCGTCGATTGCCAGTGGGGTTTATATTGATGGCGGTGCAGCGGGTAGCATGGGAGCAATGCCGTTGCCGATTATACCGGTTGATCACACTAGCGACAACAGCGGCAATGCTACGCCCAAGGCCTATTTGAACTTCGTTTTTCTGGACAGGGATATGAATCAAAGTTCGACCGATTTTGGCTTTGCGCCCGTTACCACGGCTGCGATAGAGCATGGCCAAAATGGGTGCCATGAGAGGCTTTCGCTAAGCTACAATGTAAAACAGCCAGGATATTTGTATATTTATCTCAGCAACGACAATCCGCAGGCGGTGGAGGTGTATTTTGATGACTTTAAAGTGGAACATGTCAAGTCCCCTGTGGTGCAGCAACAGGACTACTATCCCTTCGGGCTAAGTTACAACTCGTATCAGCGCGAAAACAGTGTTAAACAGAACTATCTCTATAATGGGAAGGAGTTGCAAGACGAGCTAGACCTTAGTTGGCTCGACTACGGGGCTAGAATGTATCAACCCGATATAGCCCATTGGAGTGTGATAGATCCGCTTTCAGAGAAGATGAGAAGATATAGTCCATATGCCTATGCTTTTGACAACCCCATAAGGTTTACCGATCCGGATGGTAGAGCTGCCAAGGACGTAGTTATTGGTGGGGATAAAAAAGATGATGTTTTCAAGCAGCTTCAAAAATCAACTAGCTTGAAATTAAGTATGGATGGCAATGGCAAAGTGACTGCAACAGGAAAGGCTAAAACAGATGCCGATAAAAAGCTAATGGCGGCTACAACAGATAAAAAGGTAGTTGTTAAAGTCAATGCGACATCTTCTAATTATAGCCAAAATGGAAAATGGTTTGCAGGCGGGGCTTTTGGGGGGAGTGAAGTCAAGGAAGACGGAAAAGTCGAAGCTAAGCAAACGGTTAACCCAGGTCACACCGAGAAAATTGATGAAATGACCAATGCTCCTAAAGGCACTTCAGTATTACATGAAGTTCTTGAAGCTTATATTGGCGCGACAGACAGTCCTGGTAGTGGTGCTCCAACTTTTGAGGATGTTGCAAACAAGACGAAAAATGGTGTCGCCTATGAGAGTGCTCATAATAAAGCAGAAGCAGCAGACCCTAGACATAAGGCGCCAAATACTATAGTTGATCCCAGTGGGGTATATATTAGTAAATATCCATACAACCCAAACATGCCGGCCATTCTAAACCCTGAGGTTCTATTATTTAAATTTAACAACTGATGAAAAGTTACGTGATATTTTTTCTGATAGTAATTTCAAAGATATCTTATGCGCAGCCACAAAGTCGATTACTTGAGGTATATAGCATTACTGAATACAGTGACGGCTATGTCTTCAAGACAATTGATAAGGTCAATTTTGATACACTCAATATTGTTTCGCCAAAGGAGAGTTTGAAATCCAGAAAAGGGTTAGAGAAAATATGTGTGGGGGGTAAGTATGATTTTGAATTTGAAGACAGAATAAGCCAAATGGCTGCAGTACCAAGTGGCAGTTTTGTAGTAAGAATTAAAACTACATTGCTTTGGAAAGCAGGAGACCCAATGAAAGAGAGGCCGATTTTTGCCAGAAATACCAAAGACATTTTTATAAAGAAGAAATGACTGGTAATGTTGTTTCCGTGTAAAGCAAAAACCCGGCGCTAGTGCCGGGTTTTGCTTTAAAGAGGGACGTAGTTTAGTATATCATGAAAGCATTGAGAGAGAAAGGCAAGTACATACTTTTTTAAGAGTAAGCCTGTTTAGCTTTAGCGTCACGCAAGAGCGAATCAATGACTTTGTAAATTACTTTGCGTTCTTCTTCGGGCAGCCTCTCGATATCCTCAATACGCTGCAGCGTTTTTTTATCCAGCATTTTAAACTCAGCATCACCGACCAGGTAATCAAGGGAAACCTCTAGGGCGTCGGCCAGCTTTTTAGCCGTCTCAATAGAGGGCTTCATCTCGTCGCGTTCATACTTGCCAATGATGTCCCCGGAAATGCCAGAGAGCTTGCCCAGTTCTTGCTGGGAAGCCTTTTTCTGTTTTCTGCAATAGGCCACCTTCTCTCCAAAAGTCATAATCCTTCAGTTTTAATGCCTGAAAAGCGGGCATAGCACAATAATAGCTGAACAATAGAGCAGATACAAAAAGAATAGTTCTTGTAAATACCTGAAGGATTGGTTAACATTGTGAAGGATTATTCAGTACATAAAATATTTTCAATCATGGCAGACCGCAAACTTAAAGTTCAGTACAAGTATCTCGAACGCGCCGACGGTTACAAGCGCGTTCCGCACCTGCACCTCATGGGGATCTGGCTCGAGCGCTCCGGCTTCGAGATCGGCGACCATGTACACATCACTGTGAAAGACCGCGAACTGACCATCAAACTTTTAGAGGAAGATGGAGACGCCTGAAATCAAACGCCAGCTTGAAGTAAGCAATGCCGAGTAGCATTTCTGATTGAGCTCGAAAGTGTACTATTGGTCACATCTACGTCTTATAGTACGCAGAAAATTTTTTTGGGACTTAGTTAGAGACGCGCCTGCCTTTTTGGTAAAAAGAGGAGCGCTGACATCGCTACTGAAAGAGTTTTGGAGGAAAAGCTTTGAACGACAACATCCTTAACCTGTAACCACCAGCAAAGAGGGCACCAGCACGGCCCTGGACTACAGCTACGACCCCAACGGCAACATGGTGAGCGACCTGAACAAAGATGTGCTAAGCATCACCTACAACTACCTGAACTTACCGGCACGTGTAAATAAGACCACGGGAGAGTATGTCAAATACATTTACGACGCCACCGGCCGCAAACTCGCCCAACAAGTGTTCGATGCCAGCAACGCCATGGTCAAGCGCAGCGATTATGTGGGCAGCCTTTTCATGGAGAATGATACATTGAAATTCATCAACCACGCCGAGGGCCGCATCATTCCCGCGAAGGCGAAAACAGAAACGAACGAATACCAATATCACCTGAAAGATCACTTGGGCAATGTGCGCCTGACATTCACCACCAAGGATGAGACCGAGACCGCATTGGCAACGTTGGAGCCCAACCATGTCGACGACGATCGTGCCAACTTCCTCTATTACGATGAAGCCATTCTCGTGAAAAACAACTGGTTTGATCACACGAACAATACCCCGACCCCTGAGCATGACGACCCTGACGACAAAAAAGACACCGGATGGGGCGCAGCTGAGGGCACATCTACCCGCCTGACAGGCACCGACTATGACGACGACGGCGTAAAGGATGATCAATACGGCCTGGCGCGTTCTATCAGCGTGATGCCCGGCGATGTGATCAATATGGAAGTCTGGGCCAAATACTTTGACGCTCCCGCCACTCCTCAAAATAGCCCGCTTCGCGACTTCATTTTATACTTGGGTTCTATGGGGGCCGGTACTAGCGGCACGATCGTCGACGGCGGCGTAGCCGGAAGCCTCGGAGCTCTAGGCTTCCCGATGGACCCCATCGATCACGGCTCGGACGATGGGGGCAACGCCCCGAAAGCATACTTGAACTACATATTCATGGATCGCGAAATGAGCCCGGCATCACGCCAGTTCGACGCCTGGCAGATCACCACCCAAGGCAGCGAACACGGTCAGGACGGAAGACACGACTACCTCTCGCTGACCTTCCAGGCGAAGGAGGCCGGATTTTTGTACATTTATGTAAGCAATGACAATCCGACGCCGGTGGAAGTGTATTTTGATGACTTTAAAGTGACGCAGATAAAAAGCCCCGTTATCCAACAAGATGACTATTACCCCTTCGGGCTAACCTTCAACTCCTACATCCGTGAAAATAGCATGAACCAAGACTATCTCTACAACGGGAAGGAATTGCAGAATGAGCTAGATCTTGCATGGCTTGACTATGGGGCACGCATGTATGAACCTGATTTGGGTAGATTTATCGTTCAAGATAAATTTACAGAGAAATATGCAGACTTTACTCCCTATCATTATGCGTTAAACAATCCGCTGCTGTTTGTTGATATGAATGGCGACTCAACAATTTTTTATGACAATAACGCAAATGTACTTTATGTTTCTGATGACGGCTTGGAGAATTCCGCGGTCATAGTTGATGACGATAATCTGGAAGATTTTAACAAGTTTAAAGGTGCCGTGACAAAGAATATAAGCAACAAGAATACTCAGGCAGCGTTGTTAAGAAAATTTGGAGACAACTATATGATAAGTGAGTATGAGGATTTTTTCGACGACAATGCAGGAGATACGAAGAATAAAAATGGAGATGAAAACGCGGAAGGTCTAGAAAATGAACACGCTTCCTATTTGTATTCGGATGGACAAGAAGTCAGAATTGGTGACGAGAATGTCACAGGTACACCGGGGGGGTATAGTTTGAGTGGTGAGCAAACTGGGGATGATCCTTCCGGCATGATACACACTCATCCGAATGCCGGAAAAAGAAATGCAGCCAATACAGGTACCTACGATCACGGGCCTGGACCTTATACATCATATGCGTTAGATCGAAGGCAATCTAATAGTGACAACTTTCGTAATGTTATCGTCGAAAAAGATAAAATATACTTGTACACGAAGGATCGGACTGACATCATAATACCTAGAAATAAAACATTTGATAAAAAATGATGAACAAACTATCTATATTTTTAATGGGGTTGGTCTGTATGGCCTGTGTTGAAAGGCAATCCACGGCTATCGATACGAAAGAAAGAATCAGCTTTAGAGGTGTCCTTTCAAAAGATACCTCTCAGGATAACTTCTACGCCAGAGTTTTGGAAAGAGCAATGTTGGATCTTCGTGAAGACCAATTTCCTCAGTCGATTGATGTGGATAAACAAATGTACCGTCTCATTACTGTTCCATCTGTCGGGGGAGCGTCTGTTTTCCGAATAACGACTACCTCAGCTGATTCTAGTGTTTCGATAGAGTATAAAAGATTGAGTGGATTTAGTAAAGGCGTTCAAATAGATGTCAATCTAACGAAAGCTATAAGCAAAGATGAGCATCAATTTGTATTAGATTCGGTGAGTATGGCTCTGTCTCATTTGGATTTTTGGAATTTAACCAATGATTGGGCTTGCGAGGGTGGCGATGGAACTGTATATTTTTTAGAGGGTTTGACAGGTAGCAAAAAAAAATTGATCTGCCGATGGAGCCCGGAGATGTGTGACTATCAAAATGCAAAGCAACTTCAGGAATTGATAAACTATTTTCTGAGGCTAAAACGCATAGACTAGAGCTATCACCACTCAGAATCACTTGTCCATAGTTGACGATTATTATCCGTTTGGTTTAGCCTTTAACTCGTATCAACGCGAAAACAGCGTTAAACAGAACTATCAATACAACGGCAAGGAGAAACAGGATGAGTTGGGATCGGGACATTCTTTGTGGAACTAGCAACGCAGAGGAAATTGCCCTTTGGACTAACGGATGCGAATACTTTTTTTATCATTCGCTTGCGAACGTAATAGTGAGAATTTAAGTATTACTGAAGGGGAGGAACTTTATGTTGATTCACTCTCTTTCATTTACGCTGCTAAGAAGCATCCGCCTTATTTACTTTCAATTGATTCTTACGCCTACAATGATTCAATGAATGCTGTCTTAGATACGCTGAATTCTGACGCAACGGCCAAACTAAATTCAACGGACGGGAGATATGATGATCCGCTTATTTATCGCAGAAGTTTTGATGCAATTTTTTTTGATTTTATCTACACTCCAGCTCGTGGTAGATTTCATTTCGCGGAAATTAAATCTAGTAACGATAGTATTTTTATGTGGTTATCCGGCTATGTTGACAAGGGGAAAAACGCTAAACCTGCAAAACACTGTCCCTGTAGAGTTCGTGCAGTGTTTCAAATGCTCGTCAAAGATAGTACCGATTATAAGATATTCTTTCGGGTTGGTCCGGCGTATGCAGGAAAATAACTCGGAAAAAGGAAGGATTAGGGCGTAAAGAATTCAGATATGTGATATCATCCAAGCGGTACGAAATCTGTTACTACTGGTAGCGCGCCCAAATCCATTCGACGGACAACAGACTACAAATTCTAGTTTCAACCAAGCGCCATCCTCAGGTGATGGTAACGCTGGGGATAGTTCTAATTGTGTTATAGGCAGAGGTAATGGTGCAGTATACATCTTCAACAACACTGAAATGCAGGCGACCATTCCTCAAAGAATATTTTGTTACCACAAAGCGATAAAACTATGAAGTATCTATTTTTTCTTGTTCTTAGTTTGGCTGTTTGCATTGAAGGATTTAGCCAACAGAGTGATTCGTTAAATATTTATCTGGTGAGTTTGACTAGTCACTTGGAGTATCTGAAATCAATGAGTAAAGAAAATATCCAGTCAGTGTATGTTGAAAGGGATGACCTTGTAACAGGATCATTACCGAAGCAAATGGATGGGATAACGATATCCTATCTGACTAGATTAGAAATTCGCGATAAGACAAGAAAGGGAAAAGGAATTCCTGTAATAGTCATTAGACCCGTGAAGGTTGAGAGAACATCACTCAAGATTTCAATTATTGATTTTTCTGTAACCACAAAGAAGGACAGCTTTAACTATTCGAATGGTGGTGGAAGCACTTTGAATTGACTAATAAAAAGCAGGGTGGAATTTAGTGACAAAGATAAATAAGCCCAGCCATCGCTGGGCTTATTTATTGCACGAGTTTTATCATGCAGCGCGGCGGTCAAACTCCTCAGAATAGCCGGGTACTAGCGGCACGATCGTCGACGGCGGCGTAGCCGGAAGCCTCGGAGCCCTAGGCTTCCCGATGGACCCCATCGATCACGGCTCAGACGATGGGGCAACGCTCCGAAAGCATACTTGAACTACATATTTATAGATCGCGAAATGAGCCCGGCATCACGTCAGTTCGACGCCTGGCAGATCACCACCCAAGGCAGCGAACACGGTCAGGACGGAAGACACGACCACCTCTCGCTGACCTTCCAGGCGAAGGAGGCCGGATTTTTGTACATTTATGTAAGCAATGACAATCCGACGCCGGTGGAAGTGTATTTTGATGATTTTAAAGTGACGCAGACTAAATCGCCGGTGGTGCAGCAAGATGATTATTATCCCTTTGGTTTAACCTTTAATCACTACCAAAAAGAAAATAGTGTTCAGAATAAACATCTATTCAATGGTGGCTCTGAATTCCAGACTGAGTTAAATCTGGGTTGGTATTCGACTCTTTTCAGAATATATGATCCGGCAATTGGGCGCTTTTTACAGATGGACCCATTAGCAGACTTCTTCTCGGGAATTACTCCATATAATTTTGCTGAGAACAATCCAGTTTTGTATGGAGATCCGAGTGGCCTCTCGCCAACCCTCTGGCAAAGAATGAAAGCTTTTTTTGGTATCGGAAGATTAAGCGGTACAAGAGCAGCGGGTAATCAAGAATATGTGAAGCCAGTGGCCAGAAACAGGGGGAAGCCTGTTCCATATAATTTTGGGTTGCCAGTGTCGCCGCCAACAGGGACACGTCAGCCTGCACCTGTGCAGCTGCAACAAATCGTTGAAGAGGAGCCTGAAGAGCCCGAAGAAGAGGAGCCGCCAGTGATATATTTCCCGCCGGGCCCGATTTACCCGGCAAAGCCTAAGCCTCCTCAGCGCAAGCCTGAGGATCGGAAACCACCTTACCCAAAACCGCCACGACCACCGTTTGACGTTCCGCGTGGTGGTAGACGTAAGTTTGATGCATATCAATTCGAGGCTGATAAATCCAACCTTTATAGTACACCAGCTAACGACAAGCTTATAAACGAATTGATTATCACTTTAAAGAGTTCTTACAACATTCATCTGGAAATAAAAGGAAATGTTAATGCCGAACCGAGTTGGTTTTTTGAGGGTCACCAGAAAGAACTAACATCGAACCGAGCTAAGGCGATTTATGATGCTTTAAGGGCTGCGGGAATCCCAGCCTCACAGTTGAAAGCTTCTCCTGGAAATATTGAGAAAACTGGAGGAAACATGAGTGCCACGTTTATATTGACAAACCCATAATTCATTGATGACCTTACGCGATATGATAATGTTAAGATTGATGGCAGTAATTTTTGTTACGCATATTTCGTCTGACCTGTTGTCGCAAGACACCGACAGTCTAAAATGTTGGAGTAGTACTAATAAATTGAGATGGGGCGACTTTAGAGGTAAAACTCCCGGTGATGAAAATGATTTGTACCTGCACGCCGTCAGTTGGAGTAGAGTAGAGCCAATTCTTGTTGAAAAAAATAATGCATTTAGCTACCGTGTAAGATCAGTTTTTCATAGATATAAGTCATGGAAAACTGATACTGCCGAGTACTTATTGGCTCATGAACAACTACATTTTGACATAACAGAACTCCTTGCTCGAAAATTAAGAAAAGCCATACAAGCTTCGCCAGATCCGACAGGGGAATCATTCGACCCAATTATTCAAAAGCTGTACGAGGAATGCACAAATATGCAGACAACCTATGATAAGGATACTGCACACGGAATCATAGCTGGATCTCAAGCCCGCTGGAAAATGAAAATATGCGTAGAGTTGGCGAAATTTAAAGAATATGCATCTACACCAGCGGATTGCGAATGAACTGCTTGGACCCGGGCCTAGATTATTCCATTTGGTTTAAAGTTTAACTCCTACCAGCGTGAAAACAGCGTCAAACAAGAATATCTGTACAATGGAAAAGAAGTGCAAGACGAACTGAATCTAAGTTGGTTAGATTATGGGGCAAGGATGTATCAGCCTGATCCAGGTCGGTGGGGATGAAGAGGGAGCTGTTGGGGCTGCGGGAATCCCGGCCTCACAATTGCTGGCTTCTCCTGGAGAAATAAGGAAGAAAGAAGGGAATATGAGTGCCACGTTTATATTGAAAAACCAATAAATCAATGATGATCTTGCGCGAAATGATAATATTAAGATTGATTGCCTTAGTTTTTGTTATGCATCTTTCATCGGATCTGTTGTCACAAGACACCGACAGTCTAAAATGTTGGAGTACTGAGAATAAATTGAAATGGAGCGACTTCAAAGGTAAAGATCCAAAGGTCAGAGCAGTTCAAATCTGCGCGCAGCTTCCGGATATAGATTGCTTACAATACCATTTTTAAAAAACGATTTACTTCGCTATCGAGTCAATCTCGCATTTGAGAAATTTGACTCTTGGAAAACAGACACAGCAGATTATTTGCTGGCTCATGAGCGCCTGCATTTTGATATCGGAGAGCTATGCGCTCGAAAGCTAAGAAAAGCCATACAAGATATTGAGAAAAAGATTCCAAATCCCACTAAGCAAGATTTTCAGCCTGTTTTTCAGAAACTATATGCGGAAAATGCAAGTATGCAGGACGCCTATGACAAAGATACCGCACATGGGATTATAGCTGAATCTCAGGCTCAATGGAAGGAGAAAGTAGGTTTAGAGCTGAAGAAGTTAAAGGATTTTGCGTCAACACAAGCAGATTGCGAATGAACTGCTTAGACCCGGGCCTAGATATTATCCCTTTGGTTTAGCTTTCAACTCATACAGTCGTGAAAACAGCGTCAAGCAGGACTACCTCTATAACGGGAAAGAACTTCAAACTGAGCTAGATCTAGGTTGGCTCGATTATGGAGCCAGGATGTACATGTCTGATATCGGACGCTGGGGGGCTGTTGATCCATTATCAGATCAAATGAGGAGATTCAGCCCTTACAATTTGCTTTTGATAATCCAATCCAAATCCAGGCCCGTATAATAGGGGAAATGAAACCTACGTTAAAGGAATGATGCAGAGATATGGCAATAATGCTGCAAAGGATAACTATGGAAACAATAAGTGGATATAAATCAATGCGGGGATTAGTGTTTGCAATTGGCTTGACTTTTCTTGGGTTATTCAATTGCGGGAGTAAGCATAGTCTTAGTGGCTTTCCCGATCCATATATGGATTCGTTTCGAGGTCAAAAGATAAAATTTATGATAGCCTATGATCCTTTGAATTCAGGAATTGCAGATACAACCGTTTTTGACGAGACGGGAAATGACGTTCGGTTTTATGGATACGGAAGGATGCAGCAACGAATACTGTATGATAGTTTGCATTTCATTAAGCGACAATTGATTTTGAATGATATACCAGAAAACGATGTCTATGAATATTCATTTGACCAGAATGGTATTTTAATTCAGGAATGCCGGGAAATAGAGCATTTAAATTGGGAGCTTAAGAAATCGGACAAAAGCAAACACGTTAGAAGCGTTTTTTTTGAAATAAATGAGCAGGGTCAAGTTATAAAGGAAATAGACACCACTTCGCATCAAATCAGTGTATATAAGTACGGAGAACACGGAAATTTACTGAGCAGGGAATCATTACTGCAAGACTTAAAGCCGTCGGGGTTTATTTCGGAGTATGAATATTACGAGCCTGTAAAATTAAAGGTGTTTAGACGTCGCGATGGTGAGAGAAAAATCATTGAACAATTCTTCTCCATCCAAGGTGTTTTGGATTCAACGGTGCAGTACGAAGACTATGGGAAGAGAAGTTTTGTGATTAGGTATAAGTACGTTTATTATTGAATTTCTTAGCGGTTATTCGAATGCCTAAATTGATGACTACTATCCATTTGGGCTAACGTTCAACTCATACATCCATGAAAATAGCATGAACCAAGACTATCTCTACAACGGGAAGGAATTGCAGAATGAGCTAGATCTTGCATGGCTTGACTATTGGGCACGCATGTATGAACCTCATTTGGGTAGATTTATCGTTCAAGGAATTTACAGAGAAATAATGCGGACTTTACTCCCTATCATTATGCGTTAAACAATCCGCTGCTGTTTGTTGATATGAATAGCGACTTAACAATTTTTTATGACAATAACGCAAATGTACCTTTATGTTTCTGATGACGGATTGGAGAATTCCGCGGTCATAGTTGATGACGATAATCTGGAAGATTTTAACAAGTTTAAAGGTGCCGTGACAAAGAGTATAACAAGAATACTCAGGCAGCGTTGTTAAGAAAATTTGGAGACAACAAAGGACGCCGAAACAAACGCATTGCAGAAGGTGTTTGATGAGACTGGCAAAGTGCCAGATGGGAATAAGAAAAGTTTTAAACCAAGAACAAATGGAGGATCATAGTCTATGAGTTTTGGATACGGGACAATATATATGGAAGAAGGCGTTGTGTTTCCTATTTCCTATAAGATAGGTGATCTTATCATTGACGAAATGCAAGCACGTTTGCCGAAGGAAAGTCAGCAAGTTGTCGTGAAGGGCGAGCCATTTTCTCTTGGTGTCGTGATCTCTACAAAAAAAAGTAAAACGGAGTTATCAATTCAAGGGCCGTCCATTAGCAAAAAATATAAAATGGTGGATTATACTCTATGGATACCGTATGAAAAAGTGATAAAAAGTAAAAATATCCCAAATGCTTATTTGGATTGTGTTTGCGAGGGTATTATCCTTGTCTTCAAGGAATATCAGTATGATAGCTCAATTGTGACCAAGATATTTTCTGACATAAAAAAGGAAGTATTAAATAACCCGGAATACGAGTACAGAAAGGAGGATGATCCCAGCCCCTGGTGACGTCAACTTAAGAATCAGGATAATTAAATGAGAAACAAAATTATATTTGGAATACTGTTCTTACCTGGTATCGTCTTCTTTGCAAGATTAAATTATTTCATGAGTCAATACAAATGAGACGAAAGGTCATCTGAGAGACCTTAATCAAAAATGCGAAGAAGTGATCTTGGTTCTTCCTGAGGAATTAAATCCGGAAATACGCCAGCGCCCCAAAACGATAAATTATGAAGTATCTATTTTTTCTTGTTCTTAGTTTGGCTCTTGGCATTGAGGGATTTAGCCAGCAGAATGATTCGTTAAATATTTATCTGGTGAGTTTGACGAGCCACTTGGAGTATCTGAAATCAAAGAGTAAAGAAAATATCCAGTCAGTGTATGTTGAAAGGGATGACCTCGTAACAGGATCATTACCGAAGCAAATAGATGGGATAACGATATTCTATCTGACTAGATTAGAAATTCGCGATAAGACAAGAAAGGGAAAAAGAATTCCTTTAATAGTCATTAGACCCGTGAAGGTTGAGAGAACATCCCTCAAGATTTCAATTATTGATTTTTCTGTAACCACAAAGAAGAACAGCTTTAACTATTCGAATGGTGGTGGAAGCACTTTGGAGTTTAGATACAACTGTGATCTGCAGAAATTTGAATTGACTAATAAAAAACAGGGCGGGATTTAGTTGGTAAAGCCCAGCTTATAGAGAAGCCTGGCGAATGTCGGGCTTTTTTATTGTCCATCTCTTTTTTGGATAGCATGACGTTCGGAGACGCACCTGGACGAGAGCATCTATTGATTAAGAAAAACGGAGGTGCCAGATCAAAGGTGGAACACCTGCAAATCAAATTGATGGATTAGTAATAAAAACCTAAGAAAAGCAGAGTATATTGATGCTGCAAAGAAAAGAAGGGCGAAGACGATGAAAAAAAGGAAGCAAATGAATGAAAAATTTCCCAAAGACGGCTTTAACCTGAGAGAATCCAAGGGGCCTGACTTTTACAGTGTGATGATTGTTAATGAAGCATTGAAAGGCTATCAGTACAAAGGCGACTTTCCATGGTTTTTATACTTTGATATTGAGATAAAGGAAACTACAGAAAAATTCGCTCTTCCCAGCGACGAAGAAGCCAAAGTGCTAAATTATTTAGAAGATAAAATTAGTGATATAATTAAAGCGACGGTTTCATCTCATTTCATAGGTCGCATTACAGAAAACGGGCATCGTGAACTGTTTTTCTATGTTGAATCACCCGAGGAAATTCATGAACGTCTTCAAGAATTGGTAACCGATGAACATCAAGTAAGGGAATGGGAATACTCGATAGAGGAAGATCCTGAATGGTCTAACGTTGAATTTTTCTTTGACTATTAATGGTGTGGTGATTCAGATGGATGACAACTGTCCCTTCGGACTTACATTCAACTCCTATCAATATGCCCGAAACTCTACTTTAGAATTGTCCTGAAAATGGAGGGTCTCACGATTTTAGGAAGTAAGGCGTGGAAATATTTGACCCGTGGATACCTTACAGGAATTAGAAAATGTCTTTGAATAAAAAACATCCAAGAGATCAAAAAGCAGTGTCGGAATTTTCCTCACGAGCTGATTTTAAACTTCCGAATGGATACTTGGAGTTTCTAAGCACTTCGAATGGAGCGGAGGGTCAGCTTGAAGGTTCTTATTTAATCTTATGGCCAATTGAGGAATTATTTAGCTTAAATGAAGGGTATTATGTTGATGAATTTGCGCCTGGTTTTTTTATTATAGGCTCAGATGGCAGTGGCACCGCGTTTGCTTTTGATAAGCTGACCGGCGAATTTTACGAGATGCCTTTTATAGGTATGTCAAGAGAGGAAGCCGTTTTTCGTGCTAAAGACTTTGCTGGTCTAATCAACTCTTTAGACGAAGGCACTGCAAATTAATTTTATAAAATATTTCTATCAGGGGCTGTACCGTTGGGATAAGTCGAGGTGAAGCCTCCCTTTAGTTAGTTACATGAAACTCGCCTTGCATCAACCTCTGGGACCATCGTCAAGATCCTGACTAAGCTCACCGGTCTGACCAACATATTTTATCCCATTTGACGTATGAACACGCCAAATGGGATAGAGTGGAGATCTCGAAAGCTTGCCCGGTTTCCATACCAAATCCAGGGAGTAAACCTCTTTGCCGCCGGCCAGGTCTATCGCTTGATTCCGATCCACCGGCAAATGAGCATTCGTTCCTTTAAGTGTTGCCGACGTCTTGATGGTTAAATCCTGCCCATCCACAGCGGCAATGGCGACAGAAGCATTCCTTTCACCAAAGATCACGATGTAGTAGTCGCCGCCCGGGTTGTGCAGGTTGATAACCTTGTAGGCTACGGAAGGAACGGATTTGTCCAGCCCCAAAATATCCCTCGATTTGTTAATCGCTTCAGCCTCTTTTTCTCCATTCATGCTTCAATTTAACACAAAATTCAAAGACCATTATATGCCTTTGACGGTATCGTGAAGTGTGGTAAAAATGGCGCCGTCGATCCGGACATAGAGGTGTTGTGAGCCGATGGTGAACATATGGAAAGGCCAGAACGGCGACAGCGATTCGCGACAGGGTTTCCACACCAACGTCGGGTAAAGACAAAAGGCTTCGGGACGCACGACAAGTTTTCCAGCCCTTCTTCCAATATTGATTTTTTTGTTGATGATGGAATGGATGAGTTGTTTTCTTTCCTTTTCATGAAAGTTCTTTTCAAAGTGGGGGAGCGGCTCCTTGAAGTAAGCGGCTTGTTTATAGTCGCCAAACCGCGCGTCTACATTCACTACCGACGTGGAATGATTGTCGGAATTCCTATAAGGGATCATGTAATAGTAGCTGTCCATTCGATCGAGTCTTTGTACCAGCAGGGGCTCGTTTGGTGTCCGGTTGTTGAATCGATCTGACCAGCCGTCTTTTTTAAACATGTTGTAATGCTTGAGTCCAGCTTGTGCAGCTTCGGTGGCTTCATTTCTGTTGATGATTCTTCGGCCATCGAACAGGGGCTTTGGATGCTCGGATCGCCCAACCGTTTTGCTCGGCAGTTCGGGATCACAGACGGCAACGAATTTCCCGTTCCAATGGCCGCCGGTTGCCCCGGTCATATAATCCGATTGCCATGTTGCATAGGAAATGTGTTCATCGGCTATGCCTCGTATGCCGCCGCTACCACAAGCATCTCCCAGCGTGTGGGGTGGCGGTGGTGCTGGCGATGGTGTGGGAGGCCAGGGATTGTTTATTTGAACGGCATTAATGGTATAGGAATTATCGGCTGCGTTGGCCGGGTTGGCGCTCACATCATAACCCCGGACCACAATCCAATGCTGTGACCCGTAGACAAGGGCTATGGGAGCGACTCCATAGTGGTGAATAGTCCAAACAATTTTCCTGGAAATTAAGTCTTCGTTGTCGAGGGCGAACAACACGAACGTATTCGCAAAGGTGCTGGGTTTCCGATTCACAAGCGTCCATTGCAAACCGTCCGGGCCTGTAGCCCACCCGGGTTCGATGACACTGTGGCTGTGGTTGTCGTTGTACAAATCATCCTGGTCAAGGATGCCCGCTCCGATTTCTGCGAGCACCATTTGCGCACAAGCTGCGCCGCAATAGTAATTCGTGTCTTGTTGGTGATACTGAGTGGTCAAATTTTTTTGTGGCATAACATTATGAATTTAGGGGTGTAGAAAAAGCAAAAAGCCCACCACATTCCTTTTAAGAAATGCAATGGGCTCCTTTGTGAATTGAATGTAGTAGTATTATAGGCTTGAAGCAAGCAACACCCTGAAAGCTGGTGCAAGTATTCACACGTTTTTCCTGTGAATGTAGTTTCTGAGAAAGGTCATCCTTAATTTCAGTGAGAAATTATGACGATTGAAACGGGTATGAATTAACCTTTTATCATGGATATCAGGTATTCCACTATTTTCATCCCCGCCTCATAAGTTGAGGGTTTGATCAGAAAATCTTCCGCTCCGTAACTAAGGCATTTCCGTTTGTCACTTTCGTTTTCTGATGTTGAATAGATAATAACAGGGATCGCCTTGTAGCGCGGTGAGCGTTTTAACTGTAACAGGGTTTGTGTTCCGTTCAATATGGGCATGTTCAAGTCCAACACAATGGCATCGGGGAGGTTGTCAGGGGGTAATCCATCGAGCAGATCGAGGGCGGCCTTGCCATTCGCGGAAAACTGGAGGCAATGGGAGAGGTTTACGTCGGCGAAATACTCTTGCAGGATGAAGTGATCCTCGCGATCGTCGTCCACAACTAATATCGAATTTTGTTTTGTCATGGAGTTAATGGGGAAGCTTAATTTGAAAGACAGTGTATTCGCCGGGTGCCGAGCGGGCTGAAATGTGTCCGTTGTGCAGTTCTGCTATGCGCTTGCAAATCGACAAACCGATGCCTGTGCCGGGGAACTCATCGCGTGTGTGAAGGCGTTCAAAGAGACCGAAAATCTGTTCGCTGTACTGCTCTTCGAATCCGATGCCGTTATCGCTAATGTTGAAAATAAAATGCCGGTCGTGTTCCGTGACCGAAATTTGAATGTGCGGAGCCTCATCCTTCTTAGAATATTTCAGGGCATTCGAGATGAGGTTACTGAACAATTGCCGGAGTCGTGATGCATTGCCCCAAACGGAAGGAAGGGGATCTACATCGATCGTGGCATTTTTTTCCTGGATGCTGATTTCGAAATCCTTTAAGATTTCGAGCAGTGTTTCGTTCAGATCAACATTGCCGAACTCTAATTTTCGCTGATGCAGTTGAGAATAGTTTAAAAGATCGGTGATCAACTCCTTCATCCGACTGACGGCCGCCTCCATGTTCTTCAGCATATTCAGCCCCCGGGCATCGAGAAGACCTGTATACTTGATTTTCAGGGTGTCGATGTAGTAGAAAAGTTTTCGCAGGGGTTCCTGTAAATCGTGCGTTGCCAAGTGTGCGAATTGTTCCAATTCATAGTTGCTCCGGTTAAGCTCCACGATTTTGGCTTGCAGCTCTTCTTTGTTCTGAACGAGGCTTTCCTGCATTTCTTTTAGTTCAACATTGTCTTTTAAGGTCTTCTCCGCCAATTTGTTTGCGTGGATATCGACCATAAACCCGATCCATTTGATGAGAACCTCCTTTTCGTTTTTCAACGGGATCATGGTCAACAGGTGCCAAACGAAATTGCCGGTACTCTTTTCCTTTAGACGATACTCTCCTTTGATGGGGATGATTTTTTGCAGCGCATTCGTCGCAGTTTTCAGAAACAGCGGGAAGTCTTGAGGCGACATCAGGTTCTGCCAACCCGGGCTGGTAATCTCTTTTGGAAGCGAGCCGACAAACTGTTCGACCCATTTATTATGATAAACGATGACGCCACGATTGTTGATGGTAAACATCATCAGCGGAAGCGAGTCGGTGAGGGTGCGATAGTCGTCCTCGCTTTCTTTTATTTTGTCGGCGAACTCTTGCAAGAGCAGATTTTTGCGACGGATTTCATCATAGGCAGAAAGGGGCGCCTCGTTTTTAAAATATTCTACATAAGAATCGATTTTATTCGGTGTAAAGGTGCCCGGGAAATTCAACATCTGTTGCAGAACGATCTGGACACCGGGTTGATTCTTGCTCACCTCAATGTTGCCCACCAGCCGTTTCGCATAGCTCAATGCATCCGCGCATTTGAAACTAAAATCTACGGAATCCTCGATCACCGCGGTGAGAAACTTTCTCGTCGCGCTGCCTTCTATCCCTAACTTCAGACGTGCCTCCGTTCCATGTTCGATCGCGCAGCGCGCAATTTCAGAAATGGCCGTGGCGATCGAGGTCTGGCTCATCAATGAAAATCCGGTTAACTCGCAAAGCTTCATCACGCGCTTGTGGGCCAGGATCAAGTCCATGTCGTTCTCCAGGCTTACAGACACTATTTCTTTCATGGTTATGTCACTTTTATGATTAGCACCGAGGCGTCGTCTGTTCCGCGGACGTAGTCCTTATAGATACACGACGCCAGGATCATATTGTCGTAGCGGAAAGCGCCTGGGAATCGATTTAGATCCCAGCGCGAGTTGATGCCGTCAGAGCACATGATCAGGTGTTGATTTTTTTCAACCGGGTATACGGACCGGTTCATCGAATTCGGAATATTCAGGCCTAGGGTTCCATTGTAAGGCATGTAGTTCTTGTGATGAATTCCGCCATAGACGCGGGTTAAGATATTGCCCACACCGCAGACGCTCCACTCTTGGGCTTTGCGATCGCAAATGGCGATGGTGCCAACCAATCCACGCGTGTGCCGCACAGCGCCATGAATCTTTCGCAACAGTTCGACGGGGTCGTTTTCTTCGCTCGCCAGGAAATAGTCAATGGCTTGGTCCGTAGCTTTCTTGGCAGCCGGTCCGTGGCCCAGGCCATCGCCAAACATCACGCGATAGTGGGTTTTGGTGTCCTGGACGCAGTAGCCGTCTCCGCAGACCGATTCACGGGGCTTGTTCACCACCAACCCTCGCGAAGAAATCTCCATTCCGTTGGCGTGCCCGGGTTTGTTCAATCCAGGGGTTGAAACCTTGGAATACAAAATAGTGCCCCAGCCCATTTGAGAATACAATTGCGAATAGGTGCTAAGGCGTTCGATGGCTCCAAGCCCTTGTCCCAGCGTGGTAGAAGAGGAGAAACCGTCTTTCCGCATCTTGATGAGATCGACAATGCCTTCGCCTTTGTCCATGCAAAGCACTTCAAATACAGAGTCTTCATCGCCGATGTTATACGCCCGGTAGAGCAGATCGCCGCTTCCGACATATTTGATCAGATTCGATGTCATTTCGGAAACGATGATATCGATTTCCGCAATCTGTCGTTCGCTGAAGTTCCGCTTCAGGTTGCCTTGGTGAATTTCCCGCTTGATATAAGAAACAAAACTCCGTTCGGCGATATGATAGTTGTTAAAGGACTCACCCATTTTTCCATTTTATTACAGTCACTGTCGTTCCTTTACCCATCTCTGATTCAATGTGGAATTCGCTTACAAGGCGTTTTGTTCCCGGCAATCCCAAGCCAAGGCTTTTGCCGGTCGAAAAACCATCCTTCATGGCCATCGTGATATCGGGAATGCCCGGCCCTTCATCTTTAAAAACGAGACGGATCCCATTCTCGCGTCCCTTGCTGATGACTTCAATGAAGACTTTTCCACCCTTGGCATACTTGAGCATGTTCCGGGCCAACTCACTGGCGGCTGTGATCAGTTTGGTCTGGTTCACCAGGCCCATACCGATTTTTATGGCCATCTCCTTGATCCTATTGCGAAAGGGGATAACATCAGTTTCGCGCACTACCGACATGGTTTCCTTATTCAGCGTTACCATCATTTTCGTTCGTAAAGCCGGTTTCCTTAAGGATAATTTTTTGCTGGAGTAGAAGCATTCCCTTCTCTACGTCCAAGGCACTCAAAACTCCTGTAAGTGGAAGGCCAAGCTCTATGAGCGTGATGGCGACAGCGGGTTGCATCCCTACAACCACGGTCTCGGCATCCAGTATTTTTGACATGGCGGCAATGTTGCCGATGATGCGGCCCATGAATGAATCGATAATACTCACCGCAGAAATATCGATGAGCACTCCTTCTGCACCGGTTTTGTTGATCATCTGTACGAGATCCGATTCCAGCGCTTCAGCCAGGCGATCATAAAGATCAACCTGGATGGTCACCAGAAGCAATTTCCCCATTTTAAGAATTGGAATCTTTTCCATAATTGTTATTCGCCTGCCAATTGATTTTTTTGTTTACGCAAAACCTGCAATTGCAGGATCGAGAAGGACGCCTTCAACGCGCTGGCGAGCGAGGCTTTGGTGATCACACTGCTCAGATCTATGCCGAGATGAACGACGGTTTGCGCGATCTCCGGTCTGATGCCGCTGATAATACATTCGGCGCCCATCAGGCGCGTTGCGCTCACGGTCTTGATCAGGTGTTGTGCCACTAACGAATCGACTGCGGGAACACCTGAAATGTCGAGGATGGCAATGCTGCTGCCTGTCTCTACAATTTTCTGCAGAAGATTTTCCATGACCACTTGTGTGCGCGCGCTGTCTAATGTGCCGATGATGGGTAACGCCAGAATGCCATCCCATACCTGGATAACCGGCGTCGAAATTTCGGCGATCTCGTCGGTCTGTCGCAGTATGACTTCCTCACGGCCTTTTATAAAAGTTTCAAAAGTCGCCACACCAAAGTAATCGATGAATGCGTGCACCTTTTGAGACTGCTCATAAAGTTCCTGCGGATCACGAATCTCTTGTTGCAACAGTAAGAGCAGTGCCTGTTTCAAACTGAAAACAAAAACACCCGTCTCCCGCGAGGTAAATCCTTGTTTGGCCCGTGATATGGAAATTGCATTCAAGATGTCCATGGCGGTCTCAAAGTCGTCGCTTTCAGGATGATCAATGTTTTCGTCTTTTAAATTGTCCACCAAGGCGTCTATCAGCTCCGTTGATTGCTGACGCAGATCTTCATTGCTCATCAAATCTTCTCGCAGACCGTCGTCCGCTAATTGAAATTTCATCCAGTTATCCAGGATCAGTTTCTTCTTCTTTTGAAGAATTTTAATTGTCTCATTTTTCATGTGGTTCTTTATTTGATCACAGGCAGAGGTGCCCAATCCCATAAGGTAGGTATTCAAAGCAAATGAAACTAGTAGCGACCTCGATTAAACAAAAAGGCTAGTCGACACTTTAAAATGTGGGGATTTATTTCCCCAAAATGTAAATATTCCTCGTTACTTTGTGTTGATTGTTCTTGTGAAGAGTGGAAGAGCGGCCAACCTAAGTTGAAGGCTTAAGCTCCGATAACGCCAACGTTGACCTTAATTAATGTATGACTCAAATTCAAAAAAACGATGGGACTATTTGATAAACTATTTGGAAAGCCAGAAAAATCCGATGGAACTCCAAAACCTAATTTCGACACAGCGCAGCCTGTGAAGACAGCTGAAATGCTGAACGAAGAAAAGTTCTGGCAAATCGTTGACAAGTCATTGAAATCAACCAAAAATCAAGACGATCAGGAACAATTCTTAATTTCTGAAATTGAAAAACTCACGCCCCAGGAAATGATCGGTTTTCGTTTGAGGACAGACTATTTACTTTATGAGACTTACAATTCAGAAATGTGGTGTGCGGGTTATATTATGAATGGAGGGTGTTCGGATGATAGCTTTGAATATTTCAGATGTTGGGTTATTTCCAGGGGGAAGGACA
The DNA here is from genome assembly GCA_036525235.1 of Chryseolinea sp. Taxonomy (GTDB): domain Bacteria; phylum Bacteroidota; class Bacteroidia; order Cytophagales; family Cyclobacteriaceae; genus Chryseolinea. Next base: position 8,645 of record DATDAV010000309.1, on the reverse strand, counting down.
CCTATTATAAAACAAAAGCCAATCCGGATTATCTGGTAAATGAAGTTGTGGATGGTGGGGGATTTTATGACTTTGAAAGTTTCTGGTACGTTGCTTTGCAAGCTTTCGAAAAAAAGACGGGCAAAGAATTATACGACTACATTGACCATAAGAATTTTAAAACAACGGAAGGTCACTATCCGGGGTTTGAGTTTACCTGGCAGGAAGAGGATCCAGCGAGCCGGAGAAAAATCTGCCCTAACTTATACGAGAAGTTTAAGGACTGAGCGCGGTGCCGATGACATTCCCAGACGACAAACCTGTAGTTGAACCACCCGACAATCTGGACGGAGCAAAAGTTATTCAGTGGGCTTGGTCCGGAAGAGATCCCTTTGGATATGTCCCTGTTGTTGACAGTAGTACCAGAATAGAAATATATGGATTTGCGATTTGTCAGTATGACGATTCTCTATAATTTTCGCTCCGCCGCTTGTATGGGTAAATCGTTAATGCTCGCAAAACGCTTCTGCATATAGCCGTTTTCATCAAATTCCCAGAGTTCATTCCCGTAGCTGCGAAACCATTGGCCCGTGTGATCGTGCCATTCGTATTCGAAGCGTACGGCCATTCTGTTTTCGCGAAAGCCCCACAATTCTTTCTTTAACTTGTAGTCCAATTCTTTCTGCCATTTGCGGGTCAGGAAGGCTTTCACTTCTTCACGGCCGTTGATGAATTCGGTACGGTTTCTCCACTCCGTGTCCACGGTGTAGGCCAAGCTTACTTTCTCGGGATCTTTCGAATTCCAGGCATCTTCGGCAGCCTGTACCTTTTGGAGTGCACTCTCCATTGTAAAGGGTGGTAGGGGGTGTCTTTTGGGTTCCATTTTTTGTGAAATTAAGAAAGCCAAAGTATAGCCCTGGCTTTTTGTTTTGCCCATTTAACAGGCCGTTGTGTTAATAAGTTCTGCTCGATCTCATTTGGCATCATCGTGGATAATTTTCTCGTCTTAGGGAATTCCGCGGCTTTGGGGCGAGTGTTGATGGGAATAGTTTCCGCGGTTGGGTGCTGCTTTGGTGCTGAACCAAGATATTTTGGAGTTGAAGAAGGGCATGCTGTTGGCCTTCGATCGGATGGCTCAGGCGCGCGCCGTCAAACAACCCATCCCAAATACCTTTGCATCATTTGCATTTCTCTTTATCTTTCCACTCACAGAAATGCCAAACCTCAACCATGGAATCTACCGCCGTCACCTCACAGGAAAAATCAAAACTTTGGTTCGTCATCACCGCCTCGTCGCTGGGCACTTTAATAGAGTGGTATGACTTCTACATTTTCGGGAGCCTGGCCGTCATTCTTTCCGAACAGTTTTTTCCGCAGACCCACCCCACGGCTGCCTTCCTTTCCACCTTGGCCACCTTTGCCGCCGGCTTCATCGTGCGGCCCTTTGGGGCGTTGGTGTTTGGGCGGTTGGGAGATTTGGTCGGTAGGAAATATACCTTCCTGATCACGCTCGTCCTCATGGGTGGATCCACGTTTGCCATCGGGTTGATCCCCGGCTATCAGACCATTGGTCTGGCGGCGCCGGCGTTGGTATTGATCTTGCGTTTATTGCAGGGGTTGGCCTTGGGTGGCGAATATGGGGGAGCGGCTACCTATGTGGCGGAACATTCACCCGCTGCGAAAAGAGGTTTCTATACAAGCTTTATACAGACCACGGCTTCCCTCGGGCTCTTTGTTTCCATCGGTGTGATCCTGGCCGTCAGACAGTCGGTAGGGGTGGAGAAATTTGCGGATTGGGGTTGGCGTATACCCTTCTTGTTGTCGTCGTTGTTGGTGGCAGTCTCGGTTTTTATTCGGATGCGGATGCAGGAGTCGCCCTTGTTCGCCAAGTTGAAGTCGGAGGGGAAGGTCTCAAAGAACCCGCTCAAAGAAAGCTTTGTTAATAAAGAGAACCTCAAGTTGGTGCTCATCGCCTTGTTCGGCGCCACGGCCGGGCAGGGGGTGGTGTGGTACACCGGCCAGTTCTATGCCATGACCTTTATCGAAAAGACCTGCAGTGTCGAATTCGTGCAAACCCGCAACATTATTGCCGTAGCCTTACTGATCGGTACACCTTTGTTTATTTATTTCGGATGGCTCTCCGACCGCGTCGGCCGCAAGATGATCATGATGGCAGGCTTGCTCATGGCCGTAATATTATACCGGCCTGTCTATATGCAGATGTATGCCCTGGCGGACATCACGCACCAAAAAGAGGCGCCGGAAGAAAAGCGCATCGAGAAAACACACACCGTCAACGCGAATGGCGACTCCGTCGTGACCGTGCAGACCATCCGGGTGTTCGAAGCGGGGAATCACCAGAAGGAGACCTCAACCCATCTCATCCCCAAAGCGGGCAGTGACAAGAAAGAAAAGCTCGATACCAGGAAGGAGATCGTGCTGGGTGACTACGCCTTCTGGTCCATGGTGGTGCTGGTGTTGGTGCAGGTTGTGTTGGTGACGATGGTGTATGGACCGATCGCCGCATTCCTTGTAGAGTTGTTCCCCACGCGCATCCGCTACACCTCCATGTCGTTGCCCTACCACATCGGAAACGGCATTTTTGGTGGGTTAACGCCATTTATTGCCACCTCACTTTATGAGTCCAGCAAAACGGACGCAACCCCCGCCGGTGACCCGTTTGCGGGCCTTTGGTACCCGATTATCGTGGCGGCCGTATGCTTTATTATAGGCATGATCTTCCTGAAAAACCGCAAAGTTGCCGACGTAATCGATTGAAATTATTTATCCGAACCATTGTTATTCTGAAAATTTTCACGAAATATGCTCTATGATCTAGCCCGGATTTGAAAAAGATATTCTCCATAGCGCTCCTTTTCGTCTTCCTCTTCCAATTCGTGGGGTACTATTTTGTCTATCTGGGACTGCGTCACCAAGCCAAAACGGAGATGATCTCGCGCCTGGATGCACGCGACTATTCACAAGAAGAAACGGTCACCTTAAAGATCCCTTTTGCACTGCCCTATTGGATGGACTCTAAAGACTACGAGCGCGTAGACGGCGAGTTTCAACACGAGGGACAGTTCTATAAACTCGTAGAACAAAAGCTCGAAAAAGACACGTTGTATGTAGTCTGTATAAGAGATACACACGAGAAAAAGCTGTTCGACACCATGTCGGACTATGCCAAGCTTGCCAACGACCTGCCTACCTCATCGCATCAAACTTTGAAACTGCTCAGCGGTCTGATGAAAGACTATGTGCCCGGCAGTTCACAACATGAAATAACATTATCACAAGGATGGACTCAAGAATGTTCTTACGCCGAGCCGTCCTTCACCCTCTTGTCTCAAACTTCTCCGGTGTTTTCACCACCTCCCGAAGCCTAGTGCTGGCACCCGTCGGCACGGATTAAATTTGTCATTCCCTTTTTATTTTCCCCGGACTCCTTATCCGGTGATTGTAATACATGACAGTTTGCTATCTGCCGTCGCGGTCAAGATTATTCCCTTTGGTCATTTTCTGAGTTTCTTCCGGTACAACATGCGTTTGGTTGCGCATGGCGAAGCAACTTGGATGGTCTGAATGAAGGATGTGTCTGCCGGCTCGTTTGGGTTGCCGGCAGACCTCCTTACCCTTCTCTCACACAGCACGGAGCCCCTTAGTTTAGTAACCTATCACCTATGCCTTATATTCCTGTTGAAGAGCATTTGCCCGGCATTACCGGCTTGCTTGAATACCGCAAAGATTCTGCGGAACCGATCCGCGACCTCACGCAATTTCTGTTGCGTGGGCCCAACTCCTTAACGGAAGGCGAGCGCGAACTCATCGCCACCATCGTCTCCCACAACAATCAATGCAAGTTCTGCACCACGGCCCACACGGCCGCTGCCGATCTCCTCTACGGTGAGTGCGACACCACCGACAAAGTAAAACACGATCTCGAAAACGCACCCCTCAGCGAAAAGATGAAAGCCCTGCTGGTCATCGCCCGCCAGGTGCAGCAAAGCGGCAAGAACGTGACGGCCCAATCTGTGGACCGCGCCCGCCAGGCCGGCGCCACCGACGTGGAGATCCACGACACGGTGCTCATCGCCGCCCTCTTCTGCCTCTACAATCGCTACGTCGATGGACTGGCCACGTTGGAGCCGGCAGACCCCGCTTACTACGGCACCCTTGCCGACCGTTTGGTCAACCATGGCTACACACGGCTGCCGCAAGGCTATGATCATTTGAAAAAGAAATAAAGACCCTTTCGATATACCTATCCCCAACTACCAAATATCTAACCTCCGTCTATGAAAAAACTTTTACTCTTTGTTTGTCTCTCACTTCCCACGCTTCTCGTAGCCCAGACCGTCAACACGGTGACGGGCACGATAACCGACGCCAGCACCAATGCGCCGGTTAGCGGTGCCTCCCTGGTGATCAAAGGAAAACTCACCGGAACAACTACGGATGAGAAAGGGAATTTTAAATTGAACACAACCTCGGCCTTACCCTTAACCCTTGTGGTGACCGGTGTAGGATTTCAGAAACAGGAAGTGACCGTGAGTTCGGCCAGTCAGCCGGTAGCCATCGCGCTGTCCTCGCAAACCGAACTGCTCAACGAGATGGTGGTCACCGCCTCGCGCGTGGAAGAAAGCATTTTGGAATCACCCGTAAGCATCGAGAAGATGGATACACGGGCGATCCGTGAAACACCTTCGTTCAGTTTCTACGAAGGTCTTCAAAATGTGAAGTCTGTAGAGATGGTCACCAGCGGCCTCACCTTCAAACAGATCAACACCCGCGGCTTCAACAGCACCGGTAACTCGCGCTTCCTCCAGTTGGTGGACGGTGTAGATAATCAAACCCCCGGATTGAATTTTGCCGTCGGTAATTTATTTGGCTCGTCCGATCTGGACATGGAAAGCGCCGAGCTCATTCCCGGTTCTGCTTCCGCACTCTATGGTCCCGTAGCCTTCAATGGCGTGTTGATGATGCGCACGAAAGATCCTTTCCAGTACCAGGGACTGAGCGCCCAGGTACGTGTGGGTGTCAATCACATTAATGAACAATATGCCGATCCGCACGGTCTTTACGACTATTCGATCCGCTATGCCAAAGCCTTCAATAATAAATTTGCCTTTAAAATAAACGCATCCTATTTCACCGGCCTCGATTGGTACGCTACCAACTACACCGACGTGAACGTAAACACACCGGTTGAACAACGCGGCGATAACAACCCTGCCCGGAATGCCCTGAATATCTATGGCGATGATGAAGCCCGCACGCTTCCCGGCGTGGGCAGCGTGTCTCGCACGGGATATGAAGAACGCTACCTCATGAACTACGACAGTTACAGCACGAAGCTGAACGGCGCCTTGCACTATCGTGTGAACGACAATATGGAGTTGATCTATCAATACAACTACAACCAAGGCCGCGCTGCCTATACCGGTAGTAACCGTTTTATGTTGAACGACTTCAATTTTCAACAACATCGCGTGGAAATGAAGGGTAGCAACTATTTCGTGCGTGGCTACGCCAGCCTCGAGGATTCGAAAAACTCATACAACGGCAAAGGACTTGGCCAACTTATCAACAAAACCTGGGTGCAAGACCTCGCAGGCAACGTGGTGCCTGAAAACCAGGCCGACGACATGTGGTTCACCCGCTATAGCGAAGCCTACCTGGGCGACATTAATGGCGTGGCCGCCGGTAGCCATTCGGCTGCACGCACTTTCGCTGACCAGGGCCGCTACTTGCCGGGCACCGCCGCCTTCAATGCACAAAAAGACAGGCTCATCGCCACGCAAGGCCTGGCCGGAGCGGGCATCCTAAGCCAAAGCAAGCTCTACCATGCCGAAGGCCAATACGATTTCAGCAGTAAAATCAAAGTGTTCGACCTGTTGGCCGGCGGTAACTTCCGCATGTACGACATGTTCACCAACGGCACCTTGTTCGACGACAAAGACCACAAGATCACCATTAAAGAGGGCGGCGCATTTGTGCAGGCTTCCAAACGAATCCTCAGCGAAAAGTTGAAGCTCACCGCCTCCCTGCGCTACGACAAGAACCAGAACTTCGAAGGCCGGTTCACGCCGCGCGCCTCGGCGGTATATACCGTGGCCACCAACCACCACTTCCGCACCTCGTATCAGACCGGCTTCCGCAACCCTACACCCGGCGATCAATACATCAAGCTGAATGCAGGCCCCATCACTATCCTGGGAGGTGTGCCGGACAACAGCAAAGGCATGAATGTGTATGAAAACTCGTTCACGTCCACGTCGCTGGGTCCCTTCTTTAACGCCTTTGGTGCTGCCGTGGGGTCGGGCACCCCGCCGCAACAAGCCATCATGCAAACCAAAGACCTGCTGGTGAAATCCGATGTGCCCTACATCAAGCCCGAGCGCGTACAAACCTTCGAGGTAGGCTACAAGGGATTGGTCAACAACAATCTCCTCATCGACGCCAACTATTACTTCAGCAGCTACAACGACTTCATCCTAAACCAGGTGGTGATGCAACCCGAAAGCGATGTACTCGGGCCCGATGGCACGATCAATCCCCAGGCGGCCATGGATCTGCTCAACGGTAACAGCCACTTGTACCAGCTCTACACAAATGCCAGCGAGCGCGTAACCTCACAGGGCGCAACGCTGGGTTTCACCTACCTGCTTCCCCGCAACTATACCCTGGGAGCCAACGGCACATGGGCCGATTTCAACCTGCGCAACGCCAACCCCAACGACATCCCTGCCTTCAATACCCCGAAATACAGAACAACCGTAACCTTCGGAAACACCGAGATCGCCAAGAACATCGGCTTCAACGTGGCCTGGCGCTGGCAGGACACCTTCGAGTGGACCAGCACCTTCAACCAATTGCGCCCCGGCACCATCAATGCCTACTCGATTGTAGATGCACAGGTGAGCTACAAGATGTCGCCCATCAAATCCATCGTGAAGCTGGGCGCCAACAACGTGTTCAATAACCAGGTGTACCAGGCGTATGGTTCGCCTTCCATCGGCGCGGTGTACTATGTGAGCATTGTGTTTGACCAACTTATGAAATAGTTTTTAGAGCTATAGTGGAAAACGATCTTATGAAAACAGATATAGAATTGCCCGCAGCATCCCTGCAGGCAACGGAAAATGTGAGTGTAGGCCTTTGGTGCACATTCGGAATATGTTTGCTGAGCAACATTTTCGGAGGCACCGTGTCCACCCTCATGTCCGTATACCTGCCCGTGGTGGTGCGCGACTTGTTGGGCACGGTCGATGCTGCGCGACTTAGCGAAGTGAGTGCTTATATCAATGCCCTCTATATTCTGGGCTGGGCCTTCGGTGGTTTCACCTGGGGGTTGATCAGCGATCACATTGGAAGAGCGAAAGCCCTGGTGCTGGCCGTAGGTTTATACGGGGCCTTCACCATCGCCACGGGCTTTGCTTCTTCATGGGAAATGGTAGTGGCCTGCCGCTTGCTGGCGGGCTTTGGAGTAGGAGGGGTGCTGGTGATATCGGCCACCTTGCTCTCGGAAGTGTGGCCGGAGCGCACGCGCTCCATCGCCATCGGCATTCTTTCCATCGGCTTCCCCGTCGGTATATTTTCTGCGGGCCTGGTGAACCTGGTTGTTTCCGAGTGGCGTCAAGGATTCCTGATCGGCGCGTTGCCGGTAGGGTTGGCGTTGCTTTCGTTTTGGGTGGTGCAGGAATCGGAGAAATGGAAAGCTTCGCGCGCCAATCCCACGGGAGATGGTCTGTTCAAGAAAGCCCAACTACACAAGGGAAACCTGGTGCGGGGTTCGCTCATATTCGGATCTATGCTCATTGGCTTGTGGGCCATCTTTTCATGGCTGCCTACCTGGGTGCAAAGCCTGCTCACGGGAGCCGACGGACAAACGCAACGTGGTCTGGCTATGATGCTACTAGGCGCGGGCGGCCTTACCGGCGGATTCTTTTCCGGTTGGGTAGCGCGAGCGTTGGGTGTGCGAAGAGCGATGATGCTTTGCTTTGGCGGATGCTTTTTCTTGTCGATACTGCTCTTCAAACTGAACACGTCGTTCTCCGCCGTGATCTATGTTGAGATTGCATGCCTCGCCTTGTTCTTTGGCATCAGCCAGGGTCTGTTGTCGGCCTATGTGCCGCAGCTTTTCCCGCCGGCCATTCGCGCCACGGCTACAGGCTTTTGTTTTAACATCGGTCGCATTGTTACGGCGGTTGCTGTGTTCTTCATCGGGGCGCTGGTCACTTCGCTGAATGGCTATGGCAATGCCATCCTAACGTTCTCCGTCGTATTTTTAATCGGGTTGGTGACGCTGTCTTTCACAAAAGAAGAATCGTCTCCGGATCCTAAATCTTAAAATTTTAAAGAATTATGGCACACATAAAAGTAACTGAAGGTGTACCGGGCATCCGGAGCCTGGTGATGTTCCGGCCGGAAACAGGCAAACCGCTATATGAACTGGCGCAAGTGCTGTTGCGCGATCCTTCGCCGCTCACCCCGGCCGAACGCGAACTCATCGCCACCCACGTGTCGTCGCGTAACGACTGCATGTTTTGCATGAGCAGCCACGCCGCCGCGGCGCGCGAACTGTTTGGTTCCGAAAGCGAAGTGGTGGATTGCGTCATCCAGAACGTGTCCACGGCGCCCGTCACCGAAAAGATGAAGGCCCT
>DATDAV010000308.1:0-2070 GCA_036525235.1 Chryseolinea sp. | reverse complement strand
GCCGCTCAGGTTCTTGATCTTCTGCTCGATCGTCGGGGTTTTGATCCTCATGGCGTCTTTATAGTATTTGGCGATACGCTTTTCTTCTTTCGTATTGACCACGAATAATTTGGATATCCTTTCGATGATAGCCATGCTGATATTGCCCCTTATGTCTACGTCAAGCAGCGCGCCCTGCTTTTTCCTGTCTTCCGGAACAAGCGCAATCCCGCTGTCAATTGCTTCTCTAGGCGATTTCGGATCGCTCTCCTTGCCATTCAGCATCAGGCGTCCGCCGGTTTTCCGCTTCACTCCAAAAAGCAATTCAGCCAGCTCCGTTCGACCTGCACCAATGAGTCCCGCAAATCCCAGCACTTCGCCTTTTCTGATTTGAAAGCTGACATCGTGCACCCCGTTGCCGGTTAAATTCTGCACATCCAGCAAAACCTCATCAGAAATGCAATCCTTTCGCTTAGGGTAGGTTTCTTTTAGCTCCCGACCAACCATCAGTTTGACAAGGTCGTCCAGATTCGTATCGCGCGTGTTTAACGTTGCAATTTTTTGACCATCCCTCATCACGGTGATACGCTCGGTAAGCCGGAAAATTTCCTCCATCCTGTGCGAGATGTAGATGATGGTGACCCCTGATGCCTTCAGTTTCTCTACCATTTTATAGAGCTGTTCCGCCTCGGCCTGGGTCAACGGCGCGGACGGTTCGTCCATGATGAGGATATTTGCTTTTTGAGAAATGGCTTTCGCGATTTCTACGAGCTGCTGATAACCGACGGTCAGATTACTAACCAATTCGTTCGGATCGATATCGATATCGAACTGCTTGAATATGGCCTCAGATTCCCTCACCATTGCCCTTTTATCGATAATGATCCCTTTTCTAATGGCTCTTCCCAGAAAGATATTTTCCGCTACCGAAAGTTCCCCCACCAGATTGAATTCCTGATAAATTACCGCAATTCCGTTTTCTTCGGAAGACGCGGGGGTGAGAGAAGAAAACTCTCGGCCTTCGACAATTATCTTGCCGTTATCCGGCACGACTGCGCCGGTGCATGTCTTGATCAACGTCGATTTGCCTGCGCCGTTCTCCCCGACCAACGCATGCGCCTCGCCCTTCACAACGTCAAGACTGACATCGTTGAGCGCAACGACGCCTGGATATTTCTTCGTTATATTTTGTAACTGCAAAATATACATATTTATTTATGCCTCGCGATGCTATTGCCCCCTCGTTGCCTCACTTGAACGTATGGCCTGGCGATACCCAATGCGGACATTCCAGGCCATGACACGCAACGTGAATTCATACGGTGGACGGCTCACTTGCCGAGGTATTCATCAACATTCTCTTTAGTTACGGGAATCAATTCGCGATAGATCTCTTTTGTTGCTACCGGTTTTCCCGAAGCTAATTGCTCAACCATCTCCCAAATTTTGGCGGCTATGACTTTATTGGTGCCAGTGATCGTTACACTCATTCTGATGCCCTCATTGTCCTTAATAGCGGCGAGTTCCGGTTGGGTTGCATCAGCTGCGAAGATACCGAAGTCGTCTTTGATTTTTCCGGCCGCCTTTGCCGATTCATTGGCACCCACCGAGCCACCGGCGCCGATGCATCCAACAACTTTTACATCAGGGTTGGCCTGGAAAATCGTTTCCATCTTGCTAATGCCTTCAGCAGGATTGATGGCGCTTGTTTCTGCGACGATTTTTGCGTTTGGCGCCAACTTGGTAACGGCCTCCTTACTACCATTTCCTCGTTGAAGCAAGATCGGCAATTGCGGGTAATTAAGTATTGCGACCTTTGCCTTGCCGCCCAGTTTTTCATTGATCCACTTGGCAGCGTGTTCGCCGATCAGATAACCCAATTTATGATTGTCGATCAGCCAGGCCATATCGGCGTTCTCAAGGTTGTCGTCCCACGCGAGAACTTTTACGCCCTTTTCCCTTGCTTGTTTTAAAGCGTCTTCAATCCCCGCGGGGTCAGCGGGATGGACAATCAAAACATTGACGCCGCTTGCGACGAAGTTTTCGACTTGCGTGATTTGCTTGTTAACATTGCTTTCACAGGAAACAAAA
>DATDAV010000307.1:0-1884 GCA_036525235.1 Chryseolinea sp. | reverse complement strand
ATCCTCGTCTAACGAATTCAGAAAGACATCAAACTCCTTTTTGAAGTTTTCAATCCTTTCCAGCAATCGTTTAGCAACAGCGGCCCGACGTTCAGATAACCGAAGACTTTCTTCCGCCAGGGCAATTTTCCCTTCAATATCGCCCTTCGCCTTTTCAGCGTCAGTCAGGCTTTGAATCAATGCTGGATCAGGCGGTGCGTCGCCCACGGTTGCAGCGGGGTTAGTCTTTTCGACAGGCTTGGCCTTGTCGTGAGCCTCAAGTTCTAGCTCGCGACGCTTAATCTTCTCTACTATTTCAAGCTTTGAAGCCGGATCTGCCTGCGTTTCGAGTGCAGCACGCGACCGGCTGAGTTCGCGAAGCTGCTTGAGGAGTGAGTCAATACGTTTTTGTTTCTCGCCCGTCTGAAAACGCATAAGCTCGTCCAATGTTCCCTGTCCAAGTCGCAAAGATTCTGGAACGTGGGAAAAGATGACCGTTTTAAGTTCCTGTTCAAAGTTCCTCTCTCCAATGCCAGCAAGTTCGTTGCAGACTTTTTCGACATGCTCTTGTGGCAGGTATTTAAGACGCTCAACCTCCTCGTGAGGGGTTGAAACGGCTAAACAGCGGGTGATTGTTTCGCCTGACTCCCATTCAAGCGTTGCGTCAAAATGGGGAGCGTGACCGCCCGTCGGATGGCGAAACCGGTGCTTGCTAAGAAATGAAAAAGAGTCCGCGTTCTTGCTCGCTCCGAGGAGGCCAAGCATATCCGAAAGAGCGCTCTTGCCGCTGCCTTTATTTCCAATAATTGCTACAAGGCCGGGGTTGAATGAAATGCTTCCGTCGAACCACTTCTCAGTGGCAGGTGCCGTTGGTTTGCGTTCAAACGATATTCCTCGAAGATATTTGGTCGGGTTTTGTTCGACACGCACATGCTCAGGCGGGCGTTCGCCAATAAAGACCCGTCCCTGGGGTTCCCGCAAAACCATGAGCAGACCGCGAAACGTGGGGTCAGCGCGGAACCAAAGAGGCGTCTTGATGGTGTATTGCTCGATGTTGTGATTGTCAGAGCAAATGATTATCGGTTTTTCCAAACCCGTCGCCGGGAAAATCGTGTTGAGGTGTATGTCTATGTCTTTTAGCTGCCCAATTTCCATCAGGTCCACCCAGCTTTTTGTGATGTCGTATTTGATCCGATGCTGAAACTGCTCCTTGTTCTTAATTTCTTCTATGGAATTACTTTTACTCCCTGCGTGAATTGAAACAATCCCGCCTAACTTTCTGGTTTCCTCTGCGCCTTCTTCAATCGGCACATAAACTTTTTCATCACCGCCTTTTTCTCGGATTGCTGCGGTAGTTAATCCCACAGCACCTTGAAGCGTTGTCCAAACATGTTCGAGATCGCAATCCTCGGGAAAAATGCAAATATAGTGAATCGGACTGCCCCCATGATCGTCACGAAGCTCAATGCCGGGCAAGACCGTCAGCTTATTTTCACCTAGTTTTTGCAATTCCCTAATGCGGGGAACATCAATTTGGTGATGGTCTGTAATAGCTACGACGCGAATACCTTTTTCAACAAGCCCATCAACAATTTGTTGATTTGTGACACTTCCGTTTTCGTAATCAAATGAACGTGGCGTATGAAAATGCAGATCCCACCGATGCCAAAGGGAACCGCGAGGATCGTGTTTCGGTGTGATATTTGCACTCATCCGTTCAATCTCCAAGCCGCCCGGTGGTTTTTGAATCCTCCAGCGCTTCTATTTCCCGCAACGTCTTCCCCGCACTGAACGGTGCCGCCAACGATTCGGTCAGCTTGATTTCGTTTTTGCGCGTCGGGCAAATGATGGTTGGTTCAGCCACTGGTCCTGCTTTCAAGGGGTGCATCGTACCGGCCCGCAATT
>DATDAV010000306.1:0-1169 GCA_036525235.1 Chryseolinea sp. | reverse complement strand
GGAGCTTTGAGCCGTCGCTAGGTTTTTTTTCTTTATACTGCGAACTCAAAACGGATAACCCCGATGAACCGATTAGCCCAACCATCACCACCCTGCTTCCCGTGTCTGATGTTGATACTTTGATGGATCCTGAAAACGCGGGCCCAACGGCGGTAGTTGTGTTGACTAGTAATGAAGAAGTGAAGGGAAAGCTTCGGAAAGTTATGACAGTGCTAGAGCCGTCGTTTTTGCGAGATGTGGAGGATTGGAAAGATACTTCCCTGAAAAGACGACCTAAATCTTATTCGCTGTATAAACAGGATCGTGTGGATAAGATTTTGAAACGCATAACTGATTCTTGTCCGGAATTTGGAGGGCGTATCGAAGTGGTTGAAATGGCTTCGATGCTTAGTTATCGGTTCTTTTTGCATTCGCCGGACGGCTCGGCATACGGTGTAAAACAGAAAATTGGTCAAATTAATTTATTTGGAAGGCTCCCTTTTCGGAATTGCTATGCTTGTGGGCAAAGTGCCCTCCTTCCTGGTATTGTCGGTGCGATGATGTCTTCTTTTATTGTTTCGAGGGCCATTTTAGGCCGCGACCAATACGATAAATTCATGCAGGAGAGACTCCTCCGTGAAACGTGTGGTTATTACCGGTAGAGGCGTCGTTAGTCCTTTCGGCAGCAACCTGACTTCTCTGATGGATGGTTTGGAGAAGTCAAAAAGTGGGGTGCTACGAATGCCTGGTTGGGAGGAATATAAAGGGCTCAATAGTCTTGTTGGCGCACCGGCGGAATTGAAAGGTGAGAATGCGTTCCCGCGAAAAATTCGCCGATCCATGGGGCGCTTGAGTGTTTTTGCTGCCTTGGCGGCAAAACAGGCAGCTGAAGAATCGAAGATCGAGGAAGGCCTTTTGAAATCGCGGCGTTTGGGCTGCATTATGGGGTCCACTATGGGGAGTGCGGAGGCGATGAATGAAGCTTTTGAAATTATGCTGCCGAACCACGATTTGTCTCAACTGTCTTCCATGGGTTTTTTTAAATGCGTGTCACATACGGCGGCCATGAATGTCGCCCAGGCCCTGGGTGTTAGAGGGTATGTCATGGCTCCCTCTGCCGCTTGTGCCTCGTCATTACAGGCGCTTGGGTTAGGCTATGAGCTGATTCGAAGCGGAAGGCAGGATGTTTT
>DATDAV010000305.1:0-15157 GCA_036525235.1 Chryseolinea sp. | reverse complement strand
ACAGGAGGCTGGTCTCGTCCTCGCTTTCGTGGATCATGGACTGGAAGTAGATGTGGGTGTCGTCGTCTTTCAGGACGCTGATCATGCCCAGGATGTCGTCTTCCTTGGCGGCCAGGGTTTCACAATCTTCCAGGTGCGGGCGGATGCCGATGAGTTTTTCGATAGCACTGGCCACCTGGTTTTGATAGCGCGGGATATCGGAAACTATTTGGGCGATCTTTTTTTCATCCGATGGTTTGAAGCCGGCGAACGAGCGGCGCTCGCGCCACACATAGTGGTCGTTCTCCAGGCGCGCGGCGTATTGGGCGTAGGTCTTCAGCTTGCGCAGAAAATCATGCAGCTCCCCGAAGTTGAAAAAAGGATACTCTTGTTTTATGTTGATGGAAGGTCCGTTCAGTTCCGATGTGAGGTAGAGCTCTTTCACGGAAAGCCCCGACTCTTTGTCGTCAAACAAGGCGTGTTTGAATTCTTCCAGTTCTTCCGTCACCTGGTCGATGCGGCGACACAGCTGGAAGAATTTGCGTTCGGTCTGGATCACATCGATGCCGCGGTTGCGCGTCTTGAATTCCTCCACACGCTCGACCTGCCGGGCGATCTTAGCATAAATTTCTTTCCGGTCGTTTCGAAAATCATGGACGAGTCCCAGGAAGTCGCCGAGTTCGATATCTTTCAGGCGGTCGTACACCACGTCGAGGGCGGCGCGTTTCTGGCAAACCAGCAATGCTTTTTTTCCAGAGGCAATGGCGTCGGCCAGCAGGTTACAGATAAGCTGCGACTTGCCTGTGCCGGGAGGGCCTTGCACCACGATGGAACGGCCGTGCTTGATGGCCTTGATGGCATTTTCCTGGTAGGCATCCATCACAAACGGTGCAAAGATCTTCTCTTCGCTGATGGCATGGTTCATGACGTTGCCCTGGGCAGTGAGCCCATCGCTTCCCGTATTTTTGTCCAGGAAGAATTCCTCCAGGTCGGTGACGGTATCATTTTCAATGAGCTGCAGATAGTCGGGGACCAATTGTGACCCGGCTTGGGGAAAAATTCCGAGCACCGCTTCGGGGTACAATTTCAGCTCGCCGTTGCGAAGGGTTTCTTCCAGCGTCTCTTTTTTGAACGTCTCGAAAGGCGTGAGGGTGTCCAGGAAATTGTCGGGGTTGAAGTTGATCTCCAACCGGTCGCGCAGCAACTCATATAATTGTGTGCGGAACACCGTGCTGTCGATATCGAAATCTTCGAAGCTGGTATCCAACAGTTCTTCTTCCAGCTTCACCTGATTATAAAATGCAAACGCCAGCAGAAACGACTTGTTGAAGGTGATGCCCGCATCTTTCCGCGGCTGCAACGCCCAGTGTTGTCCTTCCTGCACAATGCTGACAGGGAAATACAAAAGCGGACAACGCACGATCGAGCCGTCTGAAAATTTTCCACGCACAAACGGCCAGCCTACGTGCAAATCGTTCGACCCGCGTTCTTCAAAAATAAAATGATCGATGCGTTGAAGTTTTTTTAGCCTCCGGCTGCTGTCGTTGTTGGCTTCCAGCCGGCTGTCGAGCACCTGGCAGACTTTTTTGCTTTTGTTGGCGATGAGGGCTTTGATCAATTCGAACGAAGGTTCGCCGTTTAGAAAACTGAGTGTATGCACGTCGATCAATTGTTCGGCGTGCAAACGCAGCAACAGCAGCGAGCGGTTGTTCCCCGAAAGGTTGGTGAGCCTTCGCAGGTAGGATGGCAATATATTTTTTGCAGGATGCGACATGAGCGTATATAAAATTTCTTCTCCTGAAGAACAGCAAGAGCCCGCCCGAACGTACCCGTGGGTGTACTCAGCACTAGCCACACGTTCGGTACGGGCGGGTGCCTCACCGGTTTCTCATCGGTTGGTCTTACAGGGTTAAATATGGTGCGATTTTATCAATGATTTTAGGGTCGAGGCCTTGTATCTTTCGAAGATCGTCCAGGGACTTGAATTCTCCATGCTGAAATCGGTAGGCGACGATGATGCGGGCCGCACCGCTCTTTAAATAGGGATGGGCGGCCAGCTTTTTTTCGTCTGCCTGGTTAATATTGATCCGATCCGGCCGGAAATCCGGCAACACGACACATTTTGTCTTGAGCCGGGTCACCACGGCCGTGTCCAATCCGTAGATTTCCGTCAGTTGCTCCAGCGTCACAAATCCTCCGAGTGCGTCACGGTATTTCAAGATGCGTTGCGACAGCTTTTCGCCGATGCCATAGACGCTCTTCAGCTGCGCGGTGTCGGCCGCGTTGATGTCGAAGCGGGCGATGTTCTTTTTGAACCGGCTTTCCTTGGTCTCTTTAGTCTCTTTGTGGTGGTTGTCCCAAAGATCCTTTCTTCCTTCCGCCTCCGTTTTGTTCTCCGGCAAGGCGATATAAGCAAACACGCGGTGATAGAACGCCGAGTCGATGCCATAAATTTTAAGGAGGTCGGCCTTTACCTTAAACTTTCCACCTTTCTCCCGGTAATGTGCAATACGCGTCGCCGAGGCTGCCGATAATCCCAACGCACGCCATTGCTCAACGGTGGCCGTATTGGGATCAAACCTGAAGACGGACGACGCCACCGAGTCCTTCCCATCAACTTTATCCTTCTCCAAACCAGCTTCCCACACCCCCACCAGGCTGTCGAGCATAGCGCGATCTTCCGCGTCGTCGTATGGACGTGGCAACACATAATTTTTCCACACCGCCGGTGCAAAAACGATCAGCATCATCAACGGAAGTAAAATGAGAAAAGCATTTACCTGTGAACGGGAAAATCCAAAGTAGTCTCTGACCCAACGTTGTATTCGATTCATACTGGATAACAGCTAACGGTTTACCGAAAATGGCAAATTTTTTTCAGCATCCAAGGGATGAATCTTTCGAATGTCGGTGAACTATATCTTTAAAACAGATAAAGCGCTGAACTGTTAAAGAAGTGTATTCTCACTCACCAAAATTTTTGATTATCCCATGAAAAAAATAAAGATCCTCTCACTATCGCTCGGGGTGGTGTTTGCCGGATTGTTTGCCTATGCCAACCTTCGGCAATTGTCCATCGCCGAAAAACTGAAGACGGTTGACCTTGCTTCCTACCGATTGAAGGGCATGATGACACCGGCCGAACGGTCGGCGCTGGAACAAAAAATTAGCGCGCTCCCCGGCGTCACCGCTTGCTCGGTCAACAAAGAAGGTCGCGTGGCTTCCGTGCTCTTTCACCGGAAGGAAATAAATGAAACGCAATTGGCCAGCCACCTTTCGAACAAAGGCCAATGGCAGGTCGCTCAAAAAACGCTTCAAACTTCAGGCGGCTGCCCGGTGCACGGGATGACAGCGTCGTTCTACGCTTTTATTTCCGTGCTCGACCTTCGGAACTGATCCCATCAAAAAATTGACCCCTCTTGAAATGAAAACGAATAAAATACTTTTTGCCTGTCTGATGGCCATCGCGATTGCTTTTGCGACAAGCTGTAATGATGACAACAACGTCAGTACCATCGAGCCGACACTATACACCCGACTGGGCGGCATCGATGTCATCTCCAAGGTGACCGATAAATTTTTGACCAATGTGGTGGCCGACGATATGATCAACAGCCGGTTCGAGGCCACCGTAGGCAACCACTACCGGTTGCAAGTGCTCCGCAACAACCTGATCGACCAGATCTGCGCCGGCACTGGCGGCCCCTGCCAGTATAAGGGACAGACCATGCTCGAGGCCCATACCGGCATGAAAATCAGCGCTGCAGAATTCAGCGCCCTGATGGGTGACCTTGCGGCGGCCCTGGATTTCTGTGAAGTGGCCGAACGCGAGAAGAATGACCTGCTGACCATCCTTACCCCCATGGAATCCGACATCGTCGATAAGTAAAATCGATTGAAATAAAAAGAACTAAAATTCGGCTCCCTCCGTAATAGTGTCAGACGGAGCTGATTGGGTTATTTATATCGATTCTAAATTACTTATTAATTGACTTTTGTCACCCTTCGATTTCGTCCAGGTTATACTTTTGTAACGCGCATGACACAGAATTTTAAAGCATTAGTGCTCACCTACAAAACCGCCCCGGTAGCGATCCGGGAACAGGTTTCTTTGACCGAGGAGGCTTCTAAAAAGCTGTTAAATTTCATACGTGACTACACCACCGCCTCCGATGTGCTGGTGGTTTCGACCTGCAACCGCACCGAAGTCTATTACCTGGCCGAAAAGGACTTTTCCAAGGAGATCTTCAAAGGCCTGGCCCTGCTGAAACAAATCGACGCTGGTTTTGAAGAACATTTCACGTTTTTCCAGGGCCCCGAGGCCGTGCAGCACCTTTTTGATGTGGCCATTGGCCTGGATGCCCAGGTGATTGGCGACCTTCAAATCTCCGGACAAGTAAAAAATGCCTACCAGTGGAGCGCCGACGAGAATATGGCCGGCCCCTTCCTCCACCGGTTGATGCACACCATATTTTTTGTCAACAAACGCGTCGTACAGGAAACCTCTTTCCGCGACGGCGCCGCCTCCATTTCCTATGCCGCCAAGGAAATGGCCGAAGACCTCACGGCCGGCCTGACTTCGCCCAAAGTGCTGGTGGTCGGGGTTGGCGAGATTGGACAGGATGTTTGCCTGAACCTCGCGCACTCGCGTCTCAACCAGGTAAAAATCCTGAACCGTACCGTTGAAAAAGCTGAAAAGCTGGCCCAGAAATGCGGCTTCACCTCCGGCAGCATCGATGCTCTGGCCGACGAAATTGCCGCAGCCGACATCATCATCAGTTCCGTGTCGGGAAACACCCCGCTCATTACCCGAGAGCTGTTGAGCAACGTAAAAATTCTTTCCCACAAATATTTCATCGACCTCTCCATGCCCCGCAGCGTCGAGAGCACCATCGAAGAACTCCCCGGCACCATCGTTTACAACCTCGACGACATCCGCGAGAAGACCAACGAAGTCGTGGAAAAACGCATTGCCTCGATCCCTCACGTACAGGCCATCATCAAAGAAGTGATCAACGACTTTGAAGATTGGTCGAAAGAAATGATCGTGACGCCGACCATCCAGAAATTAAAAAATACGCTGGAACAAATCCGCAAGGAAGAGTTGGCGCGCTTCCTGAAAAACACAAAGCCCGAAGAAGCCGAGCGTTTGGAAGAGATGAGCAAGTCGCTGATGCAAAAAATATTGAAGTATCCTGTGTTGCAATTAAAAGCCGCCTGCCGCCGCGGCGACGCAGAGTCGTTGTCTGAAGTTTTGAATGAGCTTTTCAATCTGGAAGGCCATCCGGAGAAGTCTAAATAATTTTTTAGCAAAAACGTTTTTTTATAAGAGGCAGGTAGTCCTGTTTGTGCCTCCCCTGTGGCGTCCTGAAAAAAGTTTACGTTTTTTGGGTTGATCCTATTTATACTTCTTAACCTAGCAAGATTGTACCTCCTAAACTAACAACAGGGACATGGTGATTTTCGCTGGATCATATTGACATTGGCAGAGTTTGTCCAGTCTCCCTTCTAATATTCTGTGCACCGAAGCCCGTAGGGCTTCCCTACCATAGCCCCGGGTGAAACCCGGGGAAGGAGAGTGATTGTATTTCAACCCCAACGGGGTTCCCCTTCGGGGAAAAAATACGGCGGCCTTGATGTGCGCTATTATCAAACTGAACTTTCCGATTCCGAATGCGTGGTGACATCAAAGGGTAACCCCGTTGGGGTTGTTCTGATATATTACGCTTACCCCCAGTTTCACTGGGGGCTATGGTAGGGAATCCGCCTAGGCGGATTAAATGCGGTTGGCATTTGGTAAAATTAAGAGCGAGCGAAAAAAAATTTGCCTTCAACTCGAGGGGAACATCGGAAAACCCAATTCTTAGTTTCTGTATTGCGTGGGGTTGATGCCGAACTTGCGTTTGAAGGCGGTGGAGAAGTGGTTGGGGTTTTTGTAGCCCACCAGGCCGCTCACTTCGTTGACGTAGGCTCCGGCGTCTTGGAGCAGGCGGCGGGCGTGTTCCATTTTTAGATCGTGCAGGTAGTCGAATACGGTGGTGCCGAAAATTTCTTTGAAGCCTTTTTTGAGTTTGAATTCGTTCAGGCCAAAGGTTTTGCTGAGGGTGCGCAACGAGTGATCGTCGGTGAAACTTTGATGGAGAAAATCGCGGAGGGCGTAGAAGGCGTCCTGGTCTTTCGAATTTATTTTTTGATGGGTGGATGCCTGGTCACGCTTTACGAGTTGGTCCAGTTGCAGCGCCACCAGCTCGAGCACTTTGGCTTCGATCACGATCTTGCGCAGGTTGCCACTGAGCGAGCAGTTGAGGATGTCGTGCACCACACCAAACATGTAGGGTGTCATCTGCATACGGTCGAGCGCGCCGCTCACGGCTTGCTTGTTCAGCAACTTCTCCTTGAGGTTCGCTTGCCATCTTTCTTTGTCGCACAACAATTGGGCGTAATACAGACGGTCTATGGAAAGGTGAAGGATGTTGAGGCTATCCTGAGCGTCCATGTAGTGGTCCTGGTTCACTTCGGGGTTGTACACGAAGTTGTGCGTGCCTTTGTCCATACGCATGGGTTTTTGCAGACCAGAGAAATCAGACTCGATGGAGCCGTTCAGAAAAATACAGGTATCCACCGTAGTGGACTCCCACGACTCACGTTGTTTCAGGTGGAGGTTTTGGCTCACATCACCTTCGAATTTCACGAGGTGTATCTCGGGCAGCATCATGTCTTGCAAGGCCAGGCATCCCCACTCCGAGCGAATGGGCGCGTGGGCTACGAATTCTGTTTCTGCAGTGGGGGGTACAGACCATGCGGGGGGCAAAACCTGGGTGTAGTCTACCGTAATACAGTTATTCCGATTCATAAAAATCCTTTTGGCGGATGAGATGCTCCGTTTAACGTAGGCTTCGGGGTTTGGTTGGACCGTAAAAGATGGAAAAATCGATTGACCCCTCTATGATAAAGAAGATCCTGAAAGTTACTGGCCTTGTATTCGGCGTTTTGGTAGTCATCATCGCCGGCTATTATACGAAGGCGCACATCAGCACCAACCAGCGCATGCGCAGGCACTATGCCGTCACCCCGCAGATACTGCCCATCCTGAACGACTCGGCCGTCCTGGAGCGTGGCGAGCACCTGGCCCGCATCAAAGCGTGCAATGGCTGTCATGGCAGCGACATGGGTGGTAAAGTGTTTGTGGACGATCCTGCCCTGGGTCTCCTGATCGCTCCCAACCTGACCAAGGGAAAGGGTGGCCGCCCGGCCGACTACAACGCCGAAGACTGGTCGCTGGCCTTGCGCCATGGCCTGCGCCGCGATCGCACGCCCCTCCTGTTCATGCCCTCGCATGAGTTCACCCTCATGAGCGAAGAAGACATGACGGCCATCATTTCCTATTGCGCCAACCTGCAGCCTATTGACCGCGAGTTCCCGGAAACCAACCTCGGACCGGTGGCCCGCGTGCTGGCCGACCTGGACAAGCTGCCGTTGTTTCCCGCAGAGATGATCGACCATGATCGTAAAATGGTGAAAGAGGTGAAGGCGGAGATTTCTACGGAGTATGGTAAATACCTGTCCACCTCCTGCACGGGCTGTCACCGCGAAAATTTAAAAGGTGGCGATCCCGTGGCTCCGGGATACCCTGAGGTGGCCGACATCAGCGGCTCGGGACATCCGGGTCAATGGACTGAAGAGCAGTTCATCCAAACCCTGCGCACGGGCGTGACCCCCGAAGGCAAAACCTTGAACCCGGAGGAAATGCCCTGGACCATGACGAAAGAATTTTCGGATGTGGAGTTGAAGGCGCTTCATTTGTATTTAAAGAGCATTTGACCCCCTCGGCCCCTCATATGCCCCGGCCTATCCGCGAAAACGGTGGCCGGGCATTGTGGTTTCTATCCCCTTCGATCCTCCTCATTATTTATGATAAGAACAAAAGACCTCTTCGAGCGGCCGTTGCTGTATGACGGTATCCGTATTTCGTATGCTTTGCCTGTAATTTTCTTTTTTTACCTTCGACGTATTCATCAACGAAAGGCACCCCTTGGCGATAGCGGAAGAAAAGCGATTCATTAACCTAATCAATGAGCACCAGGGGCTCATCCACAAGGTCTGTATCATGTATGAGAACGACCCGGATGTGCGCAACGATCTGTTCCAGGAGATCGTGTTCCAATTATGGAAGTCATTTTCTACGTTCCGGGGTGAGGCCAAAATCACCACGTGGATGTATCGTATCGCGCTGAACACGGCCATCTCCGGTTTTCGCAAGCAAACGCGGAATGTGAAAACAGAAGACTTGAAAGAGCTGCACCTCAACATTTCCGAGGGTTGGGCCGACGACCGTGAAGAAGAAGTGCAACGCCTCCACTGGGCCATCCGCCAGCTCTCGGAGATCGAGCGCGCCATGATCATGATGGCGCTGGAAGAAGTGCCCTATGAAGAGATCGCCGAAACGATTGGCATCACCCAGAATAATGTGCGGGTCAGGATGAACCGCATTCGTGAAAAACTCAAAAAACTTATGTGTCCCTAACCATGGAACTCGAAGACCTAAAAAGCATTTGGAAGAGCAGCGAGCCCACGTTTCAGCCCAAGAATGAAACGGAGATCGCTTCCATGTTAACGGGACGAAGCCGCTCCATTATCGAGAAGCTAAAGCGCAACGTTTGGTTTGAATTGGTGCTTACACTGGTGGTGAGCGTGGCACTGCTGGTCTACGCCCTCGCCCTTACCTCGGGCATGCTCCAGAAGGCCTTCATTTCCATTCTGGTGATCTGCCTGGCCTACACATTCTACTACATCAAAAAGCTGATGCTTCTGAACCGCTTCAATCCGGCTAATGAAAACGTTCACGCAAACCTGGTGTCGCTCATCGATAGCCTGGAGGGATATCTTAAGTTTTACCGGCGCAGCTATTCCATCCTGTACCCGCTTTATTTTGGATTGGTGTTGTTGCTGGGGGCGATCGAACGGGGTACCACGCAATTCCTGGAACATTTATCGAAACCCAAAACCATTGCTTACCTGTTGTTTATGGCCGCCGTGGTGTTCTTTCTCTGCACGTCGTTCACCAACTGGTATCTGAAAAAATTATACGGCAACCACCTCGATAAACTGAAGGGGTTGTTGAAAGATCTGGAGCAATGAAAATTTTCTGTTGACTTTTTTTCCTGCAATCAATACTCAACCTTATTCCTCTCCTAACGGCAACGCCATGAGATCCTACGCGCGATTATTTTTCTGGCTCACGTTGTGCGGCCTCTCCCCTCGAGCCTTCGCCCAATCGCCGGCGGTGGAAAATGCCGTGTTTTGGGAGATCAGCGCCAACGGTCTTTCGAAGCCCTCTTATCTCTTTGGAACCTTTCATTTGAAAGGCTCCACCTACGTGGACAGTCTCACGCAGGTGATCGATAAATTCAAAACCAGCGGCACGGTGGTGGGCGAGTTGCTCTTCGACAGCACCATGACCATGAAAATGATGACCGCGTCCATCATGAAAGACACCACGCTGGAAATGTTGCTGTCCCGCGACCACTACCAGCAAACGGCCGCGTGGCTGAAGGAAGTGACGGGCTATGATCTGAAAATGTTCAACAAGATGAATCCGATGTTGGTGGAGATCCTGATCATGACCGCCCTCCAGCAAAAATATTTCCCCGCGCCCGCCAACGAGCGGCCTATGGATGTTTATTTCCAACAACGCGCAAAGACCGAGGGCAAAAAGATGGTCGGCCTCGAATCGCTCGATGAACAAATCAACGCGCTCTATCATCAATTCAGCTACCGGCGGCAAGCCGATATGCTCACAGACTTTGTGCAGGAAAAAGACCGCGCGAAAAGCGACGTCGTGAACATGAACCGCTATTACCGCGAGGGCAACCTTGCACAACTGGAATCGATGATGACCCGCGACGTATTCTCCGAAAAAGAAACAGACGTGCTGGTCAACGACCGGAACCGTAAATGGATGATACAACTCCCCGGGCTGATGAAACAGCAGCAAACCTTTATTGCCGTGGGGGCCCTTCATTTGGCAGGCGAAAACGGGTTGGTTGCCTTGCTGCGCAAAGCCGGTTATGTGGTGCGGCCTATGCGAACTTTATAATCGGGTCGCCCCATTCACAAGTAGGGCAATTCGTCCAGCACTTTTGTGATCGCATTTTTCAACGCGTGTGTAATCGGCTCCCATTCTTCTGTTCCGATATATTTCTGATTGATCTCCACCTCGATGCCTATGTAGCACTCATCGGGAAAGACCGTGCGCAGGTAGGTGGGGAATCCGTCGTCGATCCCTTTGTAGGGGGCGTTAAATTGGATGGACATCGCCGGCAGATATTGTTCCAACGCCTCCGCGTAGCGCCGGCAGAACTCGGTTTCATTTTTCCGCGAGGGATCGAACAGCAAACCGACGTCGACCGTGCGGGTGACGCCGTTGAGGACGGGGGTGAACGAATGGATGGCGAGGTGAAGGGTGGGTTGGGATGCCCCTTCAATGAGGTCCTCCACGGCGCCGCGGTGCGGGTGATAGTACTGTTCCAATATTTGCTCCCTTTCCGCGTCCGAAAGGGCTTTCACATATTCCGAAAACAAGGCATCGTTGTTCAACGACCGGTTGGGCTCCACCAGCAAACGCGTGGTTTCGCACACCCATAAGGGAGCTGCCAATTGGTCGGACAAATAGCGGGCAACCTCCACCGCACCCGGATCCCACCCGCGATGGGATTGCAAAACTTCTTCCTGGCCCTTAAAGAAATGCCCATACGAGGGCGGTACTGTATTTCCGGCGTGTTCGCAAGTGAAAATGATGTTCACGATAGTGTCAAATTATAATTTACACAATACAGCAATGCTATCCGTTTTGTTTAAAAATGCTCCACCGGTCGTAACTTTTCACCCCATTCCCTATCCTTTTACCACATCCTGCGTACAATCGGAAACCCTGGGGGCTGGACGTAGTTCAGAATTCAGGAGACTGTAGTCAGGAGCCAGAATCCAGGAGCCAGGAGCCAGTAGTCAGTAGCCAGTAGTCAGGGCCTGCACGGTAGCGAGGCCAGTAGAGAACTAAGAAAAATTACCGGCTAGTTGACTACTAGCTAGTAAATATTGACTATTAATAAATATGCTGGCTCCTGGCTCCTGGATTCTGGCTCCTGACCACTGACTCCTGATCCCTAGCTTTGCCGTAAACGAATGTGAAGATGCGTTTCGCTGAAAAACTCAATTCTCCCTTTCCGTTCTACCTGAATGATGAGCGTAAAAACGTCATCTTCATTCTGTTTGTCAGCCTCTTTGTGGTCTTCTTTCTGCAGGTCTATCACACGTCCCATCACCAACATGTGCTCACCCTGGGGCACAAATTCTTATTCGGTGGGGTCACATTCGTGGTTCTCTTCTTCAATATACTGGTATTGCCCCGATTGTTTCCGCAAACATTTGACACTTCGCAGTGGACAATCAAAAAATATATACTGCTCACACTGTGGCATTGTGTGGTCATTGGGGCGGCTAGCGCGCTGATTGAAAAACTGTTTCTTTTTCAGGAAATGCCTTTTTGGGACCTGGTGGTGGGTGCTAACCGGCAAGTCGCGCAAACGGGCGTGATCACGATCACCATCATGACGTTGTTCCTGAAAAACAATGTCTTGAAGCAAAACCTGCGCAGCGCCACCCAGGCCAACCGGGAATTGAACGAGATCAAGACCCTGAAACGCGAAAACCACGCCGCTAACGGTCAAAACCACCACCTAACCCTGCATTCAGAGACCAGTGAAACCCTGAGTTTTCACCTCCCCGACCTCCTCTTCATCGAGGCCGACGACAACTATTCTACCGTGGTGTGGAAAGACAGCAAGGGCATGCACAAAAAGCTGTTGCGGGCCAACCTCAAAAGCATGGAAGGCCAGATCAACAACGACTTTGCCATCCGCTGCCACCGCTCCTACCTGGTGAACGTGAATGCCATCGCCAACATCAGCGGGAATGCAAACGGCTATAAGCTTCAAATCCTGGACACGGACATTTCTATTCCGGTGTCGCGCACCAAGGGCAAGGAAGTGATCGAAAGGATCCACCATTTGCGCAACGCGATGGAGATGGCCTGATGGTCATTTACCCCAAACCCCCGTCGGCTCACCCCAACCCTGCACAGCTTGCCACAAGATCGGCGCCGTTCACTTCATTGTGATCCAGCAGCCGGACCGAATCATTTTTCTTCGCGTTAGCCTCAGCAAAACACTACGCGCATGAAAAAAACTTTCCTCTTCCTCTTTGTCTGGACCGTATGTGTTGTCACTGCCTCGGCCCAGGAAAAACCCGCTCCCCGTTCGGAATTTGCTATTGAGCTTTCCGCTTCTTCTATCGAGATCAAAACCGGCGAGTCGCGTGACGTTACGGTGCATTTGAACCGGTCCAAAGGCTATTCAAAATCAAAAGGTGTGTTGGGATTGTCTTCCGGCTTGCCCGAGGGCGTAACCGTCTCCTTTGAACCGGCAACGGATGTAACCACCGAGAGCATCGCAAAGATCGCGGTCGCCAAAACGGCAAAGCCTGGAAACTACACGCTCATTCTCAATGGAACCATGGAACGCAAAACAAAAGGCACTACGCTGATGCTGACCGTTCGCGAAGGCGAGCCAACAACGGCAGTGTCGTCCATTCATTAACCTGGACTGTTGTGTTAGGCGTCTTTGCGGGGCATCCCGCGAAGGCGCGAATACACGGCCTACAGGCTGAACATTTTATTATCGGCGAGGCAGGTGGCGAGTGTCTTGAAGGTCGCCACGATCGTTTCATGTGAGGGATCTTTTCCCATGGCGCCGATGATCCGTTGCGACAATGTGCCTTCTTTCAAAATAAGATCAACCGGTTTTTTCCATCGCTCCGGCTGCGGGTCATACGTTGCCATTTTATCGGCGAGATGCTGCAACACTTCCTGGGCGGTGGCCGTGGTTTGTTGCATTCCAAACAGGGCCAGGTAATCGCTTTGCGTGATCACGGCTTCTTGCGCCTTTTCGGTGGTTTGATCGAGGATGTGCGCCAGCGTTTCTGTTTTCCATTTCATTTGCGCTTCGTGGTCGGCGATCTTGCCACTCACCAATGCCTTGATGAGCCCGATAACAAACGACACAATCGCCAGGTCGGCGGCAGGGCATTCCTGGATGTCCATGATCCGGATCTCGATAGAGCCGCGGTCGAAGCGGGGAATGGCGCCGCGCGAATTTACCCAGATGGCGTTCAGTTCGCCTTCGGGATCATAGGGCGCGATCTCGGTCTTGATCTTTTCGTAGATCGTGTTCAGGTAGTTGCGCCGCGAGAACACGGCTTCCGGGATGACTTTCCCCGTGATGCAGGGGATCTTGGATTGATTGGTCTTATAATATTTCAACCGGGTGTCCATCAGGCCCGTCAATTTTCCATCCAACATCGGCGAGCTGGCGCAGAGGGCCGGCAACAAGGGAAGTACCAGCCGGATGGCCGCGTGCAAGCGGGCAAACTCTTCGTCGTCGTAGAAGGGCAGGTTTAGGTGGGTGCTTTGCAGGTTGGACCAGCCGTGGCCCTTGCAGTCGAATATTTTATTGTAGATGGTGTAGACTTCGTTGTTCTCGTGCGGCCACAGTTTGGTTTCCGTCATGGGGTTCATGAAGGGGTGAGCCGCCGTGGGCAGCAGCATGGCATTCCATTGCGAAAGAATGGTGTTGATGTTCTTCACATTGGCAGCGAACTCTTTTTCCAACGTGGCGAAATCGGACTCCGGCTTGGTGGACTTTAACTCGACCACGTGCATCACCAGCTCGTTCGACCAGGTGACCATCCCCTTCTCCACGTCGCTGCCGTAGTGCCCCAGCTCGTGCTTCAGCAGATCGTCGGTGATGGGTTTGATCTGTAGCGTGCTGCGGTCTACGAGCATGTACTCCAGTTCTACGCCGTAGCCCTGGAAAAGGTGAATGCGTGACGGTTGGTGCATCATTTTTCGGCTTTGATCTTGTTTAAAAAAACGTCCATGATGGTGGCGTATAATTTGTCCTTCAATATTTTATCCTCCATGCCGGAGTCGATGTTGGGGTTGTCGTTGATCTCGATCACATAGAACTTCCCATCCACCTCCTTCATATCCACCCCATAGAGGCTGCGGCCGATGAGGGCCGTGGCCTTCAGTGCTGTCCGGATCAGTCCGGCCGGCGCGTTGTCTACGGCCACCGCCTCCACATCGCCTTCGCGATTTTGCTTTTCCGAATTCCAGTTCACGATCTGCCAATGTTCGGTGGCCATAAAATATTTGCAAACATACAACGGCTTGCCGTCAATGATGCCCACGCGCCAGTCGAAGGCAGTGGGTAGAAATTCCTGGGCGATGAGCAACTCCGACTTCACAAACATGTCGGTACACACTTTTTTATATTCTTCGGGGTCTTTGATCTTGAAAACGCCCTTGCTGAACGCACCATCGGGCTGCTTCAGGATGAAGGGATAAGGCAGCTTCTCCGAAAGGGTTTTATAGTTTTCTTTGCTCACCACATACGACTTGGGCGTGAGGATTTTGTTAGCCGTCAGCAATTCGTTGAGGTAAACTTTGTTGGTGCATTTGAGGATGGATTCCGGATCGTCGATCACGGTTAGCCCCAGCGACTGGGCCTTCTTGGCGAAACGGAAGGTGTAATGGTTCACGTAAGTAGTTTCGCGAATGAAGAGGGCGTCGTACTGAATGAGCTCGTCGAAGTCATCGCGGGTGATCAACTCCACGTTGAAGCCCGCCTGGTCGCCGGCCTTGATGAATTTCTGGATCGCTTTTTCGTCGGACGGCGGATTGGCATCATGCGGGTCGACGAGAATGGCCATGTCATATTTCTTTTTATCCGGCCGCACCTCGCGCTTGCGCAGCAGGTAACGCTCTGCCGACGAACGCAGCAGCGACTGGTCCTCTTCCGGCACCTCACCCAAACTCAACGGCTTGATGCTTTGCAGCACCCACTTGCTTCGCTTGGTGAACGTGGCCCGCAAAGACGGCGCCTGGATGTATTGAAAGAGTTGCTTCGCCAGCTTGTTCAGGTCCTCTTCATTGCTGCTGCCAAAGTAAATATTGAACTCCACTTTGTCGGTGGTCACGCCCTTGAACGACGCCTGGATCAGGTCGTCGAAGTCCTGTGAATCTTCCCGGAGGATCGATGGGAAACGCAAGTCCTGGATGGTC
>DATDAV010000304.1:0-2758 GCA_036525235.1 Chryseolinea sp. | reverse complement strand
GGAAGGCACTCCTGCACAAAACTTTTTCAACTCTTCCTTTGCTGCAAGAATTGCTGCACGCGAAGGTAAGGAAGCCGTGCTGCAACAGAAGCTCCAGATCGTTTATCAGCGACGCGCTCAGGCCAACCCCCAGAGTTCTGAAGTTACTTGGATACATGACATTGCTTTCCGTACAGGCCTTTCAGCTGGGTTTATCGAAAGCCTGCACCTCGGCCTCATAGAGATATTGCGAGATCCTCCGAAGGGAACCAAGGAATGGATCGAGTGGTTTTTCGGTTGGCTTGCAGCGGACAAAAATAGACTTGATGCCATTCTTGACCATCGGCTGTCCGATAGGATCAAGGAAAATATGGTCAAGATGGGTTTATTCGGAACTGAACTCCCGAAAATCATACAGGCGTGGATGGACGGCTATCCCTTGACTACTTTGAATGTATTGCCAGCGAGGCGAAGCCTCAGACCAGGCGAGATGTAGTGTGAAGGGATGAGGCGTGCTGAGTGGGCGAACACATCTCGCCCGGTCTGAGGCTTCGCCTCGTGGTTAAAGACCAGTAGCTGCGGTAGAGGTTGGGGGTGGCTTCGGGCGGGTAGCGCGGTGGTCGCCCACCGGAATATAGCCTCAACAAGGAGGCGGCTTTCCGCTAGAAGCGGAGGATTGCAAAAAACCCCGCACCGAAGCCGATGAAAAATCTACCCTTGAGCGTGGCCGAACTCCAGCGCGAAAACGTCACCTTCGAACTGGAAGCCATTGATCGCATGTATTTCAACGCCTACGTGCCCCAGTTGACCAGCGCAGCTGGGGTGGCCTCCTATTTTCGGAACTACAAAGGCCACCGCTTCGCCTCCACCAAGGAGGCGGTGGAGATGACCGCGGACTTCAAGCGGGCCGTTCTGGACTTTGCCGAGGTCAACGGCATCCCGATCATTCGTTTTGCCAAGGGTCAGCGAAAAGATGACGTCATGCAAAAGCATCTGCGGAAGTTCAAAGGCCAGGAAGGCGTCCTCTTCATTGGAATCGCCCAGGAAAAGGCCACCGTCCCGCGCACTGTGCGCAAACGTTTCGGTCCCGGCGATGGAACCATTCCGTGGATCGACTACACCACGGCCCTGGTCAACTTCTACTATGTCTATGCCGTGGATGAAGACTTCGGCCCCTTCTTCATCAAGTTCTGTTCCTATTTTCCCTACACCTCCAAGCTCTGCCTCAACGGCCACGAGTATCTCAAGCGCCAACTCGCCTTGCGCGGCGTGGACTTCGAGCCTCTGGACAACGGGATTTTGAGTTGCGCGAATCCACAACTCGCCCAGCGTCTGGCCGACGGGTTCGACGAAAAGAAGATCGAGAAGTTTTTCCGCAAGTGGCTGGCCAAGCTGCCCCATCCCTTTCCCGCGGCCGACCGCAAGGCCGGCTACCGCTACCAGCTTTCCGTTCTCCAGAGTGAGTTTTCCCTCACCCAGGTGTGGGATCGTCCGCGCCACGGACGGGAGTTTTTCGAGGAAGTCATCCGCGAGAACATCGATTTGGGCCGACCAGAAAACGTGCAGCTTATCTTCGCGCGCAAAATGCAAAAGAAGACCGCTGCCGACGGCCGATGCCGGACGCGCATTGTCACCCAAGGGGTCATCCCCTCACTGCACGTCTATTATAAAAACACGCACCTCAAGCAGTATCATAAGACTTGCGCCAAAGGTGCCGCCTTGCGCACGGAAACCACCATCAATAACACCTATGACTTTGGGGTCGGGCGCTTGTTGAAAAACCTGCCGCAGCTTCGCGAGATTGGCTTCGCCGCCAATCACCGCATGCTCGAAGTGGAGAAAGCCAGCCACGACTGCCGGATCGGGGCCGCCGCTTTCCAAAACCTGCAAACTCCGGCAACCGTCGACGGCCAGCGGGCCAGCGCCCTGCGTTTTGGCGACACCCGCGTGCAGGCCCTCTTCGGTGTCCTTATGCTGCTATGCCTTCAGGTCGAGGGCTTTCGCAACCGTCAACTGTGCCCATTACTTGCCCAGATGCTCGGGTTGCCTGAATCTGACATTCGACCCGGACGCATGAGCTACGAACTGCGTCGACTGCGCCTGCACGGTCTCATCGAGCGCATTGAGAAAACCCACCGCTACCGCCTGACTCGCAAGGGGCTGGCAACCGTGGTCTTCTACCAGCGAACTTACGCCCGCCTCATCCGCCCGGGTCTCTCCATCCTTCAAGGCGGGCTTTCCCAAACCTCTCAGCCCCTGGTCTCTGCATTGCAACGGCTGGTTCACGAAATTGATGCCAATATTATGAAGCACGCTGCCTAACAAAAACTTGACTCAAATTGAGCGACTTCGTCGCTTCAAGGACTCTAGCGGATATATCGTAAAACATGAAAACGGAAGAGAAGCCTTCCTCAAAGCTATTAACCTTAACTATGCGATATCGATGTTTGCCGCAACAGGCCGTTCGCGAGTCGATATCGTAAACGACATCACTACTGCCTTTAGATACGAGCGCGATTTATTAGAATTTTGTGGGAAGAACCAAATGAACCGCATTGTTGTTGCAATCGATAGCGGAGAGTTTTCTGATCCTTCCGAACCTTACTTCGTTCCTTATCTTGTTTTTGAACTATGTGCATCGGGAGATTTGCGCCGAAATGAAAAAATGAGGGAGCTTGGCCTTACTTGGAGACTCAAAGTATTTCATGGGGTGTGTATGGGGCTTAAGCAGCTCCACGAGGAAAACCTGGCTCACCAAGATCTGAAACCCTCAAATGTG
>DATDAV010000303.1:0-50110 GCA_036525235.1 Chryseolinea sp. | reverse complement strand
AATCAAAGGATGTACCCCAAGTACAGTTGGTGTTATAGTGCACGGACCCTCTCCGTGATAGCAGTTAAGAAATAGAAAATTAGTTAAAAGCCCTGAAATAAGGTGACACAATACTAAAGGTTGGTGTTCTTCACCAACAAGTTAGCTTCCTGTCACATCATTCGATCACGCCCTTATTACGCCAGCTCATTCTCGATAAACGCAAAACTGATCATATGACAGATACTCATATGCACATCCTCCACCCGCGCATAATGCTTATCATCAACCACCACCGCATAATCCACCAGGTTGGTAATGGCCCCACGCTGACCTCCCAACAAAGCAATCGTATAAACGCCGTTGGCCTTGCACCACTCCACGGCTTTCACCAGGTTGGGCGAGTTTCCGCTCACGCTCATCGTAAAGGCGAGGTCGCCGGGGCGCGCCAGGTTCATGAGCTGGCGAACAAAGATCTCGTCGTATGAATAGTCGTTGCCCAGGGCGGTGAGCCAGCCGATGTTGTCGCTGAGGGAGATGCAGCGGAAGCGTTTCTTCATTTTGTCGGAGGCGCCCTTGCCGAGGTCGGTCACGAAGTGGGTGGCGCTCATGGCGCTGCCGCCGTTGCCAAAGGTGAAGACTTGTTGTTCGCGGGTTGCAGCTTCGCGGAACTTCTCAAGAACGTGTTCGAGGCGGTCGGCGGGAAGTGCGCCCAGGGCGGCTTGCAGGTTCTGGATGTAGGAAGTGAAATAAGGTTTCATAAAAAATTTATCTTCTGTTTTAGTCGTTAAAAATATTCACAATGGCCTCGCGGGCGAGGGCCAGCGCCCCCAGGGGCACCACGTCCTCTCCACATTGCGCAACGACAACGGGAGGGCCAGGCAAAAATGCTTTCAAAAGGTGTTGATCGAGTTCGGCGGCGATAGCGTCGGTGAGCACCGGGCCAATGAGGGAAAGTCCCCCACCCACAACCATGATATCAGGATGAAATAAATGCACCACGTGCGACAGGGCGAAACCCAATGTCGCCGCGGTTTCATGAAGGATGTTCTTTGCAGTCGCATCATCGTGGACCAGGGCTTGCGCGAGGTGCCGGGCTTCCCCTCCCGCCCCACCCCAGGCCAGCTCGTAAAGCTTGCCGGCGGGCTGACGTTGGATGGCCTCGCGTATTTTTTTATCGATCGCCCACCCCGAGCAACACGCTTCCAGGGTGGTGCCTTCGCGGTCGAGGCGCAAGTGGCCTACTTCCACCTCACCGGGCGAGGCGCCGTAATATAATTTTTGATCGATGACCATTCCTCCGCCGATACCGCTGCCCAGCGTGATGTAGAACACGCGTTCTTTATTCTTTCCTGCGCCGATCAAGGCTTCGGCCAGTGCCGCCGCGTTGGCGTCGTTGTCTAAGACGACAGGCACGCCGTAGCGTTGTTTCAATTTCTCAACGAGTTCAAATCCAGACCAGCCGTTGACCTGGTGCGAGGTGAGGACGCGTCCCGACACATGATCGACCGGCCCTCCGAAACCAACGCCGATGGCCGTGGGGTCGACTGACCGGGTGAGGTCATCGAGCCATGTTTCCATTTGTTTCAGAATGCCTGTGGCGCCGTCTTCTTTTTTGATGGCGGCGCGGAAGCGGTGACTGATCCGCAGGTCGTCGTCGCCCGCCACGATCTGTAGCTTGGTGCCCCCGATTTCAATACCCACATAGCAACGGCCGGACATGATTTTGATGGGGAAAGCTTAAGCTTGTTTTTCTTTTTCGGCGCGTTGAAGCGCTTCCTGGGTGGCTTCCATTTCCTCCAGGTTTTGACGCAGCTCTTCTTCCTGCGACTTGAGCTGTTCGGTTTGCACTTTGAAGCGCTCCAAAACGGCTTTCATTTTCTCGTTGTTCTTTACCGACCCCAGAGTCGACGCCGTGAGCTCGCCCACTCTTTCCAGGAACTCTACCTGGTATTTCTCAAACTTCTGAAAGCCGGCCAGTTCGATCACGGCTTCGACTTTTTCATTTGCTTTCATGGGCACAATGAGGAGACAGGTCGGCGTTTTGTGCCCCAATCCAGAGGTGATTTCTGTATAGCCTCCCGGAACATCGGTCAGCACCACCGGCGTCCCTTCCAGGAATACTTGTCCCACAAGGCCCTGGCCGATCTCCAATTTCTTGGTGACGTGTTTCCTTTTGTCGAATGCATAGCAGGCAGACATGTCGAGAAACATGTGGGTGTCGTCTTCAATGTCTTCCTGCAGAATGAAGAGGCAGCCTTGTTGTGCCTGGAGATATTTGGTGAGGAAGGTGAGGATGTCGAGGCTGAGGGCTTCGAGGTTGTCCTGGTTTTTGCGCAGCACTTCCGAGAAACGGGCGAGCCCTTCGGTGGTCCAGTTGCGGATCTCGTCCTGGGCTTTGATCTGTTTCAGTTTGTCGCGCATCAGCACCAATTCGCCGGCGAGGTTTGTCGTGTTGAATTTTTCATTCTCCGTTGTAAAGCCATCCCAGGTCACGGAAAAATTTCCGTTCGACACCTGGTTGATGAAGTGGGTGGCGGTTTTGAAATTCCGGATGGAGTCATCGATCACGTCGTTCTCTTGTATGTCATCCGTAGTCGTACCGGGGTTGAAGAGAAAGGCACGGTTATTTTCTTCGAGTTTCGAGAACAGATTTTTGCGTTCCTTTCGCTCCTTGCGGATGTTCACAATAAGAAAAAGCAAAGAGGGAAATGCGATGATGTTGAGAATGGTCTGTACTACCAGCGTTCGCTCGTTGGCGTCTTCGTAAGAGGTCTGGGCTTCTTCGCTACGGGCATTTTCAAATCCATTGATCGTACGGGCATTGCGGTCGTAGATAAACCAGGCATCACGCCCGGGGTCGGCAGCAAGCGCTGCGCGAAATTCATTCATGCTGTCGATCTGGATCATGTCGACCATTTTTTTTGTGCTGTTGATAAAAGCCTCCACCCCGGTGGCCATGCTGTCGATCGCTGCGGGATGTTGAAAACCTTGTTTTTTAGTGAGCGTCCGCAGTTCGCCAAAAATGATGGGATTGTCGCGCATGCCGTCCCGGAGTGGTCCCAACAACGATTCATTTTTGGTGATGGCATAGCCGCGCATGCCCACGTCCATATTGCGCACCACCTGGTTCCACACCTGGCCCACCAAATAGGTTGCCCTTTCGGTTTCGGCCTTCACCTGGGTGGTGTCCTTTAGTACCCAGTCGTTGTAGTATATGATAGCGGTGTTTACGGTGATCAACGCCAACACGAGAATAGCGGAAAAAGTGAGCGCATTCTTCCGGATAAAATCTAGCCCTGCCATACTTAGAAATAGTTAAAGAAGCAGGAAGATAATCTTTTGACGAATTCCATCCAAAACCTGCATTGGCCATTGCACTCGATTTAAT
The DNA here is from genome assembly GCA_036525235.1 of Chryseolinea sp. Taxonomy (GTDB): domain Bacteria; phylum Bacteroidota; class Bacteroidia; order Cytophagales; family Cyclobacteriaceae; genus Chryseolinea. The sequence goes on along the minus strand of DATDAV010000303.1, from coordinate 46,740 downwards.
CGCCTCCATTCATATAATTTACCTTTTACCGGTCGCTGCTTGTCGTACCTTCAAGTGTACGTCTAACCTTATTCTTATCTATTTATGAACCGGCGTGAAAGTTTAAAAGTACTGATGGCCGCCTCCGGAGGTTTGATCGCCCTGCCCGCCTGGGCCGAACAATGGCAGAAGACCGACGTCGCCGCCCATCCCTCTACGTTTTCAACCGACGAACAGGCACTGCTGGCCTCGACGGCCGACACCATCATTCCCCAAGGCGCCGTGCTGGGTGCCCTGGTGGTGGGCGTTGATAAGTTTCTCCAAAAACTGTTCGACGATTGCTACGAACCCGACGTTCAGCAAAACATAAAGGACCAACTCAAAAAACTTGACGCCGACGCCCGCGCCACCTATGGCCAACCCTTTCCCGTGTGCACCCAGAAGGAACGCGAAACACTCCTGCTGAAGCGCTCAACCTCGGCCGACAAAAACGAAAAAGATTTCTTCACGCTTCTCAAAACCGAGACCATCCGCGGCTTCAGCACCTCACGCCAGGTGATGGTGAACATCCTGGAATATAAAACCGCGCCCGGTCATTACTACGGCTGCGTAAACGCATAACGCATGGCAAACTTCAACATCGACTCCACCGAAAAAAGAACCTACGATGCCATCGTCATCGGTTCGGGCGCCAGTGGTGGCTGGGCCGCCAAAGAGCTTTGCGATAAAGGACTGAAAACCCTGGTGCTGGAAAGAGGCCGCGACGTAAAGCATGTAAAAGATTATCCCACGGCCGGCAAAGGCCCCTATGAATTTGAATACCGCGGCAGTGTTCCCCTGGAAAAACGCAAAGACTTTCAACTGGCCCGCGGCATGCGCGAAGAAACCTTTCATTGGGCGATCCGCGACGACGAGCAACCCTTCATCCAGGAAAAACCTTTCCGCTGGTTCCGGGGCTACCACGTAGGCGGCAAGTCGCTCTTGTGGGCGCGGCAAACCCAGCGCTGGAGCGACTTCGATTTTGAAGGCCCCCAACGCGATGGCTTTGCTGTGGACTGGCCCATTCGCTACAAAGACCTCGAACCGTGGTATGCCCACGTTGAAAAATTTGCCGGCATCGCCGGGAACAAAGACGGCCTCGCCGAGTTGCCCGACAGCGAAGTGATGCGCGGCTTCGACATGAGCTGCATCGAACAATACTTTAAAGAAAGCCTTCAAAAAAATTATGGCGACCGCCACCTGATCCAGGCCCGCTGCGCACACCTCACCGACCCGCAGGAAATACACCGCCAACAAGGCCGCGGCGCCTGTCAAAGCCAGACCATGTGCAACCGCGGCTGTCAGTTTGGAGGATACTTCAGCAGCAATGCCTCCACCATCCCCTGGGCGCAAAAAACCGGCAACCTCACCATAAGACCTCACGCCGTAGTGCACTCCATCATCTACGACGACACCAAGGGACGCGCCACCGGCGTGCGCATCGTCGACGGCACCACAATGGAGACGATGGAGTTCTTTGCCAACATCATCTTCGTTAACGCTTCGGCACTCAACAGCAACGCCATCCTGCTCAACTCCATCTCGAACCGTTTTCCCAATGGGCTGGGCAACGACAGCGGTGTGCTGGGCAAATACGTTTCGTGGCACAACTATCGCGGAAAAGCCAATGCAGAGTACGAAGGTTTCAAAGACAAAAAAACCGACGGTCGCAACCCCAGCAACGCCTACATACCGCGTTTCAGAAATGTGCGCAAACAGGAAATGGATTTTCTCCGCGGCTATGCCATTGGCATCGGCGGCGGGCGCGGCACGGGCTCCGACACGAGCATGATCGGCGACCAACTCCGCGAGAACCTGCTCAAGCCCAAGCTCGGCAACTGGCACATCAGCAGTTGGATGATGGGCGAATGCGTACCCTTGGAAAAAAATCATGTGCGCCTCTCCACCGATCAAAAAGATAAATACGGCATCCCTCAATTGATCATCTCGTGCGAGTGGAGCGAGAACGACGATAAGATGGTGCAAGACTACATTGCCCAATCCAAAGAGATGTTCGAACGCGCCGGCTTCACCAACGTCAGCGCGGTGGACACGCAAACGCCTCCCGGTGCTGACATCCATGAGATGGGCGGGGTGCGGATGGGCAGAGATCCCAAGACGTCGATGCTGAACAGTTGGAATCAGCTTCATCATTGTAAGAACGTATTTGTTACGGACGGCGCTTGTATGACGTCTACCAGCACGCAAAATCCAACGCTGACGTATATGACTTTCGCCGCCCGCGCGGCTGATCATGCGGTGGCGGAGTTGAAGCGGAGGAATTTGTAATCAGGAGCCAGAAGCCAGGAGCCAGGAGCCAGTCGTTAGAATCGGCATTCAGGAGCCAGTCTCGGGAGCCAGTATTCAGTAGCCAGAAATCAGAATCGGGGAATAGTAATTTTGTGGGGATGATATTGGGAGAGATTCGTGGAAAATTAGTTTTAAGTTGAGTTAAATTACAGTGCAACACTAAACCAAAACATAAACCTATTATGAAAAAAAACTTTGTCTTGTGTCTTTTTGTTCTTGGCCTTTTCTGCGCGTGTGACGTGGTGTTGGCGCAGGCAAATAAAAATGCTTTGTATACTGCGCCGTTTGGGGTGCAGGCGTATACGTTCCGTCGGAGCTTTCCCAATGGGGTTGAGGCTACTTTGGATTCCATTAAACGGTTTGGCTTTACGGAAATAGAAGGCAGTGGTGGCAAGATGGCTCCAGAAGAATTCAAGAAGCTTTGCAACGAGCGCGGCATTTCCATTCCGTCTACCGGCGCGGGCTATGAGGAGTTGGTGAAGGATGCAGCAGGTGTAGCTGCAAGAACGAAGGCCCTTGGGGCTACGTACCTCATGTGCGCCTGGATTCCCCATGAAAAAGGAAACTTCACCCTGGAAAATGCCAAGAAAGCCGTAGCCGATTTCAACGCCGCCGGCAAGATCCTCAAAGAGAATGGCATCACCTTCTGCTACCACACGCACGGCTATGAATTTCAACCTTATGAAAAAGGTACCCTCCTCGACTACATCATCGCCAACACCAACCCTCAATACGTCTCCTTCGAAATGGACGTACTCTGGACACACTTCGGCGGCGGCGACCCCGTAGCCCTGCTAAAGAAATACGGCAACCGCTGGAAACTGATGCACTTGAAGGACCTCCGCAAAGGAACCCCGAAAGACCTCACCGGCGGAACATCAACTGACAACGACGTCGCACTCGGCACGGGAGAAATCGATATCCCTGGTATCTTGAGAGAAGCCAATAAAGTGGGGATCAAACACTTTTTCATCGAAGACGAAAGCAACCGGGTGAACGAACAGGTGCCGCAGACGATTGCTTATTTGAAGAGTTTGAAGAAATAGTTATTCAGGAGCCAGGAGTCAGAAGCCAGGAGCCAGTAGTTGGGAGGCGGCATTCAGTAGCCAGTAGTCAGTAGTCAGGAGCCAATAGTTTTTGGATCGGCATTCAGGTCCTTGCTCCAGACCACTATTCAGAAGCCAGCCAACTTCTGCGAGATCTTAAGCCTGGCGAGTCAAGTTACTAACGATCTCAATACACAAGGGCCATAGTTTAGCATCAAACTAAACTATGGCCCTTTGTATTGACTACTGGCTACTGACTACTGGCTACTGAATGCCGACGCCCAACTACTGGCTACTGGCTCCTGGATTCTGGCTCCTGAACTCAATTCTCACAGTACTGCGTATTCACCTCCGGATTCACTCCCCCGGGGTCCGAAAACGCATAGCCTACTGCTATTTTGCCATGCATGGCCGTGACGTTGGTGGCGATGCTGATGATGTCGTCTGTTTTTACGTCGATGGTGACGTGGAAGGGTAGGTCTGGGTTGGTCAGGGTTACTTTGCCGGTCGCGCCCTGGTAGGTGATGAGGTTGGCTCTGCCGGTGCCGGTTTCAACGGTGACGCTGTATACAACGAGGCCGTCTGCGGGGGCTTTGGTGGATAGGCTGATGGGGCAATCGTAAGTGTCGTCGTGGTCGTCTTTGCAGGCGGAGATGATCAGGGCGGAAATGAATGTTGCCGCAAAATACAAGAGGGTTCTTTTCATCGGTATCCGGTTTAAGTATTAAAAAATCGGCGTCGAATATCTTAATGGATGCAGGTGCTCCATTCACGTATCTATTCATTTGAAGATACAAAACTTTCCTTACGAAAACCAAGACCCGGCTTGGCCGCCCGGCAGAACAACAAAAGAGGCCGTCGTTTCCGGCGGCCTCTTTCTTTATGGTTTAATTTCTTGTGATCAGTTGTCGATAAAGTTCAACTGCGATTGTGGGATAGGCAAATAATTATTCACGCCTTCCACATAACCTTCCTCACCCAGCACTTCTTCGCCACGACCCTGGCGGATAATATCCCAGAGGCGTTGGCCTTCCATGCCCAACTCGACTTCGCGTTCGTGGTAAACGGCTGGCAGGGCGTCAGCAATCGGCGTCGGTCCCATGCCCACACGGTCGCGCACTTGTTGGAGATAGCTTTGCCAATCACCGCCGGTGTGTGCCGCGGCTTCGGCGGCCCAGAGCAACACTTCGGAATAGCGGATGACAATCCAGTTGTTGGGGTCATCGCTTTGCAGGCCCCACTCGCTTGGGGGGATCTGGTATTTTTGTCCCATGTAGAAGTCGAGACAGGAAGAGAACTGGTTGTCGGCAATCGTTTCGTCGTCGGTTCCTGCCCACAGCACTTCGCCGTCGTCGATGATGGTGGCATCGCGGCGGGGATCGCCGTCTTCGAAGCGGTCAACAAAAGATTGCTTGGGACAGTTGAAGCCCCAGCCATCGCCGTTGTTGCGGCTGCGGGTGAAGATCACGAACTCATTGCCTTCGTTGTCGTCGCCCCAGGCATCGGTGCCCGAAGGTGTGAACTGGATCTCGAACACCGACTCGATGCCGTTCTCGTGGTCGAGTTTCCAGTTGTCTTCATAGTTGGCCTCCAGGTCATAGTCGCCGGAGCCGATGATCTCGTTGGCCATCGCCAGCGCGTCGGCCCATTTCTTTTCGAAGATGTAGGCCTTGCAAAGGAAGGCTTGCGCAGCACCCTTGGTCGCGCGGCCCACGTCCTGTTCGCCCTTGGTCAGCAACACATCGGCAGCGGCTTTGAAGTCGTTTTCGATAAAGGCCCACAGTTCTGCCAGGCTGGACTTGGGTAGATTATAATTGCCGGCTTTCATTAGGTGATCGACCAACGGCACTTCGCCGAAGATCTTCACCAACTCGAAGTAGTAGTAGCCACGCAGGAACCGCGCTTCGGCGATCACTTGTGCCTTCTTATCGTCGGCGATCATTTCCTTGGTCATCTCCCCCACTTTGTCGATGACGCGGTTGCAACGGTTCACGCCAAAGTAGTAATGCTGAAAGGGAACGGGCAGACCGGGGTTGCCGGCGTTGTATTGGAAGTTCAGCAACGGTTCGATCCACGGTTGATCGCCGGGACCTTCGCCGCCCTTGTAGGCATCGTGGCCCAGGATGTCGCCCAGCCAGAAGGGGAAGTAGTTGGTATCATCCCAACCCAGGATGTCGTAGCATCCCGTAAGCGCCAGGTCGGCCTGGCTTTCGGTAGTAAAGAAGCTTTGTTCCGATACGCTCGGTGCATTGATGTCGAGGAAGCTGTCCGAGCATGACGTCACCGCGATGCAGGCAGCATAGGCGAGAAATATTCTGAATATCTTTTTCATGGTTCTCATGTTCATCGGTTAGAAGGTCAGGTTTAAGCCGCCGGTAAAGATGCGCGGTTGCGGATACGTGGCCCGGTCGATGCCCAGGTCGAGCGATCCGTAGTAGCCCGTTCCGATCTCGGGATCGAAACCCGTGTAGTTGGTCACCGTAAATAAATTGGTGGCCCCCACATAAAAGCGCAGCGTCTGGATCTTCATCTTCTCCAGCAAGGCCTTGGGCAAATTGTAGCCCAACTGCACGTTCTTCACGCGCATGTACGATCCCTTTTCCACATAGCGGTCAGAGAACCAGTTGTTATTGGCATCGGCAGCGTTCAAGCGGGGATAATGTGCATCGTTGGTGCTGCCCTCGCCGGTCCAACGGTTCAGCATGCGCGTGCTCAAATTGTAAGCGGCGTCGGGACGTTCGGTGTAAACTTTTGTGCCATTGAAGACGTCATTACCGTATACACCCTGGATGAAAATGCTGAGGTCAAAAGCGCCGTAGTTCAGTTGCGCGTTGAAGCCATACGTGAACTTCGGCAACGGATTGCCAATGGTCCCAAAGAAGAGCTGTCCGTCGGCACCTTTCGCATAGCGAATGTCGCCGGGGGCGGCATCGGGTTGAAGCAGGTTGCCGTCGTTGTCCACATGGGCCAGCACTTCGGCTTCGTTTTGAAAGAGGCCATCGGTCTTATAGCCTTGGAACTGCGCTACGGGACTTCCCACTTTGGTGACCGACACATTGCCCTGGTTGCGCAAGGGAGCGTCTTCGATCTGATCCAGGCCGCCCAGGTTAACCACCTTGTTGCGGAACATCGAGAAGTTACCACCGACTTTATAGCTGAACTTGCCCATGGCGTTGCTGGTGTAGTTCAGGTCCAACTCAAAACCTTTGTTCTCCATAACCCCCACGTTCTGATACGGAAAATCCTGGATACCGGTATGGCTGGGCGGCGGAATGGCCACGAGCATATCTTTCGTACGCTTGATGTAGTACTCGGCCGTGAACGTCAGGTTGTCGTTAAACAACGCGCCGTCTATACCGATGTTGGTCGTGTTGGTGGTCTCCCAGTGCAGGTCTGGGTTGGCCACGTTGGGAAAGGTGATCCCGTTCGTGATCGTGTTGTTGAACGGATACGACTGTCCCAGTTTGCCCGGGTTCAGGTAACCAAACGCGGGAATTTTCTCGTTACCGATACTACCCCAACCGGCCCGCAGCTTCAGGCTGCTGAGGAAAGCGATGTTGGTCATGAAATTTTCTTTGCCGATCTGCCAGCCTGCCGAGAACGAAGGGAACACGCCATAACGTTTGTTCACAAAGTTGGACGAGCCGTCGCGGCGGATGTTGGCCGTGAACAAATACTTGTCGGCGAAACTATAATTGACCCGGCCGAACAAGGACGCAATACGTTTTAAATCGGTAGGCTTGCCGGTGGATGTGGCGTAGATGTTCAATGCATTGTCTATGTAACGGAACTGGCCATTGTCGTCGATAAGGTTGGTGACGCGGGTGTCGAAATATTCCACCTTGGTGTTATAGGCCTCCGTACCGGCGAGCACGGAAAGATCGTGTTGCCCAAAGGATTTGTTGTAGGTAAAATAGTTGGACCAGGTCCACGTGGTCCCATTGGTGGAGGTATTCTGTAGCGTGCTGACCTCGTTCCGCTGCGACGTGGAAACCGTATAGACGGGCACAAAATTCTGATCCTTGCCAAACAAATACGTGACGCCCAGGTTAGAACGGAATTGCAGCGACTTGGAAAAATTAATTTCTCCAAACACGTTGCCTACGACATTGAATTGCTTGGCGTAAGCATTCGTGTAATTGATCGCCGCCACCGGATTGCTGGTGTCCATATATTTCGTGGCGGCAAATGTGCCGTCCGGATTGTGCACCTTGGTGACGGGGTCGATATTACTGGCTTCAATCAATGCCGACGACCACTCGTCGTCTTCGTTCACTTTGCGCTGCGTGGATGATTCCAACGTCAGGTTTTCACCCACGGTGAACCAGGGTTTCGCTTTCACGGACGTGTTGAGGCGTACCGACGTGCGCTCAAAATCCGTCTTGTCGACGATACCTTCCTGCTTATAATTGTTGGCGCTGATAAAATACGTAACCTTATCGGTTCCGCCGGATATGGATAGGTTGTTATTGCGGGTGACGGCCGTGCGCGTCACCTCATCGATCCAGTCGGTTCCTTTTCCGAGGGTTTGGTAGTTCGCAAGCTCGGGGAAGATGATGGGGTTGCCGGCGTTGTTCTGCGCTTCCGTGTTGAGCATACCCCACTGCGAGGCATTGAGCAACCCAGGTTTGCGCCACATTTTTGAAAAACCGATATACGAATCGAACGCGATCACGGTGTTGTCACTCTTCTTTCCGCTGCGGGTGGTGATGAGGATCACGCCGTTTGCACCACGTGAACCATAGATGGCCGTGGCCGAAGCGTCCTTCAACACTTCCATCGACGCGATGTCGGAGGCATTGAGGAAGCTGATGTTATCTACCGGGTAACCGTCGACCACGAAGAGTGGCGACGAGTTGTTGATCGTGCCGACACCACGCACCCTGATTTGCACAGGTGTTCCCGGTGAACCGGAATTTGAAGTCACGGTTACGCCGGAGGCGCGGCCTTGTAAGGCCTGATCCACCGTAGCGATGGGCATCTTCTTGATGTCGTCCGCTTTCACGCTGGAGACGGCGCCAGTGAGGTCGCTCTTGCGTTGGGTACCATAGCCCACCACGACCACTTCCTGCAACGCTTGCAGATCCTGGGCCATGTTGACATTGATGAGGGCGCGGCCGTTTATGGGAATTTCCTGGGCGGCATAGCCAATGAAGGAGACCACGAGCGTGGAGTTCTCGTCTTGAACGGAGATCTTATAAACGCCTTCCTTGTCGGTGGACGTTCCGTTCGTGGTGCCTTTTTCGATCACGTTCACGCCCGGCATGGGCTGCCCATTCTCGTCGATCACGCTGCCGGTGACGGCAAATGCCACGGTGCTGATCATCGCGACCGCGTCGTCCGCTACGGGTAGTGTTCCGTCACCCGAGTCATCCTCTTCCAGGGTGGAGAAGGATGTGGCGTCGGCGGAAGCGATTTCCCGTTTCTTTTTCAGCACGATCTGGTCGCCTTTGATCTTGTAGGTAATGTTGCTGTTCTTGAAAAGCTCCGCCAGCACGGTGTGGATGGTGGAGTTGTTGAAGGCCAGGGTCACTTTGCGCGACGTGTCCACAACTTTGTGGTTGTAGAAGAAACGGTAGGGTGTCTTCGATTCCAGGATCGAGAAGGCTTCCTTCAACGAGGTTTCCTGGAAAGAGACGCTGATCTTTTCCCCTGCCCGGGCGGTATCGCGGGCCTGCAGCGGCAACATACTGAGGGATGCGAAAATCAATGCTAGCATGGCGCTTTTCGTTAGGGTGTGCGTACGCTGCTCTCTGGATCGCCCAAAGTAATGGCGTAAAGTTTTTTTCATAACTTTGACATTAGGTTTAATAAAGTGTTCCATTTTATTATCCGGCCATGCGTCTCCTGGAGGCGCGTGACATAAGGTCGGGAGGTGCTCCAACACTTTCCGACTCTTTTATTTTTGGGAGGTTATGTGCTCATTTGAATTCGGTTTAGGATGTTCATTCAGCGCACAGTTTACCCAGGATCGACACCTGGTCGCCCTCGCGGCGGTAGTCAATATTTTCCGAAGCCTTGAACAGCTCCAGCACTTCTTCCAAAGACTTGTTATCCACGTTAGCCGAAAAGCGGCAGCCTAGCGAGCCGGTGTCCTCCACGTGAATGGTCACGTTATACCAGCGCTCCAGCGCCTGCACGATCTCCGACAGGGGCTGGTCTTCGAAAATGAGTTTGCCCTCGCGCCAGGCGGTATATTTTTCGGTGTTTACCCGGTTTTCCAACAGCAGTTGCCGTGAGTTCTTCTCAAACACCACGCGCTGGTTTGGCAACAGCGTCACAGCTTTAGCTTGCTTGCCGGTGGACTCGATGTTCACCTTGCCCCGCACCAGGGTCGTTTCCACGTTCTGATCTTTCTGATAGGAGCGCACGTTGAACGCCGTGCCGAGCACTTTCACGTTGATCTCGGCGGTGTGCACAATGAAGGGTTGCGCCTTATTTTCAGCCACGTCGAAAAAGGCTTCGCCCTCCAGCGATACTTCGCGGACGGGTTGGCCTTCAAAGCTGGATGGATAGGTGAGGCGGCTGTCGGTGTTCAGCCATACTTTGGTTCCGTCTTTCAGGGTGATGAGCGAACGCTGGCCTTTTTGCGTCACCGCGTTGGTGGTGTAGGTGTCCAGGGGCCCTTTGTCGTTGCGTATCCACAAAAAAAGGAATGCACAAGCGACAAGCGCGCTGAGGCTGGCCGCGATGGCGTAGACCTTCAGGTTGCCGGTTCTCCGGGGTGCGGTCCTGGTTTCGGCTGGTCGCGGCTCCTGCCGTTCGGGTTGATCCAGCGCCAGGTCAATCCTGCGTTTGAGGTGGCTGATGCGCGACTCCAGCACATCTTTTTCTTTTACATGGAAGACCAGTAAAAACCGGCGGGCTTCGGTCAACGGTTGCTGCTGGTCAGGATGTTGCGCCTGAAAGGATTGCCAGAACGCATCGGTCTCCGCGTCGGGGCTAAAGACCCAACGTTGGAAGTATTCGTCCTTTATAAAATCGTCGGCCGAGTAGGTGCTGTAGTTCATGAGGGTTCAGGCGCTGTGTTACCTATAAAAGCATAACCCCTGGCGAGTACCCCTTCTTTTTAAAAAAATATTTTCAGGAAATAAAACGAACCCCCTTGCGAAGGGCGTCGATGGCTTTGCCGATGAGTTTGTAGGTGGATTTCAGATCGATTTCCAGCACTTCCGACAATTGCTCGTAGGTCATGCGCTCATAAAATTTCAGATAAACCGCCTCGCGTTGCCGTTTGCTGAGCTTGCCCAACGCTTCCGTGAGCTGTTGCTGTTGCTCGGACGCGGTTTGGAGTTGAATGATGTCGGTTTCGATGGACGCGTAGAGACCATCGTCCTCCACCGAGGCCAGCGTCTGATGCGTTTGCTCGCGTTGAACGGCCGAAAGCACACGCACGATGCGCCGGCGAAGGCATTTCAGCAGGTAGAATTTAATGTTGTCGGTTTGGGAGAGCTGTTCGCGCCGGTTCCAGAGTTCGACAAAAACATCCTGGATGCTGTCTTCCACCAGCGCGCCGTCTTTGCAGAGCGTGGCGCCGTAAGCATACAAGAGTCGAACGTACTTCTCGAAAATATAATCCAACGCGTTGCGATGGCCTTGCTTCAGCAATGTCCACACCACCTCGTCGATCTCGGCCTGGCTCGTTCCCGACTTAAAAAGAATGGACGCGATGTTCACATTTCCGGTGTCGGAACCCTGCAGGTTTTCGGGCGTGATATCGTTTGGTTGGTGGTTCATCAGGTTCTGCAGGTCGCAAAAAAAACCTGCTCGGCAACGAAAAGGTAACAAAAAGTTTACACACAAATCAAGAACCTGCTTTGGGTGATTGTGAAATCAGCAGGCCCAACGGCGTTGAACGGAGCGAACGCGTCGCGAGTGTGCGTCGAACACACTCACCTTCACGCGCTTGGCAAGTAACCGATTGAAAATGCTCCTGCGCATTATTTTCCGGCAAATTGCCTGACGCAAAACCGATTGTAACTCCACCCGAATCCTGCTATCTTGACGCGGAAAAAAATTAACCGCCTGGCGCCTATGAAAATTCTGGTCTGTGAAGATGATGCTGTTGTCTTGAAAGTAGTCCAACTCGCATTGGAGCAGGAAAAATTCGAAGTGGTGCTGGCCAAGGATGGGAAGCAGGCTTTCCAGCAACTCCAATCCGCCAACGACTTCGACCTGATCATCACCGACATTCACATGCCCTACCGCAATGGCGACGAGATCCTGAAATGGGTCCGCGAAGACCAACAGCGTAAAACACCCATCATCATGCTTTCCTCCGATGGCGAAGAAGAGGTCATCAAGCTGGCGCTGAAACAAGGCATCAATGAATTTATCGTAAAGCCCGTCAATGCCAAGGACTTGATCAAGAAAGTAAAAAAACTCCTGAATTGAATCGCTCTATCCTTAACGACTATTCCACTCCCTACTTATGCGCGCTGCCATCTTTTGCTTTTTCCTATTTATTCTGACCATTGGTTCCCTCCCGGCGCAAACCGCCGACGAGGTCATTCAACGCTACACAAAAGCCATTGGCGGGGAGAAGCGCTGGAAAAACATAAAGACCATCACCACTTCCGGGCTATATGACTATGGTGGCCTCCAGTTCCCTTTTACGTCGTATGCAAAAGCACCGGATCATTACGCTTTCAAAGTAACCTCCAACGGCAAATACTACGCCCAGGGTTTCGATGGAAAGGGAGGATGGAAGATCGACGTCTTCAAAGACGAGACCACCCCAACCCTACTGCAAGGCGACGCCGCCAAGGCCATGGCCAATGAAGCCGACGTGGAACTGACTAGCAACCTCGTTAGCTACAAAACCAAAGGACACCAGGCGCAATTGGAAGGAAAAGATAGTGTAGGCCATGCCCTTTGCTACAAAGTCGCGCTCACGCTCAAGTCGGGTGCGAAGGAGACCTTTTATTTTGACGTCACTTCGTTTCTGCTCATCCAGAAAACGGCCGTCTCTAAAAACGTTGAGTTGGGGGGAGCGCTGTTGAATACCAAGTTCAGCGACTATCGCGACGTGAACGGCATCAAAGTTCCCTTCCGGTCAGAAAGTGAAACCGGTGGCCAGACGATCCTGACGGTTGTCGTGGATCGGGTGGTGATCGACGCGCCCGTCGCAGATGCAGCGTTTCGTCCTTGAGCATTTCGCGATCGTCTGATCGCCAGATTGATATAAAAAAATCTATGAGTGGGCTCTGCCCTATCCTACACACAAATTACCCGCACACATAAAGCATCCTAAACCGACCCCAATTCCTGGTTGATCTGCCGCACCACGTCGTCGATCTCTTTTGCCTGGTCTTCCACTTTCTCAAAGAAAAACGGGGCGTTGTCCTGGTCCATGCGATAGAGGCTCACCAATCCCAGCAGGCGCGCCACGGGACCGCGCAGGTGGTGCGCATTCGTGTAGGTATACTTTAGCAACATCTCGTTTTGCGCGTGCACTTTGGCGGTGCGGTCCATCACCAATTGTTCCAGGTTGCGGTTCATCTCATTGAGATTTTCTTGTCCTTGCAGCAACTCTTCATTCTGCGCTTCGATCTCATTGGCCTTCTCCACCAATTCCTGGTTCGCGTTGTGAAGGGCACGGTTGACGGTGTCGTAGCGTGATTTCAAAACCCACGTGATGTAGGTGAGTATGAAGTATAACACGAGGTACGTGATGCCCATCGTGAGCACTTCCGACGCCTCCTTTGCTACCCGGAGCTCTGGCTTTTGCATTTGGATGAAGAAGATCCCGGCAATAGACGCACACGCCACACCGTGCATCGCCCACATGAGAACGCCGCGCAGCAGCACGGAAAAGATAAACCCCACGATCAGGATGATGGCCATCGACGTGGTGGTGTTCATGGGCACCGCCATGCATTGCCATATCATCGACGACAATGTGAAGCCCGTCGTAATGAGCACCGATGTCGTATAGCTTTTGTGCATCAGCAAATAGGACAAGCCACACGCTCCCACGATGATCACATCGATGATGATCGACAAGGTGTCTTGCATGTAAAAGATGATATCACTGATCAAAATAAGAGACGCCCCTGCCAGCGAAATTCGTAACAAGGCTCTCAGAAAAAAGTACTCGATGGCGCGGGAGTCACCCATAAAAGGCAGAGTTAGGCTTTACCAATATCAGCATTTTAATCCGATGCCAAAAGAAAAGCACTGCCGTTACCAATAAAAACGGTTTGACCCTACGCAGGATTCTTTTAATTTGGACGTACCTACCCCAAATTGTCCAAAGCATGAGAAACCATTGGCAACCTCACCCCCCTCGCCTTTTCACCTTGTACACCACGCGATGGCTGGCGATGGCAGCGATGATAACACTAGCGGCATGCTCCCGGGAAGAACAACACACCACATGGTCGGTCTACAAAGCCGACGCCGGCAGCAGCAGTTACTCCGCTTTGACACAGATCAACCGCGACAATGTAAAAGACCTTAAACCAGCATGGACGTTTATGCCCAACGATGCCCCCGAGGGCTCGCGTTTTGGAAAAGCGGAATGCAATCCCATTATCGTGAACAACGTGCTCTATGCCACCTCCGTCCGGCACTGGGTCTATGCGCTGGAGGCAGGCACCGGAAAGAAGCTGTGGTCGTTCGACCCATTTGACGGCGCGCGTGGCGGCGGTATGTACCGCGGCGTGACCTATTGGGAAGACGGCGACGACAAACGCATTCTCCTCACCGCGGGAAAATTCCTGCTTGCTTTGAACGCCGTCACCGGCAAGCCCATCCCTTCCTTTGGAGAGAACGGAAAAGTGAGTTTAGATTTAATGCCCGACGATCAGCCCGAGGGTTGGGTTGTGCCCACATCGCCGGGTATGGTCTTTGGCGACCTGCTCATCCTCGGTTCGGAAGTTTCCGAATCGTATGGTGCCGCACCCGGCTATGTGCGGGCCTTCAACATCCGCACCGGCGCGTTGGTGTGGACCTTTCATACCATTCCGCATCCCGGCGAGGCCGGCTATGAAACGTGGCCTCCCGATGCCTGGAAATATGTGGGCGGCGCAAACAACTGGGGTGGGATGAGCCTGGACGAAAAACGCGGCATCGTCTTTCTTCCCCTGGGATCGCCCACCTATGATTATTACGGCGCCGACCGCAAGGGACAAAACTTGTTTGGTAATTGCATCGTCGCGCTCGACGCTAAAACCGGCAAACGCCTTTGGCACTTTCAAACCGTGCACCACGACCTTTGGGACTATGACCTCCCCGCTCCTCCCAACCTCGTGACCATCGAGAAAGACGGAAAATCCATCGACGCCATTGCCCAAACCTCCAAGACCGGCTTTGTCTATGTCCTGAACCGCGAGACGGGCGAGCCCATCTTTCCCATCGAGGAACGCAAAGTGCCCGTCTCCACCACACCCGGCGAAGAGACGTGGCCCACGCAACCCTTCCCGACCAAACCCGCACCCTATGCACGTCAAGCGCTGACGGAAGCCGATCTCACCGACCGCTCACCCCAGGCCCGCGACTCGGCCCTCGCCCTTTTCAGAAGCCTGCGTTACGAAGGCATGTTCACGCCACCAGACTTGCGTGGCACGTTCATGTTCCCCGGCAGTCGTGGTGGTTCCGAATGGGGCGGGGCGGCCTACGATCCCTCCACGGGATGGCTATACGTGAACTCAAACGAGTCGCCGGAGATTGCTCAGATTAAAAAAATAAAGAAAAGCGAGTCGTCGCCCAACGGGTCGTTCTTTGGTTTGGGTAAGACGCTGTATATGAACTATTGCAGCACCTGCCACGGAGCGGACCGCAAGGGGCGTGAACCCAACTTTCCGTCGCTGCGCAATATCGGTGAACGCCTTTCGCAGGAGGCCACCTTGAACAAGATCAAGACCGGTGGTGGACGGATGCCCGGGTTTGCTTCCGTAGTGAAAGGGCATGAAGAGGAGATCATCGCGTTTCTGTTCGAGATCAAGAAAAATGAATTCCCAAAACAATCGGCGCTTCCGCAGGATACGACTTCAGTCTACCTGAACCTGACGGCCTACAGCGACTTCGAAGGGCCCGATGGCTACCCGGCCATCAAACCGCCGTGGGGAACATTGAACGCGATCAACCTGAACACGGGAGAATATGCCTGGAAGATCACGCTTGGAAACTTCCCCGAGGTGCAGCCCCCCGGTGGCCCACCCACCGGCACGGACAGCTGGGGCGGTCCGATGGTGACGGGCGGCGGCCTGGTCTTTGTCGCAGGCACCCGGGACAAAAAATTCCGTGCCTTCGACAAAGCAACGGGCGCGATACTGTGGGAAACCACGTTACCGGGAAATGGCTTTGCTACGCCCTCAACCTATACCAGCGGTGGAAAGCAATTTGTGGTGATCTCCGTCACCGGTGAAAAAGATGAGCCGGGCGGCAGGATCATGGCCTTCGCGTTGCCGGAGTAACATGCTTTTTATATAGGCCTCGTTTGTTTTTACAAACGCACATCGCACACATCATTTGTATTTGAAATTTCTTCTATCAAAAAATCGCACCAACGGTTTTTGCTTTATATTGAAATGAATTCGATACCTCCATCACTAAATTTTCATCGTCATGATCTCCTTGCGTTTTAAAAAGCTCTCCACTCTTCTCCTGCTCGTTCTGCTTGGTTTCGGAGCAATGCCCGCGCATGCACAAAAAGCTAAGTTTCATGTTATCGCATTCTTCACAGGGAAACAGGATCAGGCACACATCAGTTATATTCAAGAGGCACATCCCTGGTTTCAAAAGATAGCAGCAAAATATAATTTCAGTTATGACACGACAACCAATTGGAGCAATATGAATACTGCCTTCCTTTCAAAATACCAGGTCGTGATCTTTCTCGACACGCGTCCCGAAGCGCCTGAACAACGCCAAGCTTTTCAAAAATACATGGAGAGCGGCGGGGCTTGGTTGGGCTGTCACTTCGCAGGTTTTGCGTTGACCCCTTCCGCTTATCCGCAAAATTGGGATTGGTATCACAACGTATTCCTGGGGGCAGGGTCCTATGTCAGCAATACGTGGCGGCCTGTCCCGGCCATCTTGCGTGTGGAAGCTCCGAAACATCCCGCTACCAAGGGACTGCCTGCTACCTTCAAGTCTGCCCCCAGTGAGTGGTATCGCTGGAGCAACGACTTGCGCACCAATCCAGACATCACCATTCTTTTATCCGTCGACTCCACGAGCTTTCCCCTGGGCACCGGCCCCAAGCCACACGAGATCTGGCATAGCGGCTATTACCCGATTGCATGGACCAACAAAAAATACAAAATGGTATACATGAACATGGGACACAACGACATCGACTACGAGCATCATACGAACGAAACCCTTTCGCACACCTTCGGAAATGAGTTGCAGGACAAGTTCATCATCAATACAATACTCTGGTTGGGGGAAGGAAAGAAGAAATAGCCACCGCATTGTGTAAAAAAAATAGGCGCTGATCTTTCACTAATCGTGTCGGATCAACGCCGTTCGTAAACCTAACCTTGTTTCTTTACTTCATTGATAGATGCGCACGTAGTCCACCTCCATGCGTTGTGGCCATCCCGTTTCGTCCACACCTTCTTTTCCTCCCCAATTGCCACCCACCGCCAGGTTCATGATGAGGTGGAAGGGTTTATCGAAAGGCCAGCCTTTAAAGTCGTCCTTCGGATCGCGTTGAACGGAGTGGTACACGTTATCGTCGACGATGAAATCCATTTTGTCTTTGGTCCATTCAATAGCATAGACATGGAATTGGTCTCGTGCATCCGGCACAGTCACTTTACCTTCTTTTTGCGTTTTCTTTATGTGATTGTAGGCTTCTGTATGGATAGTGCCATGAACAACGCCTGGATCGTAGCCCACGTGTTCCATGATGTCTATTTCTCCGCTGGTGGGCCAGTCGCCATACGAAGGATCCGATGACAGCATCCAGATGGCAGGCCACGTTCCCTTCGTGCGCGGCAGTTTTGCTTTCACTTCCACACGGCCATAGAGCCAGTCGCCTTTTCCTTTTGACAGGATCCGACACGAGGTGAACGGCTTTCCTTCCAGTGAATCTTTGTGGGCCTCGATGATGAGCTTGCCCTCTTCTATGCGCACATTTTTTGAATCGTGGGTATAATACTCCAGCTCGTTGTTGCCCCAGCCATTGCTGGCGCCGAGGTCATAGCCCCATTTGGTAGAGTCGGGCGCACCGGGTTGATCGAATTCGTCGGACCATACCAATTGCTTTTTTTTCTCCGTACACGCCGCCAGCAGGAACAGGGCGACAACAAAAATCCTTGAAAGGGTAATATTCATGTTTAGATTCGGGCGTTCAGTTAAAGATTGATTTGATCATGCAAATTACAAAATATGGGCAAGTTGTTTTATTGAAATACGCGAACGTAGTCCACGATCATCCGCTGCGGGAACAACGTAGTGTCGTCCGGGCTTCCCGGCCAATCGCCCCCTACGGCCAAGTTGAAGATGAGAAAGAACTCCTTCTGAAAAGCTGCCAATCCCGCCGGCGTAGTGTCGATGACTTGATATTGCACGTCGTCGACATACCATTTGATAGACGAAGCGGTCCAGACGATGGAGAACACATGGAACTCGTCGTTGAATATGCCGTTGCTCAATTGTTTGTTGCCGCCGTAGCTGGCATGCTGGCCCGCGTTGTCCCAGTGGGCGGTGCCATAAACCGTCTTGTCGCCAGCGCCACCGCCAACCATTTCCATCATGTCGATCTCGCCACAGGCAGGCCAGTTCACGGTGGTGATGTTCGAGCCCAGCATCCACAGCGCAGGCCAAATGCCTTTGCCTTTGGGCAGCACGGCACGCATGTCTACACGGCCATACTTGAATTCTTTTTTGCCCTGTGTCTTGATCCGGGATGAGGTATATGCGCTGGATTGAAAATTTTCCTTCTTTGCCGTGATGACGAGATATCCGTCTTTCAGCGTTGTGTTCTCCTGGCGGTAGTATTCCAGTTCATGGTTTCCCCAACCGTTGGTAGAGGTTCCGGTCTCAAAGGTCCAGGCGGCGGTGTTTAGTGCAGCGCCTTCGAATTCATCCTGCCAAACCAGCGTCATACCCGAATAGCTGGTGGGCGTGGTGTAGCCCGTTGTCGGAATAACGAGCTCTCCGCTTCCCACCGTTACTTGAACATCCTTATTTAGCGAAACAAAGGCTTCGGTCGTGGTGTGGGCCTGTACTTTGATCGTGTAAGTGCCAGAAGTTTTATAGGTATGCGTGGCTTTGCCGTCGGTGCTCTTCACAGGTATCTCCGAAGGGTCTTCGCCAAAATAGATGAGAAAAAAATTCTCGTTGTCGGCCGTGGCAGCAACCGAAACCAGCCCGGTGCCCGCGGTGTTCACCGTGGTCTCCATTTGCAGGTTTGAAGGAAGGGTTAGCGGTTGATCCGAATCATCGTCGCCACAGCCCAACACGGTTATGAGAAACGCCATCAACAATATCATTGCCCCACGATTGCTTTTCATATTCATACTTTTTTTCTATTTAAAAAAACAAGGCTGCCCAAGGTAACCAGAAACCCGTACTGTAACCAGCACCTTGGGACAGCTTTGTCTTTTGTTAAGGCAATAACTCCACATCGTCCAGGAAGAAGATGCCACCGGTGAAGATGGCTTCTCCTCCAATTTGAATCACTACTTTATCAAAGTCGTCGCGAGCGGAGTAGCCGCTGAAGTCGAAGGTGAGCTCCAGCCACTTGTCGGTTTCCAGCCCGGTTTGCTTCACTTCCGCCTGTGTGGTGTAGGCGTTGCCACCCAGATCGGAGTTTTGCAATTTCACCGACACTTGTTTTTGCAACGTTTTATACGATTGCCAATCTTCTGCACCCGTAGTGGTGTAGTCGTTGTAGCTGGGGATAAACACCTTCAACTTGAAAACGTTGCGTGTACGAATGTCCATCTTATAGCTGAGCGGCAGTTGGATATTGGCATATTCGCCACCCTGGCCGTTCGCCTTCGTATACTTGCCGACCTTGGATGAGGTGTTGATGGGTACAGGCGCGGGGTTGTCGTATTTCACGATCGAGCCTTGCGAGTCGTTGGTGAAATCGAAGTTGCCGTTGCCGTCATAATCCTGGTGAATGTCTTCGATCTTGTATTCCTTCGGCTTCACCGGTTCAACCGGACGTTCATAGCCTTCCCGGATCAGGCGAATGTACCAGGCAAAGTCTGTGTTCACGTTGTCATAATATTTCAGGAACATTTCATCGTCCGTCAACGTCATGATTTCATAGGTAGACACACCCGTGAAATACCCGATAAACCCTCCCGACGAAATCGTGATAAATTTGTTATCATCAGAAACAGACCATTTCAGATTGGCCGGCGCCGTGTAGGGGGCCGAATAGTCGCCCACCGGGCTTGGCGCAGAGCCGGGAAAGTTGGGAGCCTGGCCGCCATTCATATAGACATCGCCGCCGGTATCAAAGGTGTAGCTAAACTCGGCGAGCTTGAACGTGTATTTGTCATTGTACAAACCGCTGCCGTTCTTTTCGTTGGCACCCGCCTGATACCATTCTGGACCGGTGCTTGCCTTGGGGCCTAATCCAAAATGGCCCGCATATTTAGAATCGATCACCCAGGTTTTTCCTTCCGGCTTGCTGTTACCCCCGGTCAACTTGTTGTAGACCGGAATGTCGAGCAGGGTTGGGTCGGTCTCTGCGATCTCCACCGTTTTCTTCGTGGACGCACTTCCCCCCGACGTAAAGACGGTGAGCGTTACCGTGTACGTTCCTTTCACCGGGAACGTTCCTTTCACATTATCACCTTGTGCGGACTTGCCGTTGCCGAAGTCCCAAACTTTCAGGAAGCCCGACGAACTAGAGAAGTTCAGTATGTTGTCGTTCTCTGCAGTGGGCGCAAAGGTGAAATCCACATCCGATGCAGAGGGCACGGGCCCCAGATCATTCACATCTTCTTTACACGCGGTGAAGACCACCTGCAGGGTGATGACCAAAAAAAGACTATTGATTATCTTCTTCATAATTTCATTTTTTCAGTAGTAGATATTAGTACCCCGTATTCTGCAACCATCTTGCTCTAGCCAAGTCGATCTCCGCTTGCGGAATGGGGAACACTTCGTTCTTGCCCACTTTGAAACCGGCGATCTGATCGGCAGCCCTGCCGGTACGCACCAGGTCGAAGAAGTGAATGCCCTCTCCTGCCAGCTCCACGCGGCGCTCGTGGTAGATGGCTTGCGTCAATGCGCTGCCGGTGACGTTCACCGGAGGCATGTCGACACTGACGCGCGTTCTGACCCGGTTCAGGTAGGTCAATGCTTTCGTATCGTCGGCAGATGATTTCCGGTTGTGTGCTTCAGCGGCCATTAACAACACATCGGCAAAACGGATCACGCGGTGGTTCACCGGGCTGGTCAAATCGTTGTCGTTTGCGCCCAGTTCGTCGGCCCGTTTCAGGTATTTGTTGTTGTAGAAACCCGTATGACCTCCGCCACCAACGGTATACTCGACCTTTACAGGAAGCTGCGCCGCCTTGAAGGCTTCAATATCGAGAATGGAGGTTGCCAGTCGCGGATCGTTGGGTTCGAATTCGTCCACCAGGTCCTGCGTGGGCAGGTTGTAGCTGTTGCCATCGGCGTAGATCGGGCCCTTGTATCCGCGGATGCTGTGGAAGCCTACAGCGGCAAACCCTTCCAGACAAACGAAGCATCCATAGCCACCGCCTTCAATGCCCACATATTCAATGTCGAACACCGTTTCGCTGTTCCCTTCACTGGCCACACGGAAGAGTGTGCTGAAATCAGTCGACAGCGCGTAGGGCCCTTCGTCAATTACCTCGTCGAGTGTTTGGGCCGCTTCGGCAAACTTATTTTGATAGAGATAGGCTTTACCCATCAGCGACAAGGCAGCACCTTTTGTAATTCTTCCCTTGGTCGACGTCGTCCATCCCAGGTTATCGGCGGCGAATTGAAGGTCTTTCACGATTTGTGCATACACATCCGAAGCCGGGGTTCTGGGTTGGGATGAGATCTCCGATGCCGACAAGCGTCTGTCCAACACCAGGGGAACGTCACCAAAGAACTTCACCAATTCGAAGTAATAATACCCCCGCAAGAACGAAGCTTCTGCCAGGATGCGGGTCTTGCCTTCAAACTCCAATTTGTCTTTATTTTCAAAGATGTAGTTCACGCGGGTGATGCCCGCATACATCCAGCGAAATAAACTGCGCAGCTCGTTGTTCACGCCGCCGTGCGTCATGTTGTCGATCTGGTGAAGGCCTTCGCTATCGGTAACGCTTTCGCCACCCGCGATGGAGTTATCGGAAGCGATCTCGCCGATCCACATGTCGAGATACGACGTCTGCATGAGGTCGTAGGCACCGGTCAATGCCTTGTCGTAGTCTGCAGGGCTTAGAAAATAGTTGTCTGCGTCTTGCGCATACTGCGGATCGATGTCCACGTAGTCGTCACAGCTGATGGCCATGAAGGAGGCCACGACCACGCCGAATGATATTCTTATAAATTTCTTCATGCTCTTAGAAATTAAGATTTAAACCTGCCATAAATGTTTTCGCCTGTGGATAGAAACCATAGTCGATACCCGACGAAAGCGTGCTGCCCGAAGCATTGTTCGGATCGAACTGGGCGGAAAGATCCGGGTCGTAGCCCCGGTACTTCGTGAAGGTCGCCAGGTTGTTTGCCGCGACATAAATGCGCAGCTTGTTGGCGCCGATCTTTCTGCTAATGGCGGCGGGCAGCGTATAGCCCAACTGCACGTTCTTGATTCGGGCAAACGAGCCGTCTTCCACAAAATAATCGGAGATCACGTTGTTGCGGTTGGTCTGGGTTGAGGAGGTGAACAACCGGGGATCCGTATTGGTGGAACCCGGACCGGTCCACCGGTTCAGGCGATACGCCAGCAAGTTTGCCAAAGGCTGATCGCGCTCATAGTTCCGCAGGATGTCGTTGCCCAGCGACACATAGAGTGTTCCCGAGACATCAAATCCTTTGAAATTCAACCCCAGATTCAAGCCCATGATCATATCCGGAATCGGCGAGCCGATCTTGGTCTTGTCGGAGTTGTTGCTGAAGTTGATGTCGCCGCTCTTGTCCTGGTCTACAAAGCGCAGATCGCCAGGTTGAGCATTCTCTTGTGCTACGCCACGCTCGGTCACTTCTTGCGTCGTCTGATAGACGCCGTCCGTTTTGTATCCGTAGAAATAACCGATGGGATATCCGACTTGCATCCGGGTGGGACGCGTGCCGCCAACACCGAAGGCACCGCCTTCAATGAACTGAACACCATCGGGCAAGGCCGTCACTTCATTGTGGATGGTGGTGAGGTTGTAGCCGATGTTAAACCGGAAATCTTCACCAATCTTGTCGTTGTAGTTGATGAGCAATTCAAAACCGTTGTTCTTCACATCGCCGGCGTTGATCCAGGGGGGACTACCCCCCGCACCATACGCGCCCGCGATCGCCGAGATGTCGGGTTGGAACAACAGGTCTTTTGTTTTCTTGATGTAATAGTCAGTCGTGATGTCGAGTTTGCCATTGAACAAACTGAAGTCGATGCCGACGTTGGTTTGGTGTGTAGTCTCCCATTTCAAATCCTGGTTACCCAATGTACCAATAGCCACGCCGTTAACGAGTTGGTTATTGAACGGATAAACCCCCTCTCCTCCCAGCAACGCACGGTAGCGGAAGTTGCCGATTTTATCGTTACCGGCCACACCATAGCTGGCGCGCACCTTCACGAATTGAAACAAATCCGATTGGAAGAAAGATTCTTCCGAAAGCACCCACGCACCGGACACTGCGGGGAAATAACCAAAGCGATTGTTCTTACCAAAGTTGGACGAAGCGTCGCGTCGCACGAGGGCGGAGAGCATGTATTTTCCTTTGTAGCCATATTCGCCGCGGAAGAAATACGATTGCAGCCGGCTGCGGTATTGATAGGACGTCGTGTTGTTCAACAGGTTTGTGCCGTCCGCGGCGGAGATGTCGGCAAAGTCGTTGGAGTTGTAGGGAATGTTAAACGCCGTCGCACTCAGACTTTTTCCCTGGTCGCCAAAATAAGAGATCCCCAACGTGGCTTTTACATGGTGAATGTCATTGAACGTCTTGTTGTAATTCAGAAATGCTTCCGCATTGTAATTGAAGAACGTCTGTTCCGTTTCGGTCACGCTGTTGAGGCGGGGAATTTTGTAGCTCGCGGTAACTTTGGTCCATTGGCCGTTGGAGCGTACGGAGTCTACTTCCTTGCTGTACAGCGTAATGGAGTCAGGAACCAAGGCTGGGTTGGTCGCTGTGTTCTGGGCTTTGCCCGAGCCATAATACACCAAAGGCGAAAACGTTTTGGTCGAGACGTTGGCATAGTTATAGCCCAGACGCGCCGACAATTCGAAGTTGTCATTGATCTTATAGGTAAGTTCCTCTTTGCCCACCAATTTGTTGACACCGGTTTGATTGTACGTATTGGCCATTTGCGCCAGCGGGTTGATGATGTCACTGAATTCTTCCAGGTACGTGTAGGTGCCATCCGGATTTCGAACGGTTGCGGCGGGTGAAGCGTTGGTCGTGTTGTAGAGCACAGAGGCGATGCCGTTTTCCGGAAGCGTTCTGCGACGCTCGTTGGTGTACAGCAAAACATTTTGCAACGTCAGCCGGGGAGCGATATCGGTGGTGAAATTGATGCGGGCATTGTAGCGGCGATAGGAAGCCTTGTCGCCACCGACGATACCTTCCTGGTTCATGTAGGAGCCCCCAATGGAATAGGTGCTCTTGTCGGAGCCGCCGTTCATGTTCAGGTTATAGTTCATGATGGGCGCCTTTTGAAAGACTTCATTCTGCCAGTCCGTGCCTTTTCCCAGGTCGACATTGGCAAACGGAGGCGCTTGTCCACCGGCTGCATACGCTTCGTTCTTCAACACGGCATATTGATGCGCGTTGAGCAGGTCCAGTTTCTTGGTGGTTTGTTGCGAACCATAATAGCCACTGAATTCAATGGAAGGCTTGCTGTTGCGCTTGCCTTGTTTGGTGGTGATGATGATTACCCCATTAGCCGCACGCACACCGTAGATCCCTGCCGTGCCGTCTTTCAACACGTTGATGGACTCAATGTCGGAAGGATTCAGCGCGTTAAGGCCGTCGGTGGAATAGGGAACACCATCCACCAAAACCAGCGGGTTGTTGTCGCCGTTGGTGGACAGACCCCGGATCCGGATGTTCAGTGCCCCGCCGGGAGAGCCCGATGCCGTCGAGATCTGCACCCCCGCGGCCTGCCCCTGCAACGCCTGGTCCACCCGCACGGTGTTCAGGGACGTGAGTTTATTACCGCTCACGCTCGAAACCGAGCCGGTCAGTTCCTTTACCGTGGTGGTGCCATAGCCGATGACCACCACCTCTTCTAATGATTTCACATCGGGCGCCAGTTTGGCATCCACGACCGATTTGCCCGCCACGGAGATTTCCTGCGTGACATAGCCGATAAAGCTAACGATCAGCACGGCATCCGCAGGAGCGTCGCTCAGGGTGTACTCCCCTTTAACGTCGGTCACCGCACCGCGTGAAGT
Organism: Chryseolinea sp.; assembly: GCA_036525235.1. Lineage (GTDB taxonomy): Bacteria > Bacteroidota > Bacteroidia > Cytophagales > Cyclobacteriaceae > Chryseolinea. Next base: position 21,830 of record DATDAV010000303.1, on the reverse strand, counting down.
TCCTTTAATGAGGACATTGACGCCAGGCAAGGCCTGGCCATTTTCGTCCGTCACCTGCCCTTTTATCAGGGTTTGCCCGTGGGAGGCAAGCGACAGCGTCAGGAAGAAGAGCGCCAGTAGTTTTGTTTTCATGCGTTGTTGATTTTGGTTGAACGGGTTCGCAGGTTTTGGAGGCACGGGGCCCGAAAACGTTTGAACGACTTCAACAAACTTGGCCAGGATGGCACCCGATTTCAATAAACCCGCCCCAACAATACTACATCAAAGGGGTAGTGACCCCTACATCAAAACTACATCACCCAGGCAAAAACAGCGATTCTGACGGATTTCAAACGTTTTGCATAGTTGACTTAACCTCAACATTTGAATACCTTGACCTCATCATGTCCTTCTTTTATATCTCTTCTCTTCGCCGCGGCCGGGCTTCCCGTTGGTTTTGGTTGCTCCTGTGCGTGCCCTGCGCACACCTGGCAGCCCAATCCAGCCTTTCCGGTCCCCCCTTCACCCGCAACTTCCAACCCCTCGACTATAAGGCCGGCATCCAGAACTGGTCCATCACCCAAACCCGGCAAGGACTGGTCTATATCGCCAACAACTTCGGCCTGCTGGAATTTGACGGCGACCAATGGCAAACGTATGGCATGCGCAACGGTACCAAAGTGCGCAGCGTAGCCCGCGATGGCCGCGGCCGGATCTATGTGGGTGGGCAGGGCGACTTCGGATTTTTCTTTCCCGACGCCCGGGGTAGGTTGGTCTATACCTCGCTGGCCGACCGTCTCGAAAAGCAGTACCGCGACTTCGATGAGGCGTGGAGCATCTACATCGACAACGAGAAGGTCTACTTCTGCACGTTCACTAATATATATGTATACGACCAGCAGACTTTCCACACCGTTCAGCCTCAGGGTGGCATAGACCATTCGTACCTCGTGAACCGGCAACTCTACGTGAACGTGCACCATCAAGGCCTGGGCGTTCTGGAAGACCAGGAGGTCCGCACCATCAAAGGCGGGGCACAGTTCAAGGATCAAAGCCTCGCCGCGGTGATGCCCTTGCACGACGATCAACTGCTGGTGGCCACCTTCCAGGATGGCATCTATACGTTGCAGGACGGCATAGCCAAACCGTGGAACGTCGCGTTGCAACAATTCCTGAAGACCTCCATCGTCAATTGCATGATCCGCTTACGCAACGGCAATTTTGCCGTGGGCACGCAGAACAGCGGGCTGCTGGTACTGAGTCCCGAGGGAGATCTGCGCATGCAACTCACCAGCGGCCGCGGCATCGACAACGCCACGGTGCTCTGCCTCTATGAAGACGACCTGAACAATTTATGGGTGGGACAAAATAACGGCCTCGCCTACGTGGAACTGGGATCGCCGTTCACCTTCATCAACAAGCAAATGAGCATCCCAGGCTCGGGATATGCCGCCTACCTGCAGGATCACACCCTGTACCTCGGCACCAGCACCGGGGTTTACTTCCGCGAAAAAGACGGCCCATCCGATTTCAAACTTGTTGACAACACACGCGGGCAGGCCTATCACCTGGGCCGCTATGGAAACGATCTGCTGGCCGGCCGGCACCACGGCGCCACCTATATTGAAGGCAACACAGGCGAACTGTTGTCGACCGAATTCGGTTCGTGGGTATACCTCACCCTGAAAGATCACCCGGACAGGTTGTTGGAAGGAACCTATACGGGGTTGCAGCTTTACTCCCTGGTGAACGGTCACTGGAAATTCAAAAAGAAGCTGCGTGGGTTTGACGAATCGTCGCGCGTGATGGCGGAAGATCCTTCGGGCGACATCTGGGTGACCCATGGCTACAAGGGCGCCTTCCGCATAACACTCCATCCTAACCTGGACAGCATCGCGAAAGTCTCCTTTTACGGGGCCGACAAAGGTTTCCCCTCCAACCTGCTCATCAACGTATTTAAAGTGCGCAATGAATTGCTCTTCACCAGCACGAACGGTGTATATAAATACGACCGGGCCACCGATCGCTTTGTGCCCGACACATTCTTCACACCCCGCCTGGGGAAAAATGACCAGGTGTGGTCCATTCGCGAAGACGCACTCGGCAATATTTATTTCATCAGTCGCGACCACATCGGCGTATTCAGAAAAAATTCCCTCGGCGACTATACCCTCGAAGAAGATGCTTTTGGAAAAATCCGAAAGCATCTGAATGACGACCTGATCGGCATGGTCATTTTGCAGAACAACGAAGTGTTGTTTGGCGCGAAGGATGGGTTCATTCATTACAATCCCTACCATCCCGCTGAACAAAAGTCCAACTTCAAAACCCTCATTCGAAGGGTGGTCACCACCTCGGTGAATCGTGATTCCGTGTTGTTCTTCGGACATTACACGAAGCATGACTCCATTAGTGACCTGCAAGATGAAATTCATCCCGAGCTGCGCTATCGCAACAACTCGGTCAACTTCACGTTTGCCGCGACCTCTTTTGAAGGCAATGCCGACCCTGCGTATCAATATTACCTGGAGAACTTTGAAAAGGAATGGTCGGATTGGGGTGCCAAGACACAAAAGGAATATACCAACCTGAAGGAAGGTGATTATATTTTCCACGTGCGCGCCCGCAATGTCAGCGGCGAGATCAGTCCCGTAGCGACCTATGCCTTCACCATTCTGGCACCGTGGTACCGGTCGGGGTGGGCGTATTTTTGTTACGGGCTTTCCGTGATCGCAATCTTGTTTGCGGCATTCAATTTTGTCGATCGCAAATACCAGCGGGAGCAACGCCTGATGGAACAGAAACAACAGGAAGAGCTCAGTCAAAAAGATACCGCCTTGGAACACTTGTCGCAGCGTTCGCAGGAAGAGATCACGCGGCTGCAAAATGAGAAGCTGGAGTCAGAGCTTCAGCACATGAACAACGAGCTCGCCACGTCGACGATGCACCTCTTGAATAAAAATGAATTCATTACCAGCATCAAGAACCAGCTTGCGCATATCCTCAAGAAGAACACCAACGAAGAGGTGCGGAAAGAACTCACCCAAATCAACCGCAACATCGAACAAAACATTTCCGCCGACGATGATTGGGAACACTTCCAGTTTCACTTCGATCGCGTGCACGGCGATTTCTCCAACCGCTTCAAAATTTCTTTTCCTTCGCTAAGTCCCCAGGAACTGAAACTGAGCGCCTATTTGCGCATGAATCTTTCCTCCAAAGAGATCGCCCAGTTGCTCAACATCTCGGTGCGGGGCGTGGAAATAAGTCGTTACCGCCTTCGGAAAAAGATCCAACTCGATCGCAATAAAAACCTTCAGGATTTCATTTTGAACTTCTGACGTTCTCCAGGGCCTTGCTTCGCGAGGGGACGTTGCTTACTTTTAAAGACATGACCCCTACGCCGCAATGAAATTCACTTTTTTGTTTATCCTCAGCTCCCTTTTTATCGGCGTCTCCGCCTTTCGTTTCGTCTCCACAGGCAAACCCTGGCAAAACAAAAGTCAGTCCATCCCAGGCCGGCTGCAATGCGAATTCTATGACGAGGGCGGTGAAGGCGTTGCCTATCACGATGCCGACGCGGTGAACAATGGCAGCGGAAAACTTAACCCGGCCAACGGCACGTTCCTCAACGAATTCCGCATGAAAGAGGGCGTAGACATTTCGTATACTAAAGGAAAAGACATCGACAACAATCCCTACAATACCGTGGCCCCGGAAATGGATCAACTGTATGTAGGCTGGACGCAGCCGGGAGAATGGATTCATTATACCGTGCAGATAAAAGAAGCGGGCACCTACACCGTAGGCCTCATGTACACGTCACACGACGACGGCACCATTGCGTTAGATTTGGATGGGAAACGCATCTCGAAAGATCTCCTTGTAAAATCCACCTATGCAGCAGGCGACACCATTGCCTGGCGCCAGTGGCATCATTGGAATAAAGCGGAAGCGTTGGGGGAAGTGACTTTGTCAAAAGGCAAGCACGTGCTCACCTTGCACACCGTAGCAGCCGGCCAGATGAACTACGACTACCTCGAATTCAAAAAACGATAAGTCCGGCATTTAACAAACGACCTAATTTTTAATTGCGCTAGATCAGCGCGGCCAATTCTGCGGTGAGTGTAAGCGCCAATTCAGGCCTCCCATGAAATTGGGCGGGTGTATTTTGAAACAACTCGATACGCCATTCATTTTTAATATGGGAAGCCACCAGGGTTTGAATCGCATTGAGGGCGGGGTTGATATAGTTTTCCCCTGCGGGGACCATTCCCGCCACGGCGTGGAGCAGTGCCGTATCATCATTTGGGAAGCGAACTTCCTTCACCATGCCCACGTAAGTACCGGTCTGATGATCGTTGAAAACGCGCGAAAGCTCTTCAAAAATTCCTTCGCGGCCTTTTAGTTCGCTGCCGTCAAAACCCACAGCCCAACCTTGTTCGTGAAAGAGATTCGAAAATCCTTTTGCACTTTTCGCGTTCCACTGTTGGAGCAGTTGCCGGTACAGATCATGCACCGTTTGCTGTGCGGCATGGGCCGGTTTCGACGAGAGGGTATCCATAGCGTTGGCGGTTTAATGGCTTTGACACCATTCACCAGAAAATGATGGGCCAAAAAATTATAGACCACCGGATAAGTTTTTCAACGTCCCTCCGTTCTACTTGTGGAACGCCCAGTGTGGAAATTTCACCCAAGATCAAGGGATTTTTTCCCCGCCGGGCGGCGAAAACACCGTTGTGTGGCCGGAACGGCTGGAAATCCCCCCATTTATACGCCATCCAAACTCTGGCACACATTTTTACAGGTTTTCCGCAGCATCAGCTTCGCGGATTGCCCCATTCAACGCAGAAACCACTAGGCCACATGGATAACTTCACTTACCCCGCAGACAGCCATATCCAAAGGGATATCGTTTGCTTCGCCGAACACGGATGGAACTTCACCTCCGACAGGCCCCAACATTTGTTAAAACGCTTCGCCAAGGGATTCCGGGTATTCTATATTGAATCGCCCGTATTCCACGCCAACTCCGACCGGTATGACATCACGCTCACGGAAGATCAGGTCATTGTCGTCACACCAAATCTGCAAGGCGATCCCACGCAAAACGATGCCACCACCCGCTGGCGCGAGCTGCTCATCCGTCTCTTCAACGAAGAACGGATCGACTCGTACATCTTCTGGTACTATTCGGTACAAGCGCTGAAAGTGAGCACTCACTTCACCCCCGACCTCGTGATCTACGATTGCATGGACCGTCCAACCGAAACCGAAGAAATGCGCGAAAGCGAGCACGAGCTGTTGGAATTTGCTGATGTCGTCTTCACCAGCGGCCAGCGCGTGTATGAAGCCACACGCAAACTTCACGAACACACCTACCTGTTCCCCAACAGCATCGATAAGGATCATTTCGCTACGGCGCGCACTTTTAAGTACGATCCGCCGGATCAAGCTTCCATCGGCCGTCCGCGCTTTGGCTATTTTGGCGAGATCGATCAGCGCATCGATTTTGATCTGCTGGTGACCGTATCAAAAAAACGCCCGCAATGGCATTTCATCCTGGTGGGTGCGGTGGTCAATGTAAGCTCCTCGCAACTCCCTAACTACCGGAACTTTCATTATCTCGGCGCCAAACGCTATGAAGAACTTCCGCAGTATATCGGTGGCTGGAACATTGCCATGATCCCCTTTGCACATAACGAGTACACCCGCTTTATCAACCCAACAAAAACAGCTGAATATCTTGCCGCCGGTAAACCCGTCATCTCTTCACCGATCACCGATGTGATCCGTCCCTATGGCATCTCGGGCCTGGTCTCCATCGCGGGCACAGCGAATGAGTTTATCAAAGTCGCCGAAGAATTGCTCGCGGCCGACGAGGAAGCAAAAAACGCCTTGATGTATAAAGTGGACCATTACCTGGCCGGACAATCGTGGGATAAAACCTGGGGTGAAATGATGGGACTCATCGCGACGCTGCTTTCAAAAAAAGCGTTGCAGGGTCCGAAGCATCTTCAGGAAGCCTGGCAAACGGAAAGCATCCTGGTGGAAGAACGCCATTTTGAACATTGACCCGGTCGAAGGTTCAACACACGGAGTAGCATTCTCTCTGGTTTATATAAAAAAGGCATCGATCATTTCTGAACGATGCCTTTACTCTTTTATAGTGATCTTCGTTTACGTATGATCTTCTTCCAGGTCATCATGGTCATCGCCGCCGAGGCTATAGGAATTGTTTTCCTCATCCTCGCTTCCGACGCGTTCGCTCGCATCGTCATCTTCCACGCCGGGGATGTCGAGGTCTTCGCCGGAAAAGTCGACGGGGTATATGCGATTCTTCAGGAGTTCATCATCCCCTTCGTCCGATTCCAGTTCGGTGTCGCCCAGTGCTTGGAGGTCGTCTTTGGTGACATCAGACTCGTTGTGCTTGCCGGTGGTTTTGCGCACGATCTTGACCTTGGATGGATCAAGGGGCTCTTCCGCGGCTTCGCCATCCATGCTCATTCCTACGCGGTCGGCGCGGTTCATAATATCTTCCTGTGCCGGATATTTCGGGTAGCCCGGAAATTTCTCATCCCCCGCTTTTCCCTTCTTCGTGGGTTTTGCTTGCTTCTTCATATTCGTGTGGTTAGATTATTCCTATGTCAATATTCATGCCCTTCACGGAAGGTGTTGCTGGATGAATCCTCGAACTTTTTTTGATCATCACGCCGCATGAAACGCGCTGGGGGATTTACGTTTTTCTTCACCGCTCCTGCATCACCGAAAGAATGTTCCCTGCCGGATCCTTGAACCACGCTACGTGCGGGCCGCGATCGCCGCGAGAAATATCATCTTGATCCGTTTTAAAATCGGGCTCATCGTAGTGTTCAAAGTGTATACCCGCTTGCTTCAACTCCTTGACGGCGTTTTCAATATTATCGACCGGAAAATTCAGCACGGTGAACGTAGCGGCCTCGTGATTGGGCTTGGGGTAGATGAGAACATTGTGATCCTTCCCCAGGTGCACTTCGAGGTATTCTTTTTTATCGTCGACGTCCAGATGGAGAACGTTGCCGTAAAAATTTTTCGCTTTCCCCAGGTCATCGGTGGAGAAGCTGCTGAAGGCTTTATTGATTTTTAGCATGGCTGTTTTTGTTTGGTGAATATTCGTTTTCGGGAAGTATTCATTTTTCCCAGCCTATAAAACACCCCTGGAGGGCTATTGGTTTTTCCGTCTCACCACCTTTGTGGGTGATTTTGTAACGGAAACATTTCTTTGTCGGGATCGGCCCGTCAAATGTCGCAATACGGTCATTCGCATCGTGAATGCTCCCGCTATGTTTGTAGCATGAATGTACACCATACCCTAATCAATAAAAAATCATGGAACAAAAAGAAACCTCTCAACCCGGCAAACTGATCCTGGACATTACCATGTCGCTGGACGGCTACGTGGCCGGCCCCAACATCAGCGTCACCCAACCCATGGGTGAAGGTGGTGAACGCCTGCACCGTTGGATCTTTGAAGAGAAGACCGAAACCGATAACGCTGTACTAACAGAGACGGTAGACACGTCCGGCGCGGTCATCGTGGGTGGAAGGACGTATTTTTTGGCCATCGAGGAAGGATGGGGTGGCAAGTCCCCATTCACCGCACCCGCCTTTGTGCTATCGCACCGATCTCCCCAAACCAACGTGAAAGGCTTCACGTTTGTACACGACGGCATTGAAAGCGCCCTGGCCCAGGCCAAAGCGGCGGCAGGTGACAAATCGATCTGGCTCATGGGGGGCGCTGATATCATTCAACAATATCTAACCGCGGGACTGGTAGACGAGCTGCAAATTCACATCATCCATGTATTGCTGGGAGGCGGCACACGCTTGTTCGACATCCTTGCACACCACGTGGAGCTCACCAAAACACGGCTGATCGCCTCCGATGGCGTAACCCATCTCCGGTTCAAGATCGCCAAATAACGACATGATGCAGGTTTTGGATGGAGTGAAAAATAAATCTCCCCGTCACCATCGGTAAAAAATAAATACAAGCGCTATCAAATTTATTTTCACCACCTGAATCTTTTTAACACACAAGTCATACCCGAAATCCGTTATGTGCACCGCTTAACAAAAAATAAATACAAACTCACCCTGGATTTCTAACGACACGAATAGTTATCTTAAGTAAAGTTAACCCCTCTCGTTATGAAAACTCTCAACGCCTCGATGGGCGTGCTGGCTTTGGCATGCCTCCTTAGTTTCTCTTCTTGTTTCGGTCCCGGCCTTCCTGCTCAGAAGTTACGCATTAAAACATTTACCTGGGAAGGAACACTTTTCCAAGCGCAGTACAATCCTTATGGTATGCTGACCCGTTTGCAGGGAAACGATCGACGTATCGACTTCCTCTATGATGAAAATGAAAAACTATATCGATCCGAGATTATCATCAACGGTGAGGCTATACCGAGCGCTCGCTATGATTTTACGCAGGGACCCTTGGGCATCACCCAGATCAGGATCTATTTCGCTATGAGCGGTCAGCTTCACCTTACGGACATCAAAACCGTCCATTATATCAGCCCAACAAAATTTTCGTCTATTCTGGAGCAGGAAGTGTCCGACGAAGGCGATTCGATTCACGTGACCTTTGAACTGGATCGTCAGTTTACCTACCGGGGCAACAATGTGGCGAGCATAACCACCATTCCCGCCTTCACCGAATACAACGCCTTTACCTACGATCAAAAACGCAATCCCTTTATGCTGCTCGCGGAAGCCGTGGGCAATCCCGCTTTTTTCCCGGCAGGCGATTTTGTCAATTTCCCTGTGCGACCGTATAACATCCCGCTCATCACTGTTTTTTCGGAAAACAATCCGATCGCAGCGCAATATGGCACCGTAGGTTATCCGAACAGCGTGGATTGGCAGAACTTTAAGTACATCTACGATAATGGCCTGGTAAAACAGATCATTTGGTATGATAACTACCAGAACCTCTATTTCCAAACCCGGACTTTCAAATTTGAATACGAATGGGCGAGTTGCCTACCGCATGTCCATCATGAAAACAAATAAGATGATGTTACTGATCCTTTCATGTTTGTCTTAATTAAAAAAATAACCCCCTCTCTATGAAAAATCTCAATGCCCTCACGAGCGTGCTGGTCCTGGTATGCTTCGTATGTTTATCGTCATGTTTCGGTCCCGGTCCTTCACCACAAAAGCTTCGCATCAAATCTTTTGAATGGGACAACATCCTTTACCATGCTGAGTATGATCCTTACGGAACATTAATCAAGTTGAAAGGCACAGACCGTGACATCACTTTTTTATATGATGAGAACGCGAAGCTTTATCAAGCGGATATTGTTCTTCATGGTCAACCTGCACCGGATGTGCACCTCACCTTTTCACAGGGCGCCTGGGGCATTACCGAAATCAGAACCTCGGATGCGGCGTACGTAGGAATGGCACAGCCGAACCGCATTGACATCATCCACTACCTCACAGCGACCAAATTATCATCCTTCACCTTTCAGGAACTTTTACTAGATCAAGATGGAAACCCCTATGTAGGCTTTGAGCTCGATCGCAAGTTCACCTACAACGGCAACAACGTTGCCCGTGTCTATACCATCCCAGCCTTTACGGAATTCACCGCTTCGGCTTATGATCACAAATCAAATCCATTTATGCTCTTGGCCGACGCGGTGAACAATCCTGCGTTCTTTCCACTGGGAGGCTTTGCCAATTTCCCGGTAGGGCATTACAACATACCTTTGATCAGCACCTTCTCGGAAAACAATCCGATCAAAGGTGTCTATCAAATTGAAGGCGCTCCGATCACGGCTATCACCCATGTTTTCAATTATTCCTATGATGGCAACCTTGTAAAAAAGATTGTTTGGAATTCCACCTACCTGGGTGACCCTACGCAAACGCGCATTTTCAAATTTGAATATGAACGTGTTCGTTGTCTGCCGCGTGAGCATCATGGCCACGAATAGGCCCTCGCATACGGCATAAAAAAAACAGGCGCTGAAATTGTTCTTCGCGCCTGTTTTTTTTTTGACTATTGTGAATTGCTTTGCAGCTGTCAATGATTAGGATCAAAATCACCACCACCATCCAACGAATCGATTGCCGTCGCATTGTAGCGCGCGGCGTCCAGTGAGATGTCGAGCGGCGTGGAGGGGCGTCTGAATTGGCCCTTCCTATATTCCAGGGAACGGTCGGCATAGACCTTTCGCATATAGCTATCCCAAATGGGACGTGCCGTGGCGCCTCCTTGACCCAAGCTCCAGCTTTTGTAGTGGATGCTGCGTTCGTCGCCACCGACCCATGCGCCGGATACGAGGTTGCTGGTGATGCCCATATACCATCCATCGCTGGCGTTGCTGGTGGTCCCGGTCTTGCCTCCCACTTCGTTGTCATCCTTAACGGCAGCGCTAAGTGCTTGCGAGCTACCATGGTCTTCCTCTACACCGCCTCTTAACATGTAAATCATCTTGTAGGCCGTATGTTCACTCATGGCTTCCCCATGAATCTTGGGCGAAAAGCTTTGAATGACGTTGCCGTTTTTGTCTTCTATGCGTACAATGTAAAACGGCTCGGTGTGGATGCCTAGATTCACGAATGTGCTGTATCCTCCAACCAGTTCATAAAGTGAAACATCGCTCACACCCAAGCATAATGTGGGCACGGGATCCAGCGGACTGGTGATGCCCGCGCGCTTGGCAAAATTCACCACGTTGTCTATGCCCACCAGCTGAAGCAACTTCGCTGTAATCGTATTCTTCGATTGTGCCAGCGCTTGTCGCAGCGTAAGCCACTCACCCGTTCCATATTTGCCATCGGAGTTCGCCGGCCGCCACGTTGCGCCACCCGCCACCGTGAAGGTAGGCGAGATGTCCTGGAATTTTTGACTGGGCAGATAGCCCTGTTCCATGGCCGTGCCATAAACAAAAGGCTTGAACGTTGACCCCGGTTGGCGTGTGCCTTGCTTCACGTGATCGTATTTAAAATACTTGTGGTTGATACCCCCCACCCAAGCCTTCACGGCTCCCGTGTGCGGGTCCATCGACATGAAACCCGTATTTAAAAAGTGCTTGTAGTAGCGCAGTGAATCCATGGAACTGAACACGGTGTCGCGCTCGCCATGCCACGTAAAGACGGTCATTCGCTTTTTAGTATTCAGCATGATCTTTACCGAATCGCTGCGTTCGCCGTATTTGCGTACGAGGTAGCTATAATAGTCCGATTGCTTGATCCGCGATTCCAGAAAGCCGGGGATCTCGCGTTTGTTGTCGTCGATCCAGGGGTTTTGTCCTTTCCAATGATCGTTGAATTTCTTTTGCTGGATCTTCATTTGTTCCGCCACGGCCTCCTCGGCATAGCGTTGCATGCGACTGTCGATGGTGGTGTAGATCTTCAACCCGGACTCCCGCAAATTGTAGCCGTTTTCCTTACACCACTTGGAAAGCTCGGGGGTAATCACCGTCCTGAAGTAGGTTGCCAATCCCTTGTTTTGGTTTTGCACCGAAAACTTCATGTCTATGGGAAGTACTTTCACGGAATCGTATTTTGCCCGTGACAGATAACCGTCCTTGTATAGTTTATACAGCACGGTGTTGCGCTTGTTCAGGGAAGCTTCAGGATGATCTTTTGGATTAAACAGAGATGGCGATTGCAGCATCCCTACCAGTACGGCAGACTCCTGTACATTAAGTTTATCGGGTTGCTTATTGAAATAGGTTTCGGCTGCCACCTTAATTCCAAAAGCGTTGTTGCCAAAGGTGCAGGTATTGAGATACATCGCCAGGATCTCATCCTTTGTAAAGTGCCGCTCCAGGTAAACGGAGATGATCCATTCTTTTGATTTCCGGATGAGCCTCTGCGGAGTTCTCCCCAACTTCGCCAGGCTGCCGTCGAGCTCCGGGTTCAGGGTGAAAAGATTTTTGGCCAATTGTTGTGTCAGCGTACTGCCCCCTCCGATCGCGGACGACCGAAACGTGAGCGCACCAATAACTGCGCGCATCAACGCCCTCATATCGAGGCCCGAGTGTTCCTTGAAGCGAATGTCTTCCGAGGTGACCAGCGTCTTCACCAGCACCGGCGACAGTTTATTGAAAGGTACCTGACTCCGGTTGAAGCTAAAGTACCGCCCTAAGGAAACACCGTCCGCGGAGATCACATCCGACGACAAGTCGTTCTCCGGGTTTTCAATGGACTTTAGGCTGGGCATCCCGCCATACAGCCCGAGGAAGTCATACTTAACGGAAACAATGTAAAGGGGGCAACCTACCGTGATCACGAAAAAGAGTATCCAGATCGCTTTGACGGCTCGGCGAAACCAGGGGCTGCGGCGTTGGAGCAGTTCCTTGATCTTTGCGGGTTTTCTAACGGCCATTCGGAATGAATTTGCCGTAAGTAAAGATTTTAACCGCAAAGGCGCAAAGGCGCGACGAAGGTCCGAAGTCTATTCCGCAGGTATTTTCGGGAGGGCGCTGCGATTGACCGTTTTTATGCGGCGGGAAGCGACTTGACGCGGGGCTTGGTTTGCCTCCCGGCGATCCTTTTTTCTTCTCCCCCACCAGATGTAAAAGCCGGTGATAGGCAGTGACGCACAAAGCAGGCTGGCGCAAAACGCAAGGATCTTGCCGGGCAGGCCAATGATGGCGCCGGTGTGAATGTCGTAGTTCATGCGCAATAGTTTGTCGGCTGTGTTGGCCGCGGCGAGCTTGCCATAGAGGTGGTCGACTTCCAGTTCTTTTAGCGTGAACGGATCGAAGTAACGGTAGTCGGTCTTCCAATAGGTTTGGTTATCAAAATTGACCGTCACGACGATGGGCGATGCCTTGGTTTCGGGCACGTGCACCTCCATGACCTGTGCGCCCGGATTCTCGGCTTTCATTTTCATCCAGATCCGATCGCTGGCGGGCAGACCGGTCTGGGCCACAGCAGTGGTATCGACCAGGGGTTCGGCATACAGGAGAGATTTTGTTCCTCCCGCCACGGCATGCGCGCTCTTAGCAAACCATTGGAACCCCCACACCAAACCCGTCAACGCCAGAATGATCGCCACCCACGATGCATAGAAGCCCAACACATTGTGAAGATCATAGTTCTTCCGTCGCCAACGGGCACCCCACTGGATGGAGAAGCGTTGCTTCGCGGCCTTGCGATTCTTGGGCCACCACAGGACGATGCCCGTGATGAGCATGACCACAAACACCAGCGTGGAAACGGCCACGATAGGCTGACCGATTGCCGGCGGAAGCCACAGATAATAGTGACCATCGAGCACAAATCGGAAAAAGCCGGCGTTCTCGTTGCTCACTTTCAACACTTCGCCGGTGTAGGGATTGAGATATACGAAGTAATAATATTCCGGTTCAAAGTTATAGAAGATCACCTGTGCCGAACGCCCGGCGACGGGGTACAACACGGCATGGATTTTCTTTCCTGGCAATTCTTTTTCAGCGATCTCCTTTAACTGTGACGGCGGCAACACCGGTTTATCCTGCGCCACCGTGAAGCGGTAAGGCTGTAACGCATTCTGGATCTCATCCTGAAATGCATACAGACAGCCGGTAACCGCGATGATAAAAACCACCAGCCCGGACGTAAGTCCGAGCCAGAGGTGCAGCCAACCGATAATTTTACGAAACCAACTTTTTTTCTTTTCTGCCATCTGCGCAAGCGTTTAAAAACGATAGGCCACGTTCAACCGGAAGTTGATGGGCGCTTCCGTTTGCCAATAGAATTCCTTCTTGCCATCAAAATTCAGGTCATAGGGCGAGCCGCTGAAAAGATAGTCGTTCAGAATGTTGTTCACATTCAAGCCCACGCTAAAGGTTTCGTTCTGCCACGACACGGCGCCGTCCAGGCGGAAGTAGTTGGGCAGCGATTGGTTCGTACCGTCGAACACATACCACGACGAACGCTCGACCTGCCATTGATACCCAGCTGAAAAACCGAGGCCTTTCAGTGCACCATTGCTAAAGCGATAGTTCAGCCAGGCATTGGTCAGGTGTTTAGAAGTGCCGGGCACTTTGGTCCCGATGTTTTGCTCTTGCGTGTCTTTGGTCACCTTCGAGTCGGTGAGCGCATAGTTCAACACCAGCTCCAGGTTTCGCACTACTTCGCCACGCACATCGAATTCGATGCCTTTCGTTTGGGTTTGCCCGATTTGTTTCGAGTAGACCAACTGACCGGTCGTTGGATCGGGATGGTCAGTGTCCAACACCAGCACCTTGTTTTTGGTGATCTGATACGCCGTGAGGCCGGCGTTCCATTTGCCATTCATCCAATCGCGTTTCAAACCCGCCTCCAGGTTGCTGCCGGTGATGGGATCAAACGTTTTGCCGGCATAGTCGCGACCGGGGTTGGGAAGGAAGGCTTGGTCGTACACGCCATACACGGTTGTGTTGGGTGTCAGCGACACACTCACGCCCACGCGGGGAGTGAACTTGTTGTCGTCGGTACTTCCGGAATACGGGTCGCCGTTCTTGGCATTCGTATAGCGTCCAGCCAAGGTCAACCGTACTTTATTTTCCAGGAAGGCCATTTCATCCTGCACGTAGATGCCGGTGGTACTTTGGTTATAGCGCACACCGCGTTCGCGGATCGACTTCGACCGGTCATAGGTGGGCAGCGCCGAAGCGGGGACCAGGCCATAAACCGGTTTGTAGATATTAAACGTGTCGCCTCCGAGGGCGCCGCCTTGGCTCCAGTCGGCGTAATAATCTTTGTTGCTCAGGTCCATGCCGGCCAGTATGCGGTGCGTGATGTTGCCCGTACGTTCTTCGCCATTCACAAAGAACTGACCGATCTTCGAAAGCCCCAGGGCATCCCAGATGGAAACTCCGCGTTGCATATTGCCTTCCGGAGTAACCGAACTCGGCCACAACGATTGCCCTATTTGCTTGTAGTTGTAGTAGGCCAACTGGCCTGTGAAATTCCAGCGTTCATTCAATTTGTGCTGAAAGATGGCCAGCACACTCCGGTCGTTGATGTTGGTGGGATCCAGATTGGGCTCGGCCGTGGTAAAGTTCCGGGGAAGGTCGCCATAGCCGTTTGCCGAAAAGGCATAGTTGGAACCGATCGCACTCATTTGCGAAAACTGGTGCGTGTATTCCACGGTGAGCGAGGTGTTGTCGTCGAACAGGTACTTGATGACCGGGACAATGGAATAGCGGTTGTTGGATTCAAAGTCGCGGTGAGAGCCTTTCAATTGACCCATCACGTTGATGCGATACAGCAGCTTGCCGTCTTTGGTCAGTTTGCCATCCAGGTCCAACGCGGTGCGATAGGTGTCGAAGCTTCCCAGGGTGAGCTGTACGCTTCCTTTGTTCACACCGGTAGGCTTCTTGGTCACGACGTTGTAAAAACCACTGGGCTCACCCGAAGCCAGCATAAAACCAGCAGGGCCTTTCACAAACTCGATGCGCTCGACCATGCTCATGTCCTCGGCTACCTGCGAACCGCGCATATTGATGTAGGCATAGTTGTCCCAATGCTCCAGCTTGGTGACACCGCTCACGTTGCGGGTCACGCCCTCCAGCATGTCGAATACCTGCTGGTCGTTCAAAAGTTGTTTGCTGATCACCTGGATGTTTTGAGGCGCTTCCAGGATGGGAGTCTTCAACCGGAGCGAGGGCGACACGGCATCTTCCTTGTAACCGCGGGTGGAGGTGACCACCACCTCGTTCAGCTCTTTTTCACTTTCGTGAAGGATGATCTCGGGGACCTGCGTTGTTTCATTTGCCTTTACTTCGATGTCGACTTGTTGGGCCTCCAAACCCACAAAAGAGATGAGCAACACGTGCGCACCGGCTTGTACTTTCCGGATCTCGAACTCTCCTTTGGCGTTGGAGGTGGCGCCTTTGCTGAGGTCTTTCACGGCGATGTTGATATATTCAGCGGGTTGCCCGTCGGCGGTCTTCACGCTGCCGCGGATGTTGCCGGTCTGGGCCCAGGCGCAGCTGATGGTGAGTATAAAAAGCACAACGTGGAGGACACTGTGACGGGGAGTAAAATATTTCATTTGACGTTGTTTAGAAGGATGAGAATCTGGTACAAATGTAGATTCAACACCTAACCTGAATCAATCGCCTGAAGGAGTGGATTTCATATACCCTGTGCGAGGTAGTACCCCATCGCTGCAAAAGAAAAACAAATCAAATGGATTCGCCATGGGTGATGCCACGGTTTGCAATTGGAAGAAATAAAGAAATTTACTTGGGTCTGATCAGCCCGAAATCCATCGCATAAATGACGAACTCGGTGGGCGATTTGATGTTGAGCTTACGGATGATGCTCTTGCGGTGCGTATGGACCGTATGCGGGCTCAGGTGTAACGAATCGGCGATCTGTTGTGTGGATTGACCGGAGGCCAGCAGGGAAAGGATCTCCGTCTCACGCGTGGTCAGCAGCGACGGGTCGGCCGTGGGCGCCTCGGGAGAAAAATGTTTCTCCATGATGATGTCCAGGATCTTGTGGCAAAAAAACTTCTCGCCCTTTGACGTCGACTGCACGGCCATCATCACTTCCTCGCGCGAACATTCCTTGGTGAGATAGCCGGTCACCCCCAACTGTAGCACTTCCAAAATGGAACTCTTCGAATCGTCGGACGACACCACGAGAATGTGTGGATTGGACGCCGAGCGTGATACATCCTGCAGGTCTTCGATGGTGACATAGCCCGGCAGGTTATAGTCGGTGATCAGCAAATTCGGTTGATGGGTCGCAACGAGCGGCAGCAATTCCTCGCGATGGGCTACGTGTCCTACAATCTCCAACTCCTCGCGGTCGGACAACAAATGGATCAACCCCGCCGCGGTGAGCGCCTGGTTATCGGCCAACAGGATCTTGTATGGAGCATTCCTCACCTTATAGGGATTCTAAAAATTTAATCAACTTGTCGCGATCGTCTTGCGAAAGCGTCCGTACAAATTCTTTCGACACTTCGGCTTCACCGCCATGCCACATAATGGCTTCCAACAGTGTACGGGCACGACCATCATGCAAAAAGTTTTGATGGCCGTTCACAATGCGCGTCATGCCAATGCCCCACAACGGCGACGTGCGCCACTCTACGCCGGTGGCGTCGAAGTCGGGACGATTGTCGGCCAGGTTAGGCCCCATGTCGTGCACCAGCATGTCGGTATAGGGGAAGATGACCTGGTTAGAGATCTCCGGGAACGCCACATCGGTCTTGGTGCGCAAACGCGGCACGTGACACTGCGAACATTTCCCATCGACGAATAATTTTTTGCCTTGCAACACCCCGGCATCATCGGCCGCACGGCGCGCCGGCACACCGAGGGTGCGGATATAAAACGCTACGGAATGTAGCAAGCTATCGGAAACTTCATACTCATCGTCACGTCCATCGTATTGGGGCTGCCCGGTAGCCGACTCGTGCGGGAAGACAAAGTTGGTAATGCCCATGTCTTCGTTGTAAGCGCCGGCCGATTGTTGCAACAGCGAAGGGTTCGCTGCCTTCCATCCGAATTTTCCCAAAGTCATTTTTCCTTCTGCGACGTTCCAGGCATAGTTGGGTTTTCCCGAGATGCCATCGTCATTGCGGTCATCCGGATCGGCCAGGGCAAGAATGTCGGCTTCGTCTACGGCCTCAAGCAAGCCGAGACCAAACACGGGCGGAGCCACGCGCGGAGAGAGCATAACACCGGCAGGCAATGTCGTGTACGGATTTTCCAAGGTGTAAGTAGGAAAGCGTAGCGAGTACGTTGTGCCATCGGCAAACGTGTAGGATTGTTCCGTATAGTCAATACGCACAGACGCCTCAGGCTGCGCTCCAAAGACGCCACGCTGCTGAAGTTGTCCGCCAAAACCCGGCACGGGATTGGGGCCACCATGCACATCCGTTCCCGGAATGCTGATGCGGATGAGTAAGGATGAAAGTTGTTCGCCGGCTACGGGCGGTTTACCCCGTCCATCGTTGATGTGACACGACGTGCACGACACGTTGTTGAAGATGGGGCCGAGCCCGGGATTCTGTGGCGCAGGCGCAGTGACAAAGGTTTGTCCGAAAGCGCCGTCGCCAATGGAATGTACTTTTTCACGTGCCGCCGTGAGGTGCGGAAAAGCCGTGCTGAATCCTCCCGCACCATTGTCAAAAACGGTTTGTGATCCCCCCGAGAGCCATTCGCTGTAGTCTGTGTCGTTCAGCGCATCCGGCTCCACGCAGGCGTAGATGGAGACGATGATCCCCACTACTATCAAAACCTGTATGACAATTTTATCCTTCCTCATCGCTACACGAGATTCCCGTGAAATGCTTGTTTCTTATTTTGTGTGCTGCTGAACAAAAGGCAACAGCTCGGTCTCCAATATTTCTTGCAAATCCCTGATGGAGCTCATGGCCGTTTCAATTTGCATGGCTTGCGTGGTGATCGCTTTTCCAAACGGATCGGTGATCTTTCCCAGGGCACTGATCGCATTGTCTATCTTCAGCTTGATGTCGCTGTCCAATTGCAGGTTATATTGACGTACGATGTCCTCCAGTCCCTTACCATCTACACTGTATTTGCCGAGGTATACATCCTGTACGCCTTTGATGTTGTTGGTGAAATCGATGATGGAGTTTTGCGCAAAAGGCGACTCTTCCAGGGAAGGATCTTGTGCGGCGAACGGTTCCTCCAATTTGCCATTGGCCACTTCATCACAGATGCCCGCCATCGCGTTCACCAGCTCCTGATAGGCTGCCAGTTGCGTGGGGTACGTGGCGCTGCCTGCGCCGGCAGTCGTGAATATCGTATGATAATTTCCGGAAACGGAAGGCTTCCAGGAGTTGTTCGCATCGGCCGTGAGGCTCTTCAGGTTGAGAGCAAGCGCCGTGAGGTATTCCATGTCTCTCGCAGAAAGGTCGGCGGCTTTCTTCTCGCCGTCTTCGCCAAAGATCAGGTATTCGATGGGGTGAAAACCTTTCAGGGCGTCGTCGAGGTTGTTGATGTAGTCTTCGGTGAACTCGGCGCCACTGGTCAGCTGAGCGTTCAGGTCATTGAAGTTTACAGGCCAGGTGTCGATGTGTGGATCGATATCTTTGGTCGAAACGGGGCCGAACAAAAAGGCTTCCGATTGTTCCCAGGCTTGTCTCGCTTGCTTCCAGGTGGTACGGGCCGCCGCTAACTCATTGTCCGTAGCGCCATTGGTTCCCAGGGCCACTACCTGGTCGTAGAGTGTGCTGGTCTTCGCCGACAGGTCGCTGTAGACCGCCTGGGGAAGGTTGGCGGAAAAATCCAGCAACACCTGCTTATTCAGTTCTTCATTTACAGGCGAGGCGTTGTCGTTGTCGTCGGAACAATTCGACAAGCTCAGGAGCGCGGCACCAGCGAGCAAATACTGTAGATATGACTTTTTCATGATTTATGTGAATTAAGAATTAAGATCGATAGTGATGGCTTGATCGGATATGACCGTCGTGAATCGTTTCAAGGGCAAAGGTGCCGGTTCTTTGGTCACGTTGCCGTCGAGGTCGAACGTGCTGCCATGTTCCGGGCAGTACAACCCCGTCTTGGTGGCCGACACGGGATTTTCGCGGTGGGTGCACTTCATGTACAGCGCATTGTATTCCGCCGCACTTTTCTTCACCAGCAAAATGTCGTACTGCACCTGCATGTCGCGCACGATCACCACGTTGGATTCGGCAAACGACGTGAGGGGCACCTCCACCGTTTTCAGGCTTAGGTTGGCCTTATACACCGGCAGCGAAGAGCACGAGCTGAGTTGTGAAAACGTAAAGCCCAGCGCCACCGTGCCCAGGCAGGTGGTACAGGTATCTTTCAAAAACTCTCTTCGTGTCTTTTTCATAACTACTAGAAGCTATAGCCTAAGCCAATGTTGAAAAATCCGTTCGACGTGTAGTAGGGAAGTTGCTGCGGAAAGGGCGTCACAATAAGGTCCTCGTTGCGTGGCTGTGTCTTGCGCAACACATAATCCACTTTGATGATGACACCGTTCACGGGCTGATAGGTAATGCCCGTCACGGTATAGGTCTTGTGATTGATCCCGTTCTTGATGCCGTTGGAAGGCACGCGGTAGTTCAGATCCATAAACTCCTCACGCAAAAACACAGTCAGGTTCTTACGCACCTCGGGATTGATCAACTGATAAAAATTATAGCCCAGCTCTGCGTAGTAACCCACCATCATGCTTGGCGTATTGTTGGCATAGGCGCGGTTGATCTCATAAGCATCCGGGATGCCCACCACCGTGGCCAGCGCTTTGAAGGCCACGCCATTTTTATGATACTGTGCATCCACTTCACCCAACGCTACGGGTGTCCCAAAAACACCGGATTGAAGTTGCAGACTGTCGGCCACGCGCGGTGTCAAACCAGCGCTGCCGCCATAATAGCCCGACATCTGAAGACGCCAGCTCTTGATATAGTACAGTGCCGAAGCCGTTACCGCCAGGTTGGCTGCCGTGGCGTTGCTTCCCTCCTGCCGTCCTTCCTTGATGCCCGACCCGTTCACAAAGCCTTTGGAGCTAAGTCCGTTCATGATGGCCACCGAATAGTTGAAGCCGGAAATGGAACGCACGCGTCCATAAAGACCCACCCCAATCTCGCGCCACGTGGCCGGAATGATGAACGTCTCCACGAAGGGACGGTCGTTACCGTTGAAGGTGGTGGGCAAGTGGTTTTCGTTGGTGATACCAATGCGCGGAATGAACAAGCCGGCCTGTATGTACATGTCGCGGTTCACACTGAACTTCAGGAAGAGTTGCTCCATGGAGATCTCGCCGCTGGGCTGGCCGCCAACAACCTTGGCGTTCTCAAGCTCCAACTCCGAGAAGAAATAAATGCGGTTGCTGAATTTGTGACCCACAAATAAGACGTTGCGGGTAAGGTTGGCCGTGGCCGTCTTGAGGCGAAAGTCGTACTCGGCCTTGATCTGGCCGTAGCCGGAGAGTACGGTGGTATTGTTCGACCGGATAAGGCCTGCTGAAAGGGAGTCTTCCCGGGTTAGGACCTGGGCCATCACTCCGTGTAAAGAACTAACAATGAGGAGGATAAGCAGTAACTGCCGTTTCATAAACCGTAACATACGCCTTGAATAGAGCTGCAATACTATTCCTTATTTAGATTTAATCCAAATACACGGAACCAAAAATATGCAGGTAAAACGGACTTTTGCTACCTTACCTGAAAGACCAAGGATATGAAAAAACAGACCTATACTCCCGCCCGCTCCATCACGCCGGAGATCGAAGCGATGTTGAATAAACAGATCGTTATGGAAGGCAAATCATCGGCTGCCTACCTCTCCATGGCCTCCTGGTGCGACACCCAGGGCTATGAGATCTCTGCCGAATTTCTTTACAAACACTCCGAGGAAGAGCGCCGTCACATGCTCAAACTGTTCCGCTATGTGAACGCCGCCGGCGGCCACGCCATGCAACCCGAGGTCACGGGCATAAAGCACGAATTCAAAAGCCTGCGCGAAGTATTCGAGCAAGTGTTATTCCACGAGATCGAAGTCACCAAGTCGATCAACAACATTGTTGACCAATGTCTCCAGATCAAGGACTTCGCCACCTTCAACTTCCTGCAATGGTATGTGAACGAACAACGCGAAGAAGAAACCCTCGCCCGCCGCGCCGTCGAGATCTTCGACATCATCGGTGAAGAAGGCGTCGGTCTGTGGATGATCGACCAGGAAGTCGGCAAGCTTGAGGCGTATGCGGCTCGGGTGTCAGGGAAGATTGGGCCGGATAGAGGCTAGTGCTCTCGTAGCGGGTTTAACCGCAAAGACGCAAAGGTCGCAAAGAAGACGCAAAGTTAAATACAAGACTCGCGCGCTTGTTGGTGTTCTTCACCAACAAGCGCGTTTGCATTT
>DATDAV010000302.1:0-22696 GCA_036525235.1 Chryseolinea sp. | reverse complement strand
AAATGCAACTCACCTGAACCAGCGTGGGCATAATGAACACTATACAAATCATGCTTCTTCAAAATATCGCCAACCTCTGCGATATACGATGGGAGGTCCTCCACATCAACGGCCGTATCTTCAATGACGGGCACAGGCTTGTAGTCGCCAGGGACATTGGAGAGCAATCCCAGTCCTGCTTTGCGCAGGTTCCATACTTTTTTGATGTCGTCGCCACCTACTACAGGGTAAGAATATCCGAGACCTTTGCTTTTCAGGTCTTCGATCAATGCCAACGCATCGGCATCTACCTGTGCTGCCGTGTGGCGTGTGATTTCCGCTACGAGGATGGCTTGTGGATCGCCTTCGATGAAGAAACGGTTTTCCGCTTGCCCGCGATTTCGTTTTGTGGCTTCGAACACATAGTGATCCATCAACTCCACTGCCGAGGGCTTGTGGTGCAGGGCCACCAGGTTTGCCCGCAACGATTCGTCTATGCTGTGACAGTGAATGCACACCAGTTTTTTATGTGGCGGATCGATGGGCGTGAGCTTGATCTTGGCCGACGTCACAAAGGCCAGGGTTCCTTCCGAGCCGGCAATGAGGCTGCAAAAATTGAAAAGGTCACCCGTATCACGGAAAGGCTGCATGCGTGCCAGCATATCGATCGCATAGCCGGTATTTCTTCTCTGGATGGAGCGCTTGGGGAATTCTTTTTCAATTTCCTTTACGTTATCGGCATTGGAAAGCATGGCCTCGATGTGGCGGTATACTTTATTCTCCAATGCGTCGCCTTTCGTGCGCGACAAAAATTCTGTCTGGTTCAGAGGTCCGAACCACGCTTTGTTGCCATCAGAAAGGAGAGCATTCACTTCGAGCAAGTGTTCGCGTGTGCTGCCATAGACTACCGAGTTGGAACCGCAAGAGTTGTTGCCGATCATACCGCCGATCATGGCGCGGTTGGCGGTGGAAGTTTCGGGTGCAAAGAAATAGCCGTAGGCTTTCAGATGCTGGTTCAGATCGTCGCGCACAATGCCGGGTTCTACCAGCGCCCAACCTTCTTCTTTGTTAACTTCAATAATGCGGTTGAAATGTTTAGAAACATCCACCACAATGCCAGCGCCCACAACCTGGCCTGCCAACGAGGTGCCGGCGGTGCGGGGGATGACCGAAGTTTTGTTCTCGCGCGCAAAGCGAATGAGCTTCACGAGATCTTCCTCCGTCTTTGGGATGGCTACAGCCTGGGGGATTTCGCGGTATGCGGAAGCATCGGTGGCGTATAGTTTTCGGGTCGTTTCATCGGTAAAGAATTCTCCTTCCAGCGTTTGCTTCAGACTATTGAGGTTCATGTCTCAAAACTAATTTATTTGATACGAAGTACCAACGCACGAACACCCGAAGGAGTGTTAGGCTAGACTGGATTCCGAAAGGCCACAGCGTAAACTTTGCGCTCTTTGCGTCGTTGCGGTTCAATCTTTCTGGACCCGCGCACGCACCGCTTCAAATGCATACGATTTCCTGATCTCACCATTCTCGAACACGACCTCCATCACATCCTCCAAATCCAAGCGTTCGTCATGCGCAATCGTTTTATATTTCCCTTCCTCTTTCACGAGCTTCAACCTACCCGCTTTCGAAGTCTTAAACGAGGCCACCAATTTCCCGTCAGCATCCATCTCCACCGGCTGCTTCCGGACATCCAGTTCTTTCCCCGCCACTTCGGCATAAGAACATTTCAGCGCAAATTTCTGAGTATCGCGATTCACTTTCTGCAACAAGGCGCCCCCCATGCCCAACACCAGGTTCTCCGCAGAGATCCCTTTTTCTTTCAAGGCATCGTATAGCAACGGAATCGACTCATGATCCACCCCATCGCCTTGGATCACGCGGACCTGGGGCGGGAGCACGCGAAAGCCTTTGGTGTTTGTTGTGAATCCGAATTTTGCAAACAGGATATCGAACACGCTGAGCAACGTCATCACCGGGTCGCCGGAGTCGGGACGAATCACCAGGGTACCCTGGCGTCTTAGTATTTCGTCTTTAAATTCTCCTCCCCAATATTCCTCCACGGCTCGAAAGATGTTGTAGGAATCCGAAACACAAGCCACCAGGCCTTCCGGATAAGCATCCAGCACATGCCTGAAGATCTGTTTCTCTCCTTCCGGCCCTAGTAACGTCATGATGGAGTGTTCGGTTGCCGGGATAGATTTGCCATACACCTCTTTCGCCCCATAATAGCGCTGCGCAAAACGCGATGCCAAGACCGTGTCACTCCCTTTGAAGCTCAGCAGATGGGCCGACCCACCTAATCCAGCACTTTCCACGGAACTGACACCCCGGAAACCAAAATCATTCAACACAAAATCAATGGCCCCGCGTGAGCTGTCATCGGCCGTGGCTTCAAAATATTTTGTTACCGTTTTCCGGACTTCCCGCGAAAGCGTAGCCACCGTGTTGGGATACCACACCTGCATGAGCAGGGTTTCCAGAAAATTGGTGAGCCAAAAGCAGGCGGGATCGGTGTTCTCGATCGTCATCAGCACATTGTGCACGGGAATGGCCAATCCCTCTGGCACGGCCTTGATCCGGACGGGCAAATGGCCGTCGTGTTTCTCTAAAATGTAATCGAAGTTCTCACGGCGAAAGACATCCTTTCTACCAAACACGCCATTCAACACTGCCTCTGCTTCGTCGACATCCTCGCGGGTGAAGGCCTGGCCTTCCAGGTATTCCTTCAGATAATATTGCAATCCATAAAATACCGTTTCCGGGAACAAACCACCACGGCTTTCCAAGTAGGAGTAGATCTTTGACGTGCCCGGGGTGTAAAGTTTGTAGTGCGAATACTTATAGGCATCCGCCAACAATAACAGATTTTCTTTCATAACTGTATTTATTTAGCATACTTCTTCAAAAGAAATTGTAATAGAGGAAGGTGTGTGTCCACCACCTCGTGGGTATCCATCATGTTCTGAACCTTGTCCAGCGGGAACCATTCCACAGAAGCGATGTCGTCGCCTCCTTTGGGATCGCCGGAAATGAAGTCGGTCGAGAAGAGCGTGGTGATGATCTTGTCGCATTCGGTCCTATAGCGCCAGTCGTCCACACGCCGGGAGGTTTCATATTGCATCGCCGTGATTTCGATCGGGCCGCACTCCTCATGCAATTCGCGTTGGGCGGCCATTTCGAAACTGTCGTCGGTGGGATCGCTAAATCCTCCCAGCAGACGCCACTGGTTGTCGATGTCTTTTTTGCCGAGCAGTATTTCTTTTTTGTTATCGCGGAACACGGCAATATCGACGGTGGGATAAACTTTGAGATAGGTGTTGGCATATGCATAAATGATCCCGGATCGAAATGCTTCGGCGTCCATCACCCTGTCGCTGAACTTCTCGCGGAGGGCGGTCGAATTGTGTTTGCCCTGTTCCGGAAGCGCTACAACCTTTTTGTTTCCGGAATAGCTGGTCATGAAACTGTCGCGACTGCCATAGAGGGTGAAGGTGGATCCGGGAAAAGTTGAGGTGAGCAGATGGTCGAGGGTCTGCGTCCATCGCGTGTCCAGGGGATGATCGGATAGCGGGAGCACCACCATGTCGGGATATTCCTTCTTGATCATCTTCTCGCGCGTTGGAAAATCCAGAGGGTTGCGGCGACTGCCCAACACGGGCGAAACGCCAAGCACGATCACCGTTTTATTGTGGTTTTGCTGCACCGTCTCAATGATCGATTTGTGACCTTCATGCAGGTAGGGTGTTTGAAAGCGGGCGACAATGACACCGATATTGTTCATGGTTACAAAAGCGTTAGTCCAATTTTCTTTTTAAGGGCAGGGTCTTGGGGGACAAACACACTCTCCAAAGGAATATTAAGTTTGTCCAGTTGCCGATTGCCTACGTATTGATATTGCTCCTTTACAAAAGCCGTAATGTCCTCTATGGCTACGATCTGACTTAATCCGAATTGCTTAAGCATATTGCCTTTCAACCCAAGCTGAATGGCTCTTCGCGCAATCACATTCCCAAAGGGGTCATGGTCAGGATCCCACTGAAGTCTTCCTTCATTCACCTCAAGTGATTGTCTCCACTCTTCTTCACTTCCGTGTACATCCTTCTGAAAGGATGCATGGGCACTTTGACTCAGTATCAACTCGAAATCTTCCCTGCGAAGGGTTACAGCGAGTATCCGTTCCTGTCCTTCCTTCTGCGCCCAGCCACTGCGAAACATCATCCATAAAAAACTGGTCTTGATCCAGGACATCCGATTGTAGCTATAATCGCTTCCTCCAAAAGCCTGATGCTTTACCGCATAGTCGGCCGTTGATTTTTTGAAGGCTTGATATACGATGATGTGATCGGCACTCACCCTGCCGACAATGTGATTGCCCTGCTTGGGCAACCTTTCGACGCTCTCGCTGTACAACGTAATTGATTTTGTTATTGTGTTCATTTGTGTATAATGTACGCAAATATAAAAATGAAGTTGAATTTCCAGCGGTCTAATTTGCGTATTTTTTACGCTAATTAGACAACGGCTTGACTATGAGTAGAAAAGATCGGAGTGGTAGCCCCGTTCTTTCAGCTCGAAATACTTCTTTTTGTTGAAGCGATAGAGTTTTGCTGGCCGGCCGGCCTTGCGTTGCAAGGTTTTGTTCACCGCTTCCAGGAAACCGAGGGCCATAATGCGTTTTTTGAAATTGCGTCGGTCCAGGTCGTTGTCGAGTAGCACCTGGTAGAGTTTTTCCAGGTCCGAAAAGGGAAACTCTTTGTCCAGCAACTCAAACCCTATGGGCTCATACACGATCTTGCTTCTCAATCGTTTGATGGCCGAATCGATGATATGCTTGTGATCGAATGCCAGCCGGGGAATGCGCTTGATGTTGAACCATGCCACATCTTCTGCATCGGTTTGCGCGGAGAGCTGGTAGTCGCCGGGGCGTACCAGGCCGAAGTGGGCTACAGAGATCACTCGGTTACGCGGGTCGCGGCCAGGCTGGCCAAACGAATAGAGTTGCTCGAGGTAATTTAGATCAATTCCCGCCTCCTCCTGCAACTCGCGGCGCACGGCTTCTTCCAGCGACTCCTCGTCCAACACCAGTCCACCGGGCAACGCCCACGACTTCTGAAACGGTTCGTATTTCCGTTTGATCAGCAGCACCTGTATGCCCTCTTCCGGGCTATAACCGAAAACGACAGCGTCGACCGAGACTTTTATATCTTGCTTCATGACGTGGAGGCTATTTGCGTACAAATAACACAAAAATCGCCTTGCGAAAAAGGAGGGTTACTTCTTATACACAATTTCCCCACCAAACATCGTCCACAACACTTGCGTGCCCTTTACGTCTTCGGCAGAAACCTTGAGCACGTCCCGATCGACCAAAACCAGGTCTGCTTGTTTTCCCGGCTCAATGGACCCGATGGTGGTGTTCCACAACACTTTGGCGGCGTTGATCGTGTAGGCTTTCAGCATCTCCGCGCGGGGCATGCTTTCGCGGAGGTTTAGAACGCCTAACTTTCCCAGGCGTGTTTCGGCAACGTATATCGCCTCGAAGGGATTCGCCGAGCTCACCGGCCAATCGCTGGCGCCCGCGATGACAGCGCCCTGATCGTGCATGGATTTGGCTGGGTAGTGAAAGGAGAATAGCACCGAGTCGATGTAGGGCTTTACCAATTCGACAGTATACGTATCAGCCGTCGCCCAAAGGAGTTGATAGCTCGCGAGGACATTTAGCGCAGCAAAACGTTTGAAATCGGAAGGCACTACCAACTGGAGGTGTGTGATGGAATGGGCAAGCTTGTTGTTGCCATTGGTGGCGCGAGCGTACGCAAAAGCGTTCAATGCTTCGGTCACTGCGCGGTCGCCTATGGCATGCACGTGCACCAGCAGTTGTTGTTGGTCTGCTTTGGCCACGAAGTTTTTGAACTTGGCCGGATCGAACATGAGCGATCCATATTTACCGGAATTTTTATACGGTATAGAAACCGCTGCCGTTTGTGTGGGATATTCCAACACACCATCGGCGAAGATCTTGAAACCAAGCACCGACAAATCCTTCACGTTATTGAAATGCTTTTGAAGGGCTTTCACCACCTCTATCTGTTTTTGAACATCGTCGTTGCCTTCAGCGACCACCGTAGCCGCCACGTGTGCGGTGAGCTTTTTTTGCAGGGAAAGTTTTTCATAGAGTTGCAAATCGCCGTTCTGCGCACCGCCGCTGGTGGAGCCGGTGGCAGGATCGAGCCACGCGGTGATGCCAAGGCTGTTCAGATGTTGAACGCCGGCGATCGCTGCCTCATAAGGATCGACAGGACTGGCGGGCAAAACTTTTCGAATGGTGTTGAAGCCGTCCTCGGAAATGCGTCCGTTGGGTTCGCCTGTTTCATCGACACCAAAATAAGGTCGCTCGTCTTCGACTAAGGATGCGATGAAAACACGGTTCACACCGGCACGATGAAGCATCACGCGATTCACCCAAGCGGTGTGTCCATCCGAGCCCCGAAGCACAACGGGTTGTGTGCGATAGGCATCTGCGTTGAACAGCGCATCCAGTTCATTTGCATGTGCCCAGGTAGCGCTATGCATGCCTTCCATCAAAATGACATCACCCCGCATGCCTTTGCGCGTCTTCAAAATGTTTTCAGCGTAGGTCGCCAATTGAGGGGTGGTCAACCATACGTCGCCGAGGTTGGCCGCGCTGAGACTTTTGCCGCCACTGAGGGCGTGGTTGTGGCTGTCGATCAAGCCCGGCAGAAGAAATTTTCCTTGCAGATCAATTTTCTCCGTCTTGCCTTTCAATTTTTTTTGAACGTCGGCCAGCGATCCCACGGCGATGATCTTATCGCCCGAGAGGGCCACGGCTTCCGCAAAGGGTTGGTTGGGGTTGGCTGTAAAGATCTTTGCATTGAACAGGATCCTTTGCGAGGTCTTTTTCTGAGCTTGAAGTGTGCTTCCGGCAATTGCCAGGGTCAAGAGTAGGATAAATCTGTGCATGTCCACGGCTTTGCGTATGAGATTCAAGATAGCTAAAACCGGTCTATCCCACACACTAAGCGCTAGTCACTGGACGCAACGCTTGTCGAATCATTGGCTTCTCCTCCTCCAACTCCGTATAAAACTTCTGAGGATAAAAAAATCAGCGATAGCGAAAGCCAGCATGACCAGCCCTAGCCAGGTGTAGTCTGAGTAAGGCAAATTTTTATATCCCGGGTGGGCTATCTTATCGCTTAAGGCTTCAACGTAAAAGAAAATCAACAGTGCAGTAAAACCAAGAAAAATCACCAGCCCAAGCCGAGCCAGCCCTCGAAGTAATTCATTCATAATGTAAATTCTTCAGAAAAAGGCTTCTTCAAATACCCTCGTTAGTCCAACAACTGAAGCTGCCGCTCCAACAATTCCTTTTTCAGTATAAAGGCATAGTCAGTAGCCAAAGTCTGATATAGTTTCATAGCATCATGCAACAAAGCCATCTCCGCATCCAGAAACGACGAGCCTTTAAAATAGGTATGGTCGCTAACGATAAATTGCTCCAGCTTTTCCTTGTCTTTCGACGTATAGTGCACGCCGTAATGCTCGTTGGCGAGCATGGTTTTCAAACGTTCCTTTATCGGCTTTTCCTTTTGACGCACAAGATTCATTAGAGCATGCGCTTTCTCGATGGTCACCTGCTGATAGTAAAGGGGCTGCATCGTGGTCTGAATTTCAATGTACCTCATCAGGTCTTCCTTGCTCTGCCGGGCTGCGGCAAAAAGGGCGCGGTAGTCGTCTTTTATTTTTTCGGCAACCCCTTTGCTTACCGCCTGCTGTATAAAAAATGTAATCACTTTTTTATCGGCCTCGGCCAACCGGACTTCCGTTTCCGTCAATTCCGTCTTCAATTTTTCCGCCAGCGAACCAGCGTCTTCCTGATCCAACTTCTCTCCCTCAAACTCAAAGGTCTTCACCCGGTTGCCCGATCGGCGGATGATGTCAAGTGTGTTAATGTCATTCTTTATACCGGCGATCTCAAAAGGGAGTTCCAAGGTAGGTTCATCCAGGACCTCGTCAAGATTGCTGGCTTGCAGGGTGGTTTGCAGCGCATCCACATCCACATCGGCTATACTTCTGTAGGTAAAGAAACCCTTGTAACGTTTGTTGAGGGTGTACTTTTCCAGCTCCTGATAATAGCGCTTGCTAAAAATATTGCTGTCTACAACCAGCGGAGCCTCCTTGAAGGTGACGTTCGCGTATACTTTTTCGGTGATTTTCTTTTGCAAAGCTTCTGCATCGCGGAAAATGACCCACGCCGAGGCGTGCTCGGTTTCCGTGAAGGTGTTGAGCGACCGCAAGTGGGCTTCGCGATCGTCGGTGCTGGGGTGCGATGCCCACTGATCCTTCACCACAACACGGCTCTTATTGAAGCGCGCCATCGACTCCGCCTCGATCTTCGGAAGACCATTCTCCAACGCCAGGCCGTGATCCGCAGCAAAATGTCGCATCACTTCGGCATGGTCGGGATAAACATTGACAGGTTTCACTTCTTGCTCGAACCATGCGCCGTACACCTGGAAGACTTTGTCATAGCACGTATTGGCTACTTCGAGTTTGCGGAGGGAAGTGATGAGGTGATCGGAGCCGCTCACATAGGCGGCCACGGCGTCGGCGTGAAATTCCATTTGCCGCGAAAGGCTCATATAACTTTTGTTCATCACCGTATAAACTTCCTTCAATATCCATTGAATGCCCCGCACGATCCCCGCCGTGAGACCGGCGAAAATGGCAAAGTAACCGCTGGCATTGGCCCAACCTGCCAGCACTTCGCCATAGTCATCGTTGTCATAAAGCATGTTGTAGATCACCTGGTTCACATTGTACACATAGCTACCCAACTTCATGCTGCGTTGCGAAAAATGACCGAACTCATGCGCCAGTATGGCCTTGAATTCACTGAGGTTAACGGAGTTCACGAGCGCCAAGCCGATCGTGAGATTCTTTCGCACGGGAAAGAACATGCTCCAAAAACTGGAATCATAAAAAACATAGGCGTTCACCTCCGGCGAGACGTAGATCCGCTTGGGAGACATGGATTGTGTTTCCCGCGTCAGCGTTTTTATAAATTGAAAAAGCTCGGGTTGGTCGGCCGCGGTTATCTCCGTGAGTCCGGAGCGGTCGGTGGTTTTGCTTTTGAAAAGAAATTTCAGGAGAAAATAAATGACCATCAAGCCCAACCCGATCAGTCCCACCCCTAACATGAGGGTGATGAACCGGGGCCATAGGGTCACGATCATAACGCCGCCATAGCAACACAACACCGCCAACACGATGGCGGCCGCCATGAGCGCAATGTAGGTGACCATAAAAAATAAAATGGAGCCTAATACTTTGGTGACTTCTTGCTTGAAAGCACGTGTAGGCTGAAGGATCCGGTCATCGACGTTTTTCGGCGTGGCAGGATAGATAACGGTTGCCATAGGGATGGACATAATAGTACGATCCAAAATAAGGTTTTTTTCCAATCCCAAATTCTTCATTTCATGAAATTACCCTACAGGCAAACACTGTTCATTTTTGATCAGCGTGATGTACATATTTGACTGTTCAAGAACATAAAAAAGCGAAAGCAGGCCCTGCAGGGGCTTGCTTTCGCGGTTATTAAATTTGGTAAGCCGTTTGATTTACGGTTGGCGAAACACTATTTCAAACATGAGAACGCTGATCGCCCTTATCCTCTGGTGCATGTTGTTTGTCCTTTGCTGGCCCATCGCCCTGATGGTGCTTTTTCTTTTTCCTTTGATCTGGCTGGTACTGCTTCCGTTCCGCATCCTGGGATTCACGCTGGAGCTGGGCTTCAAACTGGTCGGCGCCATTCTTCTTTTTCCGTTTCGCGTGTTCCGGTGAGCTTAACGCGACGACATACGCGACATGCGGAGCTTTCTGAATCGTATAATGTATAGCACCGCCGCTGTCAATAAATACAAAGGCCACAAGTAGGTGAGTGCTATCAGCACTCTTCCGGTGGCGTGCCAGCCAGTGGCAAGTCCCTTTAACAATTCGTCGCCCAGCGTCAATTCCTCTTTTGCTTTGAGCGGTGCGGTCAGGGTTTGATAGAATTCCAGTTCGATGGTGCTATAACTCACCTGGTCGCGCAGAAAGTTGATGCGGCTCACCGTGGCCTCGATGTCCTCGTGCAATTCCTCGATCTTCTTTTCGGCATCGAAGAGTTCTTCCAGCGTGCCTGCTTTTTTGCGAAGGATCTCTGCATAACGTTCCTCCACTTCGCGCTTGGTCTTGAGACGCGACTCCAGGTCTACAAATTGTTTTGAAACATCATCAGATGTGACGTCGCGAAAATTTGTGTAGAGCGATTGTTGATCGATCTCTTTCAACAAGGCATGAAAATATTCGCTTCGTACACGGATGGAGAGTTTATTTTCCAACAACGGGTTTTCCAGATGAAGGCTGGACGAAGCAATATAAGCCGGATATTTTCGAATAGCTGCTTCGATCGCTTCCGTACTTTTCTTCACACTCTCTACTTCGAAACGATACTTAACGGATTTAACGAGTTTGGTGCGACCATCCGAATAGAGGTCTACATCGGCAGCATCATTCATGGCCAGCTGGTTGGCTGATTTGTCTGCGGCATCCATTTCGGTGGATGCGCTATCCACATCGGCGGTCGCTGATTCTTGCTTTGAGCCACACGAAAACATCGACATGACTATAATGATCACATAAAAAGACACAGTGAAGCGTTTCATAAAATTTTGAGTTTTAAGATTATTAAAAGCAAAAAAATATAGACGTTGTCAGCCAGGCCTGCAGGACACGTGCGGACAAAGAATTCAGGAAAAGAAGAATCAGAAAATTAAAACCGTAGCGGCGAGAGATGCCGTCGGGTGGAAGAGAACAGAGCCTCCCGGAATCGGGAAGCTCTGAAGTTTACAGGTAGGTGTGTGCGCTTATTGCTTTGCGGCAGAATCGACAGCCACGGGAGCTTGTGTAGTATCGGCTTCTACGGGAGCAACCGTTTCAGTAG
Organism: Chryseolinea sp.; assembly: GCA_036525235.1. Taxonomy (GTDB): domain Bacteria; phylum Bacteroidota; class Bacteroidia; order Cytophagales; family Cyclobacteriaceae; genus Chryseolinea. The sequence goes on along the minus strand of DATDAV010000302.1, from coordinate 11,703 downwards.
CGGTAGAGTCCGTTTCTGTAGCCGTTTCAGCTTTAGGCTTGCATGCTCCTATCGTAACCGCAATGGCCAGAACAGCAAAAATTGTTTTCATTGCATTCTTCATAGTTTCTAGTTTAAATTTTCCCTTCATACCGCAATTTTCGGAAGGTCACCCACACAGAAAGATCTTTTTCTTTGGGTTACCTTCGAGGCGACTTTGTATAAAACCAACCTTACGTAAAACGTGGCCTATTATTTCGACGAGCTGATTGTTTCAGAGATCCGGAAGAAGAACGAGGGGGTGCTCCGGGAGCTTTATAAGACCCATTACGCGATGATCGTGAACCTGGTCTGTACCAACAGCGGCACCGAACAAGAAGCCAAGGACATTTACCAGGAGGCCGTGCTCGCTTTTTATGAGCGGGTGCAGCAAGCGGATTTTATCCTGACCTGCAAGATCAAGACCTACCTCTATGCTGTATGCAGAAGGCTGTGGCTCAAGCGATTGCAAGCCAAAAAGCGCTTTCAGGGCAGCATCGAGGAAACAGAATCGTTCCTGGGGGCCGATGAGGAGGCACTCGACGCAGAAGAGAAGGAAAAACGGTTTGCCGGTATGAAAACTGCACTGGAGGGCCTTGGAGAGCCCTGCCGCAGCATTATCGAGGATTTCTACATACACGACCTTTCCATGGAAACCATCCGCGAAAAGTTCGGGTATACCAATGCCGACAATGCGAAAAATCAGAAGTACAAGTGCCTGCAACGCTTGAAGAAATTGTTTTTTGACGCCTATAAAGACCACTGAAAATATGAACACCGAACAAGATCTGCTTGACCGCTACGCCAAAGGCACCCTTTCCGCCCAGGAAACGGCCGCCCTGAAAGAGCGGATGAAGCAGGACCCCACCTTCCGGGAACAGGTGGAAAAACACCTCTCCCTTATCGATGCCCTCCAATTTTACGGCGAACGCTCCCGGCTTCTGAAAACGCTGGATGACGCCCACCAGGAAATTGAAACGCCCGCTAAAGTCGTTCCCCTAACCCGCCCCGCCGGCTGGAAACGCTATTGGATGACCGCCGTGGCCGCCTCCGTGGCCCTGATCAGTATTTTGGGAACACTGTTCATGACCCGCTCACTGGATACCAAACAAACCGCCATCTACAAAGAATTGCGACGGAATGTGGAGCAAATCAAAAAATCACAAAAGCTGATGATGGAAGACATGGCCGAAGTGAAAGAGAAACCCAAGCCCTCGCCCGAGGCCTATGCCGGCACAGGTTTTCTCATTTCTTCGAATGGCTATGTGGCTACCAGCTACCACGTGATCAAGGAGTCGGACTCCGTTATAATAGAGAACGCCAGATTCGGACGCCTCAAAGCCACCATCGTTCACAACGACCCGGCGAATGATGTCTCCATTCTGAAGATCGAGCAACAGCTCGACGACCTGGCGCAACCCCTTCCCTACACCCTGTCGATGACCGAAGCCAATCTGGCCGAAGATGTCTACACGCTCGGCTACCCGCGCGAAGATATTGTGTTTGGCGAAGGCTCGGTTAGCGCGCTGACGGGCTTCAAGCAAAACCCCAATGCCTACCAGGTGTCGGTGCCCGTAAATCCCGGCAACAGCGGTGGACCGTTGTTGAACACGAAGGGCGACCTGGTGGGAGTGATCAGCGGCATTCAGACCGAAACCATGGGCGCCGCGTTTGCCATAAAATCCACCGTGCTCATGGATGTGATTGGTCAGGTAACCGTCGACAGCGTGGCGTTGCCGTTAACACTGCCCAAGCAGAACACGATGAAGAACAGCACACGTGTGCAGCAGGTGAAACGTTGGAAGGATTTCGTGTTCATGGTGCGGGTATATAAGAATTAGATCTTTTTTTAAAAGAATACCACGATACGGCTACCGGTAGATTTTCTGGTGGCCGTATTGCATTTAGGGTGAGTGTGTTAGCTGGAGAGAAAGCGTGATCCCTGAAAGCATGGATTGTAGATGCCCCCGTGTTGTTCTAATTTGGTCGCCCTGAACATCGAAACCTAGCGCTATGATACCGCCTGTCGCCAGAACTTACCGGCTTGTTGATTCCAGAATTGTTTTCATCATCACCCTGCTGGTGATCGCGCTAACGATCGTGGGCGTCTACCTGTGGGGGCTGGGAAGTCACCATACGTTTTTTGAGAATTCATTTTTATCCACCACCATTTTGTCGGCGGCATTTTGTTCATTTATTACGGTAGGGCTATTCCACGGTATAAAATTAAAGGACAACGTCGGCCGCATGACCGACAAGATCAAATCCGAAGAGCTTCCCAAAATGCCCGATGTTTCACCATCGGGACAAATCGTAGACGTGAGCGATGACTTTGGGGGAATGATCTTGGGCACTATCATCAGCATTTTGCTTTGGGTCGTGACTGCGGTTGTGCTGGCCGTGGTGTTGTGGGTATTTGGTCAACTGCTGATTATTTCATTGGTCGTCTTTGCCGCCATGTTGTATTGGATCTTCTTTCGTGCGTTACGCCTGGTCTTCAAAAATTCAAAACGCACTAAAGGTGACCTCCCCATGAGCGTGATCTACGGCGTCTTCTACACGTTCTTGTATAATTTTTGGATCTACGGGATCCTTTTTTTGGTTGCCTATTTTAAAGGAACCGAAAAAATCCCTTTTTAGAATTCAGATAAATAAGACAAAATTTCATTTCATTCCTTCCGGCTTCGAAAAAGTGCTTTTATATTTGCAACGCATTTCACCTGATCGTATTCATTTAGACAGAGGGAGAAATTTTATGCTGGTGCTCACTTTACATATCACCCTGTAGCCGCCACGGTAATTCTTACCGGACCTGGACGGCTATATCTCAATCAAAAAAACATTTTAGTTCAATTTAAATCGCGGACGTAAGTCTGAAGAAAAAGCTATTATTTATTTGCCCGGGTTCGTCGCAAAAAAGACTTTGCGTCTATTCCCGGGCGATAAAGTGCCGTGTCTTCTATTTACGTCCGCTCAAAATCCCTATGGGCAAACACAAACTTATCCTTCAAGATATGAAGGGCATAAATCTTCCTTCGGATGTGATCAGAAGCCTGGCGTTAAACATCATGAACCGTCACTTCAAACACACGCCGATCGAAGAAAAATTAAATCAGATTACCGATGTGCTGGAGCATCCCGAGAACTATCGTCATCACGAGCTGCTGGGCATCATCGCATTAAAACTTTTGTCGAAAGAACCTACAGAGCCTTTGTATGATGCTTACGATCTGGACGAGTCACCAAAACCTTTCGAGGTCTTCGGTCACAAACACATCGAACGCAATGCGTTGCAACAAATGGAGGTTGCCATGCGCTTGCCGGTAGCGGTGAAAGGCGCCGTCATGCCCGATGCACACCACGGCTTTGGTCTCCCCATCGGAGGCGTGCTGGCCACCGAAAACGCGGTAATCCCCTATGGTGTGGGCATGGACATCGGATGCCGCATGGCACTGACCATCCTTGACCTGCCGGGAAGCCACGTGCTGCACCACGACTATGCTTTGAAAAAAGCGCTGGGCGACTACACGCATTTCGGCAACGACGGCGGGCTGGATTTTCGGCAGGAGCACGAAATCCTTGATCATCCTGGGTTTCAAGACACAGAACTGTTGCGAAAGTTGCATGGCAAAGCCGTACGCCAATTGGGAACGTCAGGCTCCGGGAATCATTTTGTGGAGTTCGGTACAGTCGAGCTCGATGCAGAAAATACTTTAGGTATTCCTGGCGGAGTATATGCTGCCTTGCTTTCGCATTCGGGCTCGCGAAGCCTGGGTGCCAACATCGCGCAACACTTTACCCACGTGGCTATGGCCAAATGCAAGTTACCGGGAGCTGCGAAGAGCTTAGCGTGGCTCACCCTGGACAGCGACGAAGGACAAGCCTACTGGCACGCCATGCAACTGGCGGGTGAATATGCCAAGGCATGTCACGACCAGATCCATCGCAACCTGTGTCGTGCACTGGGTTTTCAAACCCTCGCCATGGTAGAGAATCATCACAATTTTGCGTGGAAAGAGTGGGATGAGGATGGGCGTGAACTTATCGTACATCGAAAGGGAGCAACGCCGGCACAGGAAGGTGTGTATGGTATGCTTCCCGGAAGCATGCTATCACCGGGATACATTGTTCGTGGTCGCGGCAACGCTCTGTCCATAAACTCTGCCGCGCATGGCGCAGGTCGCAAGATGTCGCGTCAAAAAGCGAAAGATTCTATCACCATGAGCAGCATGAAAAAAATGTTGCAGGCCGAAAAGATCACGCTCATCGGCGGCAGTCCGGAAGAAGCGCCGGGTGCATACAAGGACATCGACACGATCATGAAGAGTCAGGGTACTTTGGTTTCTATAGAAGGAAAATTTTATCCGCGTGTTGTGCGGATGGCAAAAGATTGACAAACTATGAACGAAGATCTGGAATTTTACATCGCTGCCAGTCGTCTCCGATCTAAGCGCCGGAGAAAACGGGCGCGACACCGGGATTTTGAGAAGCATCTGATCGGCCTTGCACGCGAAACAAAAGCGCTCAAAAAACAAGCCGCCAGTTTGGGATATGAACCTCTAAACTCGCCGTATCAACGGGGATGGAAATGCGTCTTTGTGCTACGTGAAGATGTTGCGCGAAGCAAAGACGCGCCATTCTTTGAACACCTGCTTGAAAAGATCAATACCACGCAATTCCATTGGCGAAAAGATTTTAAAGTGAGGAAGCGAAGGCACGGGCGGAAGATCTATGTCGACCGCAATCAAAAACTTAAAGAGTTCAGTCCGTATGACTTCGATAAAATGAAATTTACAGACAAAGAGAAAACGTTTTTCGAATTGGTCTACGTGCTACAGTGTAAACAGCCCCTGCCGGTTTATATTTTCACGGAGCGCTGGCGATACGTATTGCGCGTTCAGCCGAATATGATCACGAAAGTTCGCATCATAGACCACGACCTGGAAGCACGTCGAAAAGAGATCGATTCGTTTTTAACCCGGAACCACCTTTATCCCCGCCTTTTTAAAATCGTAAACGGGCGATACAAATGGAGATGGAAATGGCTGTATGAAGATGAAAAGTACCCAAGTCCTTTAAAAAACAAATCCTTTGCGGAAGTGCTTCATGAACATTGGCCTGCTTGCCCTTCAACTGAAAACCCTCGGATAGATCCGGGGGTTTCTTTTTTTTGTGTTTTCACGACGCCCTCAACTTGCGGTTGCATGCAACGCCAAATACGCCCACCCGTGAAACGGAAATTGTTCTTTTTGCGGATAGTTCATTTTCAATTTGTTCAGGTCGGGAATGGATTTGAAAAAGATCTGCACGTCGTCCTCGTAGAGTAACGAATCGTTTTGGTTGCGCAGTTTGACGAGTGCATAGTGCGGGTGATGGCCTTCGAAAGGCAGTTGTCTTGAGAATTTCACCACAAACCAGTGCGGATCAAGGTCGCCCTGGTCTTTCAAAACAATGCGGCTCACAATATGCCCCTCATATTCGCCGTCGAGCATTTCGGCCAGGCGGTGATTATAGGGATCGTTGCTGAGATTGACCTTCCGTCCCACGTAGTTGTGGGCGCGTATTGAATTAACAAAATACCAGCTGGTCAACAATGTGCCGCGCTGCAATGTGCCGTATCCCCGTTTTTCGCGGCTGCTGAAATAAATGTCGCGCCAGTAGCCTCTCACCACGTTGAAGCTGCTGAGATTTGAAGCAAAGAAAATGATGATGGTTGCGGCGAAGGGCAGGCTGGAATAAAATTCATAGTTCGCTTTCTCGGGCCCGCGCATAAATCCCACCAGCACATACTCGAAGGCGAAGATAAACGTGAGACCTAACGCCACGTATTTCGATTTCTCCAAGAGGTTTACTTTGTCGTAAGAAAAGAAGGAAGAATTATTCAGGCAATTGTTAAGAATAATGATCCACACCTGCACCATGAAGATGAAGTACACCACGAAAAGGAGATAATGATCATGCATGAGCAGGAAGTCGTATAGACCATGTACCGTCGCCCCGATCATGAAACTGACAGGCACGGAAAACCACGCGCTGATGTGTTTGAGTTGGAACCGGCTCACCACAAATCCATACACGACGATAGATGCCGCAATCATGTGGCCGATAACCGACAAGTAGGCCCTTCCATGAATAATGCCCGCCGACAAATTCTGAAAGTAGAGCACGTTCTCCACAAAGGCAAACCCCAACGCGCTGGCGGAAGCGTAGACCACAAAGTCGATTGGCTCTTTTATGCGCGGCGACAAGATCATGAACAACAGGAAAGGCAGAAACTTCACGAATTCTTCCGGTGCGCCGATCATAAAAATGGTATAGAGCAGGTCATTCCCAAATGTATTGTTCATTTCCCACGGAAAATATAATTCGTGGAAATCGCCAAACGAAAGAACCAACGGCGTGGAGATCATTCCTCCACAAAAGAGGCATAGCATGAGCACCAGATCTTTCCGCTGGCGGAACACCCGCAGATAGCGAATGTAACTCAGCCACATGACTGAAATGAGCAAGGCCGCCACAAAGCCCTGCGCGTTAACCATATGGCCAATGGATTGCAAAAGAGAAGTCACATACCCTGCAAAATCGCCCGTCTCCCAATGCAAACGCCGGCGCAATCCATCTGGAAATAGTTCGGGCGAAGGATCGTATTTGAGCAATTCCTTTAGCATGGAAAAATTCTTATGCTTTTCATACTGTTTCAGGAGGTAGGAAAAAGCCCCCCGGAAATTGCCACCTTTTATATGGAGCTCGCGCTCAAATTGCGCTTCTGCCAACCGTGGCTCCCCTCCATCCATGTAGAGCACGCCTCTGCAAAAATGAACATAGGGGAAATCATCCCGCTGAACATGATCCAAATGAAATGTTGCTTTCTTCCGGTCTTCCTTCTTCAGGTAGATAGCCCCCAAACCAAAATGGCCGATGGAGGAAGCGGTGCTATCGTTGCTCTGGGCTAGTTGTTCATATTTTTTTTGCAGCGCATCCAAATCCTCGCTGCCTGGCGAGAGGTAGTGAATACGGCGATAATGAAATTCAGGGGATTGTTGCAGCAGCCCGCGCCAGGTTGTGTCGCCCAAGGTCGGGTGTGCCACCACATCCTCCGCGAGTGAAACTTCGGTGGGGGGATCTCTGAAGAAAATATTTACGACGGCGGCTGCACACACCAGGAGCGTTACACTGCTCATCAATGCGATGAACAAAGGCGAGCGAAAAAATATTTTTTTGTTTGAGATGGTATTGAAACGCCACCCCAAATATGAACCGCCAATCAACAGGATAAAAAAATAAATCATACCAACACGCTTAGCAAAGACGGGACCGTATCAAAAAAAAGCTGATTCTGAGAGGCGTATTTTTCTTGAATTAAGTAAAATCCTTTCAGGTCTGCAAATGCTGCTTTTCCGATAAAGGAGGCTTGTTCGTTGCGAAATAACTTTTTCATGAGCAAGCACCCAAAATCAGCGATTCAATATTCCCAAGAATATGCCCATCCTGGGCACTTACTTGGTAGCACACGGCATCCCCTATATGGGCCTGATCTGGATATATCGCGAAAAGAAAGCCGACCGTGCATTCTCTTGGAAGGGGGTGGCCATTTTTGCCGGCGCACTGTTAATTCTGGCCTATTTGGAAGAATCTTTTTGGGATGTGTTGGTGTGGAAAGATCATCCGGATATCTTTCCTTTCCTCACCTACTCCGCTCCGTTGGAAAATCCAATGTGGTTGTCGGTTGTGATCCCTTTGCTGGTGCTGCCCCAGATAACACATTATGTATTGGATGGATTTATCTGGCGTTTTCGCAAAGACAGCACAGCACGGTTATAGCTGCGGAGGACCAGGTTGGCCTCCACAATCAGGATTATCGCTAATCTCTTTCTAAATTATCTAGTCAATAAAAAATAGGACGAACGCCATCATGGATTTGCTCTATCTGTCCTCCAACCATTTCAAAAAGCTACTCACCTTTTCTTTCGAGACCAATAGCTTGTCAGGAGCAGGAACAACAAGGTGCACGACCAGTTTACGGTCGAAGTAACGCTCCACTTCTTTCACAGCACAGAAGTTAATGAGGTATTGCCTGTTTAATCTGAAAAACTGTCTATCGGATAAAAGATTCTGGATATGATCCAACGCGTAATTTACGGAAAACTCCTGCTTGGCAAGAGACATGATTATCGTCGATTCATGCTTAACGTAGAAATAAGCTATGTCATCTGTGGGCACTGTGGAGTACTTATTATGCTTGAAGACCAGGAAACTTCTCTTTCCTGCCTGCGCCAAAAGTCTCGATAGCAGATCGACCAGATCCGAAAAGCGGTTTTTTTGAAAGAGCTCTGTGAGGTGAGCTCTCTTTTCAAAGGACCCCAACACATCACCAACGTTCTCCACGCTGAATACTTCCCGCGAACGTTCACCGGAAGTTGAATTGCTTTTTTTTAAATTTGTTTCCATTTCCAGGTTGTTAACACTTATCTTATTCCTTTCTATCCAATCATAAATAAAGCCGGCTTCTACCCTCCGCAGCTGACTAAAAACGTAGTCGGCAATTTCATCTTTCATCGCGGCTGTCAAACATTCTAGTTTTCAGAAATCTCAACACTTGTCATTTTTGTTGTTTGATTAACGTAAGGTCAATTGTCCAATGACGAGGCTGACAAATCTGGCCTTTTGCTAGCCGGATCATACTACAAAATGAAAGCTAATGTTGGGTATTTGCCCGAAACCAATTTCACTCAAGGGGCGGGTCTGAAACATTGAAAAATCCTGCAGATCTATCCGCGTGGAAATTGCTTTTGTTGCTAACGATGATTGAAGGTACCACTTTATTTTGTGCCGATCCTACTTGAGCAACGATATTTAGCGGTGTCTATGCCGAAGAAAAACCGGAAACACGCTGTCTGGTGGCTAATTGCGCCAATTGCTGTTTGGCATCAAAAGTGTCGCGCAAATCACTACGGCAGATAGTTAACAAAGGAAAATTGAACATTTTCAATATTGGCGGATGCCGTTATCTTACCCGATCCCTTATTACAATGCTCCGGCTAAAAATAGAAGAGACGCGATACCAATATCGCGTCCCATTCTCAAAATCCGATCATCTTCCTGCGTCTAAAATCAACGAAGTGATTTGAAACCTTCGCGGATATCTTCTACGAGAAGTTCAGGTTGTTCCCAAGCAGCAAAGTGGCCGCCCTTGTTATGTTTCTTGAAATAGACCATGTTGGGATAGGCCTTCTCCGCCCAATTGCGGGGAACCTGATAGAGTTCATCAGGAAATGCGCTCACAACCACGGGGATTTTGACACCTTGTGGATTAAAAAAGCCATACTTATTCTCCCAATAAATACGATAACCGGAAACCGCGGTGTTCGTAAACCAGGTAAGCGTGATGTTGTCGAGGACGTCATCTCGTGTAAGTCCTTCAGACTTCCCAGCAAATATGCGAGAGATCAGTGCCAAACTAGGCTGGTCGTGATCAAGGAATATCGCGGCCAGGCCAACGGGTGAATCCGCCGTTGCGAGCAACGTCTGTGGACGAGATCCCATGATGAAGGCGTAGGAAACGTGTTTGTATGAAAAGCTCAATTGCTCATATGCCTTTGTTTCTTCCTCGGTAAGACCAGAGGGCGTGGGTGCTCCTGTAAAAGCACCCTTGTCGAATTCAGGTGGAACTGCAATCGGGAAATTTGTGGCCATACCCAATAAATTGTCGGGTGACTGTACCGACATTAAATCCGTGATGAGCCCACCCCAATCTCCGCCCTGTGCAAAAAATTTATCGTAGCCAAGACGCTTCATCAATGTTACCCATGCATATGCAATGCGAGAGGGCCCCCAGCCGGTAGAAGTCGGTTTTCCTGAAAATCCATAACCGGGGATCGATGGAATGACAACATCAAAGGCATCTTCAGCCGTTCCACCATAGGCAGTAGGATCGGTGAGCGGACCAATGATTTTCAGTTGCTCTAGGATCGAACCCGGCCATCCGTGCGTGACAATGATCGGCAACGCATTTCTATGGTTTGACTTAACATGAATGAAATGAATATCAAGCCCATCAATTTCCGTCATAAACTGGGGCAAGGCAGTCAATTTTGCTTCCACTTTACGCCAATCATACGCCGTGGCCCAATAGTCTGCGAGTGCCTTCATTGTCGCGAGCGGGACACCCTGCGTTTGATCGTTGACCGTTTCTTTTTCAGGCCATCGTGTTGCTAAAATACGTCGCTTAAGATCAGCTAGTTCCTTTTCTGGTACGCTCACCATCTTGAAGGGACGGATTGCTTCTGGAGATTCAATTGCGGGAGCAATAGGGGTTTCAGTCGTTATCATTGTTTCAATTTTTAAATTGTTGTGTAAGAAATATTCTGGCATCACGCGGCAGCCAGGTACCGGATTGATCGGATTAAATTGTATCGTGTATGCTCAAATTATTGACTTCCAAGTGAGCGAAGACCTTCGCGGATATTATTAACGAGGAGCTCAGGTTGCTCCCTGGCGATGCCGCTAAAACCGTTCCTTTTCAGGAGACTTCGTCTCCTGAATGTGGCGTTTTAAGATCCACTAGTCCTTTTCCCGAACACGCACGCTCTTGAAGGGGCGGATGGCCTCTTTCCTCCATTTTTTTGTTTTACCCTTTAGAAATGTGCGTCAGTAAAAATATCTCCTGCATGAAGCGATCTCAACAACAAACCAGGTGGAGTGGACGAAGTTCTTCTCAAAGCTTCCACTTACAAACTTGAAGGCACTATTTTCCGCGATGAACCCGGCGAGATGCCCGTGGATCTCCCGGTCAAATTACTGAGGGTATTGCAAAAGAAATGTATTGAAAGGATCGGAGCGAACGACGTGAATGAAATAGGTGATATGCTCCGACTCTTGCCTCACTTCCCGTTGCTAAAACACGGCTTAGGCTTGTATCTCCAAACGCTCAGCCCACTCCAACCCATTCGGCAATTCCTGTGCATTGAATTCAAGATGGATCACCCTCCGGTGCCTCGGACTGGTGGCTTTGGAAGAAGCATGCAACACCAAAGGCTTCATCAAATGAATGCTGCACGCCTTCACTTCGCAAACGTGCGGAATGCTGTTTTGCGTGATCAATGCAATGGCGTCGTCGGATAATTTATGCTGATGCGATCCCGGCACGATCTTCAACGCACCGTTCAATTCGTCGGCATCGTCCAAATGGATGCGTAGGGTGATCGTGTCTTTCAAGATCTGCTCTGGCGGGCAAACACCGTAGTCGCCCCTTTTTTTTGTCCAGGCCGTGAAGCCTTCGGTTTCTATTTTCTCCTTTACGTGAATAATGATGTCCTGGTGCCAGGCGACATACCAGTTCGATTCGGGTGTTTTGTCAAAATAAATAGCTTTGGTGAGAAACAGGTTGGGGTTTATTTCCTTCAGGATAGCAGAAAGGTGCGTATTGAATAGCAGTGGCTTCAATTCGGGCAGCTCGAGCAAAAGATTTCTCACAGCGTAGGCATCCTCCGCCGGCCGGTTTCTCAAGTAATTGTGCAGCTTCAAGCCGATAGCATTCACCTCGCGCTTGCTAAACACATGATGCAACACCGACGATCCTTTATAGATCAGTTTGTTGATCTGATTTTGCAGCGACCCCCGGTTGAATTCGAATTGATACTGATCCAACGCCTCTCCAAAAATGTCGCGAATCCGTCGTTTCAGTTT
>DATDAV010000301.1:0-37815 GCA_036525235.1 Chryseolinea sp. | reverse complement strand
CCATGAAAGCAGTTCATCAATCGATCTCCATTTATAATCAATATCGCCCGCATTGGGCACTAAACTTCCAAACCCCGCAGCATTGCCATGCGGCTTAAAACTATTGTTTAACCCGTCAACCTATTTCAGGACAAGACACTGAATACTGGCTACTGGCTACTGAATACTGGCTACTGACTCTGGCTGCTGGATTCTGGCTCCTGGATTCTGGCTCCTGGCTCCTGAATCCTCACCTCTTAATCCACTTCTTCAACACCGAATGCTGCCCCATCTGCACCGACACCAGGTACAATCCCGAAGGCCACAAAGAAGTATCCAGCGACGTCCTCAGCGTCGAATTGTCCTTGACCAAGTGCTGCGGCGAATTGACATCCTGCCCTAACACCGACTGCGCGCGCAGCCTAATATCGCCGACATAGTCATTATCGATCGTAAGATTCAACACCGATGTGCCCGGATTGGGATGGACCTGTATGCTGGTCTCCAACGCTTTTTCGATCCCGGTAACGCCCTCGACATAGATGGTCTGGTCCGCCGAAGCATTACACAAATCCAAACCTGAACCGTTTACGGTATAGGTCGTGGTCTTGGTCGGGTTCACGACCAGTTGCGGGCCGAGCACGTTGTTGATCGCGTTATCGTCCGAGTCCCACGAGAAGATGGTGGCGCCGCGGCCGTTCAGGATCACTTGTTCGCCGGGGTTGATCAGCAGTTTGGAAGCCGATATTTGCACCGACGGATTGATGCCGACAATGGGCACGATATCCAACGCAATGGCTGCACCATAGGCGATGGTCATCAGTCGCCATTCACCGGTGGCATCCTGCACCCACGAAGTAGAGTTGTTGGCCTCGTTGTTGGCCGAAGACACGATGGCCAGCTTGTAGCCCGCATCGTTGTCTATTTCCACGCCCACATGGAAAGGCTTTCCAAAGCCTGCGGGGGTCTCGCGGTCCAGCACCACTTCGGTGTAGCGGTCGTTGGCGATGTCGTCCTTCACTTGCTTTAGCAACACTTCCTTGCGCTCCAGCACTGCGCCGGGGCCGCCTTGGTAGCCCAGGGCGTTGTAGATGGTGACGGTCACGGTGGCGTCATCCGGGGCATCGGCCAGGGCGGCGAATTTTATCTTTGCGCCGCTCACATACGCATAGCCACAGACGTTGGCGAAGCGTTCGGAGTAGGCTTTGTTCTTGGTGCTGTTGGTGCCGGTGAGGTACCCGGTGTAGCTTCCAAAGTCGGCTGCGTTCAAAACAGAGGGCGTATAGGCAGGGTCAAAGTTGGTGAGGCTGCCACAGACGCCTTCGTTGGAGACGTGGATGTATTGATCAATGTTCAGCGTGTCGCCATAGCCTTTCTTGTTCCGGGCCACGAGCGCTACGCGGTAGACGCCCCCTACGTTGTATTGGATCGTCGGGTTAGCAGCCCGTGACGAATCCGGGGTGCCGCCTTCGAAGTACCAGCGGTAGTCTGTCGGGAAATTGGTGGCGATGCTGGTGAACTGCACTTTCGCTTCGCGCAACACACAGCTCGTGCGGTCGGCAAAGAAGCTCACGGTGGGAGGGGCGGTCGGGTCGATAGGGGTGCACAACGAACCCAGCTCATACAGCGCTTTTCTCCTGGGGCTATTCGTTAATACGGCACGGATGCGATCCTTTTGTCCTTTTGTGAAAATGTTCATACACGCATCGTCGCTATAGTCCATATAGTTTTGGGGCATGATGGGCCCGCTGTTGTCGCAGGCGAGCGTGGTCGCCGGGCAGCCCCGGCTGGGGCCTTTTGCCGGCGGGGTGTCGGAAACATAGTCATCGGCGCAAACGCCATCGCCCCAGATGTGACGCAATCCCAGCCAGTGGCCGGTTTCGTGGCTCAGGGTTCTGCCCTTGTTGTAGGGTTCCGACATGATGGGAAAATTGCCCTTCTGTGCCGAGCCAAAAGATGTGTATTGCACGACCACGCCATCGGTGGACGCAGAGCCGCCATCACTGATGCCGCTCAGTCCCGACTTATCGGGAAACTGCGCATAGCCCAGCAGGTTGGCATCTTCGCCGCCAAATTTCAGCGTCCAGATGTTATAGTACTTGCTCGGGTTCCAGATGGTTTGCGGTTTAAAAGCTTCGATTTGTGTGCGGGTCCAGGTATCCAGGGAGTTGGCGATGCGATCGATGCCGGGTTCGGCCATGAGGTTGCCTTGCTCGTCGACCGGCGCCAGGCAGAATTCGATCTCAATGTCCGCCGACCGGGGATCATTGTTGTAGCCATTCGAGCCCACCTTGCGGCGGTAGTCTTCATTCAATACGGCGATCTGCGATTGGATCTGCGCCTGGCTGAGGTTACGCCCCGTGCCGATGGCCTCGCCCTTGTGCACCACGTGCACGATGATGGGGATGGTGATGATGATGTCCTCTGTTCTGCCGTTGGTTGGCTTTCTGGCCTCCTGCTGCAGGGTTTGCTGGATGACTTGCTCCAGGTCGTCGAAGCTTGAACGCCACGGGTATTTAAGCTTGTTGATGCTGTCCTGGTCCATGGTCGCGCATTGGCGGATGGACTGGGCCTTTGCGGCGTGCAGGGAAGCGAGGGTACAGGCGGCTATAAATAAAACACGGCGTATCATGCTCTTCGTCGTTAATTGTTGTTGGTAGCCTTGAAGGTCATCCGGTAGCTACTGGTATTATTTTCATCCAAAAAAATCTCGAGCTCCATCTGTGTGTCGTCTGCACTGCGCACAAAATACGGGAGCTGTTGGTCCGACAACACGGGAAAAATAAAAGCGAGGGTGGCATTGGCATTTGAGAACGTCCAAGCATCCGACACATAGAGTTGAGGATCGCCGGGCTTGCAGGTGCTGGCGCCTTCCTGCACTTCGTAGGTATGCAGCGTGTTGGCATAAAATACATAGCGGTCGTCGGCCACGCAGCTGCCTAGGAACAGGGGCAGGTCCGACTCGCGGATACTGATGTCGCCTTTGCCGGCTTGTTTGATGACGAAGCCGGCAAGCTTCCACGTCCGGCTGGTGGTGCCCGTGAAATGGTGCGTATAATCGTAGGGTATGGGCTTCACTTCCTCTGTGCAGGCTGCGGCCAGCAAGAGAAGAAGACTATAGAAAAGGACGTTCCGTGTTTTCATGTGGCGCAGCGTTTAGTCCCTGACGAGTTTGAAGGAGTGTTCTGGTTGTTTTTTATAGCCGGCCAGCTTCACTTTCATGAAGATGTCGTGCGTTAGAGGATCTACAAAACCCGAACCGTTAATGGTCGCTGAATCTGGCGGCAAGGTGGCATCTTTCTGATCGGGAATCGTCAACGTGTTATCGCCGTTGTCGATGAACTTGAGTGAGCGTTCTCGTGGCAACGGAAAGATGTCGATGTCCCAGTTGGAAAGCGTGTACTCCTCACAATCGGTGCTGATGATGGTGATATCTTCCACGGGTACCGACAGGTCGTCTTTGAGGCCCATGTAGTTGCCCCCCAGGATGCAGTCGTCCTGGATGGTGAAGATAAACTTCTTGCCGATGCCGCCACCCGCTTGCCCCACACCGATGTCGGCGTGGTCGGTACCCGTCAGCGTAAGGATCAGCGTTTGCGAGCGAAGGATGTTGTTCGAATTGTTGATGAGCTGCACAGTGATGTTACCGAAACTGCTCTCCCGGGTCAGCTTCACCTTGCCGCGGTCGCCGACGATGGTGTAGTCGATGCCCTCGCGTGCCGTGCCGGTGATGGAGTAAGTCGCCGTGATATCGTCCTGAAGCTGTGGTCCGGCCAGGTGCACTTCGATCTGCACGGGCTGGCTATGGCTTTCTTTCAAGGTCTGCAGCGTGTCGCTGAACCGGACGTGATAAGGTCCCGTAAAAATGATCTTCTCCGTTTCACAGCTCAACACCGCCGCGACGAGGCCCCATAACATCACTTGCAATATCGCCTTGTTATACTTCATAGGTTAATAGCCAGGGTTTTGATTGCCGACCAACGCCGGGTTATTTTGAATTTCACGCTGCGGCACAGGCCACACTTCATATTTGTCATGCCAGTTGGACGAAAAAGCAGACATCACAGCACTGGCCCGCCCGGTGCGCACCAGGTCATACCACCGATGTCCCTCAAACGCCAATTCGTACATGCGCTCGTCCTCGACGATTTGCATCATCTGTGTTTTGGTGACGGCCGAGATAGTAGGGGCCTTGGCCCGTTTCCGTAAAACATTAATATCCGCTTGTGCCGAATTGTCACCGGTGACATTATTCAGTTGGGTGCGGGCTTCGGCGCGGATCAGGTAGATCTCGCCCAGGCGAAAGAACACCACGTTGTTGTTGTTCTGGTCGGCTGTGCCGAATTTGGCCACGGACCAGCCGTTGTCGTTACCTTTCAGGTTGTCGCTGCTGAAACTGATGCTGCTGAACCGGTCGCCCGATTCCTTTGAAGCCAGCGCCACCACGGCGGGGTTGGAGGGAATCAGTTCGCGGCGGCTCACAAAAATGTTGTTCAACCCGATATTGCCATCGGTCCCCGGATCGTCCGTGAGCGTATAGGCACCTTCCAGAATTGATTCGGCCGGAAAATCTTTCGTTACCACATAGGAAAAAAGCGTGTCGAGTGAATACTGCTTCGAGTTGATCACGTTGGTAGCATACGTTTCCGCATCGGCCCAGTTTCCACGGTACAGGTGAAAACGTGCCAGCGCCGATTGCAAGGCATACTCGCCGGCAAACGCTGTACTGGTCGGCTTAGCAGGCATCTGGCCCAGTGCGGCGGTGTAGTCTGCCAATGCAAAATCAAGTATTGTCTCTTTGGCGGTGCGGCCGATATTCCGGTTGTCGTCGATGGACGTGGTGGTGACCAGCGGTACGGCACCAAACGAATAGGCAGCGATGAAATAGCAAGAGCCCCGGATGAAATGGGCTTCGCCCATCACCTGGTTGCGTAGCGCCGTGGGTACGCCGTCCAGGTTGGGCAATCGTTCCAGGATGAAGTTGGCGATGTATATGGTTTCGTATAGCGCCGACCACAGCGTGGCCACGGAGGCGTTGGCAGAAGTGATCTGTTTGGTGCCCAGTTCCTGATACTGCGTAAACGTTCCGTTGTTTATCAGCAGGTCGGCCGTGGCATCGCCGGCAATCACCGTGGCGGGCGCAACCGTCCGGAACGCGCTGTACAAACCGATCTCCACATTGGGTACGTCGGCGGGTTCGTTCAGCACCACGTCGTCGGTGAGGATGTCAATGGGTTTGGGCTCGAGCGTGTCTTTGCACCCGCTGACGAAAAGTGCCAGGCTGAGTGTGGCGAGAAATATGGCGGATGATTTTTTCATTTCAATGAGGCGTTAAGTCCAACGGAAATGGTGCGTACCTGAGGCAAAGTAAAGAAGTCGATGCCCTGTGCGGTGGTGGAACCGTCGAGCGTGCTCACTTCCGGGTCAGCACCGGTGTACTTGGTGTACGTCCACAGGTTGGTGGCGGAGGCAAAGATCCGGACGCGTTCCATTTTCAGCCGGTCCGTAATGCGTGAGGGTAGATTGTAGCCGATGCTCACACTCTTGAGGCGCAGGTAAGAGCCATCTTCCAGGAAGCGGCTGCTGTGGAGGTTGTTGAAGGTGTTGCCCAGTTCATAACGGGGCACATCGGTAATGTCGCCCGGCTTCTGCCAGCGGCGAAGCGCTGCCACCGTCTGGTTGTTTTGAATGTCCTGCCCGGAGTTGACAAAAGTTTCTTTCGAGAAATTCAGGATCTTGTTCCCCAGCGAAAACTGGAAGAAAATGGAGAGGTCGAACCGTCCGTAGCTCAACTTGTTGGTGATGCCACCGATGAGCTTAGGCTGGGCGTTGCCGATCACCACGGCGTCGGCATTCGTGATCTTGCCGTCTTTGTTCACGTCGTCATAGATGGCGTCGCCCGTGCCGGGATCTACCCCAAGGAAGCGCAGGCCGGTAAAGGTGCCGATGGGTTGACCTACCTGTATTACATTGGTGCCATCGACCCCGTTGGCCTGGTAGCCGGTATAAACGGGAATAGAATCGGCCAGGAAGAGAATCTTGTTGAGGTTCTTGGAGAGGTTCACCGTAGTGGTCCACTTCAGCCGTTTGTCGATGTTCACGGAAGTGATGCCAAGTTCAAGACCTTTGTTTCGCATCT
Source organism: Chryseolinea sp. (assembly GCA_036525235.1). GTDB lineage: Bacteria > Bacteroidota > Bacteroidia > Cytophagales > Cyclobacteriaceae > Chryseolinea. The sequence continues at coordinate 31,697 of DATDAV010000301.1, read as the reverse complement.
CGGCGATATTGTCGGTCTGGCCGGCGAAGCCCGTCGTGGTAGGATAGGGCCGATTGTACAGCATGTCCGTTGTTTTATTGTAGTAAGCGTTGGCCGTAACCTGTATGCGGTTCTCCAGCATGGCCAGGTCAAATCCCACGTTCACCTCGCGTGTGGCTTCCCATTTCAAATCTGGGTTGCCGACTTTTTGCGGCGACACCCCCGCACTTCCATTGTAGGTAGAGGCAGCCCACGTTCCGAGGAACTGGAAGTTTCCAATTCTTTCGTTTCCTGTAAAACCAAAGCTCGACCGCAACTTCAGGTCGTTGATCACATTACTGACCGACGATTCTTTAAAGAAGCCTTCTTCAGAAATTCTCCACCCGGCCGACATAGAAGGGAAATATCCAAAGCGGTTACCCGGACCGAATCGAGACGAACCGTCTGCACGCATCCCCGCCGTGAGGAGGTACCGGTCGAGATAGTCGTATTTCACTTCTCCAAACACGGAGAAAAGTCCGTTTTGGGCTTTAAAAGATGATCCCTGGTCAACGATACCCGCCGATCCGATGTAGGTGAAATCGTCGCTGGGAAAAATTCTTCCCTGCACGCTGCTGGTGCGTGAATTCTGACGGATCATCTCTGTACCCAAAAGGCCAGAGAAGTGATGTTTGTCGCCGATTGCCTTGTTGTAGTTCAACGTGGCGTTCACAATGAATGATCCCGCATTGGTGGTGCTGTAGACCCCATATCCTTTGCCGCCTACGCTTTCCAGCACGCCGCCGATGGCGGTTTGAGTGGATTCATATTGATCTTCGAGCACCTCGTTGTAGTCGATGCCTGCTTGTGCCCGCAGGAAAAGTTCGTTGGAAAACTGATAGCGCACGTTGATGTTGCCGAGCAACTTGGTGGTCAGGGCATCGAACCGGGGCAAGAGGGCCTGGCCTACCGGATTGAAATTGGGGAAGCCGGGGTACAGCGAGGAACTCGGTCCCACGATCCTGCCATTCTCGTCGTAGGGTGTGTAGTAGGGCAGGCTTTTTACGGCGCCGGAATATACCCCGTCCAAAAAGTTATCGCCCTTGATGCGTTTGTTAACGGTATGCGACAGGTTGAGATTGGTGCCTACCGAGAGCTTGTTGGAAAGTTTGCGGTCCAGGTTCAGCACTCCGGCCAGGCGCTGGAAGCGGTTGTTCAATTGTACACCCTCTTCATCGCGATAGCTGCCGCTGAGATAGTACGTGGTGAGATCGTCCCCGCCGGAAGCCGACATCTGGTATTGCTGCATGATGCCGGTCCGGAGCACGGCATCCTGCCAGTTGGTGTTTACGGCATCGGTCACCCCTGGAATGAGCCCCAGACCGTCTGGATTTTTGCCCGCGTTGCGCACGGCCTCCCGTTGCAGTTCGAGAAGTTGTGTGGAGTTGAGCATGTCCAGCTTTTTGACGATATCGATCATGCCGCGTTGCACGTCGAACGTGATGGCCGCTTTCTTTTGCTTTCCGCGTTTGGTCGTGACAATGACCACGCCATTGGCAGCGCGCGATCCATACATGGCTTTGGCGGAAGCGTCGCTTAAGATTTGGTAAGACTCAATATCTCCCGGATTTATCAGGGACAGCGCGTTGTCGTCCTGCCCGCCGAAATCCCGCTGCGACAAGGCTCCAACCTGAATGGGCACGCCGTCGATAATGTACAGCGGGCGGTTGGAAGCATTGATGGACGTGCTGCCGCGGATGCGCACAGCGACTCCACCCCCTGGTGTGCCAGAAGACTGCACCACTTGCACCCCCGGCGCTTGCCCCTGCAGTGCCTGGTCAATGCCGTTGATGGACATGTCTCTTACAGCGTCGCCTTTAATGGACGAGATCACGCCGGTAATATCTCGTTTCTGTACGGACGAATACCCCGTAACGATCACTTCGGTCAATTCCGTAGATTCTTCTGCCAGCGTGATGTTGACCGCGGTCTGGCCATTGAAGGTAAATTCCTGTGTAACGTATCCTACAAATGAAAAAGCGATGACGGAACCGGCAGGGGCCTCGAGAGAATACTCGCCGTTGATATCGGTGATGGTACCTGCCGACGTACCCTTCACCACTACGTTCACCCCCGGCAATCCATTCGGCTCGGTGGCAGACGTTACCCGTCCTTTCACCAACACGCCCTGGGCGAAGGTGAGGGAAGACAGCAATATGAACAGCAATCCGGGTAAAAATCTCAGCATAGAGAAGGGTTAGTACAGGTGTTCTAAAATTAGATATTTAAGCCTAAAGAACAAGGAACGGCCGGCGAAAGAAGCTGCGTCGTAAATATTTGCAGATCAAATCCCGCAAATCGGAGAGTAAAATTCAGGTGTTGATAAATTTCACCATTTCTTCCCGTTGTTTTTCGGATGGCAACCGACCTAAACCAGCGCTCAGGTTGTCCAGCATGTGCTGGGGTTTGGAGGTGCCGGGGATCACGCAGGTTACGGCAGGGTGGGAGAGGATGAATTTTAAAAAGAACTGGCCCCAGCTGTGGCAATTGAACTCTTCGGCCCACTCCGGCGGAACCTTTCCCTTCACCCGGTGGAACAACGCCCCCTCTTCGAAGGGCTGGTTCACCAGCACACTCACCTTTTTTTCCAGCGCCAGCGGAAACAGGCGCTCCTGTGCCTTCAGGCTGAGCAGCGAATAGTTGATCTGGATAAAATCCAGTGGTTCGCGCAGCATGATCTGCTCCATGGCGTTGTAGGCGCTCTCGGTATAGTGCGTGATACCAATGTAGCGCACCTTGCCCTGTTCTTTCCAACCCCTCAAGGTCTTCAATTGCGTTTGCCAGTCCACCAGGTTGTGGATCTGTATCAGGTCAATGGTTTTGCGCTGGAGTAGGTTGAACGACTGGTTCATCTGGGCAATGCCCTCGTGTTCGCCGGTGGTCCACACTTTGGTGGCGATGAAAAGTTTGTTGTTGATGTTGAGCTCCGTGGAGAGGTCGCCCACCACCTTTTCCGACTGGCCGTACATGGGTGAACTGTCCACCACGCTGCCACCCTTTTCCACCAGCGTTTTCAATACCGCTTTTAGCGGGTCGCGTTCTGTCGCGGTGCTGCCCACATCAAAGGTTTGCCAGGTACCCAGGCCCACGGCCGGCAGCCATTCCGAAGCGCTGAGTATGGGGCGCTTTAATAGCGTCTCCTCCATAAGTTTCCATCCCGACGATAGCGACAGTAAACCTAACGCAGAAAGATGTTGAAGCCAAGTTCTCCGGTCCATAGGCGTATTCGTTTTGGTTCACTTGCTTATGGTCCCGTCAGCGGCAACGCAGGCAAGAGGGTTGGGAAGAAATGTTCCGGTAAGTCATGAACTTAGGGCTCTCTTAAGGCATGACGGAGATAATACAGGAACAAGTTATCACTTGGGTAAACGTTTATCAAGAAGAGTACAAAGATTTTATACCACAGGAAAAAAACGTGAACCTGAAGGGAGAAAATACGGGTGATGCGTTTGCCCTTTCCTTCAAGCAAGCGTCGCAACATCCAATTCAAAGCTTCACCGGAATCTGGATATAGAACGTAGTCCCCTCGCCGGGCGTGGAGGCCACTTTCAAGGTGCCTCCGTGCAGGCTCACGATCTGTTTGGAAAGGCTCAGACCGATGCCGCTCCCTTCTTTTTTGGTGGAAAAAAAAGGCACAAAGATCTCCTGCAGTTCCTTTTCCGGAATGCCCTTGCCGTTGTCGGTCACTTCCAGGCGCAGGTAGTTCTCGACACGGAAGGCACGCAGGCCAATGTGTTTGGCCGGACGACCCTCCAGGGCATGCGTGCTGTTGGTCACCAGGTTGATCAACACCTGCTCCAGCAAGGTGGCGTCAAAGGAGGCCTGCAGCGTGTCAGGCACAACGGAAAGGCTAAGCTCAATTTCCTGGCGAACGAGATTGGGCTTCATCAGTTTTTCGATGGTCTGCAGAAATTCGCCAACGTTCACCGTTCCCATCACCGGTTTGGGCACGCGCGTCAGCTGGCGGTAGTTCTCCACGAAGTCGAGCAAGCCATCGCTGCGTTTGTGAATGGTGGCGAGCGAGAACAGGATGTCGCCCAGCGTTTCCGGGGTGATGTGGTCGGCGGATTTTGGCTGGCCGTTTTTGTCGGTCAGCAGGCTTTGCATGGTTTCGGTAAGTGAAGCGATGGGCGTCACGGAGTTCATGATCTCGTGGGTGAGGATGCGGATCAGCTTGTGCCACGCCTCGATCTCTTTTTGTTCGATCTCCGAATTGATGTCTTGAAGCGTGATGAGCTTCATCGGCGTGTTGAGAATGACCAGCGTGCTCACATCGACCGCCAGCAATTTATTTTCCGCCGCCGTGCGCACCTCCACCAGTTTTCGCCCCGCGTCGCCGAGTGATTCGATGTCGTTGGTCAGTTTAGGATGCAGCATGCCGATGGCCTTCCAATGCTTGAGACCGCTCAACCCCAGCAGACGCTCGGCCGTGGGGTTGACCAGTGTCACTTCGTCGTGCTCCAGCGAGATGATGCCCACCTTCAACTGGGCTACCAGCAACTGCAAAAAATGATACTGCGCTTCCTTCTCGATCTTCACCTGTTTATAGGCATCGACGATCTCCGCCATGCTCTGCTGCAGTTCCTGGAACGAAGATCCGAGCGGACCCTGTTTGAAGGTGACCGAGAAATCGGCGTGCTTGATGGCCAGGAAGAAACGCGACAACTCGCGGTTGGTGTGGTTCACATAGCGGATCAACTCCGCCACCTGCGCCACCAGCAACAGGAACAGGATGATCTGGTTGAAGAACAACCGCGAATCACCAAAGATCCAGGACAACAAAAGCACGTTGCCCATCAGCAGCGCGATGCGAAGAATGATGAGGAAAGTAAAACGCTTGTAGATCATTGAATGCCGTGTTTTTTCATCCTGCGGTATAAAGCGGTGCGCGTCATGCCCAGCGTTTTCGCCGTGTTGCTCACATGCCCGTCGTGGTCCTGCAGCGATTGCTGGATGAATTGTTTTTCCATTTCGTCCAGCGTCAGGGGCAGGTGATCTTTTTTGGGCGAATAGCCGGCGTTGTTAATGAGCAACTCGGCCGAGTGGATCACTTTCTCTTCGTTCAGGATCACCGCGCGCTCCACCGCGTGTTGCAGCTCGCGGATGTTGCCCGGCCAATGGTACTTCTTCAATTTGGCCAGCACGGCCTTATCCACTTTGATGTCGGGGCGTTTATACTTTTGTCCATAGCGCTGCAGGAAATGATCCAGTAGCGCGGGAATGTCTTCAGAGCGTTCGCGGAGGGGCGGCACGCGCACCTCGACGGTGTTGATGCGGTAGAGGAGGTCCTGGCGGAATTTCTTTTCATACACCATTTCGTGCAAGGGCATGTTGGTGGCGCAGAGCAACCGGAAATCTACCGGTGTTTCCTTTCCCGAGCCCACGCGTTGTACTTTGCGGTGCTGGAGCACGGTGAGCAGCTTGGCCTGCAGGGGCAGGGATAGGTTGCCGATCTCGTCCAAAAAAATAGTGCCGCCGGAAGCGATCTCAAAACGACCGGGCTTGTCTTGCTTGGCATCGGTGAACGCGCCCTTGACATAACCGAACAATTCACTTTCGAAAAGGGTCTCCGTAATGGCGCCGAGGTCCACACTGATGAACACCTCGTCTTTGCGAGCCGATCGCCGGTGAATGGCGCGCGCCACCAATTCTTTTCCTGTGCCGTTTTCCCCCAGGATCAACACGTCGGCCTCCGTGCCTGCCACGCGGTCGATCATTTCGCGAACGCGCCCAATAGCGGGCGAATCGCCTATGAAATCAGCGTACGCATGATCGATGTCGTCGCTCAATTTCTCTTGCGCCGTTTTCAACTTTTCCACCTCCTTGCGCGACTTTCGAAGTTGCAGCGCGGAGAGGAGTGTCCCCAGGAGTTTTTGATTCTTCCACGGTTTCAGTACAAAATCTACGGCCCCATTCTTCATGGCTTTCACCGCCAGATCCACTTCACCATAAGCCGTAATAAGAATGACTACCGCTTGTGGATCGGCTTTGAGGATTTGGTCCAGCCAGTGGAATCCTTCTTCGCCGTCGTTCACTCCTTTTTTGAAATTCATGTCGAGCAGGATCACGTCAAAGTCCTGGTTCTTCATGAGGGCTGGGATTTTTGTGGGATCTTCTTCGATCTGCACCAGCGAAAATTCCTGTTTCAAAAACATGCGGGCGGTCTCCAGCACGTCGCGGTCATCGTCTACGATCAATATCTTTGCAGTATTCATAAAGGACAGTCGGGTAGGGATGGCCGCCCTGCGCGTAATCATCAGCCCAGGCTGGCCACTCGGTTCGTTTTGGTTTATAAAACTACTGGAATTGTATCATATTCAAACGTTTATTTGTATCGTTTTTGATACATGTTATCGGCTGATGGTATTGAATTTTTGATGTAATATTATGATTGTCAATTATTTACAATAGTGGCACAACTTTAGTAATGAGTGAGGCATATGATAAAAAACTACCTGGTCATCGCCGTCCGTAATTTTCTTCGGAATAAGAATTACACCCTCATCAACGTGCTGGGGTTGAGCATCGGCCTCACCTCCTGCATCGTGATCTTTTTGTTGATCACCTACGATTTGAGCTTCGATAAATTTCACACCCATTACAACACCCTTTACCGGATCGTTCAGGATTCTGAAAGCGCTTCGGGCATCGAGTCGGAGGCGGCTACCCCTTATCCGCTGCCACAAGCCTTTCGCAATGACTTCCCGGAGATCCCGTTGGTCACCCAAATGCATTACCAGGACGAGACCCTGGTGCGGGTGGGGGACGAAAAGCAGGTGGTGGAGAATATCATTTTTGCTGACTCATTATTTTTCGAGGTCTTTAGTTTCAAAGTGATTTCGGGAAATCCCAAGGCCGAATTAGGTCAGCCTGGAAAAGTGTTTCTCACCGAGTCGCTGGCGAAGAAGTTGTTGAAGGATGAAGGCGTGACCACCATCAAGATTGGCAACAAAGTACAGTTGGATGTAGCCGGCATTGTGGCAGATCCACCGGCCACGTCACACATTCAGTTTACCATGGTGGTTTCCATGCCCTCGCTAACGGCGGATTTTCTGGGCGGCCTGCCCCTGGACGAGTGGGGGATGACGGCTTCGGGTTTTACGTATATCGTTCTTCCCCCCACCATCGACCCCGCTTCGCTGACCCCTCGCTTCGCCGCGTTTGTGAAAAAATACATGGAGCTGGATCGATCTGTTAAACAGACGTATTCGCTACAAGCCTTGCAGGACATCCACTTCAGTAAAAAATATACCGAAAATCCCGGAACGCCTTCCAATGCTGAATATTCGGACCTGGTGGTGCTGGGTATTCTGGGTTTGTTCATCCTGGCCATTGCCTGCATTAATTTCATCAACCTGGCCACGGCGTTGGCGATAAAAAAATCAAAAGAGATCGGCATCCGGAAAACGCTCGGTGCCAAGCGCGGCCAGCTCACCTTGTATTTTCTTGGCGAGACGTTCCTGATCACCTTGTGTGCCGTGCTCATTTCGCTTTGCGCAACGGAGTGGCTGTTGCCGTGGATCAACCGGTTTCTGACCAAGTCGCTGGCGCTGAACATTCTTTCAAACCCCCTGCTGGTGTTGTTCTTGCTGGGGTTGATGATCGTGGCCACACTCTTTTCGGGATTTTATCCGGCGGTGATCCTGTCGGGCTTCAATCCGGCGGCCGTTCTGAAAAATAAGATCTCGGCCCAAGGCAGTTCCGGCGCTACCGTGCGGAAGGTGCTGGTGGTGTTCCAGTTCATGATCGCGCAGGTGCTCATTATCGGCACGCTCATCGTGGCCGACCAGATGGAATACTTCAACAGCAAGCCGCTGGGCTTCGACAAGGAAGCGATCATCAACATTCCCGTTCCGGAGATCAACAAGCAGAATATGCTGGCCTTGCGGGCGCGCCTGGAAACCAATCCCAACATTCAGCAGCTATCCTATTCCTTGGGAGCACCGACCTCCAACAATAATTTCAATACGGGATTTTACCTGACCGAGAAAGGTGCTGCCGAACGCTACGACGTCGGCCTGAAACCTGTCGATATACACTACCGTGACACATACGGTCTCAAACTGGTCGCCGGACGGTGGTTCACAGAAGCCGAAGAGAAACGTGCGGATTTTAGTTTGCCGGAAGGCGAGGCGGAATTCAAATACGTCATCAACGAGGCGGCTGTGCGAGTATTGGGTTTTCACGATCCGAAGGACATCATCGGAAAATTCATCACCACCGGTGTGCGACGCACGAGCGCGGAAGTGATCGGTGTGGTGGAAGACTTTCACATGACCTCGCTGCATGACAAGATCAAACCCGTGTTGCTCATGGGCATGCCCGAATTTTATTTCACGGCCGGCATGAAGGTGGCGCCCGAACATTTTTCGGAGACCATCAAGTTTATCGAAAAGAATTGGAACGAAGTTTTCCCTGACTACTTCTTCGAATACGAATTCCTCGATCAGGAACTGGCCGCCCTCTACCGGCAGGACGAAAGAACGTTCGCCCTCTTCAAGATCTTCGCCGGCATTTCCATCTTCATCGGTTGCCTGGGCTTGTACGGACTCATCTCCTTCATGGCCAATCAGAAACTGAAAGAGGTGGGCATCCGCAAAGTGATGGGTGCATCGGTGACCAGTATTATGATGCTTTTCTCGAAAGAGTTCATCAAACTTATTGTGATCGCCTTCGTGATGGCGGCGCCGCTGGCCTGGTATTTTATGAATCGGTGGTTGGAGAACTTCGCCTACCGCATCGACATTCGCTTGCCGGCATTTTTCATCGCGGTGGGCGCAACGTTGGCCATTGCCCTGCTCACGGTGAGTTACCGGTCGCTGCGGGCAGCCGTTTCCAACCCGGCCGAAACCTTGCGTACGGAATAAAATCTTCCTCTTCATTTTAAACGCCTTAACATCCTCATCCTATGTTCCAGAATTATTTTAAGACCGCCATCCGCAGCATTTTTCGCGAGCGCTATTATGCGTTGATCAAGATCGCCGGGCTTGCCCTGGGGCTGGGCACCAGTCTGGTGTTGTTCCTGTATGTGACCCACCAACTGTCGTACGATTCTATGCATCCCGATGTGGACCGCTTGTATCGTGTCAATCAAACCAACATCTGGAATCCCAAAGGAGGCTATTGGGGGTCCACGGGGCCGGCAGTAGCCAACGCGTTGATTACGGAATATCCCGCCATCGAGTCCGTCGTGCGCATCAACACACCCGGCGCACAGATCGTGCGCTACGTCAAACCCAACCGCGATGTGGTGGCCATCAACGAAGGAAGTGTGCTGGCGGCTGACTCCACCTTCTTTTCATTTTTTGCTTTTGAATTGAAAGAAGGCGACCCGCGCACGGCCCTGGAAGGAAAAAATAAAGTGGTGCTTTCAGACAAAGCAGCCAAGCGCCTGTTCGGCGACGAGCCTGCCTTGGGTAAGCTCATACAGATCGGCGATCAGCGGGAGACCATGGAGGTTACGGGCGTGACCAAAGCACAACCCACCAACGTACATTTTCAATTTGATTACCTCCTGTCGATGCCATCGGTTGCGATCATAAAGCAGATGGAGTGGAGCTGGATCTTTACCCAGGTCGTCACCTATGTAAAACTCAAACCCGGCACCAACGTCGCTGCGCTGAACAAGACACTGGCCTCACTGCCTACGCGTTATGCACCGGCAACCTTTAAGCGGATCGGAATCGACTTCGATGAATTTATAAAAGAAAGAGGCGCCTGGAATATGTACCTGCAACCCGTGCGCGAGATGCGGCTGTATTCATCAGACACGGGCAACCGCCTGGGCCCGGTGGGCGACATCAAGTACGTGTACATCTTCAGCATTGTGGCCGCATTTATTCTGTTGATTGCTGTTGTGAATTTTATCAACCTCTCCACAGCGCGCGGTGCCAGCCGGGCCAAAGAAGTGGGCGTGAAGAAAACCCTGGGCCTCCACCGCGCATCGCTCATCGCGCAATTCCAGGTCGAGAACATCCTGGTCACTTTCGTTGCCATGTTGCTGGGGCTGGGTGTGATGGAGTTGCTCCGCCTGGTCATTCAGCCGCTCACAGGGCTGGAGATTCCTGTCACCCTGTGGGATAATAAATTGTTCTTTGCCATCATCATCCTGCTGCCGTTGGTGGTCGGCTTCCTGGCGGGACTTTACCCAGCCTTCTATCTCACATCGTTCCGCCCGGCACAGGTGCTCAAGGGCAAGATGATCTCGGGTCTGCGCACGTCCAATTTGCGCAACGTGCTGGTGGTTTTCCAGTTCACCATTTCCATCGCGTTGATGGTGGCCACCATGATCGTGTTCGATCAGCTGAAGTATTTCCAATCGGCAAGCCTGGGCTTCAATCAGGAGAGCATGTTGATCGTGAACAACGGCGAAAAGCTGGGGAACCAATTGCAATCCTTCCGCGATGAGATCGCCACCTATCCCGGCGTGGCGGAAGTATCGGCCTCCGCGGATTTCCGCAAAGCTTTTGAAGACATTTTCATGCGCGAAGGCAACGACCTGAAGCTGCCCATCACCTATATGAAAATAGATGAGTACTACATGGCAACGGCACAACATCAACTGATTGCCGGCAGAGGCTTCGAGCCTAACCGGCCGTCGGACGTGAACGCTGTGATCCTGAACGAGACCGCCGTGAGGTTATACGGCTGGACCCCCGAGCAAGCGATCGGTCAACACATCATTTACGTTGGCGACGATGTGGGCCGGCAGGAGATCATTGGTGTTGTAAAGGACTTTCATTTCCGGTCGCTCTACGAAACCATCAACCCGTTCATGTTCTTCAATATAAAATCCAAGATCTTCGGCGACATCCGTACCGTAGCCATCCGGTTCAACACCCCCGACGTGGCATCATTGATCGCGAAGATTGAAAAGCGCTGGAACCAAATCGCAGACGCCACACCCTTTGAATACTCCTTCCTCGATGAATCATTGAAGATGCGTTACCAGGAAGAACAACGCCTTGGTTCGCTGTTCTCCGTCTTTACGGTGCTCTCCATCACCATTGCCATCATCGGGTTGGTGGGACTGGTGGCTTACTCGGCCGAGCAGCGCAAGAAAGAGATCGGTGTCCGCAAGGTTTTTGGCGCTTCGCTGACCAGCATCTACTTGATGATGAACACGCAGTACGTTAAACTGCTGGTGGTCGCGCTGATCATCGCCACACCGCTGTCTTGGTGGGCAATGCAGCAGTGGTTGGATACCTTCCAGTACAAGGTGTCCATCAACCCGTGGTTGTTCATCTTCGCGGGAGGCGCAGAACTTGTTCTGGCCATGGTTTGCGTGGGCTACCTGGCGTTGCGCGCGGCGTCGCTCAATCCGGCCACGGTGCTGAAAGAAGAATAAACATTATTGTATATGATCCATTCTGAACCGGCGGGGCGACCTGCCGGTTATTTTTTTGAATGACCAGCTGAAAGAACTCAGGCTCTCAAAACCTGCTGCCTGGCAGATCTCGGTGATGGGCAGCGTCGAATGTTGTAAAAGCTGCTCGGCGGTTTTCATACGCAGACGGGTGAGGTATTGAAAAGGCGTACAGCCAAAGTAGACGTAGAAGTTGCGTAGCAGGTGGTTGGGCGAAAGCATGGAAGCATCACTCAATTCCTCCAGTCCGATGGCTTCGGACTTATAAGCATGCAGGTAGTCGCGGGCCACTAGCAGGCGCCGGGCGATCTCGTGCTTCGTGCTCGCCTTGGCAAACGGCAACGCCTGGGCGCGCGACGAGGCTTGCGCTTCGGTTGCGCGCAAGTCATGGAGGAGGAAGAAAAGATCTTCCCGGAGTGAAAGGGTGGGAGCGTTTTGTGCGATGGATTGTTTTAGCTGCACCAGCTTCCGCCGGAGGCGATCATCCAAGTCCAGCGTGTTCAGGTTAAAGGTGTAAGGGGAGGGACTTCGATTTGCAGGATCGTCCAGCAGGCGTTCATCCGAACACTGGAAATGGTGGAGGACATCGGCTACCAGGGCGGCATCGAAGAAGACGATAAATGTTTCGGCTTTGAAGGGGCTGTTTATCAGTATGCGGTACTCCTGAGCGTCATTGAGGATCAGGAGGCGGTTCTCGTCAACGGTCAGTCGCCGGTTTTCGACTTCATACATGGCCTCGCCTTTCACGGCCACCTTCAGCGACAGGGGCCCCACGCCTTTCCAATCGTGGAAGTGGCCGCCGCCGTTCATGATGATGGAGGTCTCGCGCGTGCTGGCGAACAACGAACCTTCCGGTGCGCCCTTCTTTTGGGGATCTTTATGTACGAATGCCAGCACGATTATGTAATTTAAAGTAAGATACAAAAAGGTGATTTAAAAGAAGTTCCTCCGTCCACGTCACCCTAGCTTCGCCAACATAAACCAAGATTTTTATGATAACCCGACGCAATTTTATTACCGGACTACCCATCCTCACGCTGGCCGGAATTCCGGCACTGGCCCAGGACAAACGACCCGACCCGCTCAGCATCGATAAAGTAAAAGAGTTTGTGCGACTGGGCCACGGCGACCTTGCCGGCACCAAACAGATGCTGGAAGAAACACCCGCCGTTCTTCACGCGACCTACGATTGGGGCAACGGCGATTTTGAAACCGCCCTCGGTGGGGCATCTCACATGGGCCGCAAAGACATCGCGGAATACCTGGTCGGAAAAGGCGCCCGCATGGACATCTTCACCGCCGCCATGATGAACAAGATCGACATTGTGAAAGCCATCTTTGCCGCCTTCCCCGATACCCACCTCTGCAAAGGCCCACACGGCATCACCTTGCTGATGCACGCCCAGAAAGGAGAGGCCGGAGACGTCCTGGAGTTCCTGAAGCTTCGTAATATCACCCAATGACCATGGAAGAAAAAGTATTGACGCTCCTCAAAGCGCGCCGCACCACCGACCTCATCGACGAATTGAAACAACATCCTGCGTTGGTCGACACCCGCGACACACAGGGCGTATCGCTTTTGTCGCTTAGTTTCTATTATGGAAACACCGAATTGAGCGACTACCTGCTGGCCCACAAAGCCAACCTCGACATCTTCGAGGCAAGTGCCGCAGGACACCTCGACAAGGTCAAAGCCTTCATCACAGCACATCGCGACCAACTCAACGCCTTCTCCGCCGACGGCTTCACACCCCTGGGGTTAGCCTGCTTCTTTGCGCGAACACCCGTAGCGGAGTACCTGCTCGGCGCAGGCGCAGACCCCAGCCTCGCTTCGCGCAACGCGTTCCATGTGGCCCCGCTCCACTCGGCAGCAGCCGCGCGAGCCACCGACATCGTGCGCCTCTTGCTGGAACACCATGCCGACGTGCAGGCCACCCAGCAAGGCAACAACACGGCGCTACACTCCGCCGCCCACCACGGCGACCTGGAGATGACCAGGATACTCCTCCGCTATGGGGCAAACCCGCAGGCAAAGACCGACCAGGGTCAAACGCCCTATGACATGGCCATCGAAAAGGGATTTGCAGAAGTAGCGGCGTTGTTGAGAGGGGGAGGGTGAGGCTACGATAAGCCCAGTTGAACCTTGAAGTATTCCAGGGTGAAAGGCTTGTGGATAACGGCGTCGAACCCGGCCGCCTTCAGTTCGGTCACTTGCTGGGGGTCGACATAGTTGGTGAGCACAAAGGCCTTGAAGGGGTGGGTGACAAAGGTGCGCAATTGCTGCAGTACGTGGTGGGCCAGTACGGTCGTGGTGAGGTAGTAATCGATGATGACCACGTCGAAAGTATTTGCCCGGGCCCAGTCCAGCGCCTCCTGGGGAACGGTGAAACCCTCTGCTTCAAACTCCAGTCCCACTAATTTTTTTACTACAAACAAATCGAACTTCTCATCGTCGAGGATCAGTACCTTCATTGGCGTCAGCCTTTAGTCTATCAAAAGTATCTTTCCGCAGGAGAAACTACAAGCAGAATGAAAAAACTTTGCCGCTCCCGGGTGTGAAAGCCGGGGTGTCGGCGAAGTGTTTTTCATAGCGTATCGTGTTCTTTTTCTTTACTATATGATTCCCTAGCTATAGTAAGAATGTAAGCCAATGTGGACGGGTAAGGTGAAGGTTAGACGAGCATCGGCGAGAGGTTCGCGAAGGGTACTCGGCATGTTTTTTCAGAGACAAAAAGGGCTCATCACATGGGGCGATGGGGGTGTTTTTCATAGGGAAAATGCATGTCGAGGAGGGCGTAAAACAGGACGAGAAAAAGATGAAAATTGTAAGTGTGATTCAAAATATAGTATATTCACAGCAAAGTGTGAATCATAACATTTTAAGTAATTATTAATTAACTCTAAATTCAAAAACGCTATGGCAAAAACAGCGAAAAAAGCAGCTAAGAAAGCTGCGAAGAAGACCGCTAAAAAAGCGGCAAAAAAAGCAGCTCCCAAGAAGGCCGCAAAGAAGGCCGCTCCTAAAAAAGCAGCCAAGAAAGCTCCCAAGAAAGCAGCGAAAAGAAAACCCAACGCAGCCTTCATGATTCCTCTTACTCCCAGCGCAGCGCTTTCTGAAGTGATCGGCACCAAAGCCATCCCCAGAACAGAGATCATCAAAAAGATCTGGGACTACATCAAGAAGAACAACCTTCAAGACAAGAAGAACAGAAGAATGATCAACGGCGACGTTAAGCTGAAAGCCATTTTCGGTGGCAAAGATCAAATCTCTATGTTCGAATTGGCTAAAGTCGTGAACAAACACGTGAAGTAATTCAAACAGGACAGACGCGTGCTTGGTGATTACTGAGCATACAAAGCCTAAAAGAAGCACCATGGTTCGCCGTGGTGCTTTTTGTTTTTTTTGGGGGGTTCAGGAGCCAGAATCCAGGAGCCAGTAGTCAGTAATTCAGTAGTTGGTAATCAGTAATTCATTAGTGGAGTAGTTCCCAGAGGGTTGCTTGGTATTCTGGGGGATAATTGGGTGGGGGATGATGGGTATTTTAGTAGTGTTGGTAGGGCTGGGGTGGGTTGAAGGTTTGGTAGCGGATGTAGTCTGCTTCTTTTGTGGTGTCGCGTAGTATAATTTTTTCATTGCCGTTTTTGTCATAGGTGGTCACGGTTAGGCCGTCAAACAATTGGACTTCGGCGAAGGGCTTGAGGCTGTCGCCGCTGATTTTCAGAAAGACGGTCAAGGAGCCCGCATAGATCAGGAAGGCGTCGATGCAATTCAGTTTTTTGTTGTAGAGCATATTGGGGTAGTCCAATGAATTTTTCACGGAGACGAGTTTGTCGTCGCGTACATCATAGATGAAGAGCCGCCTCATTTCGTTGGAGCCCGGCCTTCCCCCCACGTTGGCGACATACGTTACATCGTTCAGCTTGTCATTGTTAAAGTCCGTAAACTGCGGGTCGCAACTCCTGATCCCATCTTTCTCAAAACGAAAATCATTTTTTAACTCCCACCGGTAATGCTGTTTTGAATAAAACTTAATGATAACATACACGCTGTCGACAGCCCTGTATTTTGAAATCTCAATCTTATTAAACGACTTCCTGCCAACACTCAAACTGTCCACATAAAATTCCTCAAGCTGCGGATCAACCCGCGCCGTATCGACTACCGGAACAACTTGCCGCATGGCCGAGGCAACACGATCAACAGAACTTGCAACAGCGCTTTTTTCCGACCTATTTTGACAGGCAAGAAGTACCCCCAACACCCAGAAATATTGCTTTATACCCATAACATTCTATTCCCCCAATTTACACCGAAGCCCCCTCCCAACGCAACAGGCGTCAAACGAGTTATAAACTAAATCCCGAATATTGACTACCAGCTACTGAATAACTGACTACTGGCTACTGGAATACTGGCTACTGGAATACTGACTACTGGAATTCTGACTCCTGGCTCCTGGATTCTGGCTCCTGGATTCAGACTCCTGAAACCCTCATCGCTCAAAAAGCTCCAACAACTCTTTCTTCTTACTCGGCGACACCTCCAATTCACGCTTATCCTTCATCGTCACAAACCCTCCCTTTCCCTTCGAGTACCGAATAACATGATGGGGATGAATAAGATGCGATCGATGGATGCGTAAAAAGCCGTGTTCCCCCAACACTTCCTCAAAATATTTCAGCGTGCGGCAAATGAGCAGAGGAGTGCCCGTCTCGAAATGAAAGCGGGTGAAGTTATCGACGGCCTCACAGTATAGAATGGTATTGATCGACACGATCTCGAAGCCTTCCAGCGTGGGCAACATGATCTTTTGGGGTGAGGGCGCGCGCAAATTGTCCAGGAGCACCTGGGCGTGGTGTTTGTAGTTTTCGGCGGCGCGCTCTTCTTTTATTTTGGTCACCGCCTTGATGAGCTCGTCGATGTCGATGGGTTTCAGCAGGTAGTAGGCCGCGCTCAGGTTCAGGGCCTGGATGGCGTAGGTGTCGAACGCCGTGACAAACACTGTCTCGAAATCCACCTGACCAACCTTATCCAACAGGTCGAAGCCGTTGCCATAGGGCATCTCGATGTCGAGAAAAACAATGTCGGGACGGTGAGCTTCGATGGCCTCCAGCCCGGTGGATACGGACTCGCCAAAGCCACAGACCTGGACTTCGGGACAATATTTAGCCAGGTAGTTTGCCAGGATCTGGCGGCTGTCTTTTTCGTCGTCAACGATCACGGCTTTCATAGGCTACCGGTATGGTTTTTCATAGGTAAATAAACGCGTACCTCGGTCCCTGACCCTTCCGGAAGGTCGTCGATGGCAACGCGGTAATGCATTTTGTAAACTTTATTGAGGATGTCCAGCCGCTCGCGAATATTTTTTAAGCCGGTGGACCGGTGTTTTTTCTGCTGCGCCGTCTTCAACGCCGCCGACCGTTTGCGGCCAATGCCGTTGTCTTTGATCTCCACTACCAATTGGCCGTTGTCCTTGATAAACCGGAGCGATAAATGACCCTTCTCCTCTCTATACCTCAACCCATGCCAGACGGCGTTCTCGATATAGGGCTGAATAAGCATAGGGGGGACCTCCATCGCCTCGGTGTTCAACGACGCATCCACGTCGATGGTGTAGTCGAATTTGTCGCGGAAGCGATAGTGCTCCAGTTTCAGGTACAGGGAGAGAATGTCCTGTTCCTGTTGGAGGGGGATAAAATCTTCCTGCGAATTTTCGAGCACGAGCCGCATTAGTTGGGAGAACTCGGAAAGAAATTTATTAGCAGCGCGCTCATCCTGCTGGGCAATAAAATGGTTGACGGAGTTGAGCGCATTGAAAATAAAATGCGGGTTCATCTGGCTGCGCAACGACTTCAAGGCCAACAACTGGTTGGCTACTTTGCTGGCCTGCGCATTTTTAAAGGTGAAATAGGAGGTAGTGCCGATCACCAGCAACAAGGCCAGCAGTCCATAGATGATGATCCGCTGACGTGTTACAGTCGCCTGCTCCAGGCTTTCCTCCTGCTTGCCGATGGATACGTTTTTGGAAAGCTCGGCTATGTCTTTTTGAATATTGATGAGACGGTCGCGCTGCTCTTGCTGATGCACATTGAGGGATTCGGCCAGGTATACGTTCGTGCTGAATTTATGATAGGCTTCCAGTGCCTTGTCCTGCATGCCGTTTTTCTCGTATAGGTTGGCCAGCGTTTGGTAGGCATACATTTTTTCCGTTGGATGGTTGATGGTGTCCGCAAAACGTGCTGCATCTTCGATGGCTCTCAACGCCGCCTTGGGTTCGCCCTTGGCATCGAGTGTCTTGCTGATCTCCACTTTGTCCTTGGTGACTTCGGCAAAGTTATTCGATTTCAGGTTGTACACGATGGATTTATTGCGCAGGTCGATCTCGTCATCGTAGCGGTTTTGTGAGCGAAACACATCCACAATCTCTTCTTTTGTCTTTTGAAGCGACTGGTCTTCTTCGGGGCTCACGTTCTTGGTTTGCTGCAAGGTGTTTACCGAACTATCAAACAGCGCCTTGCTTTTGTCCAGGTTGTTTAGGCGGGCATAGATCTTCGCTTCCTGGTTCTTGGCCTGGTTGGAAAAGCTGTTGTCGCTGCTCACCACTTTCTTTGGAGTGAGGTCAATTTCCTTCAACGGGCGCAACGCTTCCGGGTAGCGCTCCATCTGGTAATACACTTCCGACAAACTCAATTGCAAGGCTGCTCTCTGGTTGGCATTTTTTGATAGCGGCAAGGCTTCTTCAAAGTACTTCAAGGCTTCGGAATATTGACCGAGCTTTAGGGCCGTGTTGCCCATGCCTTGTACGGCGCGCACATATTCGTCTGAGTATCCACCCTTTGGGTTGAGAAGCTTTTCACGGGCATGCCCGTAATTGTCCAGGGCCAGCTTCCATTCCTGCAGGCCTTCATTGATCTCGCCCAGCAGGAGGTAGCATCGCCCTTCGTTGAAGGAATCGCCGTTGGCCAGGCTCAGTCCAAGCGCTTCCTGAACTTTGCTGAGGGCATTTTGCGGGTCTTTGTCCTTCATCCCGCTCGCTTCGTTCAACAACACCGACACCGACTGGCGCGAGGAATTGCTCTTGAATTTCGTGTAGTCCTTTTTGCTGGCCTGGCCATAGCCGGTCGTCCAGAGCAAGATCCCCAGGAAACAGAACGCGATAACGATTCGATGGCGCATGAAATGAGCTTTGAGCGGGAAAGTTAATACAATATTTAAAATGCAAATTTTCAGGAGACCAACCTAAACCGGGGGTTCACGAAGCCAGCCCGGCGGTTCACCCGGCCAAATGACGCCTTCCCTCAGTTTCGATACCCTTTCCTTTTTTTTCGCGTGAGATTTAGAAAAAACATTTAGCCATGAGACACCTGAACACCGCTGCCGGTATGCTTTTGAAAGGTATCGTTTTCACCGCCGCCCTATGCCTGTACACCGAATGCCAGCCGGCTCATTCGGAGACAAAGCCGGCCCCTGAGCCCGCCATCGTAAAAAACCAAAGGATCAAGTTGGCCTTGCTGCTGGACACCAGCAACAGCATGGACGGACTCATCGAACAAGCCAAATCGCAGCTGTGGAAGATCGTGAACGAACTGGCCGCTGCCAAATGCAGCGACGGTGCATCGCCCGAAATCGCCATCGCGCTCTATGAATACGGCAACGACGGGTTGTCGTCCGGCAACGGGTACATCCGCCAGGTAAGTCCCCTGACGGGAGACCTCGATGTTCTTTCCGAAAAATTGTTCGCCCTCACCACCAACGGCGGCCAGGAATATTGCGGTCACGTGATCCGTACCGCACTCGAACAATTGCAATGGTCGGGAGAGAAAAACGACCTCAAAATGATTTTCATCGCCGGCAACGAGCCCTTCTCGCAAGGGAGCGTGTCTTATGAATGGGCCTGTCAATACGCCAAAGAAAAGGACGTCGTGGTGAACACGATTTTCTGCGGAGGTTTTGACGAGGGAATAGAAACGAGTTGGAAGCGGGGAGCCGACCTGGGTGGAGGCGCTTATATGAGCATCGAGCAAAATCGCAAGACTGTGTACATCGCGACGCCCTTCGACGACCAGATCAGTGCAAAGAACGAGGCCTTGAATGCCACCTATGTTTATTATGGCGCGTCTGGCGCATACAAGAAAGATCAACAACGGGTTCAAGACAGCAATGCCGCGCGTTACGGCAAGGCAAATGAAGTGGAGCGCACGCTTTCAAAAAGCTCCAAGGTCTATTCCAATTCAAGTTGGGATCTGATCGATGCGTCCAAGGCTAACGCCAAGGTCATCACCGAAACCAAGACCAACGACTTGCCTGAAGAAATGCGCTCCATGACCGTCGAGCAACGCAAAAACTATGTGGCACAGAAGGCCGCCGCCCGCGCCCGCATACAGACCGAGCTCCAGACGCTCCAAAAAGAACGCCGCAAATATATCGACACCCACAGCACGACCGCCGACAAGACCGCTTCCCTGGATGCCACCATGATCAAGTCCCTGAAAGAATTCGGCCAGGCAAAAAATTTAAGCTGGAAATAAAGGTCCTGGCATCCTCAACCAAAATCAACGCTGGAAACCAAAACCCGATAGCACATGAAACTTTTCATATTCACAAGCCTGCTCATGTTGATCACCGTCGCCACAGCGAACGCCCAATACAACAAAGCCAACCTGAAATTGGAACCGGCCGCGGCCGCCAAAAAATATGCCTATGAAAATCTCCAGGTATATCCCGTGCGGGCAAATGCCGCCTTCAAGGAACAACATAAGCATGTCGGAAACTATGTCACGCTCAAAGACGGCCTTCAAAGAAATAAAGCAAAGATCACGGAACGCGACCGGGGAGAAGTGAACTCGCTCTACATCGAAAACGTATCATCCGACACCATCATGGTGCTTTCCGGCGAGGTGGTCCAGGGCGGTAAACAAGACCGCGTCATTGCGCAGGATTTTCTTTTATATCCCAAAAGCAAGAAGGATATTTCTGTCTTCTGTGTAGAGCCCGGCCGTTGGCAGCCACAGAAAGGCGGCGACGATGGCATGGCCTTCACGTCCTACTCTTCCTTCTCCACCAACGACGTCCGCAAGGCCGCCATCGTGGAGAAAGACCAGCAAAAGGTTTGGGACAAAGTAGCCGAAACCACCTCCAAAAATAACGCCACCACCAGTACCGGCACACTCACCGCCTTGAAAAACTCCGGATCGTTCACCGCCAACCTGAAAAAATACGCCGACTATTTCAAACCGCTTTTTGCCAGCGACCCCGATGTGATCGGCATGGTCGTGGTTTCGGGCGATGCCATCCTGGGGTGTGATATGTTTGCCACACACGAAATGTTTATGGCCCACTATCCCGACCTCGTCAACGCCTATGCCACCCAGGCCATCACCACGGGCAAACCCGTGACCGTGCCCTATGGAAATGTGCAACACTACCTGGACACGCTCATCACCGACGAACGGAAACAGGAAAGCGAAGTGAAAAAGAAAGGAACGCTCCTCAAGGAAGGCAACAAAAAACTACACGTCTCCACATTCTGACAAAGGACCCTGGCCTGAACGTTGGGTTAGGATGCTCTATGGCATTTGATTAATCCTTTTTATCTTGAAGGAATAATCCACCGGGTCTCTTGAAAGTACGCTACCAGGTCCTCTTGCTCCTCGTTCTCCTGTCGGTCATCACCTACCTGGACCGCGTGTGCATGAACGTGGTGGCCAAATACGTGAAAGCGGACCTCGGGTTGGACAACCAGCAATTTGGCTATATACTGGCCGCGTTTTCTTTGTCCTATGCCTTGTTTGAAATTCCCACGGGAGCGTTGGGCGATCGCGTTGGAGCGCGCAGGGTGCTTACGCGCGTAGTCGTCTGGTGGTCGGTGTTCACGGCCCTTACCGGCTCGGCCTTCAGCTTTATTATTTTGCTGATTATCCGTTTCCTCTTCGGAGCGGGTGAGGCGGGTGCATATCCCAATGCATCCATCGCCATCGCCCATTGGTTCCCACGCACAGAGACCGCACGGGCGCAGTCGGCCATTTGGGCGGCGGGTCGCATAGGTGGGGCGTTAACACCGCTTATTGTTGTGCCATTGGTTCATGCTTTTGGATGGCGCCTGGCTTTCGGGGTTCTGGGAATTCTGGGTTTTGTCTGGGCTGCGGTGTGGTTCATCTGGTTTCGCGATGAGCCACGTCAGAAGCCTGCCGTCACCGAACACGAGATCGCAGAAATTGAATTGGGTCGCAAGCTGGGCAGTGCGCGGCACGGGATTCCCTGGAAGTCCATCACCCGGAATACAAACCTGTGGACCCTCATGCTCATGTGCCACTTATTTTTCTATGGATCTTATTTTTTCACCAACTGGTCGTCCACCTATTTCCAGGAAGGATTGGGCATGACGGAAGATGAGTCAAAAAATTTCCTCTCCCTCTCTTATTTTCTTGGCGCGATCGGCTGTCTCAGCGGAGGCTTTCTCAGTGACTGGCTTACCCAGAAATTTGGTTTGAAACCGGGGCGCAGGGTCGTGGCGATCGTTGGTTTAGGATTGTCGGCCCTCTTGTTCCTGGGTGCCGGCGTGTTGCATAGCAAAACGTCTTCAGGCTATCTGCTGGCGCTTTCCGTGCTCACAAAAGATCTGGCGTTGCCTGTAGCGTTTGCTGTGTGTGTAGACATCGGCCGGCAAAACTCGGGAGTGGTGGTAGGCGCCATGAATTTTGCTGGGCAATTGGGTGGTTTTTTTATCACCCTCATCTTTGGCATCCTCGTTCAACAAACCGGTAACTTCAGCTACCCGTTGTTTCTCATTGCTGGATGTTTACTCGTCAGCGCTGCCTTGTGGTTCAAGATCGACCCAACAAAGCCCGTCGTCCTCGAAGAGTGACGCCATCAATCAAAGAAAACCCGTGCAAACTGCTGCGTCTTTTTACGCTGCCCAAACAGGATCACTTCACTCGATGAGATCTGCTGGCAAACTTTAGGTCGCGTGATCACTTCCGCATCCAGCGCGCCGAACAACGGCTGCCGCACTTGCTTGCCCGTCTGATCGATGCTCACCAGCATGATCACCGAGTTCTCGTTGCGGCTGTTGGGACTGTAGTTATAGATCTTGCCGGTGCCGTTGTAGGTCGCGTTTTTTCGGTTGTCATTAAAGATGAAACAGATCTGGCCTTTCACGATGGCCATGGTGTAGGACGAATAAAAGCCCCCGTCATCGATCGTGTGCTGGCGCTTGGCCACTTTCTCGGCCCACTCGATCTGGCCCGAGGGGTCGACCTTCACGGTGATGATGTCGTTGTAGTTGTAATGATACGTGGTGTAGTTTTGCATCATGCCGTTCATCATCATGTTGCTGGTGGATTGGCTCACGTAATATTGTTCGCCGATCAGCATCGCACCACCGTCTTTCCCCACGAGCAATTTGTCCAGGTCATATTCATACAGCTCATTCTCGTCGCCGCTCTGCTCCTTGCGACGTGCCCGGTCAGCCTCGCCCTCCTTCATGTTTTGTGTGATGAAGTCGATGCCAAATTCCTTATAGCTTTGTGTTTTGATGTCTTTGGTCACCGCATCGATGGTGAGAAAAAATGTTCCCCGGATGCTATTGGTTCCCTTTTCGGAATAGAAGCCCGCGCAGATGAGATTCTTGTTGTTGAGGATCTCGATCTGCATGTCGGTGAGGAAACGGTCTTCGAGGCGGATGGGATATTCCTTTGCCGTTTTGCCTTTGTCGCCAAAGGCAAAAACACTGTAGGTATAGTTGGGCAACCCATGCCGTTTGCTTTTGCGTTTGTCTTTGTAGATGACCGCCAGCAAATAAGCGTCGCCGTCGTTGTCTACGCGAATGGATTCAATCGTAAAGAGCCCGTCTTCATAAGGCAATTTCACCTCTTTGTTCCACAACGGATTCATGGCGTCATCCAACACCTGGAAACCAAATGACTCGGGTTCGTTCTTTGCGTAGGGGAGGGCATAGAACACCATCACCTTCGAGCTGTCACGCGACACTTTGATCGTATACGTGCCACTGTTCCGGCGCGACTCCGATCCAAAATCGATCTCGGCGATCTGGCGTTTATCAGGAAGCGGCTCCAGCGTGGTGCGGTTGATCTCCTGTACAAATAATTTTTTGCGCGATGTATGCGTGTCCCGGAAGGAAGAGAACAGGTAAAGCCGGCTATGCAATTGCAGGATCAACTCCAGGTCGGCGTTCTTCCCTTCGTGACTCAGTTTCAGGTCGAATGTTTTGGTCGGTTGAAAATTGTTATCGTAATGCTCCAAGGAAAAGGTGGCGCCGCTTCCAAAGCTATACCGTTCTTTGATCGCGTAGATGCCGGTTTGATCGTGCCCTACAATGGCGCTGAGCGACGAATGCCGCGGCGCCTCAAATTCCTTCCCCCATTTCACCAGGGGTTTCAGGTCCTGGGCATGGGTGGACATGGCGAGACAAAATAGCAGCAAAATGTTCCGGGCGTGGCCGGATGGAGACGGTCTTGAGATCATAGGGTGAATAACGCTAAAGCCCAGGCCAATCGTACACGGGAGGAAAAATTGAACGACTGGCGTAAACGAAGATGGGAGGAATATTCGTCATCCAAAAATAACGATATAAAAAAAGACCTGTAATGCTGCAGGTCTTTCCTATAAAATCGATATAAAGAACGATCAGGCCAATTCGCGAAGGTCTACGGGAACCACGCGGGAGATACCTTTCTCCACCATGGTGATACCATAGATCACGTCCGTAGAGCTCATGGTGCGCTTGTTGTGCGTCACGATCACGAACTGTGAATCCTTGCTGAAGTCGCGGATGATGTTATTGAACTTGTCGATGTTGGCATCGTCCAACGGTGCATCCACCTCGTCGAAGATACAGAACGGTGCGGGCTTCAACAGGTACATGGAGAACAACAGTGCCGTAGCGGTGAGGGTTTTTTCTCCCCCCGAAAGCTGGTTGATGGTCAACGGACGTTTGCCTTTGGGTTTCGCAATGATGTCAATGTCCGACTCCAGCGGGTTGTTGGGATCAACGAGACGCAAGTCGCACTCGTCGCCTTGTACAAACAACGACTGGAACACACGGATAAAGTGTTCTTTGATCTTGTTGAAGGCCTCCATAAAGGTCTGGCTGGCCACGCCTTCTATTTCAGCGATGGTGTTGAACAACGATTCCTTCGCTTTCAGGAGATCTGTTTTTTGCGCGATGATAAAATCATTGCGCTGTTTGATCTCCGTGTAGGCTTCCATGGCCATCGGGTTGATGGGACCCATGTTGTCGAGCCGGTCGCGGATCTTTTGTACGTCGTGACGGATCTTGTCCTCGTCGGCCTTCGCATAGTCTTCCGACTCCTCGGCGACGGTTTGCCCCACAACGGAATCCAGGTCGATGTTGAACTCCACGGAAAGGCGTTCCTTCACCGAGTTGAGTTGCATCTTGCTTTCGTTCAATTGTGTTTGCAGTTCCATCATCGTCGTGTCGATGCTCTGGCGCTGGTGCTGTACTTCGCGCAGTTGTTTGTCAACCTGGTCGATGTAGCCGCGTGACTCGTAATATTCTTTCTCCGCTTCGCTCAAGCCCTTCTCCATGCCTTCCTTCTCTTCGTACATGCCGAGGAGTTCGTCGTCGTTGGATTGGGTGGTCTCGATGATGCGTTTCACTTCGTCTTCATTCTTCTTCAGCTCCTCGGCGTTCACATCGATGCGCTGGCTGCTTTGGTCCATCGACTCCTGCTTGAAGCGCGTTTCCTGCTCGATGCTCTTCACGCGATTCTCTTGCTGGTGATAGAAAATGTTCTGCTCATTGTAGGCAGCCGATTTCTGACTCAGCACCTCGCTGTTCGAGGCCAGGTTGTTGGTGATGGACACCAGTTTGTTTTCTTGTTCCTCCAGGTCGTGGAGAGCGCGTTGTGCACGGGGTTTCAGGTCGTCCAATTCGCGCAGCAGCGTGTCGATCTTTTCCAGGATGTCTTCGCGGCGCAGGTCGGCGCTGTTCAGCATTTGTGCGAACTGCTCGCGCTTGGTGCGCAGGGAAACAAACTCGTCGTTCACCTGGCGGATGCTGCGTTGCACCTCGTCGATTTGCTGGCGGATCTTGTTGTTGCGCAGCTTCTCCAGGTCGGCTTGTTTTTCCAACAGGCTGGCGCGGATGTCGTCGAGCTTTGTGGTCAATTCCTTGATCTCTTTCTCGAGCTTCTCCATGTTCTTGGCACGACCGATCTTCTTGCCTTCGAACAATCCTACGGAGCCGCCGGAGATACTGAACTTGCGCTTGGTCAGCTTGCCGTTCTTGGTGATGAACGTGTTCTCGTCGGTGGACGGAATATTTTTGGTATCGCCTTCGTAGATGTACACCTTGTCGAGGATGTACGCCATCAGCTTTTTGTACTTCTGATCGTATTCGATGATCTCCGTGGCCGGGAACGCGTTGTCATAAATGCGTCCGGTGGTGGATTCGAATTTGTCGAACGAATCCAGAATAAAGAAGTGCGCCTTGCCCTTGGCCGCATCGCTCAGGATGTTGATGGCCTCATAGGCTTCCGACTCGTGCTCAACGATGTAGTAGTTCAGGTACGGCTCCAAGTAATTCTCGATCGCCACACGGTACTCTTCCGAGGTGGTGAGGATGTCGGAGAGGAGAGGAGCATTCTTGCCCACTTTCTTTCGCAGGAATTTGATCGCCTCGGGAAAGCCCTCGAGGTTTTCCACCAGCGATTTGGTGAGGTTGTATTCGTTCTGGCGTGCGTCAAGTTTGCGGCCGGTCACGTTCATTTCCTCGCGGATCATGTCGATCGTTTTTTCGATCAGCACCATGCGCTCCTGAACTTCCTCTTCTTCCTTTTTCAGGTTCTCCTGCTCGTTGTTCTTCACGTTCAGTTCTTCCTGCAGGATCTTCAACTTGTTTTCGAACTCCACTAAGCTGGCGCTTTGCTGGCTGGTGTCGGTCGCCGTTTTTTCAAGCTCCTGTTTGAGGGACGAAACCTGTATTTCGCGAATCTCGACGTCTTTGTTGATCTGGAAGCTTTCTTCCTGACGCTCCCGCTGTACGCGGCGGATCGAGTCGGATTGCTGTTGCAATTCCGTGGTGACGTTCTTTTGACTTTCGTAGTCGGCCTTGAGTGTTTCCAGCTTGTGGCTGATCTCTTCGAAGATGTCTTCGGCAGATTTTTTCTCCGTCTCCAGGCTTTGGATGCTGAAGCGGGCGCGTTCGTTGCTTTTTCGATCCTGTTCGATCTGCTCGCGCAAACCGGTGGCACGGTCGTTCAAGTATTTCAGCCGCTCGTTCTTGATCTGTTTCTCACTTTCGTACTGCCGGATCTTGGCCACAAACTCATTGATGGCCTTCTGACGCGACGAAAGGGTTTTCTCCTTCAGGATAAGTTCAGCCTTTGCCTTTTCGATCACGGCTTCTTTTTCCGAGATCTCGGCGGCCAGGCCGATCTTGCGATCGTTCTCCGATTCGATCTGCTTGGTGATGTGGTTGAACTTGTCTTTCTGCTTGTTCACCACCACCTTGGCCAGGTGAATGCTTTTTTCCTTGTATTCTTCCTTGATCTTGTAATAGTTCTCGGTCTGTTTGGCCTGTTTTTCAAGGCTTTTCATGTTCTTTTCGATCTCAAACAGAAGGTCTTCTACCCGCTCCAGGTCGGCGTCGGTGTCTTCCAGCTTTTTGAGCGTTTCCTTTTTCCGCTTTTTGAACTTGGATATCCCGGCGGCTTCTTCGAAAAGCATGCGGCGGCTGTTGTCCTTGTCGTTCAGCAGGTCGTCCACCATGCCCAACTCGATGATGGCGTAGCTATTGGAAGCCACCCCGGTGTCAAGGAAGAGGTTGGTGATGTCCTTGAGGCGGCACACCACACCGTTTAGCAGGTATTCGCTTTCACCCGACCGATAGAGGCGGCGGGTGATGGTGATCTGTGCATATTCGGTAGGCAGGATGTTCTTCGTGTTGTTAATGGTCAGCGAAACCTCCGCCATTTGCTGGGCCCCGCGCGCACTGGTGCCATTAAAGATGATATTTTCCATCTTTTCCGAACGTAAGGCGCTGGTCTTTTGCTCGCCCAACACCCAACGGATCGAATCCACTACGTTTGACTTGCCACATCCGTTTGGTCCAACAATCCCCGTAATCCCTTCATCAAAATTGATAACGATTTTGTCGGCAAAACTCTTGAAGCCTTTGATCTCCAGTTTCGCTAATTGCATGCTGTAAGTGGTTGTTTTGGTATATCCCGCAGTTTGCCTGGAAAACAGTACACGAAGAAAGGATGCTGTGCGAGGTTGAGCGACGCAGAACCGCTGTGTGGCTGCCTTTCCGTTCAAAAGGGGAGGGCAAAGATAAACCGATCCCGCTGGCAATTCAAAATAAAAATTTAGGTGCCAAAAAAGGCTCAAAAAGGCCACTTTCCCGCAAAAGGGCCTCATTTTTGGGGTTTTGGAGGCCCTCTCGACCCAACGTTATCCCTAGACTATTCCGGCGATTTTCTTACGCGTCGACGAAGCGACACCACAACGCGTAAAGCATCAAAAAAGTACCTCTAAATGGGTTTTTGATTTTTTTTCATAAATTTGTTTTCAATGGATAATATTAAGTTATGGCTTTATGTGGCTATAGGGATCATATACCTGCTCAGCAGGTTACTGAAGAAACGTCCTGACGAGTCCAAAAGCCAGCAAATGCCTCCTCCCAAACCAGCTCCGCGCGCCACACCACAGGCCCCGGCCAGCACTCCCCAGAAGTCGCTGACCTTCGAGGAGTTGTTGCAGGAAATTGCTACCCAGAAGCAGCAGAAACCAGTCCCCAGCCAGCCGCGTCCGGTGGCTAAATATACTCCCCAACAACAGGTAGACGACGAGGCCAAAGACCTCGAAGATGTGAACTACGATTACCGCCAGCACGACAAGGTGTATGAGACGTACGAAGAGGCAAAGCGGCAGGCATTCAACCGGCCTTCACTGGAGGAGACCATGCGGGTAGAAGACACCGTTGTGAAATTCGGTAAGTTTAAAGCATTCGAACAAGCGACAGAGCGCGACCTGATGGCAGAGTATCTGAAAGAATTTCAGGACCCGGCAGGTTTCAGAAAGGCCTTTGTGATGAGTGAAATACTCCAGCGCAAATTCTAGTTTGTTCGATTAAATGTTACATGCATTAGAGAACATAAATTTTTTTGACTGATTGTAGCACGCGGATATATTTTTTTACACGGGTTACAATATTTTTTTAAAGGTTATTCATTATGTACCATGCCGTAAGTAAGCCTGTATGAATGTAACAATTCTATTCTTCCTCACCCTTTTTACCGGTGTGAACGCAAATCCTCCTGTCAATCCCCCTGCAGATTGCTCGCGGCTGGAGGTCTCCTACACCACCCAAACTGTCGGCGACAACGTGAACATCGACGTGCGGGCGTCCGGCGGCGAGGAGCCGTACTTCTATTTCTTTCTGGACAAGAAAAACAATCCGCTGACTTGGGATTTCAAGAAGAGCAATCACTCGGCTGACAAGAGTAATCTGCCGAAGCTGATCCGGGTGGTCGATTCCAAGGGCTGTACCAAAACAATTGACTTCAACGAAAGCGCCAACAGATAATGGATAGAATTCTACTACCTAAATTAGGTCGCTCCCTCATCGCTTCCGTTGCGCTCGTCTTCGGCTTGGTCACCGCGAGTTGGGCCCAAGCTATTTCGTATACGTTCGGAACACTGTCGGTCGACATAACCATCTCCAATTCGTGTTCGACCCCCCCTACGGGAAACGGATCCATCACCTTTAAGATAAACTCTACCGAAGGCGGTGTGAATGCTTCCTTGGCCATCCTTGGCCCGGTAAACCTTTTCCCCGCACAAAACATCCCCGCTGGCGGAACGTTTGTGTTCAATCCGCCAAAGAACCTGCCACCCGGGACCTACCGGTGGATCCTCGGCGATGGAACCAATACGATCGGGTCACTAGCCGACCCCGGAACCTATCCCGACCTCGTGGTAAGGGATTTCTCTACTGCACCCCTCGGTATCACCAAAGACATTGAAGCGAACAACACGTCGTGCGTGGCCCAAAACGGTCAGGTCCAGGCAACCATTACCGGCGGTTCGAAGAACTTTGGCTTCGGCTCCTATACGTATTCGTGGAGCAGCTCGAATGGAACACCCACCGCGAGCGGAACCACGGCCGGCGCAGCGCCGCTGAACCTGGCGACGTTGCTTGGCCTCGGAGGCTTACGCGGCGGTACCTATACATTGTTGGTCCAGGATAGATTTTCGTCCTGTTCGACGACGCAAGTCTTTACGATCACCGATCCCTCGCCGACCATATTCACGGTCACCACACCTTCGCCACTGAATGTTTGTGCCGGCAACAACATCACCATTACCCTGAGCAATTCGGAAGTCGGGGTAACCTACGAGATCTTAAAGAACGTAGCCTCCCTGCCAACACCCATCACATTCCCCGGCACCGGCGGAGGACCGTTTGTCATGACCTTCCCGGCAACGCAATTTGCCACAGGCAACAACATCTCCGTACTGGCCTCCAACGGCTTTTGTACACCGGTGTTGATGACCAACACGGTGAGCCTGACCATCAACCCGTTGCCTACCGCAGCCGTTAGCGGGGGAGGGACCGTTTGCGCGGGAACACCTGCGCCCAATGTGGTCTTTACCTTTACAGGAACAGCGCCCTTTACCTTTACCTATACGGATGGAACGACACCGGTCACGGTGACCAACCACCCCACTTCAACCTACACGATTACTAATCCTACGGCCGGAACCTATCAGGTTACTGCCCTCACGGATGCAAAAACGTGTGGTGCTGCTATTTTGGGAGGTTCAGCTGTAGTCGTCATAAACCCCTTGCCGACGGCGACCATTACGGGCGGCGGCACAGTTTGTACCGGAGATCCACTTCCGAATGTAGTCTTTACTTTTACCGGCACCGCGCCGTTCACCTTCACCTATAATAATGGTGGCGCGCCGATCACGGTAACGAATCATCCCACGAACACTTTCACGATCACCAACGCAGCTGCCGGAACCTATACCATCACCGCATTGACCGACAGCAAGACCTGCGTGGCCACCAGCTTCGGCACACCGGCGGTTGTTGTGGTCAGGACCCGACCCACCGCGACCGTATCGGGCGGCGGCACGGTCTGCGCCGGAACTCCGGTACCCAATATAGTATTCACGTTCACGGGTACAGCTCCGTTCACCTTTACCTACACCGACGGAACAACACCGGTCACGGTGACCAACCATCCGACAACGACGTACACCATCAACAATCCTCCCGCGGGCACCTACAGCATCAGCTCATTGACGGATGCCGGTACATGTAACGCTACCAGCTTAGGAGGATCCGTTGTATCGGTTATAAATCCCTTGCCGACGGCGACCATTACGGGCGGTGGCACGGTTTGTACCGGAGATCCACTTCCGAACGTAGTCTTTACTTTTACCGGCACCGCGCCGTTCACGTTCACCTATAACAATGGAGGTGCGCCGATCACGGTAACGAATCACCCTACGAACACTTTCACGATCACCAACGCAGCTGCAGGAACCTATACCATCACCGCATTGACCGACAGCAAGACCTGTGTGGCCACCAGCTTCGGCACACCGGCGGTTGTTGTTGTCAGGACCCGACCCACCGCAACCATATCGGGTGGCGGCACGGTCTGCGCCGGAACTCTGGTACCCAATATAGTATTCACGTTCACGGGTACGGCCCCGTTCACCTTTACCTATACCAACGGCGCCACGCCGGTCACGGTGACCAACCATCCGACAACGACCTACACGATTAACAATCCGCCTGCAGGCACCTACAGCATCAGTTCGTTGACAGATGCCAGTACTTGTAACGCCACCAGCTTAGGAGGATCTGTTGTATCGGTTATAAATCCCTTGCCGACTGCGACGATCTCGGGCGGTGGAACCATCTGCTCCGGAAGCCCGCTTCCGAGCGTGACGTTCACGTTCACCGGCACGGCACCGTTCACCTTCACCTATAATAATGGAGGCGCGCCGATCACGGTAACGAATCATCCGACCAATACCTTTACCATCACCAACGCGGCAGCGGGTACCTATACCATCACCGCATTGACGGATAGCAAAACCTGCGTGGCCACTAGCCTGGGCACACCGGTAAGTGTTATTGTCAATACAAGACCGACAGCCGTTGTTTCCGGCGGTGGCACGATTTGCGCAGGAGGCACGTTGCCGAACGTAATCTTCACGTTCACCGGTACCGCACCATTCACCTTCACGTATAACAATGGAGGTGCGCCGGTCACGGTGACCAATCACCCGACCACGACCTTCACCATC